>PANQ01000017.1 GCA_002707685.1 Porticoccus sp. | reverse complement strand
CAATCTGTCAGGGCTGATTTCACTGCATAAGGCGACACTGGCGCTTTAAGCCTGGCTTAGCGGGTTTTATGGTCATTTTATATGTGCGCATAATGTATATTATGTTAAATATAATAATTGGACAGATGCTTGGTCCCTTTTCTTTTGGTTGTTGGGGAATAACCTGCCCGGAATACGTCTGATTAAATGGAATCTCTGCTGATGTTCTGGCAAAATTTCCGCAGCTTGTTTTTTGGCAAGTCTAACCACTAACCGTATTTTTCCCTTCTCTTCTCGCGATTCGTTATACAGGTGAAATGATGTCGTTCAATAGCTTTCCTGACCCCAAATTGATTGCTCAATTATCTGCAAAGATGCTGATTGAAATTGGTGCAATCAATTTTCGGCCAGATGATCCCTTTCAGTTAACGTCAGGAAAAATTAGCCCTGTATATATTGATTGCAGAAAAATTATTTCATTTCCCCGAGTTAGATCGACATTGATGGATTTCGGTGCCTCGACGATTCTCCGCAATATAGGCTTTGAATCTATTGATGGCATTGCTGGCGGTGAGACCGCTGGAATTCCTTTTGCAGCCTGGCTTGCAGAGCGTTTGTCTCTACCTATGCAGTATGTTCGTAAAAAACCTAAGGGTTTTGGCCGCGATGCGCAGATTGAAGGTGATTTAAAGGAAGGTTCGAGAGTTCTATTGGTTGAAGATCTGACCACGGACGGTGGCAGCAAGATCAAATTTTGCCAGGCTTTGCGCGATGCTGGTGCTACTGTTAGCGATACATTCGTTATCTTCTTTTATGACATATTTCCGGATACACGTAAAAACCTGAGTGAAATTGGTATCAATCTGCACCATTTAACTTCTTGGTGGGATGTGCTGGAGGTCTGCAAAAGTGAAAGCTTTATGGACACTAAGGCTATTGCAGAAATTGAGTCGTTTCTTCATGCCCCTGTTGAATGGTCAACTGCTCACGGAGGAACAGAGAGTTAATTAAAATAGTTCTATAACTATATGATTTTAAATAATTAACTTTTATAGGTTTTTAGAGGCCGTTCAAGCTGTAATCGTGAAAGTAGTCGATTTTACCTTGAAAGCCCAATAAGTAGAGAGCCAGTCGATCATCTGCATAGTGGGCAAATACCTTAAGCATCATTTTGTCGTCTTTGGCAAAGTCAGAGCGGTATTGACTGAAAATACCTGCAGCAATCAGTTTGCCATTTTTAAGGGTTACACCATTTTGGTTGTTGATAAAATCACGTCCTGACTGTTTTAACAGCGTTGTAACATTTTCTCCGGTGAAAGCTTGAGGTAACAAACCCGGGCAGGTCATATTGGCGCAGTTTAAGCCAAAATGAATTGTATGATCTTTCCATATCGGTCGAAGAATGTGATTTTCTATGTCATTGAGACTTATCGGGTTGTTGGCCACCTGAATGAGCGGTTTACTCAATAAGCTGTGTCCGTCCATTTTTTTACCGATATCCCTGATGCTTTTTATAGGGTAGTTTTCAGAAATAAGTTTGACGGTTAATGCATTATAGAGATTNAGCCANTAGGCCTTNTGNTCNTCNCGACTGTAGTNTCGNGGGTCAATTTTTGCCAGATAGGCAATATAGCCCGACAGGCGTTTTTGTTCGTTTTTATCCACTGAGCCATACCGGAAACGATTCACCCCCTGCCCTGTGTTGACGACATGTGTACGGAGCAGCTCATCCCATTGCCGATGATTAACAGTGTCCGGGTTCGACTCATTGCTCTTTGCCCAGAACATTGGCGATTGCCCTGATTCTGCAGCGACTGCTGAAGATACGCCCAATAATCCTGTCATCAGTGCGATTATCAGTGGATGCTTTAGGTTCATCATTGCTACCCGTTTGAGTGATGGCGTTGCTATGGTGCTTTGATACCATGAAGATCCTTATCATACAATATACGTTTTCNTACCTGTGAATTGCATCTACATGAAACACTTGAATGCGTCTCAAATATTGGCCATAGATAAAAATCACATTTGGCATCCCTATTCGTCTTTTGTGGATCCTTCGCCGGTTTATCCTGTGGCCAGCGCCGAGGGTGTCAGACTATACCTGTCCGATGGACAAGTACTAATTGACGGCATGTCATCCTGGTGGAGCACAATCCATGGCTACAACCACCCTGCCCTCAATGCAGCTATAACCGCCCAGATCAGTAAAATGTCCCACGTAATGTTTGGTGGTATTACCCACGAGCCAGCAGCGAAGCTCGCGCAGACATTAGCCGAGATCACTCCGGCCGGACTGGAAAAGGTTTTTTTATCGGACTCGGGGTCTGTCAGTATAGAGGTAGGCATGAAAATGGCTCTCCAATATTGGCAGTCACGGGGAGAAAAAGAAAAATCGCGTTTCCTGAGCCTTAAACGTGGTTATCACGGTGATACCTTCGGCGCCATGTCCGTATGTGATCCAGTTACAGGTATGCACCATCTGTTTCGTGACGTTCTGACACCCCAGTTTTTTTCAGAATCCCCTCAGTGCGGCTTTGATGATGCCTGGAGTGAGGATTACATCCTCAGTTTCAAGCAAACTATCAGTGCTCATGCCGATGAAATCGCTGCCGTAATACTGGAGCCAGTGGTTCAGGGTGCGGGGGGCATGCGTTTTTATTCGCCGATATTTCTGAAGCGTGTTCGTGAATTGTGTGATCAGTATGATGTGTTGTTAATTATCGATGAAATAGCCACGGGTTTCGGTCGCACAGGAAAGCTTTTTGCCACTGAGTGGGCTGGGATCTCGCCGGATATCATGTGTCTGGGGAAAGCGCTGACGGGTGGCTACATGACGCTCGCTGCTACTTTGTGTACGGAGAAAGTCAGCAACGGTATTTGTCTTGGTGAAGCGGGCGTATTTATGCACGGTCCAACATTTATGGGTAACCCCCTGGCCTGTGCCGTGGCCAATGCGAGTATTGAATTACTGCTTTCCTCAGATTGGTCAACCCGTGTTATGAATATCGAGCAACAATTGATTGCAGAGCTGACACCTGCCAAGGATTATAGCCATGTGGAAGACGTGCGAGTGCTTGGGGGTATCGGTGTCATTGAGATGAAGAANCCGGTTAANCTGCCGATCATTCAGAAACAATTTGTCGATAAGGGTGTTTGGGTTCGACCTTTCGGGAAGCTCGTGTATGTCATGCCCCCTTACATTATCAGCAAAACCGATTTGTCATTCCTAACCAGTGCGTTGGTTGAGGTTTTGAAAGATGCTGCACACTGTGAGCGAGGGTGAGCACTAATACCTTTCAGGACAGAGAATGTAGGCCGACGGCACGGTTAAGTGTGGCCATAAATGGGACACTTACCGCTCTTGCTTTCTCTGCTCCTTCATTGAGCATGTTCTCTATGTGAGATGGGTTTTCGAGTAGTTCATAATAGCGTTGCCGTGGCTCTCGCAGCTCGGCTTCAATCAACTCAAACAGTTGCTTTTTGGCTTCCCCCCAGGCGATACCATTTTCAAATTCACGACGCATTGCGGCGGTTTGCTCGCTGCTGGCAAATGCCCGCCAGATTTGAAATACAGTGGAGGTGTCTGGGTCTTTGGGCTCGCCGGGTTCCAAAAGGTTGGTCTTGATTTTGTTGATGTGTTTCCTGAGCTGTTTTTCAGGCAGAAACAGGGGAATGGTATTGCCGTAGCTTTTACTCATTTTGCGACCATCCAGCCCTTGTAATACAGCAACATGGTCATCGATCACGGCTTCCGGCAAGGTGAAGTGCTCGCCGTACACATGGTTAAAACGTTGTGCGATATCCCGAGCCATCTCAATATGCTGAATTTGGTCCCGGCCCACCGGCACCCTGGTGGCGTTGAACATCAGGATATCGGCAGCCATGAGTACCGGATAGGAAAAAAGGCCCATGGTAATACCATAATCCTGGTCCTCCCCAGCATCCTGATTTTTTTGAACAGAATCCTTGTAGGCATGGGCCCGGTTCATTAGTCCCTTGGCGGCAACACAGCTCAGGAACCACATTAGCTGAGTAATTTCGGGAACGTCTGACTGTCGATAAAATACAACATTGTCAGTATTGAGACCCAGAGCCAACCATGTGGCAGCAATTTCTCTGCTCGACTGGTGGACCATGGCGGGATCCTGGCATTTAATCAGTGCATGATAATCCGCGAGAAAATAGTAAGCATTGATGTCAGGTTTCTGGCTGGCCTCAATGGCTGGACGGATCGCGCCCACGTAGTTGCCCAGATGCGGTGTTCCTGTGGTTGTAATACCCGTTAAAACAGTATTTTTTTCAACAGTTGAAGCTGGATGCTGACTCATGATTAGATTCTTTGGTCCGGTCTCGATTGTGGTCCACATCATACGGGTTTCAGGGGTTGAATAAAGCCTGTATTCAGGTCTCCTGAATCACCAGTGTTGATTGATGGTTATAGAACCCCCGTAGCACCCGGTATAAATTGAACGCATCATCTGCACCAGCCATCTCGCGGATAGAGTGCATCGCAAATGTAGGCACACCGACATCCAGTGTTTGAACACCAATCATTGCAGCAGTGATTGGTCCAATGGTGCTCCCGCAGCTTAAATCAGTCCGGTTAACAAACGTCTGCACTGCAACGCCCTCCTTTTCACAGAGGTGACGAAACATAGCGGCGCTGATGCTATTGGTGGCATAACGCTGGTTGGCATTCATCTTGATGACCGGCCCTTCGTTTAGGCGTGGTCCATGATTACTATCATGGCGATCCGCAAAGTTTGGGTGAATGCCGTGGGCATTATCTGCAGAGACCAGTAGTGACTGACGCATAACGCGGGTAAGCAACCCCGGATTCGGGTACAGACGCTGCAACACTGATTGCAGCATCGGGCCGTTTGCGCCGCAGGCTGAGATGCTGCCGACTTCTTCATGGTCGTTACAAATCAGCATACAGGTAGCTTGATCGCCAGCTTCCAGAAGCGCCTGAACACCGGTAAAACAACTCAACAAGTTATCCAGTCTGGCGCCGGAGATAAACTCATTATGCATACCGGTCAGGACCGGCTTCTGACAATCATAAAGGTACAGTTCATGATCGAGAATTCTGGCTTTTTCCGGTAACTCACCGGATGAGGAGAGTTCTTTTGCTAGGAACTCGAAGAAGTCTGTCACTGATTTATCCGGATCCCTGAACAACAGAGGTGGAATATCTGTTTGAGGGTTCACCTTGCGCTCATTGTTTGCATCCCGATCCAGATGTATGGCGAGGCTCGGGATGACTGCCACAGGTCTTTTCAGGTCGATCAGTACCTGGTCTAACGAGCCCTCACCATTATCGAACACCAGACGCCCGGCGATGCTGAGATCACGGTCAAACCAGGGATTGAGAAGCGCCCCACCATAAACTTCGACACCCAATTGAAAATAGCCCTGACGGTTCAGTTCCGGTTTTGGTTTTACTTTAAGGCAGGGACTGTCCGTATGGGCCCCCACCAGGCGTATTCCTGATTCAAGAGCAGATTGGTGCCCTGCGATAAAGGCGATAAGGGATGAGCCATTGCGAACGGTGTAATAGCGACCGCCGGGTTGTATGTCCCAGTCTGTTTCTTCTGGGAGCCGGGTAAATCCACCAATTTCCAGTATTTCACGCATGTTTTTAACGGCATGAAACGGTGTTGGGGACTGATAGATGAAATTCAGCAGCTGCTGGTTGTAATATTGCTTGTTCATTATTGACTAACTGCCAACCTCATTTTCTGTTTTTTCAAGCCTTGCTAACAGGCTGGATGTGTCCCATTGCCCGCCACCCATCAACTGGACTTCCCGATAAAATTCACTGATCAGTTTTGTGACGGGAAGGTCGCTACCATTAAGCCGGGCCTCTTCCAGCACTATAGCCAGATCCTTACACATCCAGTCCACTGCAAAACCGTGATTGTACTCACCAGCTAGCATGGTTTGATAGCGATTTTCCATTTGCCAGGATTGTGCCGCCCCCTTGGAGATAACCTCAATAACTTGGCTGGGGTCAAGACCTGCTTGACGAGCAAAAAACAGCCCTTCAGCAAGTGATTCAATAATACCCGCCACGCAAATCTGGTTCGCCATTTTACAAAGCTGTCCAGACCCGGCTGGGCCCATCAGAGACACCTTGCTGGCATAGTGCTTAATAATAGGCGTTACTCGCTGGAAATCTGCTTTCTCCCCACCGATCATCACTGTTAGGGAGCCTCGCTCAGCCCCCTGCTGTCCACCGGATACCGGGGCATCCAGATAAGCCATTTTGTGTCTGCTGGCCTCTTTGGCGAGCTCTCGACTGACTTTGGCCGATACGGTGGTGTGATCGACAAAGAGTGTCCCGCGAGAAGCCCCGCTAAAGCCACCCGAAGCCCCCAGTAGAACCTCTTGCAAAGATTCGTCACCACCGACGCAGGTGAAGACAATATCGGCTTTTTTGACTGCTGCTGCTGGGGTCGGTGCTGAAAAACCGGTGTACTGTTCAAGCCATTGAGCTGCCTTTTGTCGTGTGCGGTTATACACACAAACTGAAAAACCAGCCTTGCTTAAATGGCCCGCCATCGGGAACCCCATGACACCGAGACCAATGAAAGCAATATTTTTCATAAACGATGTCCCTGGTAGTAGTTAGCTATTAACAAGGATGGCGATCAGCAAGGCACCCAATAACAGTCGGTAGATGACAAAAGGCATCATCCCAATCCGGGTGATCCAGATAAGAAATACACGAATACAGAAGTAGGCTGCGATGCAAGAGAGTACTGCACCCAGAACAATATCACTCCATGGCACCTGTGGTAGCTGCATCAGTTGAGCACACTTATAACCACCACTGAGAATAATGACGGGAATTGCCATCAGGAAAGAAAAGCGGGCGGCCGACTCTCGTGTAAAACCCAGAGCCAGCGCAGCTGTCATGGTAATTCCTGATCTCGATGTCCCGGGAATAAGGGCCAGCGCCTGTGCCATCCCGATAAAAAGTGCTGAATGCCAGGTGATTTGATCAAGCGTTTTTACGCGGCGTCCCCAGAAATCAGACATACCCAGCAGCAAACCGAACAGGATGGTTGTTGCAGCAATCACTGCAATTGAGCGCAGTTGGCTTTCAATAAAATCACCCAGCAGCAGACCTGCCAGGCCAGCGGGAATAGTTGCGAGAATAAGCAGCCAGCCCAATCGGCTCTCAGGCGTGGCTTTGCCGCCAATCAAACTCTGGCACCAGTGCATTGCCACTTGCTGGACATCATGGCGAAAGTACCAGAGTACAGCGGTCAGGGAGCCGACATGAACGGCGACATCAAATGCCAACCCCTGGTCTGTCCAGCCCAGTATGGCTGAGGGCAAAATAAGATGCGCAGAGCTTGAAATGGGCAAAAATTCGGTCAGCCCCTGAATAATAGCCAGAAAAAAAACCTGTAAATTATCCACTTCTCTAGGTTCCTGTTCCGCTTATAGGGTTATTTGCACGTAGTCGTTTTCGTTTTTGCCAGGAAACTTTATCTCTGAGATAGAGCGGCTGCACTTCATCTATAGCCATTAGAGCACCTTTCTCAATTTGCGGCATGGCAATAGTCAGCACATCACGAGCATCGGGCAGTAGCGTCGAAGCCTCAATGGTGGAAAATAAATCGATCCGATCGGCGTAGTGCCAGCCATCACCAATCACCGCAAGAGGCAAATCGCTGTGGGGGAGTATTATTGTTTCAGGGGGAGAAAGGTTGTCGGGGGTCAGACGGGTTAAGCCGACACCATTCCATTCAAAGACCGACCAGTAAACTTCATCCATTCGGGCATCAAACATCGGTAAAAGCCGATAACTATCCTCTATAATTAATTTCCTACAGGCTGTATGAGCCAGGGTTTCCAGACTGGACACGGGCAATACAGGAATGTCACCACCAAGGGCCAGGCCCTGTACGACACTGAAGCCAATCCGAATGCCCGTAAATGAGCCGGGCCCCCGGGTAAATGCGAGTGCATCGAGTTCGCTTAACGTTATTTCTGCCTCTGACAGCAACTCATTTACCATTGGTAATAACAGACGGGTGTGCTCACGGCTGGCAAGCTGGAAACGACTGCTCACACTATTCCCTATCGACAGTGCTACAGAACATGCCTGAGTCGTCGTATCAATGGCCAAGACTTTTTTCACAACGAACAATTCCCCCCTGAATCGGGGGGAATTGTAACCTGTTTGCTTTGAAGAACGGAGTTAGATTGGGGGCGGTTCACACCGTCACGAATGAGCTGCTACTCCGGCGATGTATCCGGTTTATTACTGGCTGGCGGCGAGCTGGTGGGTACAGCTGTACTCTTCTTCGCTGTATGTGTTGCCCGTGTCGTCGTTTTTTTCGTTGGTCCCGAGGTGCTGGATCGTCTGGATTGGCCAACGGTGGTTTTTTTTGCGGCGGGCTTTCTAGCTGGCTTCTTCGCTTTGTTTGCGGTATTGGCCACCGGCTGCTTAGTTGTAGCCTTAGCCCTGGATGGTTTCTTTGCTGCTGTTGCTGTTGCCGAGGGGCGACCGGGGCTTCTCCTGGATTTTGTTGGGCTGGTTTTGGCCGTGCGAGCGGTTGATTTTACTGACGGTGCCTTGGTGGCTGCCGAGTTCTTCGGTGGGCGGCCGGGGCCGCGTGTGGAAACTGTTTTCGTGACAGCCTGCTTGCGGGAATTGATTTTTTGTTCAGCATTCTTGATGACAGCTGTAGCCTGCTTGTGCAGTCGTTTTTCAATGGCTTTGACTCGAGTCAAAGCATTCCTCTCGACTCTCTTGACCTGTCTGGCAATGGTGCTGGCGCGTTTTTTGAGCCAGGACTTTTTATAGCGAGCCACTGCCCTGTCTAGATCGTTAGCAGTTTTCTGCTCGAGTTTTTGTTCTGTTGCGATAATACGGGCTCGGGCTTTCTCTTCTGCTTCTGAGACTTGAGACAGAATTTTTGCTGCCCTGAGTTCGGCTTTTACCAGCGTATTTTTTGATATGAGACTGTTAAGTTTGCTGATATTTGTTTTGACATCCTGAGCACGCTTTTTAAGTGACGCCTCAGAGGCTTTAGTTGTCTTTCCAGTGACCCGGTTTTTCGCAGCGGTTAGCTTTTGTTTTGCGTCAGCAACTTTTTTCTTCTGTACATTGATTTCCCTCTCGGTCCGCTCCAGGGCGACAGCTGTTTTATTGACTACTGAAGATGTAGTTTTTCTAGCAGATACAGGTACAGTTTTTTTATCAGATGTTTTGGCTGTACGCTTTTGGGGAGCTTTGGCCATTGTGTTTCTCCTTGATATTGGAAGAGATACGTTTTTTACTGGGAACACAGAAGATGGTTAAAGTTTATTCAAAAAATAGAATATTTCCACTTTAAAACAGAGAAATTATTATTTTAATTTTAAAATGGGGTATTAATTGTAAAATTTAGTGGTTCAATAACAGGTTTTTTGCGGTCATTTCGGCGAGTGCATTGATAAATAACGGCGTATTATTGACGCAGGGGATGTAATGATACTTCTCTCCCCCCTGTTCAAAAAATAGTTCACGGTAACTTATATTCAGTTCTTCAAGGGTTTCGAGACAATCTGCAGTAAATGCGGGACTAACAACGTCCACCGACCTGATACCCTCCTCGATCCATTGCTTAAGTTTGTCATCGGTATAGGGCTGAAGCCATTTTTTTGGGCCAAACCTTGACTGATAGCTCATCGACCATTCAGAAGATGCAAGCCCAAGAGCACTGGCAATGGCATGAGCGGTTACCCGACAATGTTCGCCGTAGGGATCACCTTTATCGACGTAATCCTGAGGGATTCCATGAAAAGACATCAAAAGTTTTTCATTGCGTCCATGCTCAGCCCAATAGGCTTTAATCGTTTCGGCGATTGACTGAATATAGCCAATATCATCGTGAAAGGACTTTATGACCGTCATGTCTGGAACATTGCGGCTTCGCCGGATGATATGGGCCACCTGGTCGTAGATCGCTCCTGAAGTTGATCCCGAGTATTGGGGATACATGGGGAGGATTAAAAATTTCTCGATACCTTTTTCTTCGAGACGCTGGATGGTTTCATCCAGCGCTGGTTTTCCATAGGTCATGGCTTCCGCAACGACAGGCGCTTCCTCATCGTAACGGTCTGTTAATACCGCCTGTAAGTCGGCAACCTGGCGACCGCTGATGACCCGCAAAGGGGAGCCGTCCTCCCACCATATTTCGCGATAAGCATGGGCAACTCTTTTGGCGCGCAAGGGGATGATCAGCAGCCTGAGTAGAAACCACCAGATCAGTCTGGGAGCCTCAACCACTCGAGGATCAGATAGAAATGCCCTGAGGAAACGGGCTATTGAGGCAGGTGTCGGTTCATCCGGTGTGCCCAGATTAACCAGAATGACAGATGTTTTACTCATCGGACTCCAGACTTTTAACCGGCAAAAAAAATGGGCTCTTCCTGAGCCCATTCTGCATCAGATGCCGGCCTCAGGCTAGCGCTTCTTCAAGGCGTGCTTCAACTTCCGGGAGCTTCCCAACGCCGTTGACACAAGCGTAGGAAGGCGCTTTCTCAGGTTGAGTTCTGGCCAGATCCTTATAGAAACCAACCAGAGGCTGAGTCTGCTCGTGATAGACAGAAAGACGGTTGCGAACAGTGTCTTCCTTATCATCTTCACGCTGTACAAGTGGTTCACCGGTAATATCGTCCAGCCCCTCTTTTTGCGGCGGGTTATGTGCCACATGATAAACACGGCCAGATCCTTCATGAACACGCCGTCCACTCAGGCGCGAAACAATTTCTTCGTCTTCAACATGGATTTCAATGACTTTATCGATGGCCACACCTTCGTTTAACAAAGCCTCAGCCTGTGGGATTGTTCTAGGAAATCCGTCAAAAAGAAATCCGTTGACACAATCGGGCTCTTGAATGCGTTCTTTTACCAATGCGATGATCAGGTCATCGGAAACCAGCCCGCCAGAAGCCATAATATCTTTAGCTTTGAGACCAAGCTCCGAGCCCGCTTTTACTGCTGCCCGCAACATGTCGCCCGTGGATATTTGGGGGATCCCAAATTTTTCAGTTATGTATTTGGCCTGTGTACCCTTACCGGCACCCGGTGGGCCCAATAAAATAATTCGCATTCGTGATCTCCGATTATCTGGGGTTGAGTTTTTAGAGTGATTAGTCAATTACCCAAACTCGCAATTGAGGGCGCAAACATTACACAGAAACGACCACAACCACAAGTTAGACGGCGCTTTTACGGGTGTTTGGACANNNNTGAAAACTTGGCTTCTGTCCANAANTCGTCGAGTTGNTCCATGGNNATATCGACCATCGTTTTACCCCGATGATGCAAGCTTTGCTCGATGTGATTGATCCGCTGCTCAAATTTCGCCGATGACCTCCGAAGAGCGCTTTCAGCGTCAACTTTCAGGTGACGACAGAGGTTGACTACTGTAAACAACACATCGCCAAGCTCTTCTTCAATGGCGTCCGCTTCTCCCCCTGTGATTGCCTTATTGAGCTCATGGGTCTCTTCATGGACTTTATCCAGAACGCCCTGTATATCTGGCCAATCAAAACCGTGGCTGGCAGCTCTCTTTTGCAATTTTGTCGCGCGGGTCAAGGCAGGTAAACCCAGGGGAATATCGTCAAGGATCGATGCCTGGCCCTTGTCTCTTCTCTCGCCTTGCTTGATGGACTCCCAGTTATCTTTGATGGATTGCTCTTTGGGCTCTGCTCCTCCCGGTTGACGCTCACTGGTCAGCGTCCCTTCAGGGAAAACATGGGGATGGCGGGAAATGAGCTTTTTTACCAATAGTGAAACGACCTCCTCAAAATCGAACAGATTTCGTTCTTTCCCCAACTGGGAGTAGAAAATGACCTGGAACAGTAAATCACCTGACTCCTCTTTGAGCTGGCCGTAATCCCCATGTTCTATGGCATCAATGACCTCGTAGGCTTCCTCCAGTGTATAGGGGGCTAGAGTTTTAAAAGTCTGTTTCAGATCCCAGGGGCAGCCGGTTCCCGGTCTGCGAAGTCGCTCCATCAGATAACACAAATTGTCGATGGTATAAGTGGTATCTTCCATAGGTTAGCCCTCATCAATACGTTGCAAGCCAGTGACATTCGGAATTTGTCTCAATTTTGTCATGACATTACTCAACTCATTAATATTCATGACTTCCAGGGTCACTTCCATCCTGACGGAAACGCCCTTTCTGCCCTGATCGCTTCGTGAAGACATGGCCAGAATATTGAGCCCTGCTTTATCCAGAACCGCACTGATATCACGTAACAAGCCACTCCTGTCGTAGGATTCAACTGCAATTTTAACGGGATAAACCTTTTTCGGTTCACCGCCCCAACTGACCTCAATGACTCTTTCCGGTTCAACATTTTGCAGGCGAAGAATTTTTCCGCAATCCTTGCGATGCACTGAAACACCCCGGCTGTTGGTGATATAACCGACGATTTCGTCGCCAGGTACAGGCTTGCAGCAACCGGCAATGTGAGTCAGCAAGTTACCCACACCATAAATATAAATATCGGATTCCTGATAGCGACTGGCTTTTGGTGGGGTGATGAAAATAGGTTTTTCGGGCTTTTTATTCAAGTCAAGCATGGCCAGAATGGCATTCACAACCTGAGTGACACTGGTGTCTCCCGCTCCGATAGCGGCGTAGAGCCCAGTCTCTCCGTGCTTATTGAACTTTTCCGCAATCGATTCGAGATTGACTTGCTTGATATTTAATTGACGAAGCTCCCGATCCAGCATGGATTTGCCGGCCTGCGCATTTTTTTCATGGTCCTGTTTTCTGAACCATTGCTGTATCTTGGATCGAGCCTGGGCTGAGTGAATATAGCCCAATGCTGGCGACAACCAGTCACGACTGGGTGATTCCTGCCTACCCGTAAGAATGGTTACCTGATCGGCGGTTCGCAATGACGCATTCAATGGGACAATCCTGCCGTTTACTTTGGCGCCCCGGCAGCGATGGCCAATCGAGGTGTGAATGCGATAGGCAAAATCCAGTGGAGAGGATTCGGCCGGCAAATCGACCACATGTCCTTCGGGTGTAAACACGTATATCCGATCGGTTGTACTATCCCGATTAATCAGCTCTTTGACATGGTCTTCCTCGATTTCCTCGTGCCATTCCAGAACCTGCCTCAGCCAGGCGATTTTTTCTTCGTAGCGGCGGTTGGTGGTCCTGGTATCGGTACCTTTATAGCGCCAGTGAGAACAGACGCCCAATTCAGCTTCATCATCCATTTCATGGGTCCGAATCTGAATTTCCAGCACCTTGCCCCCCGGACCAATTACGGCTGTGTGCAGGGATCGATAGCCATTTTCCTTGGGGAAGGCAATATAATCATCGAACTCATTGGGAATATTGCGCCAATGTCCATGCACGATACCCAGTACGGTGTAACAGTCCGCTACCGCGGGCACCAGGACTCGCACTGCACGAATGTCATAAATTTGCGAAAAGCCAACATCCTTGCGCTGCATCTTTTTCCAGATGCTGTATATATGTTTTGCACGGCCAGCGATTTGTGCCTTTACGTCTGCTTTTTCCAGCTCCGAATGGAGCGTATCGATCATTTGGTTGATATAGTGTTGACGATCCATACGACGTTCATCGAGCAATCGTGCGATCTGTTTATACTCCTCTGGCTCCAGATAGCGAAACGCCAGATCTTCCAGCTCCCATTTGAGTTGGCCAATACCGAGTCTGTGCGCTAAGGGTGCATAAACGTCAAAAATCTCACGGGCAACGCGCTGACGTTTTTCATCGGTAGCTGTTTTCAGTGCCCGGATAGCACAGGTGCGCTCTGCAAGTTTGATCAAGGCCACACGTACGTCATCGATAATAGAAACCAGCATTTCACGGATTTTCGATGCTTGCTGAGTCGCCGTGTGACCAAACACGAGACCTTCGCTGTCAGCACGCATGGTGCTGATAACCGCCATTTTCAGAACGCTTTCAATGAGAGCAGCGATTGGGTCACCGAAGCGGTTTCTGACCGTTGCGACGGGAATGCGCCCTTCTCTTACAACCCGGTATAAAATGGCAGCAACCAAACTGGCGATATCATGAAGGTGGAGTTCAGTGAGAATTTCAGCCATTTCGAGGCCGGTTCTGAAGCTGCTGACAGTCGGTGTCCAGCGTTCACTGCCTGATTTTTCTTCTGCATCGCGCGCCAGTTCACAGGCGGCGATCAGGATATCCCTGGCACCTGCTTCAGCGAAGATTTTGTCTCTCAGGAGATCGTCGACCCAGCATTCTATTTTTACCGTCCCCTGCTCCTGAACGGGGTGATGGTTTCTGACCTGTACCATAAACAGCTCTCGTCTGAATTATTTGTATGCCAGGCCAGAAGGCGTCTTTAACTGGAGGAATAGCTGTCTTGACTAACGTTGACCTTTGCAGCAATTGTGCACGTTGTATGAGGTCATGCAACGGTGTCAGCCTGCCAAACTACAGTTTTTGATCTTCCTGATAAAGTCCCGATGAGAGATAGCGATCACCGCGATCGCAGATAATCGCCACGATGACTGCATGCTCTACTTCACGGGATAAACGCAGTGCAGAGGCCACAGCGCCGCCCGAGGAAACACCACAAAATATGCCCTCTTGCCGCGCAAGAGCCCGCATGTAGTCCTCTGCCTCCTGTTGTCCTATATCCATAACACGATCGACACGTGCGCTATCGAATATAGCCGGCAGATAGGCCTGTGGCCAACGCCGAATACCGGGAATACTCGCCCCTTCCTCAGGTTGCAATCCAACAACCTGAATCTCGGGGTTTTTTTCTTTGAGGTAGCGGGACACACCCATGATGGTGCCGGTAGTGCCCATGGAGCTAATGAAATGAGTAATCTTTCCGCCACTCTGCCGCCAGATTTCAGGGCCGGTATGCTCATAATGAGCCAGTGGGTTATCGCTGTTGGCAAATTGGTCCAGGACGATTCCCTTGCCCTGTTGCTCCATGGCTTTTGCAAGATCTCTGGCGCCTTCCATGCTCTGTTCACGGCTGACCAGGATAAGCTGCGCCCCATAAGCTTGCATGGCCGCCTTGCGCTCTTCAGTGCTATTCTCCGGCATGATCAGGGTCATCCGGTAACCTTTGATGGCTGCGGCCATGGCCAGTGCGATACCGGTATTGCCCGACGTTGCTTCGATAAGCGTATCGCCCGGTTTGATCTCCCCTCTCGCTTCGGCATGCTGGATCATGCTGATTGCAGGCCGGTCTTTTACCGACCCAGCAGGATTGTTGCCCTCCAGCTTTACCAGAATAACGTTACTGGTGTCTCCCGGAAGTCGTTGTAGCCTAACCAGCGGAGTTTCACCAATACAGGATTCAATGGTTGGATAGATCATCAGTTTTCCGGTAAAAGGAAGAATTCAATATTCACTAAACAGGCTGTTATTTTAGCCACCCATGATCTGCTTGTCTTGGCGGAACAGACTATAGATCAAGATTGTTTGTATATAAACGCCAGCCAAATTGTTATGTAGAGCGATTCACGCGAGAGCCTATGGCTATTGCGTCTGAGTGAGCACCACAAAGGCGACCGCAAAATCACGTTCATCAGATAAACTGAGCAACACATTGTTGGCGCCCAGTTTACACAGATATTTTTCGGCATTGCCAGTTAGCAGGATTGCGGGTGCGCCAGCGGGATCGTTGATAGTTTCCATGTCTTGCCAAGAGACCTTGCCAATACCCGTACCCAGGGCTTTGCTCAACGCCTCTTTGGCGGCGAAGCGTTTGGCAAGGTAGGCAGCCGGATTAGGCTTGCTATCGAACAGGTCAAGCTCGCGGGGACAAAGTATCCGCCTGGCAAATTCACGTCCGTGACGATTCAGTGCCTCACTGATTCTGGCCACCTGTACAATGTCTGTTCCTATGGCAACAATCACGAAGTTTTAGCCCCGCTGGTCTTTTGAAGGTTAAACAGTTCACGACTTCGCAGAGGTTTGTTCCCAAGATGTTCCTGAATGGCCAGCCGCATCAGTCGCTTGGCTGCTTTGGCGATGTCAAGGTCATGATAGTCACCGTTGCCGATAGCCAATAACGCTTCACCCCAAAATAGGTAAGGTGATGTTTTATCCTGTTCCGATGGTTGGCAGTGGGAAAACCCAGTAGATGGATCCAACCAGTACCACTGGTCCGGCAATACCGGATGACCGGAGACGATATCGGTATCGATCATTAACCCGTAGCCAGCCTCATCTAGCAAGTTGCGCTCGAAAAGCCGCAGAGCAGGTTCAATCGGTTCGCCATCGGCGAGACTTGTCATGATATTGAGATAGTGGTCAAACAGGTGCTGGTGAGGATCGTGCTCTACAAGTAGCCGTATCAGCAGTTCATTGAGATAAAAGCCGCTGTACAGACGTTCGCCAGAAAGCATCAGCGAACGCCCTGAGTGCTCTGCACTGACCAGGGTTTTCAGTTCTGCTTTTCCGCTCCATCCCACCAGTAGTGGTGTAAACGGGGCAAGTATCCGACTGCCATTTTTTGGCCGCCGGAATCCTCTGGCGACCACGCGCAGACGACCATAATGGCGGGAAAACAAGTCTACCAGCTGGCTGGTTTCCCGATAAGGTCGCGTATGGAGAACAAAAGCTGGCTCTGAGTCGACACGCAAATTGGTCATATCGCGATGATACAGGCTGTAGCAGTTCGTCGGATAGTATCACTGCCACTCTTCGACATATTGCCAATTCTAACGTTGATGGTGAATAACCCCGGTCCTGGAGTAGACCGGTTAATCGTCGTAGCCGAGGCTGCGCAGTGCCCGGTCGTCATCTGACCATCCACGACGCACTTTTACCCAAAGGTTGAGCATGACCTTTGATTCCAGCATACGCTCCATATCGAGGCGAGCCTGCTGGCCGATTTTTTTCAATCTACCGCCTTTTTCACCGATAATGATTTTCTTCTGGCCATCTCGCTCGACAAGAATCAGCGCACTGATATGACATATTTTTTCAGAGGGTTTGAATTCCTCAACCTCTACGGCCACCTCGTAGGGAAGCTCGGCTCCCAGCTGACGAGTGATCTTTTCCCGGATAATTTCAGCCACCATGTAGCGTTGACTGCGATCTGTAATCTGGTCGTCGGGGAAGAAATGAACACCCTCCGGAATATACTGAAGAATGGCACGTTCAAGTTGGGCTAGTTGCTGTCCCTGCAGGGCTGAAACCGGGATCAGTCGTGCTTTGGGAAAGCGCTCGGCTAACATTCGCAGATGAGGCAGCAGAACCGCTTTGTTCTCCAGTCTGTCCAGCTTGTTCAGGGCAATAATAACTGGTACGTTACTTTTCATTACCTCCTGCGCGACCTTTTCGTCAGCTTCCGTCCATATGGCACGATCGACAACGAAAACAATAACGTCAACGTCACGAATTGCACTTTCAGCAGCGCGATTCATGGACCGGTTGATCGCTTTGCTTTGATTGTCATGTAGTCCCGGAGTATCGACAAAAACGAGTTGCGCGTCACCTTCTGTCTTTATGCCAAGCATATTTTGTCGAGTCGTCTGCGGTTTGCGTGAGGTAATGCTTATTTTTTGACCCAATAAGTGGTTCAGTAATGTGGACTTTCCAACATTTGGTCGACCGACAATGGCCACGTATCCACACCGCTTGATAGATTCTATTTCAGTCACTTGATGAGTCCGGCTAATGCGTTTTCAGCTGCTTTTTTTTCGGCCGTACGGCGGCTACTGCCTTCGCCAAGGGCAGGAGTTTTCAGGCCATCAACCTTGCACTCTACCGTAAAGAACTGGCTGTGTGCTTCGCCGGTCACGGAAATCACTTCATAATTAGGCAATGGTCTCCCTTGAGCCTGCATAAATTCCTGTAAATGGGTTTTCGGGTCCCTGAGCGTATTTTCTGACAGGTTGGCAAGACGTCCGCTGAATAACTCCATGACGACTTTTTCGCAGGCAGCCATACCGCCGTCCAGATACACTGCTCCGATGATAGCTTCTACTGTATCTGCCAATATAGATGCCCGTCGGTGGCCGCCACTCTTCAGCTCGCCGGCACCCAGATTCAGACATTGACCTATCTCCAGCTCCTTGGCTATTTCGGTAAGTGTGGCACCTTTGACAAGATTGGCACGATAGCGACTCAAGTCACCTTCTTTGACCTGAGGAAGACGTTCGTAAACAGCATGACCAATAATAAAATTCAGCGCCGCATCGCCGAGAAACTCCAGACGTTCGTTGTTGACCGAACCATGGCTGCGATGGGTTAGGGCCAAATCGAACAGGCTGGTATCCCTGAATGGGTGATTAATACGATCGAGTAGCCGTTTTTTTGATTCTTTCACGCCCAAGTTCTGCAAGTGATCTGATTATCTGGCGCTGTCATAGGTATTTTCAAAGCGTACCACCACATCCAGATTTCCCATGAAATTAATTCTTTTTTCATAATTGAGGCTGACCGTTGTATGCGTCTGTTCACGCTTGATTTTGACCAGCTTTGTGTCGATATCGCGTACATTGTTGATATCAAAATGGGTTAAAAGCTTTCTGCGGACTTCGGTATCACTCATATTATGGATATTCTCNTCCGCCANNGAATCTATNGCNGCTTTGACAAAAGAGTTATCGAGATACAGTGGTCCNATTTTTAATGCTGCGGTNATAAAAAAACCNNCTATCGCNAGCGACAGGAGGCCACCAAGCACNGTAATACCCTGTTGATTAGTATGTTTCATAGCATTGGCTCCAGGTGTCTACCTGTTGATATTAGTTGATTGTNCCGGCCCGGTCGAAGCTTGGCANCTCGCCAAATGATTCCCAATGCATCCAGATTAATACGGCCTTGCCAACAATATTCTCTTCCGGTACCGGACCCCATACCCGGCTNTCACTACTATTGTCACGATTATCGCCCATCATGAAGTAATGATTNTCNGGAACAACCANGGCNTAGTTTNTNCCCAGTGGNCCCGCCACTTTATTTTTTTGNACGGTATGAACGANGCCNTTCAGATTCTCAGTAATCAGNTCNAATCTNGAGTCTTCNGCAGCGTCGGGCAATNGTGTCTGNTCAGCCAATAAGCCATTTATATATAACATATTNTTCCGTAATNGAATTTCATCCCCNGGNAGGCCAATGACTCTTTTGATGAAATAGCGGTCATCATNGGGTGGNAAAAAGACCATCACATCCCCTCGCTTNGGCTCATTAATCGGNACNANNTTGGTNCCNATCACAGGCAGCCTGAGGCCATAGGTAAACTTGTTTACNAGNATNAAATCNCCAACTTTNAANGTTGGTATCATTGATCCGGAAGGGATCTGGAACGGTTCAAAGAGAAATGAACGAAGCACAAAAACCAGNAGCANNACGGGAAAAAANGAACCGCTGTANTCAATCCANCCCGGAACTGGNTCATCCTCGCCNCGTTTTTTNGANAGTANAAAACGATCAGAAAACCATATTACNCCGGAAATCATNACCAGAAACAATAANATTAGCGGAAAATTAATATCCATTTANAANTCTCAACTATCCGTTTTAAGTACAGCCAGGAATGCTTCCTGAGGGATTTCTACACTGCCNACCTGCTTCATCCGNTTTTTNCCCTCTTTNTGTTTTTCCAGCAGTTTTTTCTTCCTGGTCATATCGCCACCATAACATTTTGCGGTGACATTTTTTCTCAGGGCTTTCACTGTGGTCCGGGCAATCACATGACCACCAACAGCNGCCTGNATAGCCACATCAAACATCTGGCGNGGAATCAACTCTTTCATTTTTTCTGTCAGTTGACGACCTTTGTACTGTGAGTGTTGGCGATGAATNATCGAGGCCAGNGCATCTACTTTTTCGCCATTAATCAGGACATCCAGTCTCACCANAGGNGCNGTCTGNAAACGTGTAAATGCGTAGTCCAGTGATGCAAANCCCCGACTGACCGATTTTAGGCGGTCGAAGAAATCCATGACAACTTCNCTCATGGGCAGTTCATAGGTNAGTGATACCTGACTNGTGGTAAACACCATNCTTTTTTGAGTACCACGTTTTTGCTCGCAAAGTGTAATGACGTTGCCCAGATAATCCTTTGGAACGAGAATACTCGCTTCACAAAGNGGTTCCCGCATTTCTTCTATACTGGCCGGATCNGGNAGGTCGGAGGGNTTNGANATGTGNANGATNGCACCATCTGTTTTTANTATTTCATAAACAACCGTNGGTGCAGTCGTNATNAGGTCGAGATTGTATTCCCGTTCNAGNCGNTCNTGAATGATCTCCA
Source organism: Porticoccus sp. (assembly GCA_002707685.1). Taxonomy (GTDB): domain Bacteria; phylum Pseudomonadota; class Gammaproteobacteria; order Pseudomonadales; family Porticoccaceae; genus Porticoccus. The sequence continues at coordinate 32,565 of PANQ01000017.1, read as the reverse complement.
TATGCAGCATGCCGAGGAAACCACAGCGNAATCCAAAACCCANCGCNTCAGAGCTTTCCGGTTCATAAAACAATGAAGCGTCATTCAGCGTGAGTTTGGCCAGTGCCTCACGAAAGTCTTCAAAATCATCTGAACTAATCGGGAACATGCCGGCATACACCTGCGGCTTGACNCGTTGAAAGCCNGGTAGNGCAGGAGTATCNGGGGTATGNCTGTGAGTAAATGTGTCGCCTACTGGCGCACCATGGATATCCTTAATNCCTGCAACGACGAAACCTACTTCACCNGCCCTGAGAACCCCGGTATCTTTTCGCTTGGGAGTAAAAACGCCGATATTATCTACCACATGTGCTTTACCGATGGATTTGGTAATCACTTTGTCTTTCGCTTTCAGAGTACCCTGGGTCACCCGCACCAGGGAAACGACGCCGAGGTAATTGTCAAACCAGGAGTCGATGATAAGTGCCTGTAAGGGTGCATCCAAATCGCCTACCGGGGCTGGTACTTTAGCCACAAGCTGTTCCAGTATGTCCTCTATCCCGAGCCCGGTTTTTGCACTGCAGCGCACGGCATCCTGGGCATCAATACCGATGATATCCTCTATCTCGGCAATGACCTTCTCGGGTTCTGCCTGGGGTAAATCCATTTTATTCAGAACAGGAATGACTTCGAGGCCCTGAGCAATGGCGGTGTAGCAGTTGGCGACAGACTGAGCTTCAACACCCTGCCCTGCATCCACTACCAATAAAGCACCTTCACAGGCAGCCAGTGAGCGCGACACCTCATAGGAGAAATCCACATGGCCTGGTGTATCAATGAAGTTGAGCTGATAGGTTTTGCCATCTCTGGCACGATAATCAAGTGTCACGCTCTGTGCCTTGATTGTGATGCCGCGCTCTCGCTCGATATCCATCGAGTCGAGAACCTGCTCAGCCATTTCACGCGAAGAAAGCCCACCGCAAATTTGAATAAAGCGGTCAGCAATGGTGGATTTCCCATGATCGATGTGCGCGATAATAGAGAAGTTTCGGATATAACTAAGGTCGGACACAGCGATTCAATCAGTTTGCAGCCGGTCGGGCTGGGGGGGTTAATTTTAGGCCATGCAGTCTAGCGTATTTGCTGTGTGGACGCCATGAGTACCACGCCAAACAGCCAAACGCTCTGCAAAAAGTATGGGATTCCACAGAAACTTATTTCTTGATTTTCTTGGATATGGAACGGGTAAATAGCAGTAGTTTAAGGATTCAGCCCGTCCGGTAAAGTACCAACGATCACATCAAGCGTTTTCTTCTTTTTTCCCCGGATCAGTTGAGCCTTGATTTGGCTGCCAGGTGACAACAAACCAACCACATGGGGCAGATCCCCTGATTCGATAATTTCTTCATTATCAAAGTACAGAATAATATCGCCGGCCTGAATGCCGGCTACATCGGCCGGACTTCCGGCTTCAACCTGGACAACAAGCGCCCCCTGCGTTTTTGTCAGCCCCGATGATCGGGCCAGCGACTTGTCAACCTCCTGAACGTAGACACCAAGCCAGCCACGATCAACACGGCCCTTTGATTTGAGCTGTGACACAACATCTATAGCGACACCTGCAGGTACAGCAAAAGACAGGCCTATCGATCCGCCGGAGTGGGTAAATATTTGAGAGTTTATACCCACCACCTCGCCATCCAGATTCAGTAAGGGGCCACCGGAATTACCTGGGTTGATAGCAACGTCACTTTGAATAAACGGCACATAATTATCGCCATTTTCGGTAGGTATACTGCGGCCAATTGCGCTGATAATCCCGGCGCTCACCGAATAATCAAGACCGAATGGTGAGCCTATCGCCAGGGCCCAATCGCCTACTTTGACCTTGCCGGGATCGGCAAAGTTGATTTTTGGTAGGTTCTTGGCATCAATCTTGAGTAACGCCAGGTCCGAGCGATGGTCAATGCCGATTACCTTTGCTTCAAACTCGCGGCGGTCTATTAATCGAATGATCACCTCATGGGCATTTTCGACCACATGTTCATTAGTGAGAACGTAACCGTCATCGGAAATGATAAAACCGGAACCGGTTGCATGTGCCTCCCCTGCCTTGCCATCTTCATGGGGTTCACGGAACATATCAGGAATATTTCGCTCGTGCATCTGGGTCATTCCCGCCCCAATGATTTTTTGAACGGAATCAATTTTTACGACCGCGGGGGATGAGGTTTGAATTAATTGATTGAAATTTGGCAAATCCTGCCGATTAGATTGGCTGAGGGTCAGTGCTATAACTACAAAGAGCAATGCCCCCAAAGAAAACCACTTAAACATATGTGCTTCCTCTTTATAGACGAGCCACCCTTTTATATATTCCATCCTTGCCATATGACCACAGGAAGTGGCGCTGCAGGCAGAGACTACTCAGGCAGAAACCGATGCATCACTGGATGCGACCAGTCTCTCCAGCAATACGGGGTGGACTCGACGGTTATTTTTATTAAGCCAGGAATGCAGTCTGACAAAAACTCCACCCAGAATGAAGCCGATCAAGGCGCTTGTCAGAACGATGATGTCGTGGGAAGAAATCAGGGCTCCAATACATACAGCCCCCACCATTGTCAGTAGTGGAAAAAGGTAAACCAGCAGCGTGCCTTTGACAACAACATCCTCCGGGATGCCAATCACCACCTGGTCATGGGGTTTGAGTGACTGTAGCTCACCGTGCCCGGACAATACCCTGATTAACGCAGTTTTACCGGAAAGCCGACTGAGCAGCTTCTGGCCACAACCTTTTTCAGCCACACACACCTGGCACGCCGAACGTTGAATCGTCTCGACCCAGAAACCGTCTGACTCCACGGTGGTGATCCTGCCCCGCTCTTCAATCACTTTAGTTCAATGCCTGCGATGCCATGAATTTTTACCAAAAGGTGCCGATGCTATATAGAAAAGATACACCTTGAATAGAAAAGATACACCGATTGTTATTGGTAGTTATGTTGAACAGGTATTACCGCATGTGCAACGGCTCTGGCGGTTTCAACCGGTATTTCGCCAACCACTGAAATCAGAAAGTCTTGCTGTTTGATTTTAGCCTTGGTGAGATAAGCCACAGTTGCACCGCGCTGGGCTTGCATTTTAGGGATGTCGATGGCTTCACTGCTATCGATAAACACAGAAAAAATTGCCAAACCATCAGTGTAAATCAATGTCTCTCGGCCAGAGTCACCAGATTTCAGATAACCAGCCAAACCGAAACCCGGCGGAAGCCAGGACTGCTGCCAATTGGACTGGGCTACGGATGACTCCACATTGTTCAGACAGGTAGAAACCTTCGAGGAAACCCTATGCACTTCCGGTTCGGAAGGATCTAGTGACGCCTCGTTAATTGCTTTCCCAATTTCAACATCTGCAAATTGAAATCTTTCCAGGACGCGATTGTTGTCGCCAATCAGCATGGACTGGAGTAATAACCCCGTTTCCTGATCAATCCCCAGTATGTATCCATAGCGGTAGCTGTCTTTTGGGATTACATGAACCGTTAGCGTCTCACGACCGGCTATACGATCTTTGGCCTTGGGGTGTACATGGTAGAGTTTTTCCAGGTGGTCTTTCGGTACAGAGGCAGCTGCTGCAACAGGGCTCCTCAGCATAAGATCTCCAAGGCGTTCGCATCGACGTTCGCCACTTTGACGAGTGACTTCCTTTTTCGGTCCACTCAATAAAAAAAGGCGCTCAAACTCCTGACCATCCCTCACAGAATGAAAAACCTTAATGGTCCTTAGAATGCCGCCGTGTTCGTAGGTGAATATCCCGCTGTAGTCGAGCGTTCGGTTGGCATCCGCCATTTTGGCAAGAATGGTCGTTGGAGAAGCAGTCTCTGCGATCACGCCAGATGGCGCAACAATGAGAAATAGGCATATAGCCACAAAAGACCTGGGAATAGACATGATTTCCAGTGAATTACTGATCATGCGTAGTGGGCATGCGAGCAAATGGCAACATACCCTGATTGGTATTCATTGCCGCGTGGCCGGTATGTTCAACCATTAAACTGTTGAGGTAAGCCTGTACCTGTTCGCGAGTGACGTCAGGCTCGGTGGACTGATCGACCACAATGACCGGCTGGGACTGGCTGGCCCGGTAACTCTCAGGATTGTTGTTGACGCTGACGGTTCGGGCTGTGACAGAAGGTATTCCGAAATCGGCAGAAGTTCTAAGTTGGGCTGGAGAGAGCTTGTTGTCAACAGTTTTGGCTGAGGCGATAGCAGGTTGATTGGTAGTCGGCATGTTGTACTGTTGAAAACCAATGATAGCAACGGTGGCCACTGAAGCGGCAATGGCAAAACGACCGAGGGGCTTAAGCATGCGGGCAGACAGCGAATTTACCTGTAGGGCTTTTTCATTTTCCAGGGCCGCACTTATGCCGGCAGAGTGGTCAACCACCTGCTCCGGAAGATCCCGCCTCATAGCAGCAGCTGCCATCTGATAGCGACGCCAAGTGTCACGAGACTGGTCATTATCGGAAATACTTTTCAGAATCCGACGGACCTCAAACTCGCCTGCCTGACCATCCATCAATGCTGACAGGGGCTCTTTCTCGCGATCATTGTTAGCGGTCATAAGCAACTACCTCAAAACTATTAGTAACCATGCCACGGTACATCGTGGCCGTAAAACCTGTTTTTAATTCATCAATACGAACAATGGTACCCATACAGCTATTGATCAAATAATTCTATATATGACAGCCCGTTGGCTGAAAAAGTTCATCAATACGGGAGGTCAGCCCTCAAGTAACCGAATCTTTTCATCTATGGCTTCTCTGGCGCGAAAGATGCGTGACCTTACAGTCCCTACCGGACATCCCATTATCTCTGCGATCTCCTCATAACTGAGACCCTCAAACTCTCTTAAAGTTACCGCAGTACGCAAATCTTCCGGAAGATTTTTTATGGCCAGATCCACTACGGCCTCCAGTTCATCCCGATAGAGAAGATTTTCAGGCGAGTCAATGTCGCGGAGTTTCTCGCTGCCCTCATAAAAAGCAGCCTCTTCAGCATCAACATCGTTGGCAGGTGGGCGCCGATTCCGAGCGACAAGATAATTCTTTGCCGTGTTGACGGCAATACGATACAGCCAGGTATAAAAAGCACTTTCACCACGAAATTTGGCCAATGCCCGATAAGCCTTGATAAAGGCCTCCTGCACAACATCGTTAACCTCATCAAAATCTTTGACATAGCGACTGACAATCGCATGGACTTTGTACTGGTATTTCATCACCAACAAGTCAAAAGCGCGTTTATCGCCTTTTTGAACACGAGCGACGAGTAGCTTGTCAGTATCTTTTGCCTGCTCGTTATCCATAGTCGCTCCGATTGTCCCCGAATCGCCTCGTGGTGATTGCGCCTCAGGGCATTCAATTACAACAAACCCGCCGGGTAAAGGGATGATTCTCGGGTCTGTATTTATTTTTGGCCCGCTATACTATCATGCTCCTCAATGGTTTCGAGGACTTTAGGCAGTTAATGAAAAACCCCCATTGTCATGATGTATTGGTGATTGGCAGTGGCGCTGCAGGGATGACCGTAGCGCTTGAACTGGCTGATAATTATCAAATTGCGCTGATCAGTAAGAGTGCCATTCAGTCGGGGTCTACCTGGTATGCGCAGGGTGGCATCGCCGCCGTTTTTGATACTGAGGACTCTATTGAGTCCCACGTTGGAGATACCCTGGAAGCTGGTGCGGGGCTATGTCACGAAGATGCCGTGAGATTCACCGTTGAGAACGGGCCAGATGCCATCCGCTGGTTAGTCAGGCAGGGCGTCCAGTTCACCCGCAATGAGGATAACGTTGATTACCATCTGACACGGGAAGGTGGCCACAGTCACCGTCGAATTTTGCATACTGCCGATGCCACAGGTAAGGAAGTTTCATCCTCTTTGGCAGATAGGGTACTTCAGCATCCCAATATTCAGGTTTTTCCGAGTCATGTTGTTGTTGACCTGATCACTCAGGCCGACAAAGGCTCCAGCCGCATGCGGTGTACGGGAGCTTATGTGCTCGATAACGAACAGGACTGTGTCCGCGTTTTTCAGGCAAAAGCTGTTGTATTGGCAACCGGTGGTGCCAGCAAGGCTTACCTCTACTCCACCAATCCCGACGGTGCCACCGGCGACGGCATTGCTGTCGCTTGGCGTCGCGGTTGTCGGGTAGCCAACATGGAATTCAACCAGTTTCATCCCACCTGTCTCTATCACCCCAATGCCAAGGCATTTCTGGTTACTGAAGCCCTGCGTGGTGAAGGCGCTTACCTGACGCTGGCCAATGGTGAGCGGTTTATGGACAAGTTCCACCCGAAGGCGGAATTGGCTCCCAGGGATATTGTTGCCAGAGCCATTGACTTTGAAATGAAGCGGCTGGGCATCGATTGTGTCTATCTGGACATATCACATCGGCCGAAAGAGTTTCTAAAAAACCACTTTCCCACGGTTATGGCTCAGTGCCTGAAGTATGGAATCGACATCACAAAAGAAGCCATTCCCGTGGTTCCCGCCGCTCACTATACCTGTGGTGGTATCGTGGTAAACCAAAAAGGTCAGACCGATCTTTGGAATTTATACGCGATTGGTGAGACAGCTTTTACGGGTTTGCATGGGGCGAACCGCATGGCCAGCAATTCGTTGGTTGAGTGCGTGGTTTATGGGCATTCAGCCGCCACGGCCATTCGCGAAAGCATTGAGTTGATTCCAGAACCGGATAAGGCGAGAGCTTGGGATGAGAGTCGTGTCACCCATTCAGACGAAGACGTCGTCATCGCGCATAACTGGGATGAGTTGCGCCGCTTTATGTGGGATTACGTAGGCATTGTCAGAACCCGGAAACGACTGGCCAGAGCTCATCACAGGGTTAAACTGCTGCAAAAAGAAATTGATGAATATTACAGCAACTATAAAATCGGCCGGGATTTGCTGGAACTGCGCAATCTGGTGTTAGTGGCGGAGCTTATCATTCGCTCTGCAGAGCAACGCAAAGAGAGTCGCGGTCTGCATTACACACTGGATTACCCGGACCTGTCTGCAGTTGCCAAAGATACCATCATGGTGCCAATCAATTTCGCCGGACAAAACTTTATTGTCAGCAAACGTTGACCTAACCCAACTGTAGCGTTACGTGAATCCTGCGCAGGTTTGCAGGCGAGGTGCTGTCAGGCAACACCAGAACAGAATAACGTCTTTTCGCGCCGTGAAATCGAAGTAGTAATAGCCTGCCCAGCCTAAAAAAATGCTGTAAGGTGACATCCTCTCGCTGATCGGCACGATTCAATTGCCAATGGCCGTTTGTCCAGCTCAGTTGCTTGACCGGCTGTCTGTACCACATAAGCCAGGTGTGCGCGCCACCCACCAATACCGGAATGATTGTTAAAACCTTCAGCCATAGAGGTATTGCCGAGACAATCAGGAGGCATGCGGCAAGACTGTGAATGGACAGAATCCAGACCAACAGCAGCAACGAACGATAAAGTTCCATCTCAACCCGGACGGGATCTTGAGTCACGAATGATCTGCACAATTTTTTGCAAGTCAGGGTCTACCGGGGTTTCCCGGCGGAGGAACCAACCGAACATATCCTGATCTTCGCACTCGAGAAGTTTGTGGTAGCGTTCCTGGTCTGCCGTTTCAAGTGTAGGATAAATGTCGTCCAAGAAAGGCTGCAACACCAAATCCAGTTCCAGCATTCCGCGTCGGCTTGCCCAAAATAGTCGATTTCTTTCCATCGGCGGTCGCCTCTGTCTCAATAAATAGAATGTCAGGCATTATAATGGAACAAGTGAGTTTAAACTCATCAGGATGGTTACATTCACCTCAACCGGGCAAATCATGAACGATTGGCAAAGATACCTATCCACTCAGGGCGCGGTCATCAATGATGACCAAATACATTTCCATGAATCACCAACAGACTTCCAGGCATTGTTGGCCGAGGACGATGGTATCATGAGCCCTCTTCTTCACCAGGGTTTGATCTCAGTAAAAGGCCCGGATGCGGCTCGTTTTCTGCAAGGACAGATAACCAGTGACGTACTTCAGCTGGCAATTGGTGAGTCAACTCCTGGTGCTCGCTGTAATGCCAAAGGTCGAATACTGGCCAGTTTTGTCCTGTTCCATGCTGATAATCACCACTTTTTGCTTCAATTACACCGCAGCCTGATTACCCCGCTGGTCAACGAGTTGACCAAATATGCGGTGTTTTTCAAAGTTGAGCTGACTGATACCAGTGATCACTACTGTTTGTTGGGGAGCGCCGGAAAATCTGTTGAAAAAATGAGTCTGACTGACACGGCCTATCAGTATCCATTGGTCGATGGCAGAAAAATATTTATCGTTTCCAGTGAAAAAGTACCGTCTGTTTGGGAGGCACTACGGGATACAGTAAAACCTGTGGGGACCGAGCTCTGGCAACTCATGGATATTCGATCCGGTCTTGGCCATGTAGAAGCGGACACCGTTGATCTGTTTATACCGCAAATGCTGAATTTTCAGGCGATCGGGGCAATCAGCTTCAAGAAAGGTTGTTACACAGGGCAGGAAGTGGTCGCACGCATGAAGTATTTGGGAAAATTGAAGCGCCGCATGTACCGTATCGGAGTCCCCGCCCCCAAGAATCGTTTGTTACCGGGCATGCCCTGTTATCTGCAGGACCAGAATCAATCTGTCGGACAGGTCGTATCTACAGCACGCTGCGCTGCTGAACAATTGGAGATGTTGGTCGTATTGACTGAAGAAGCGGCAGGGAGCGTTGAACTTGTGATAGGTTTACAGCCATATTCTGCTATTGAAAAACTACCTCTTCCATACAAAATTGAATAAAATCATACTATTGAAATTAAAACTTAACTCTATTTATCAATATAGCACGAGGTAGCCGATGCTGGCTTGGTTATCTGAACATCAGATGCTGTTGACATGGCTTAGCATTGCATCTCTTGCAACCTTCATTGGAAGCCTGCTCGCTCTGCCATGGATGGTGGCAATGATCCCAGAGGATTATTTTCTTTACGGAAACCGCGAAACAACAACATTGAAAAAAAGACATCCGGTCATCCGGGGTTTATTGCTTGTTGGGAAAAACCTGTTGGGTTTAATCCTGTTGTGTGGTGGTTTTCTGATGCTGTTCATGCCCGGACAAGGCATCCTGACTATGGCGGTAGGTTTATTACTGCTGGACTACCCTGGGAAATACACACTGGAAAAGCGTATTGTCAGTACCCCCTCTGTTTTAAAAGGGTTGAACTGGTTGAGGGCAAAGCGGCATTTACCCGCACTCAAGGTGGATAAACCCTAAACTTTGCCCTGGGCCACCTCATGCACCTGCCAGTCCACTGGCTCCAGGCCCTGTTCCTTGAGGTACTGATTTGCCTTTGAAAAATGCCCGCAACCCAGAAAACCTCGATGGGCCGATAGTGGCGACGGGTGCGGCGCTTTGAGCACCAGATGCTTATCGGTATCGATAATAGCCCCCTTTTTCTGAGCATAACTGCCCCATAACATAAAGACCAACCCGCGACGTTCATCGTTTAACAATTGTATTACCCGGTCGGTAAATTGCTCCCACCCCTGCCCCTGGTGAGATCCGGCAAGGCCCTTTTCAACGGTCAATGTCGCATTGAGTAAAAACACACCTTGGGCAGCCCAGCCCCTCAGACAACCGTGTCGAGGTGGCTGAATCCCGCAATCCTGCTGTAACTCCCGAAAAATATTTCGCAGGGATGGCGGAATATCCACGCCGGGCAGCACCGAGAAACAAAGACCATGTGCCTGATGGTCGCCGTGGTAGGGATCCTGTCCGATAATGACCACCTTGACCTTATCAAAAGGCGTACTATCGAACGCTGCAAACCAGTTTGATCCACTGGGATAGATGGTTTTACCCGCTTTTTTCTGGGCCTGCAGAAACTGTTTTAGCTTGACCATGTAGGGCAATTGGAACTGGTCTTCAAGTTTGGCCAGCCAGGAAGGATGGAGTTTGATTTGCGGGATTTCTGCCACAGGTTTCTTCCGGTTATGATGGTAAAGCTGCGTAATAAACCGGAATTTCTACTTCAAATCAACCAACGATCATCGTGAAAAACCGCCGGGTGAACCTTGTATGACAAAAATTGGACTCGCATTGGGGGGAGGTGGAGCCAAGGGCATCAGCCACTTACTGATTCTGGAAACACTAGAGGAAATGGGACTGAAGCCTTACTTCATCACCGGTACCAGCATCGGCGCATTAATTGGCGCCATGTATTGTGCGGGCATGACAACAGGTGACATGAAACAAATTTTTCTCCAGTTTAGCCTTCGCGATAATGAATCGCTCAAACATCTAGTCACCAGAAAACACCTCTTCAAATGGCTGGATTTTATCAGCCCGCAATTTCGTGGCCGGGGACTGATTCGGGTAGAGAACCTCCTGAATTATCTCTTTGAATCCGTTCATGCTACCCAGTTCTCCGAACTCGACACGCCTCTAAAAGTTGTGGCATCGGATTTCTGGAGCCGGGAACAGGTTGTTCTTCAACATGGGGCGCTGATACCTGCCATTCGTGCGAGCATGTCCCTCCCCGGACTTTTTCAGCCAGTCACTATAGATGGACAGGTGCTGATAGATGGTGGCGCGGTAAACCCTGTGCCCTTCGACTTGTTGCCCGATGACTGTGACATTACGATTGCTGTTGATGTGATTGGCACGCGCACCGTCTCCAATAAACTCCCATCCCTGTCAGAAGCCGTATTCAACACCTACCAGATCATGCAAAAAAGTATCATTAGGGAAAAACTGGCCAAGGAAGCCCCGGATATTTATATTGAGCCAGATGTAGCCGCCGTGAGGATGCTGGAGTTTTACAAGGCGAATTTGATCCTCAATAATGGCTCAAAAACCAAGAGTGAACTGAAGCGCAAGCTCAATCGCCAGCTCAAACAGCTTCAATGAAACGCGCTATGGCTTCATTGGTCTCCCCGGGCTTCTCAATCGGTGTGCCGTGGCCGGTATCGGCAATGACCACCAGTTTGGCATTTTTCATGGCATCGACCACCGCCTGTTTCAGCGCTACCGGTGAATAGTCCCGGTCACCCGTCAACATCAGGGTCGGTACCTCAATGTCGGCCAAATGCTCCAGAACCCCCCAGCCAAAAAGAGACTTGAGATTTTTTAGATAAACTTTTTTGGGGTTGGAAGCAATCTGTCGGGTAAAGATATCAATCAACGCCTCTCTCCCCTCCCCCGGAAACATACTCTCTGCCACTTTGCGGGCATAACGGTGCATACCCAGCAGATGAACTGACAGCACTCGTGTCCAGAGCATTTTTTTTGCGGCGAAGGTGTTGTCGGGGAGCGCTGGACCAGAATTGATGATTGTCATGCTTTTTAATCGTTGTGGCGCTATGGCTGCAATCTGAAAAGCGACCATCCCTCCCATGGACAGGCCAACAAGGTGTGCCCGGTCGATATCCAGCTGATCCATCAACCCGAGAACGTCCTTGGCATGGACCGATATATCGTAATGGCTATCGGGTTTATCTGACGCACCGTGCCCCCGAAAATCCGGGGCAATTACCCGCCAATGGTGACAGAAATAATCGACCTGTTCGGTCCAGTCTCTACTGCTGACTCCTAGGCCGTGTAAAAAAATAATGACATCACCACCCTGCCCTTCGTCCAGGTAGGCAACCCTGACGCCATTGACGGTCGTCTGTTGCATTTCAGTCTCCGAGTCTCTTCAAGTCTCACTGACTTTGCAGGATTGCGCCTTGTTCAGCAAGGCTTGGCAAACAAACTGACGGACTGGAATTGTCAAAAATATTTCTGCGAGGGACATTTTTGCCGGAAATGCACACCTGTATTTGGTAATATTGGATCGCTGGAGTTGATGCTAGTAAGCCGCCTCGAGGTATTTTAAAAACCACTTAATCGGGGTTCCCTCGCAAAGATCCATGTCAATGGTCTTCCCCACTGGACAGGAAGGTATAAATCTCTTATGGATTTGCAGACTCGATATGATAGACAGTTGGCTTCCTGGCTGATTGTCTGCGCTGCCGTTATTCTGAGTATGATTCTTTTGGGGGGCGTTACCCGGCTGACAGGTTCGGGGCTTTCCATTGTTGAATGGGCGCCCATTTCCGGCGTTCTGCCGCCATTAAACGAACAGGAATGGCAGCAGACCTTCGACAAATATAAGCAGTTCCCCGAGTATCAGAAAGTCAACAGCGGCATGGACCTGCCTGAGTTCAAGCGAATTTTTCTCTACGAATATGCTCACCGCCTACTCGGCAGACTGATTGGCATCCTATTTCTGGTACCTTTTCTGTTTTTCTATTTTAGTCACCGTATCAAACCCGGGTTGACGCCAAAACTTATGGCCATGTTTGTTCTGGGGGGCCTGCAGGGCTTACTTGGCTGGTATATGGTCAAAAGTGGCTTGGTAGATAATCCGAGTGTTAGCCAATATCGTCTGACAGCCCACCTGGGTACTGCCGTCATCATCTATGGCTACATTATCTGGGTGGCTTTCAGCTTACTTTATCCACCAGAGTCTGACCTGCAGAAGGGCCAACCGACCTGTCGGCATTTCGCCGTTGCCCTTTTGGGCTTGGTTTTTTTGATGATACTTTCCGGAGGTTTTGTCGCGGGTACAGATGCGGGGTACGCCTATCCCACTTTTCCGTTAATGGGTGACAGCTTTATCCCGCCCGGCATTTATCAAACAGAGCCTTTCTGGCTGGCGGCTTTTGAAGATATCACGACAATTCAGTTCAACCACCGGATATTTGCCTACCTATTGATAGTGGTGATTCTCAGTTTTGCGATCAGCACACTGAAACATGGCAATATTCGCCCGGAAGCGCGGACGGGCATCAAGCTGGTACTTCTAATGCTGGCGGTACAGGTTACGCTGGGTATTTCAACCCTGTTATTGCATATGCCGGTTCCTCTGGCGGCGGCGCATCAGGGGGGAGCTATTCTGCTCTTCACCAGTGTGTTGTTTGTGTGCCACCGTTTAGGGAACTAATGGCCTTTTTTGTTATCTTTTTATATCTCAAGTCTGGAGTGATCAAATGAAAAAACTGACTGGAACCATCCTGGCATTAGTGCTGACAACCGCTGCGGGCCACGCATTGGCTGCCGGTGACATAGAGGCTGGCAAAAACAAAGCCATGGCCTGTGCCGGTTGTCACGGTGCCAATGGCATCAGCAACAACGACATGTGGCCCAACCTGGCGGGCCAGAAAGCTGGCTACACTGCTAAACAGCTAAGAGATTTCCGTGATGGAAACCGTACTGACATGGTAATGTTGGGTATGGCAAAACCCCTGTCCGATCAGGATATTCTGGATTTGGCTGCCTATTTTGCCAGCCTGTAGTCATACGTCGAATAACCCATAAAAAAACCCGGCCGGTTGCCGGGTTTTTTTATGGTCAGAAGCCCTCAATCTACAAATCGGCGAGCATTGCGGAACAATCGCAGCCAGGCACCATCTTCCTCCCAGTCATCAGGATGCCAGGAATTGGTCACTGTACGAAACACCCGCTCTGGATGCGGCATCATAATCGTTGCGCGGCCGTCCTCGCTGGTCACACCCGTGATGCCCAGAGGTGATCCATTGGGGTTTGCTGGGTAGGTCTCTGCAATTTCCAGGAAATTATCGAGGAAACGCAGTGCTACCGCACCCGAGCCATCAAATGTTTCCTGATCAAACGACGATGCGAACTCCGCTCTTCCCTCTCCGTGGGCAATCGCGATCGGCACATGGGAGCCCGCCATATCTGCAAGCAGCACCGAAGGTGATTTCTCGACCCTTACCAGAGAAAACCGCGCTTCAAACTGTTCTGACAGATTCCTGACAAAGCGGGGCCAATGATTCGCTCCCGGAATGAGAGATTTCAGGTTGGATAACATCTGACAGCCATTACAAACACCGAATGTGAACGTGTCAGGCCGATGAAAAAACTGCTCAAACTGTGCACGGGCTAAAGGGTTGAACAGTACGGTTTTGGCCCACCCCTCCCCGGCACCGAGCACATCGCCATAAGAGAAACCACCACAGGCGGCCAATCCCTTAAAACTATCAAGAGCGATACGACCAGCGAGGATATCACTCATGTGGACATCGACAGTTTCGAAACCGGCCCGATCAAATGCAGCGGCCATCTCCATCTGCCCATTTACTCCCTGCTCCCTGAGTATAGCCGCGCGAGGACGGGCCCCACGGTTGATATAGGGGGCGGCAATATCCTCATTGATGTCATAGCTGAGGGCCGTGCTCAATCCGGGGTTATCAAAAAACAGCCCGTCAAATTCTTGCCTGGCACAATCTTCATTGTCTCGACGTGCTTGAATCTCGTAGCTGGTTTCACTCCACCGACGCAATAATTCGGTGCGGCTGGAACTGAACAGACAATCGCCATCCTCATAAATCTCAATGCCGTCAGTGTCATCAAGCGTTGCTATGACACTGACCGGAATAGCGATATCGGCAAAGCGCTGCTTGAAAGACGCGGCCCTTTCTTCGAGCACTTGAACAACGGCCCCGAGTTCTTCGTTAAACAGAATCGAGAGTGCATCGCCTGGCCGCTCATCGAGGTAAATTCTGATCCCTGTATTACCGGCAAAAGCCATCTCTACCAATGTGGCCATCAAACCACCATCAGACCGATCGTGATAGGCGATCAGTTCGCCGCTTTGATTGGCGGCCTGGATAGCGTCGAAAAAGGCTTTGAGTTTCTCTGGGCTCAGCAAATCGGCCGGGGTATCGCCCAGCTGGCTGTAGGTCTGGGCCAGAATTGAGCCGCCCAGGCGATTGCGATTTTCGCCGAGATCGATGTACAACAGCACTGTATCGCCAAGATCGGCGCGCAACTCCGGTGTTAGTGTTTTGCGAACATCGGAGACAGGCGCAAAAGCGGAAATAATCAGCGACAATGGCGCAGTGACAGCTTTGGATTCCCCCTGTTCCTCCCAGGTGGTGCGCATGGACATGGAGTCCTTACCGACCGGAATCGCAATGCCCAATTTTGGACAGAGCTCTTCGCCAATCGCTTGTACCGTACGGAACAGCTTTTCGTCCTCACCAGGATGGCCCGCGGCACACATCCAGTTAGCAGATAATCTGACGTCTGCAAGTCGGTCAATGGCCGCTGACGCAATATTAGTGATCGCTTCCCCAACCGCCATGCGGCCCGATGCTGGGGCATCCAGCAACGCAACCGGTGAACGCTCGCCCATCGCCATTGCCTCACCGCAGTAGCTGTCATAACTGACCGTAGTGACCGCACAATCGGCGACAGGGATCTGGCAAGGCCCCACCATCTGATCCCTGACAACCATTCCGCTAACACTGCGATCACCGATGGTAATAAGAAAACTTTTACTGGCTACAGCCGGATGGGTAAGTACACGATCAATGGCATCATCCAGCGCGATGTCAGAGCGCTCAATGGATACCTTTGTTGCCGTCAGTTTTTCTGCTGTACGGTGCATTTTCGGCGGTTTTCCGAACAACACAGACATGGGAAGATCCACTGGCCTGGCGGAAAAATGCCTATCGTTTAGCAGCAAATGTTTTTCGGAAGTGGCTTCGCCAACCACTGCGTAAGGGCAGCGTTCGCGCTGGCAAATTTCCTCAAAATCCGTCAGTTGCTCAGGTCGTACAGCGAGCACATAACGTTCCTGCGCTTCATTGCACCAGATTGCCAACGGTGACATGCCGGGTTCATCATTGGGTACATCGCGCAGTTCAAACCTGCCGCCGCAACCACCATCCTTTACCAACTCGGGGAAGGCATTGGACAGACCGCCGGCGCCCACATCGTGGATAAAGGCGATGGGATTACCATTACCCCGCTGCCAGCACTGATCGATCACCTCCTGACAGCGGCGTTCAATTTCAGGGTTCTGCCGCTGTACCGAGGCAAAATCAAGATCTTCGGCACTGCTGCCGGAGCTCATTGATGACGCGGCACCGCCGCCGAGACCGATCAACATTGCCGGCCCGCCCAGCACAATCAGCCTGCAGCCGCTTTCAAAGGGCTTCTTTTCAATGTGTTCTTCACGAATGTTGCCGTAACCGCCGGCAATCATAATGGGTTTGTGATAGCCGCGGCGTTCGCCATTAAAGTCCTGCTCGAATGTGCGAAAATAGCCACAGAGATTGGGTCGACCATATTCATTATTGAATGCCGCACCACCAATAGGCCCCTCAAGCATGATCTCCAGGGCATTGCTGATCCGGTCGGGCTTGCCGTAATCCGATTCCCATGGGCATTCAAAACCGGGGATATTGAGGTTGGAAACTGAAAAGCCGGTAAGACCCACTTTGGGTTTTGACCCTGTACCCACCGCGCCTTCATCGCGTATCTCACCGCCGGCACCCGTACCGGCACCGGCAAAGGGGGAAATTGCCGTCGGATGGTTATGGGTTTCAACCTTCATCAGGAGATGAACCGGCTCTTGCGTGAATTGATAGATTTTGCTGTCCGGGTTCGGGAAAAATCGGCCAGCATGACTGCCGACGATCACAGACGCATTATCTGAATAAGCGGACAAGACGCCTTCACCACTTTTTTCAAACGTATTTTTGATCATGGCAAACAAGGATTTTTCTTGCTTATGACCGTCAATTGTCCAGGAGGCATTGAAGATTTTATGGCGGCAATGTTCTGAATTTGCCTGAGCAAACATCATTAATTCTACATCGGTTGGGTCCCTTTGCAGGTCATGGAAACAGGCCGTCAGATAATCGATTTCATCATCCGCAAGGGCCAGCCCCAATGAGACATTAGCGCGGGATAACGCCTGCCGTCCTTCTGCGAGCAGAGGGACGCTGGTCATGGGTGCCGGTTGCTGGTGCTGAAACAGGCTCCCTGCCTTTTCCAGGTCAAAACAGACCATTTCCACCATACGATCGTGGAGCGCATCGGCCAGCCCTACCCTGGCGTCTGGATGAATATCGCCCTTCAAATAGTAGGCAATGCCGCGCTCTATCCGCCCGACCGAGTTCACTCCGGCATTGTGAATGATCTCTGTGGCCTTACTCGACCAGGGAGAAATCGTTCCGGCACGGGGAGTTACCAGTATCAGCATGCCATCGTTATTCTCAGGGGGAATTTTCGGGCCGTATTCCAGTAATGAGTTCAACGTCAGATGCTCGGTTTCGCTCAGGGGCGAGACCAGATCCACAAAATGTCTATATTCAGCGTAAACGGATTCCACAGCAGGATCGACTGACTGAAGAGACGCCAATAACTGTCGTTGTCTGAAACTGGAAAGTACGGGGTTTCCGGGAAAAATCTGCATCTTAAGGTAACTCGTATGGGGGCCATTCCGAAGGGGCAACATTGTACTGGAATTGCCCTCTGAGCGTCATCGGGAGATTCCGGACCGGCATATGCACAGAAAACGGTTGAACCCTGAGACCTCTCTCACTAACCTAGGCCCGGCATTAAGCTATTATCAAAAGCGCATGGGCGTGTTATCTGCAGGGCTGTTCTTTATTTATAGCAACAATCTTCACCGGGCCAGAGGCTTTCCGAGAATGCGTGACACATTGGGTGTATAGGTGCTGGGTTTCTACTTCCATCTGAAAAAAACCACAAAACGCATCTTGTATGGCTTACTGCTTTTTTTGTTCGCCCTGACGCTTTCCACCAGCCGCGCACCCACTCAACTCGAAGAGGTGATTAATCGGGGAGAGTTGCGTGTTATCACCCTCATGGGCTCGACCACCTATTTTCAAAATGCCAAGGGCGAAGGCGGCTTCGAGTATTGGCTAGCCAGTGCTTTTGCCGAGTATCTCGGTGTTGAGCTAAGGATGACTCCCAGGGAGTCCGTCAGTGGTGCGATCATTGCTATCGGTGGCCCATTGGGCGATATGGCCGCAGCGGGATTAACGGTGACACCCCAGCGTCAGAAAGCGCTTCGTTTCAGCGAGCCTTACTATGAGGTTACCCAAAAGCTGATCTACCGAAATGGATCGAGGCGACCCCGCGATATAGAGGATCTGGCCGGTGGCCAACTGCTGGTCATTCCCCAGAGTTCCCACAGCGAACGATTGGAAGATCTGAAAAATGATGAGTACCCGTCACTCGAATGGCGGGAGGCATCTGGTCTGGAAATGCTGGATTTGATGGCAATGGTAGATTCCGGTGAAGTGGAGTACGCCATTGTGGATTCAATCTCCTTTCAGGTGGACAGGGGCATTTATCCCCGGGCTCGAGGCGCTTTTGATATTTCTGAACCACAGCCAATCGCCTGGGCTTTTCCCCGTCACGGCGACGATAGCCTGGTGGAAGCAGCAAATCGTTTTCTGGAGGGATATGAAGCATCGGGAGAGCTGGATCGATTAAAAAAACGCTCGCTGATTCAAACCAACGAATTTAATTTTGCGGGATCCCAGCTCTTCATGAAACGCGTCAGCAGTCGACTGCCCGATTATCAGGAAATGTTTCAGGAGGTAGCACAAAAATATGGCATTGAGTGGCAGCTTCTGGCAGCGATCGCCTATCAGGAGTCGCATTGGGATCACAAGGCAACATCCCCGACCGGGGTTCGTGGGTTGATGATGCTCACCCTGCCCACGGCTAAAGAAATGGGAATAAAAAATCGTCTTGACCCCAGACAGAGCCTTGATGGCGGCACTCGATATTTCCTCCAGACCAAATCCCGTATTCCCGACGATATCACCGAGCCAGACCGCACCTGGTTTGCCATGGCAGGTTACAACATTGGTCTCGGTCACCTTGAAGATGCAAGGGTGCTAACTGAGCGAGCGGGCAGCAACCCCCACCTGTGGAACGATGTCAAAGAGTTCCTGCCACTGTTACAACAGAAAAAATATTACAGCACGGTTAAGTACGGCTATGCACGGGGCTACGAGCCCGTCAGCTATGTCAGGAACGTGCGCCATTTCCGTACCATACTCAACTGGCACACACTGGATGAGAAACGTCGACTGGAGAGGGAGAATCGTCTTGAACTGCCAAACTCCAGCGATTGGAATACCGGTTCCATGTTGTCGCTGTAACCGTCAAAAAGGCGCTATAACCTGGATTGGCCGGACTGTTTGCGACGCTGACGAAAGAACTGGCTGACCAGTTCTCCGCATGGCTCGGCCAACAGGCCGCTGACGACCTCAATACGATGATTGAAATGCGTCTGTTCGGTTAAGTTCAACTGGCTCGCCACTGCACCGGCACGGGGCTCTGAAGCACCATAGACCAGGCGACCAATTCTGGCGTGAATCATTGCACCAACACACATGGTACATGGCTCAATGGTGACATAGAGCGTCGTGTCGGGAAGGCGATAGTTGCTGACAGATTTTGCCGCATCGCGCAGGGCGACAATTTCAGCGTGAGCGGTGGGGTCACAATGGCCGATCGAGCAATTCCAGCCACGGCCAATCACCGAACCGTTGCATACCACCAAAGCGCCCACCGGCACTTCACCGGCAACCCCGGCCCGTTCAGCCAGCGACATAGCCTCCAGCATCCACTCCCTGTCCTGTGGTTTGTAACCTTTACTGGTCATTACAGACCCTCGTTGAGATGAGTCATTTCACTGCGTCCATTTCACTGCCCTGCCGATCCACCGCATCCTGTAAAAAGTCATTGAGGTTTTCGACGCGCTCAACTTCCCGCTGATAAATGGCCGCCGGTTGCTCAGGGGAGACAGACGTTTTTTTGCCGTCGATCAACACCACATAAAGCACGCCAAGTACAACTAAAGCCAATAACAGGAATTTCATTCACTGAGCCCCTATTCTGTTTTGCGTTTCCGAGCCCGATTACCCGTCATAATACAGCAGACAGACAAACCGCAATCTATTATCTCTCTGGATGCGCCTTCAACCGAAACGAACGCATCCCGCAACGGGTTTGCCTATGATACGCTGGCAATTCGCCTTGTCGGCAGACAGCTCCCAACTGTTTGTGAAATACCGAAAGCGGCCGGTTGGCAGATGGTGAAGCCAGAACATTGTATTACCGGGAACCGGTTATAGCTGAGAAAACGAAAATGCAAGACAAATACCAGAAACTGAAACAGCCACCCTGGTTACAAAACAGCCATGGGGAGAGTCGTCGTGTCGGTGTCGAACTCGAGATCAGCGGGCTTGATCTCGATGCGCTGGCTGGTAGTGTGGCGCAAGTCCTTGGACTTGATGTAGAAACCAAAGGGCGTTACGAGCGTATTCTAAAGGGCGACCCCGATGGTGACTGGCTGGTAGAGCTTGATTTCGATCTGCTCAAACGGCTCGGGCGGGAGCCGCGTTCCAGCGATTCTTTTGGCGGGCAACTGGAAGAGACATCCGAGGACATATTAGCCTGGGCTGCCGAATCACTGGTGCCACATGAGGTCGTGAGTCCACCGTTGCCGCTGACCAGGCTTGGCGAAGTCGAGGAGCTCATCACTCAGTTGCGCGAAAGGGGTGCCAAGGGTACATCGGATCGCGCCACCAATGCCTTTGGTATGCAGTTTAATCCTGAACTTCCGAGTCTCGAACCGAGGCTTATTACCGCTTGTCTGAAAGCTTTTCTCTGCCTTTACGACTGGTTATACGTTCGCGCCGACATCAATCTCACCCGCCGTGTCACCAGTTACGTCGACCCCTTCCCGGCCAACTACGTGAAAAAAGTCATTGCAGCGGATTACTGGCCCGATCTTTCAACCCTGATTGACGACTACCTCACCGATAACCCAACGCGCAATCGTGCGCTCGATATGCTGCCGCTATTCATGTTTCTCGATGAGGAGCGCGTCCGTGCAGGGGCCGACGACGCCCTGATCAAGGCACGCCCCACCTTTCACTACCGCCTGCCGGATTGCGAAATTGACATGCCCGGTTGGGGGCTTTATGTGTCGTGGAATGACTGGGTAGAGGTGGAGCGCCTCGCGGCGGATGAAGCCCGCCTGCAACGCTGCTGTGCAGCGTATCTGCAATATCTCAACAGCCCGCTCAAGCGTCTTTTCAGTAACTGGGCAACCGCGGTGGAGAACAGGTGGCTCGACCAGTAATTGCCATTACGGGACCCCAGCGTGGGGCGATTGGTCCACGGTTGCTGGTGGCAATGGCGATCCGCCTTTATGGCGGGAATCCGCTACAACTCCGTCCGGGTGATGAGCAGCGGGACCTTGAATATCACGGTGTCGTTGTGACCGGCGGCCACGATGTCGAACCGGTACTTTATGCAGCGGAACCTGAGATTGAACCCAACTACGATACAGCTCGCGATGCGCTGGAAATCGCAGTGATCAACGATGCGCTCGAACGAAAGCTACCCTTGCTGGGTATTTGTCGGGGCAACCAATTACTCAATATTTGCCGGGGCGGATCACTGCACCAGGAATTGCGCTCCCGGCGTAGGCAAACTTCCAACCGGTGGACCATCCTGCCGATCAAGACACTGTGTATTGCCGCTGAACCGGAAACAGGGAGCAGTGTGCTGGCCACACTTTTTGAGCGTGGTCGTTCACGGATCAACAGCCTGCACAATCAGGGTATCGACCGTGTTGGTGACGGTCTTGTGGTCACCGGTCGCGACCTTGATGGCATCGTACAGGCCATTGAAGACCCTTCCCGGGATTTTTTGCTGGGCGTGCAATGGCACCCTGAATTTCTGCTGTATATGCGTCGTCAGCGCGCCCTGTTCAAGGAAGTTGTCAGGCATGCAAAAATACATAAAGAATACATTGACAGACTGAAGTATTGATAAGGCGATGTATCTATAGTTGAACAACCGTTTATCGACTATCAGCAGGTTTCCTTCCGTTTTGACAGAGTCTTCCGGGTGACCGCCCTATCTCAGTGCAGGCAATTGCCAGCTATGTTAAGTTCGTCACCGCGCTGTTTTTTCAATGCACGCTGTTTGGATAATTGGTCATGAACAACCGCCCCGGCTGGGTTTTTTACATGTCGCTGCTGCTATTGGCGGCTTTTGTCGGACTGGGAGCTACCAACCCCGAGCGGCTGTCGGAATGGGCTGGGGCCGGTCTAAAGTTTACGACCGAGCATTTTGGCTGGCTGTACCTGTTTGCCACCAGTGGCTTTCTCCTGTTCTGCATCGGCATTGCCACGAGCGATTACGGCCACATCCGTCTTGGTGCGGAGGGAGAGGCAGCAGAATTTCCCTATCTCACCTGGCTAGGGATGATTTTTTCGGCCGGTATGGGTGTGGGACTGGTGTTCTGGGCAGTGGCCGAGCCCATGAGTCACTTTGTCAGTCCGCCTTTTGGCGAGGCCGAGCCACGCAGTCCCCAAGCGGCGGGGGCTGCGATGCGCTACGCGCTGTTTCATTGGGGTTTTCACCAGTGGGCCAATTTTGCGTTGGTCGGGTTATCCATTGCCTATGTGCGCTTCCGGATGCAGCGCCCGGGGCTGATCAGCGAGACTTTTCGACCCCTGCTGGGTGACAGGGTGGATGGTGCTCGCGGCCATCTGATCAACGTTCTGGCGGTGGTCTCGACGGTATTTGGTGTGGCTACCACGCTGGGGCTGGGTGTTATTCAGATTAACAGTGGGCTGGTGTCAGTGAGCGATGTGCCTTTTGGTGCCAACCAGCAGCTGATGATTCTGGCCGGCATCTCGATGATTTTTCTGGTATGTGCGCTGGCGCCACTGGAGAGCGGCGTGCGTTACATCAGTGACGTGAACATGTTGCTGGCGGGTGCGCTGCTGGTGTTTGTGTTTTTTGCCGGTCCCACCGATTTCATTACCGCCGCGATGACCAACGCCATCGGTGATTATTTTGGCAATATTATGGGCATGAGTTTGGTGATGACTCCCTATACCGGCGATGACTGGGTAGAGCGCTGGACGATTTTTTACTGGGCCTGGGGGCTCTCCTGGGCCCCATTTGTTGGCAGTTTTATTGCCCGTATCTCCCGCGGTCGCACCATCCGGGAATTTGTCGTGGGTGTGATCGGCATGCCGGTGCTGCTGAGTGTGTTGTGGTTTTCAACCTTTGGCGGCTCGGCACTGTATTTTGAACTGTTTGAAGGTGCAGCCCTGGGCAATGCGGTGGTACAGGAGATGAGCTCTGCCCTGTTCGCCACCCTGGCACTTCTACCGGGAGCGGAGATTGTCAGTATTCTGATGCTGGTGCTGATCATTCTGTTTGTGATTACCTCGGCCAACTCCGCCACGTTTGTATTGGGCATGTTCACCAGCAAGGGTGTACTCACGCCCAGCCGCTGGTCGCGGGTGACCTGGGGCGTGATTCAGGTGCTGGTGGCCGGCGTATTGCTACTCAGTGGCGGACTGGCGGCACTACAGACCATCTCCATTGTGGCTGCCTTTCCGTTTATGATTCTGATGATTTTTATGGCCGCCTCTTTGCTCCGTTCCCTGCGCACCGAGCGTCGCCAGCAGGAGTTGCACGAAGCCATGACTCGCGAACGGTTGCTCCGGCTACTGGACCGCAGCGATCACCTTGGGGAGTCGGAGCGACCAACAGAATTTGATGAACTGCGCGAAGAACTGATAGAACAGGTCAGTCAAGGGGAATCCTCTCGATCGGAGTAAACACTCTCTAGCAGCAGCGTTCCGCCATTCATGTGCATCGAATCCAGTGCAAGTTCCTGTTGTGGTTGGTTTGCCTGACCGGTCATCTGATCGCCGCTCTGCTCAATCGGAGCTCGGCGGTAAACGTATTGATTGTCGTTACGGCGGCACTATGGGCCAGGTTTCTGATGGAGCAGATTGATGGGCAGAGAACCACTATTGAGGATGCTAGATGTACGAAGGCTCTGGATGACTATCGCCCTGCCCTTGCTGCCGGCTGGTCAGCACAGTTTCAACCTGGGCTTGAGCAGTTGCCTTCACCCTTCTTCCTCAAGCGCTACCTGCCAGTGCTCGGGCCCATAGCGTAGCGGGCCAGTGTAGTTAGGAATTTTAGGAACAAAACCACTTTCAACAATCGAGTCGGGCTTTCAAAAGTAGAGCCGCTGCCTATCTGCAAGAGCTCGGCATATCATATCTCTTATTGTCCCCGACAGATCACCGGAATGTAATCAGCGTTTGAGGGGGAGATACTTCAGCAGGTCAGTAATGGCGACTGGCAATGGCGGTTTCTTCCCTCTTGCTTGGCACGGTACAACGCATCATCGGCCTGCTTTAACAGGGCGTCTGCTTCGGGTATATGTGTCGTTCCTATGGCGGGTATCAGTGTCGCTCCTCCCGTGCTCACAGTAATCGCTGCCTCCAGATTATCCAGTTTACTAACTAACCGGGAAAGGCGCTTTGCCACGGTATAACAACCAGCTTCATCAGTATGTGGCAGCAGGAGCAAGAACTCCTCACCGCCTAGCCGTATAACGGTATCAGTTATACGAGCCACCTGCTTGAGAGCGATAGCCAGTTTCCGGAGTGCCACATCCCCCGCAGGATGACCGTACGTATCGTTATAATGTTTAAAGTGATCAACATCCACGATCACCAGCGACAGCGGCTCACCAGTTCGCGAACTACGCTGTAACTCTTCCTGCATCCGCTTATCCAGTGCACGTCGATTACCAAGTTGAGTCAGTGGGTCCGTAGCGGACAACAGCTTTAGTTTTCGATTCACTGACTCCAACTCTTTTTGACGGCAGAGCAACTCCGCTTCTGCGCGCTTCTGGGCCGTGATTTCTTGAATCTGTGAAACAAAATACTCTGGATTGTCTTGCTCGTCGCGAACCACTGAAACACTCAGAAGGACCCAAATCTCACGCCCATCCTTATGAAAATACCGCTTCTCCATCCGATAAGTGTCACGCTCACCCGCCAGTATTTCACACAGAAACTTCAAATCGGTATCCAGATCATTCGGATGAGTAATGGCCTGAAAGTCAATAGCCAACAATTCGGTTGCCGTATAACCTAAAATTTTGGTAATCGCACGATTGACCCTTAACCAGCGGCCCTCAGGGCTCACCAAAGCCATCCCGATCGGGGCATATTCGAACGCACTCTCAAACAGCCTGATGTTGTCACGCAACCGTTTGACAGCATCCCGCCTCTCACGATCAACCTGATGCTGCTCAATGACCTGACCGATTCGCCCGGCCATGAGTTCAATGAGTTCTATATCAATCTCATCAAAAGGGTGCTCTCGGACTTCTGGCGCCGTGAAATTCAAGGTGCCATGTATTTCTCCATTAACGTGAATAGGCGTGGCAAGGTAAGCCTCCAGTTGCATCTGTCGGTAAGCCGGATGGCCATTGAAAGCAACATCCTCTGCTGCATGGGTGACCGCCATGGTCGAGTCTTTGCTGACAACTACCGAGCAATAGGTCTCACCGAGTGGCAGGGTATCCCCGGTGATCAAGCCCGTGGTACCGGGTTCAATAGCAAGAATCGTATATTGATCACCGCGGATTCGACTGACAATACCCGTCGGCATGTCGAATAAGCGCATCCCCGTTTTAAGATAATCAGCGTAGAGCTCGCTGTAGGAATGATATCGGCTCAAGCTGAGCCGGTGAAATTCACGAAAATGGTCTGCCCGACTGGCAAACCTACTGGTGTTTAAATCCGTCATAAATAGGGGTTGATCCTGACTGATGACAAGCGGCTTGCTTCTGAGGCATAGCACACAAGTACTTTGTTATTATCTCAATTACTATTAGCCGACACAAACATGTCTAATTTGTAGGATAAGGAAGATTCAAGTTAGCTGATTTACCCGATTTATTCACTTGGAGACGAGATAACACCCCAGATTGCCCGGATTACTCTGTTGCCTTTCTACCTTGCCATTAAGGTGATAAGCACCCTCCAAACTCTGTTCATACCGAGTCGAGGAAAACAAACACGTTGTTGAGGCGAAGGATATCTACCAAGACCAGAGAGCTAAAAACCTGATGATCGTTCCCACATATCAGCACATAAAACAGCTGATTTTTTATATTAAACCAGCAATATGTCTGCTCGGTATTTATAGTTGACCAAAGGCGTCTTTGGCCCATTCGATACTTTTCAAATACAGGCTGCCAAGTTCTTCCGGGCTTAGGCAGGTTAAGTTTTCATGTGCCAATTCCCAGCGTTCATAAGAGAGAACATCATTAAGGATATCTCCAGCAGGACCTTCCTGGAAAAGAATCGCCTGTCGCATTTGCTCACCAATTGGCATCTGCTCCAATGCTTCCGCCAAGGGGATATCCAACATACTATCAAGAGAAGACAACATTCCTATCAGAAATAGATTTCCCGCCTGTTCTCCGCACTGAAGCGCAGTCAATTCGCACATTTTTCCCCGGATCAGCGCTTGCTGGAAACTGGCGCCGGGCTTGCCTGACAATGTCGCTAATGTCAAAACGTTAACCCAACGTCTTACTTCGTTCAGACCCAGATAAGATACAGCGTGTGTTATGGACTCCATTTTATTGCGCAGGCCAAAAAACGCCGAATTAATATAACGAAGCAATTTATAGCTTAAACCAGCATCTTGAGAAACGATTGAGGCAAGCTCCGAAAAAGTAACATCAGGGTCATTTACCAGTGTTAACAGCTTCACTGCAGCAAGCTGATTAACACCTACTCGCCGGCCTTTAACAGTATTTGGCTTACTGAAAAAAAAAGCCCTGGAACAGCTCACAACCTGCATCACGAAATAATTCAAACATTTCATGAGTTTCAACCTTCTCGGCCAAGATGGTCAGGTTGTAAGGTTTGAGCTCTTGAATTAGATCCAGAGTTTCCTGTAGTGGGTTGGCCAGCACATCGAGTTTCACAATATGGGCGAACTCCAGAAGTGGACGCCATTCTGAACTCATCTGGAAGTCATCTAATGCAAGGGTGTACCCTTCGTTAGAAAGCTCTTTAAGTGCGCTGATTATTCGCAAATCAACTGCCACATTTTCCAGAACCTCGATAACGATGCGATCCTTGGGTAAATAAAGTGGTATTTTTTCCAACAGATTTTGGGCAGTAAAATTAATAAATGCTTTTGAGTTACCAACTACGTTATTAAGTCCGATTTCAAGAATAGTGTCCGTAATTATTTGATTGGTGGCCTCGCTTGAACCATCTTTGCTGCTCAGGTCAAAATCCTGACCTCTGAACAAAAGCTCATAGGCGTGAATTGACATGTTTGAGTCAAGAATTTCCTGACGTCCGACAACTATATTTGTCATCTACTGTTCCTTGTTTTCTCATGATTTTACTATCCATTTTTTAAAATACCTACTTTTAAAATGGCCAATCCCGAGACTGGGTTATGAAGATTCTGGCAAACGTACAATGACAAAGAATAAATGCCTTTTTGTTCAGGTCCACACGCAACTTTGTTGTTAATTGCCCGACACTTCAACACTCCCTGCTGCCACAACAACAGACCCATGCGTCTTTGGTGAAACAGTTAATCTTGTAGGTCAATCGCCTGTATACGATGCCATATGTACAATCTATGCTGGTTGCCCCTTAGAACTGGTGCAGCATCCCGAGCGGGGTATTCTGCCCTTGCAAACATCTTATTTTGCTAAGCTGTTTCAGGCGGTGGTACCGTACGTGCACCGGGCTTTCCAGTATATCAATAAGGATTAAATCAGTGCAGATGATAACAATTGGTTCTATTCATGCCTCACTTTGCTACGGTTACAACCCGATCTGGAGTTACACTCAGGCGTGGACAGCTGGCAATACCCGTGGATAATCATCATCGATGTGTTCCTAACCGCCCCCTGAGACGCAAAACGTGAATACATTCGCAGTACGTCGCCACTTCGTCGTTATCCTCGCCTTAGGGGCACTCGCCATCACAGCACCATCGTCGGCAAATACTGAGTTTTCCACTTGCCTCATGTCGCTTCAGGCACAGGCCCGCAGCGCGGGCATCAACGAAAGCATTCTGAGGGATGTCGTCCCCAGCCTGCAGCAACAGGAGCGGGTCATCAGTCTTGACCGGAAGCAACCCGAGTTCCTGCAGACCTTTTCCGAGTACCTTGATCTGCGCGTCACTCCGGAGCGTGTCGAACGCGGGCGGGCGCTGCTCGAAAAGTACAGGTCGTTTCTCCTGGATCTGCAGGAGCAGTATGGTGTGCCTCCGCAGTATCTCGTGTCTTTTTGGGGTCTGGAAACCAATTACGGCAGCTACCTCGGTCGCATGCCAACACTCGATTCACTGGCGACGCTGGCCTGTGATCAGCGGCGCAGTGATTTTTTCTCAGGTGAATTTATTGCAGCCCTGCAGCTGATGCAGCGCGAATCCCTCGAATCTGCGGATATGCAGGGGTCCTGGGCAGGCGCCGTAGGGCATACCCAGTTCATGCCCTCTTCATACTTGCGCTATGCCGTGGACGGTGACGGTGATGGCCAGATCGATCTGTGGCGCAGTGAACGCGATGCCCTGGCATCCGGTGCCAACTACCTGAAAGCTCTGGGCTGGCAGTCTGGTCTACGCTGGGGCCGAGAAGTGCAATTACCCGACAACTTTCCGTTTCAGTTTGCCGGTCAGCGCGACCAGCGTCGGCCGCTACACGAGTGGGCAGCCCACGGGGTAAGACTCAATGATGGCGGAAAACTGCCCAACACTAACATCGACGCCGCGCTGCTGGTGCCGGCCGGGCACCGCGGGCCCGCATTTCTCATCTACGATAACTTCGATATCATCATGCGCTGGAATCGCTCCGAGCTCTACGCTATTGCCGTAGGCCACCTGGCCGATCGCATCGCAGGTGCTGGCGCACTGCGCAATGGCACCAACGTCCAGGAGCCCCTGCGCAAAACTGATATTGAACTTGTCCAGGAGACACTGAACGCAATCGGTTATGATGCCGGTCCCGTTGACGGTGTGCTTGGCTCCGCAACCCGCAGTGCACTGCGTGAATTCCAGCTCGCCAATAATATGGTTGCGGACGGCTATCCCAACCCATCAACGCTGGAAGCTATCGCCACACATGACAGGCGCTAATTAATCGCTCAGCGTCCCGGAACAATATCAGCTGCAGCTGTTCAACAGCCGGTCCTGGATTATTATGAATTCAGTTTCATCAAATGCAGCACACGGAATGTGTCGTTTAACTATTACTTCTAACCCCATTCGACAGTTGCTGGAATTTTTCTCGAAACATTTTTAACAGATAAATATAATTATCTAATTTTATTGGTTATTTTTTAAAAACAACCTAATGACTGAAAAGTTTTTTTCGCCTCAACATGGCTTATTGGAGCACCAATGCACGCTGCCACCCTTATGCTGATTATTTTGAGCGCCGGACTTGTCAGCCAATGGATTGCCTGGCGAATCCATCTGCCAGCAATCGTTGTGCTGATTACAGCCGGCCTTGTTCTGGGGCCTGTGAGCGGCATCATCGAACTGGGTTTATCTCAGGCCGAACTGACAGAGCTTATTGGTATGGGGGTCGCCATTATCCTGTTCGAAGGCGGCATGGATTTGAAGCTCGGCGAAATCCGACGCGTTGGTCACGGTGTTGGCCGCCTGACAATTCTTGGCCCACCGCTGGCTTGGATTTTCGGTGCATTGGCCGCGCATTTTGTTGCCGGATTGAGCTGGCCAGTCGCCTGGGTGCTTGGCGCTATTCTGGTGGTCACAGGTCCGACTGTGATCCTGCCTTTGCTGCGCCAGGCGCGTCTCAACGGGAAGTCGGCTTCACTGTTGAAATGGGAAGGAATCGTCAACGACCCGATGGGGGTATTGCTGGCGGTGCTCACTTTTCAATACTTCACGCTCGCCGGGAGCGATTGGTCACAGGTGCTCACAGGGCTCGGTGCGGCAATCGCCGCAGCGGCACTGTTGGGCGGCGTGGGAGGATGGCTCACAGGCTGGTTCTACCGGCGTGGAGGAGTTCCTCCTCATCTCAAACCACCGCTACTGATGTTGCTGGTGCTGGCGGCTTACTGGGCCAGCAATCTCATCCAGCATGAGGCAGGGTTGCTGACCGTGACAGTGATGGGCCTGGTCATCGGCAATATGAAACTGGTCGAGCGTGAGCCACTGCGTCACTTTAAAGAAAATCTCACCATCGTACTGGTATCGGTGCTGTTTATTGTCATCCCTTCCCAGCTCAGAATTGATCAGTTGGAGTTGCTGAACTGGCGAGTGATGGCCTTTGTGCTGGCTATCCTGTTGCTGGTGCGGCCACTGTCCATCTTGTTGGCGACCCTGGGTGCACCCATGCGCGGCGAGGACAAACTGCTACTGGCGTGGATTGCACCAAGAGGTATCGTAGCCGCAGCCACTGCGGGCATCTTTGGACCGGCACTGATTGCTGCCGGCTATCAGGACGCCGAATTGCTTCTACCAATCGTTTTTCTGATCATTTTCGTGACCGTATTGGCACACGGTCTCACTCTCGGGCCACTGGCGCGAAAATTGTCTCTAGCAGCAAAAGAAGAAAACGGTCTGCTGATCGTAGGGGCCTCTCCCTGGACTCAGGCCCTGGCAAAGGCCCTCAAGGATCTTGAGGTGGACGTGGTTGTCACCGATGGATCTTATCAACGCCTTAAACCAATCCGCATGGATGGTATCAAGGTCTACCATGGAGAGATTCTCTCCGAACATGCCGAGCATGAGTTAGATGATGAGCATTTAAGTTTTCTACTGTGCGCTACCGACAATCATTACTACAACGCGCTGGTCTGCAAAGCACAGGGCGCCCAGTTCGGACACCACCGCACTTTTCAGCTACGCCCTCACGAGGAGTCAGGCCAAGAGCAGAAACGTCTGACCTTGCAGCAGCGTGGCTATTTCGCCTTTGAGCCACCAACAGATTTTTATACCCTCCAACAACGTCTGAACGATGGCTGGACAATACAGTCAACGCGCCTGAGCGAGGATTTTAATCTCGACCAGTTGGAAAGCCGGCTGGGTGAATCCGGCATTGACTGGTTATTGCTTGGCAGCCTGTCTCCACAGGGTAAATTACGGATTTGTTCGAGCGAACAGCCCTTTAAGTTCTCGACTGGTTGGACCTTAATCTATTTTTGCCCAGGGGACACCACCATGACACAAACGGATAGAACGAAGCCAACCGACACAGCTGCCTGAGTGTAAATGAAGCCGCAACGACTTAAATCGTGACCGATGTGGCAACCGGGCAGGCTGCTGTGGGGAAACAACCCATAAGAAAACCCGTCTGCCCAGCGCGCTCTGATCATCTGAACCGGATGATCGATACCAATTTGGACAGCAGATAGTCTTCCTCGCAATTGCGCAAACTAGTGAATATCTGAGTAAATGGATTAAAAAATCTGTCAGTTAATCCGGTTTCTAACGGCCAACATCTGGATTTTCAAAATAGCTTGTACGTGATGTCGCACAGGAAGCTTTATTTCTCAACTCCGTTGCCATCAAAAAAAAACAGTAGAACAGAAAGTTGCGCAAGTATTTCCTGGCAGTTGCACTGGACGCCAACCCAGTCGATTTCGAAACTAACAGGTAATGGACTGATACCAAGGAGGGCTGCTTCCTGCAGGACCGATAACCGTTTTGCCCATCAAAATGAGCGCCAGA
Source organism: Porticoccus sp. (assembly GCA_002707685.1). GTDB lineage: Bacteria > Pseudomonadota > Gammaproteobacteria > Pseudomonadales > Porticoccaceae > Porticoccus. Next base: position 1,086 of record PANQ01000017.1, on the reverse strand, counting down.
GCCAGCAACAGATAGGTGGTATTGGCAAAAATTTGGCAATAGGCAATTTTACTGAATAACGGGCCAATACCCAGGCCAGTAACACCAGAAAAGCAACACCGAGGACAAGACCGCCGATAACGGATGGGTATTGATGTGTTGCTGGATATAGGCCTGCCATATCATCCAGAGGTGGAGATACTACTACTTTTGTTGGGGTCCAGAATTATTGAACCACTACACACCCGTCAGTTTCTGGGGAATACAGTGAATGAGTTCGGTTAGAACATAGAAAGCCCTAAATTTCATGCATCAGTCAAATGAATCCATCTCTAAAAACGCCGTTATTGCTACCACCCTGCCATCCTGATCAGAGTACGTCGCCATAGCTGATAAAGTGCCAGCGCTCTTTCAACAACTCGCGCAACGAGCCACCGAGACGAAGATTCAGATCCTGCGGATGAACACCGATGCGCAGGGTTCGCCGAGAGATGCGGGCCATTCCGATTTGGCTGCTGTTCCATAGCCGGAGGATCGCCGCACGAAACCCGGAATCGGCTTCGAATCCCACCAGTGGCAGCGGATGCAGGTGAGCGGTACGCAAGTCCAATACACCGCGCAGCACCTCAATTCGCGCGAAATCCAGTGATGCCAGCGATTGTCGCGCAACTGCGCCCAGCGCCCAGGCCGGCGGCACGTAAAGTGACGGTGCAGGCAGATCGTGTTCGGCGAACCAGGCGTGTGAGCGGCGCATCAGCGCCAGAATGCTTTCGCCGTCGAGCGCTAGGTGTTCGGCGACATTGCGCGACAACAGGGTCGAGTGAAGTCGGTGGTAAAGGCTCTGCGGCGTCCCCACACGGTGCAGCCAGCCATGCGCGGCGAGTTCGTGGCCGAGTCCCGCCAAATCCCGCAGCCGGTCGAGTTGTTCGTCACGCCAATCGCATCCGGGTACAACCAGCAGGGTCATGGGCGGGATCGCGTGAGTGCTACAGAATGCCAGGAAATCTTCCACCAGGGAGAGCGTCTCGGGCATCACGTCGTGCATTGACAGCACTGCTCGGAGTTGGCTATTCATGCCGGTTTTTACGCGCGTACCGTTCCACAAAA
>PANQ01000016.1 GCA_002707685.1 Porticoccus sp. | reverse complement strand
CCGCATCAACCTGATTGTGGGCCGCGGCCTGACCCAGCGTGCCCGCGAACATCTGGGGCTGCCCGCTTCCGACCTGTTCCGCCTGCCGGCGCAACCGGCCGACACAGGCAAGGGCTACACCCTGGCGCAAAAAATGGTCGGCAAGGCCTGTGGTCTCGAGGGCGTCCGCCCCGGCACCTATTGCGAACCGAAAATGACGACCGTGGGCTCACAGGACACCACTGGCCCGATGACCCGGGACGAGCTCAAGGATCTGGCCTGCCTCGGCTTCTCCGCCGACCTGGTGATGCAGTCTTTCTGCCACACGGCCGCCTACCCGAAACCCATTGATGTCGAGACACAACACACCCTGCCCGATTTCATCATGAACCGCGGCGGTGTTTCCCTGCGGCCGGGCGACGGTATTATCCACAGCTGGCTGAACCGCATGCTGCTGCCCGACACAGTCGGCACCGGCGGCGATTCCCACACCCGCTTCCCCATGGGTATTTCTTTCCCCGGCGGTTCCGGTCTGGTGGCGTTTGCCGCCGCCACTGGTGTGATGCCACTGGATATGCCTGAATCGGTACTGGTTCGCTTCAAGGGTGACCTGCAACCGGGTATCACCCTGCGCGATCTGGTACATGCCATCCCCTACTACGGCATCAAGGAAGGCCTGCTAACCGTTGAGAAAAAAGGTAAGAAGAACTTCTTCTCCGGCCGTATTCTGGAAATCGAGGGTCTCGATAAACTGACCGTGGAACAGGCGTTTGAATTGTCGGATGCATCGGCCGAGCGCTCTGCAGCCGGTTGTACCATCAAGCTCAGCGAAGCCTCTGTGACGGAATATCTGAAGTCTAACATCACCCTGTTGCGCTGGATGATCGCCGAAGGCTATGGCGATGTGCGTACCCTGGAACGCCGGGTGGGCAAAATGGAAGACTGGCTCGCCAACCCCTCACTGATGAAAGCCGACGCCGATGCCGAGTACGCTGCCGTACTGGAAATCGATCTGGCCGACATCAAGGAACCCATTGTCTGCTGCCCCAACGATCCGGACGACGCGCGGCTGTTGTCTGACGTCGCGGGCGACAAAGTGGACGAAATCTTTATCGGCTCCTGTATGACCAATATCGGTCACTTCAGGGCAGCGGGCAAGTTGCTCAATGAAGCCCCCAGCATCAACACAACCTTCTGGATCTGCCCGCCAACCCGGATGGACGCCCATACCCTCAAGGAAGAAGGCTACTACGAGATCTATGAAAAGGTCGGCGCACGGACAGAAATGCCCGGTTGTTCGCTTTGCATGGGCAACCAGGCACGGGTCAACGCAGGGGTCACCGTACTGTCCACTTCCACTCGCAACTTCCCCAATCGCCTGGGTGACGGGGCCAATGTCTACCTCACTTCTGCCGAACTGGCTTCTGTGGGTGGTATTCTGGGTCGCCTGCCCACCACGGCTGAATACATGGAATACGCGAACAAGATCAACTCCATGTCCAGCGATATCTACCGCTACATGAACTTTGACCAGATCGCCTCCTTCCAGAAAGGGGCAGACGAGGGCAAACGGATTGCGGCAGAACAAATCGTCAATGTAGCCTGATCATATAAGCTATTGAAAAACCCCGCTTTTGCGGGGTTTTTTTTGCTCGACACAGAAAATTTTGCGAGCTCTGGCGATTAGGTTGCCTATTCTAATCTGCTGTGACTAAATGATTTCACACTGTTTTTGGCAGGTGCTGTATATGCATTATCACTTTTACGACCTATACCGTCAGTCCCTGATGCCGGTCAACACCGCACTGGATCTGGCACACGATATCGTCACGCACGAAAAGAACCCCCTCTCCAAAACGCGTCTTGGCCGACTGCGCAAAGCCTTTCTGGAATCCACGATTCGCCTCCTGAAACACTACCCGAAACAAGGGTTTGAGTACGAACCGGTGGTGATTGAGGAGGTGGAATATCCGGTTCATGAAGAGGTGGTGGTGGAGAAACCCTTCTGTAATCTGCTGCGCTTTCGCCGCGAAGGTTTACCCGCCAATGCACCGAAACTGCTCTGTGTGGCGGCACTTTCCGGCCACCATGCCACGCTGTCCCGGGAAACCTTCGGTCAGTTTCTCGATACCTATGAGGTGTACGTCACCGACTGGCTCGACGCCCGTGACGTCCCCCTATCCGAGGGCAAGTTCGGCTTTGAGGAATACGTGCAGTACGTCATTGAATTCATGGAGCATGTCGGGCCCGGCAATCACATGTTTGCCATCTGTCAGGCAGCGGTGCCGGGATTGGTGGCCGTAGCGCACATGAGCAAGCACAACCATCCCGCTCGACCAAAATCCCTGATCATGATGGCTGGCCCCATCGATATCCGGATCAACCCGAACAAGTTCGGCAGAAAGGTCGAGAAAATCTCCGCGCCTCTGCTGCGCCGGGTGGCCATTCACAGGGTCCCCTCGCGCTACGATGGCGCCGGACGCAAGGTCTATCCGGGGATGCTGCAACTGGGTGGTTTCATGTCGATGAACATGCGGTCCCACGCACAAAAACATATCCAGTTCTTCAAGGACATCGCCGAAGGCAAAATCGCCGAAGCGGATCGCCATCGCGATTTCTATGATGAATACATGGCAGTACTGGACATGGATGCCGATTACTATATGGAAACCATGGAGCGCGTGTTTCTCGACCAGCACCTGCCCAAAGGCATCATGCAGTATCAGGGTGAAACCATTGACTGCGGAGATATCAAGGATGTCGCCATTCTCACTCTGGAAGGGGAAAAGGACGACATGATCAGCCTCGGCCAGACCGAAGCCGCTCTCCATCTCTGTACCAACCTACCCAAGAAACTGAAAAAGCACTACGTCCAGATGGGTGTCGGCCATTACGGCATTTTCAACGGCAGCAAGTACCGTGAATTTGTGGCTCCGCTGATGAAAGACTGGATCAACCGCCACAACAAGTAATGTTGTTCAGGCACGGACAAAGGCCGGTCATCCACCGGCCTTTTTTCATTGCTTTTTTCGGGATTTATTTGCCGATCTGATCAATGAGCCCAACGATGCCGTCTGTATAAATCCTGTACAACCCTGTAGAATCCGCCCTCCTTTACTCCAGGTGATTGACATGACAGAACTCCTCTCCCCCGCAGGTTCTCTCAAAAATATGCGCTACGCACTGGCCTACGGTGCCGATGCCGTCTATGCGGGCCAGCCCCGCTACAGCCTGCGGGTGCGCAACAATGAATTCAATCACCTGGACGTAATGGCGGATGCCATCGCCGAAACCCATCGGCAGGGCAAACAGTTTTATATTGCCAGCAACATCTCACCCCACAATGACAAGATTCGCAGCTATCTGAAAGATATGGCGCCGGTGATCGAGATGAAGCCGGATGCCCTGATCATGTCCGATCCGGGTCTGATCATGATGGTCCGGGAAAAGTGGCCAGAGATGCCCATTCACCTCTCGGTGCAGGCCAATGCGGTCAATTACGCCACCGTCAGATTCTGGCACCAACAGGGAATTGTCCGCACTATCCTGTCGCGGGAGCTGGGTCTTGAGGAGGTAGAGGAAATTCGCCAGCGCGTGCCTGAAATGGAACTGGAAGTATTCGTGCACGGCGCCCTCTGTATTGCCTACTCGGGCCGCTGCCTGTTGTCCGGCTACATGAATCACCGGGATTCCAACCAGGGCGCCTGCACCAACGCCTGCCGCTGGAAATACGATGCCCATGAGGCCACCCAGACTGAAACCGGCGACATTATCCCTACCAAAACCTGGGAACCGGAAAAACCGGACAGTCACGACGAGGTTGAACCGATGATGCTGCTCGAGGAACAGGGGCGCCCCGGAGAAATGATGCCGGCCTTTGAAGACGAGCACGGCACCTACATCATGAATTCGAAGGATTTGCGCGCCGTCCAGCATGTGGAAAAACTGATCGCCATGGGCGTCCACTCCCTGAAAATCGAGGGTCGCACCAAGTCCCATTATTATGTGGCCCGCACGGCCCAGGTCTATCGTCGCGCCATCGACCACGCCCTGGCCGGTAAACCCTTCGATATGAGCCTGATGGCTGAACTGGATCATCTGGCCAACCGCGGTTATACCGAAGGCTTCTACCGCCGCCATGTGCCCCAGGAATATCAGAATTATGAACAGGGCGTTTCCGGTAACCCGAATCAGCAGTTTGTCGGCGAAATCTGTGGTGTCGAACGCGACAAGGGCTGGTTTACCGTGGATGTCAAAAACCGGTTTGAAGCTGGTGATACGCTGGAACTGATCACCCCGCAAGGCAACATGACCTTCAGTCTGGACGCACTGGAAAATCGCGATGGCGTGAAAATCAATGCGGCACCCGGCTCCGGGCATGTGGTCCGGATTCCCATGCCGGCGGATCTTCCCCTGCCGGAAGACGGCGGTTACGCCATGCTGATGCGCTATATGTAGAGCCAGTGCTGATGGACATTGGCGCGGCACCACAGCGCCAAAACCAACGGCTTCCTGCTAGACTGTAGCCCGGCGAATACGAAAAATCCGAGGTAATGTGGCAAGGATCATTCTGTTGCTGGCTGTGGGCCTGGTGGGCTACCTGCTCTGGCAGCAATATCAACGACAACCCCCGGAACTGCGCCGCAAGGCGCTAATCCGCGGCGGTTTTTATGCCCTGTTGGGAATCATTCTGCTGCTGGTCGTCACCGGCCGGGTGCACTGGCTGTTGGCAGCGGCCCCCGCCGCCCTGCCGCTGCTCAAATTGTTGTTCGGATTAGCCCTGAGGGCATGGCCCTTTCTGCAGGCTCTGCGCAGAAAAAACCAGCCGCCGCCTGAGCGGCAGGCAAGTGCTGGCAGCAGCGGTGAACTCAGTCAACAGGAAGCTTTCCAGTTACTCGGCCTGCAACCGGGGGCCAGCCGCCAGGCCATTATCGATGCCCACAAACGACTTATCCAGAAACTGCATCCGGACCGCGGAGGCAATGATTATCTGGCCTCGAAACTGAATGCCGCCCGGGATCTGCTACTGAAGTCGCACGGCTAGCCTACCGGTCTCCATGGGCCAACAATAAATGAATATAGCGCCCCAACCACCGGTAGGGATCCCGTCGCGAGTAGGCCAGCTCCATCTCTATCACCGCTTCAGCAACGGCGTTACCACCCCGGGGGTTCGTCACATAATCGTGAAATACCCGCACACCGGTAGCCGCCACCTCCACCAGATCGGCATCAGCTACCCACTGTTTGACCTGTTCGGGATAAAGTGAATTCACCGGTGTGAGACTGCCTGAATCCGGGACAAACCTGTCCCTTTTCAGCAGGTTGAAATTGCCTCGCAGCAAATTGCGGTACTCAAAGGAATGCCGGTTGTAGTAGGTAAAGGACAGGCGACCCTCCGCGGCCAGGAAGCGTTGCAACTGCGGCAACAATAATTCTGGCCTGGCCAGCCACTCCACTACCGCGTGACACAACACCAGATCAAATCGGCCCGGCTGCTGTTCCACCAGTTCCTGAAACGGGCAGTGGTGCCAGGTGATCTGTTCGTAGACTCCGGCCTGCCGGGCAGTCGTCTGTGCCACTGCCAGCATCTCAGCGGACACATCATTGACCACCACCTTGTGGCCCAGGCCGGCCAGGCGAATCGCCAACTGGCCGAGACCGGCACCGACATCCAGCACGGTAAGTGGTTCGCCGCCATGAATCTGCGGCAGATACTGTTCCAAGTCCCGCCACAGCACCGCCAGACGGATATCGCCCTTCAAGCCCCCGTAGACCTTGCGTTGAAAGCGCTCGGCCAGATCGTCAAAATTTCTATCCTGAGTCATAGCCGCTATTATCCGGCAAAAGCCGTCCACTTTACCGCTGCAATCTAAAATATTCAGGGATTGATGATTGCTGCCGGAGCATAACGCAGCCAAAACCCGCACGCCGCCCACCGAGACATCTGCCACGGAAGCGAAGCCGCATCTCGAAAACTAACGGGGGATACTCCAGCTCAAAGATCTTTATCGGTGACTGCACCCTCAGAAGCCGAGGAGACGGTTTTGGCATATTTCGCTAAAAGTCCACGGGTATAGCGGGGCGGGACAGGTTGCCATGCCATGCGCCTTTGTTGAATTTCCGTATCGCTCAAGTGAAGGCGTATTTCAGCAGTTTCCGCGTCAATCGTTATTTCATCACCATTTTCAACCAGTGCAATAGGACCGCCATCAAAGGCTTCAGGGGTAATGTGCCCCACCACAAAACCGTGGCTCCCACCTGAAAAACGACCATCGGTTATCAGGGCTACGTCATTACCTAGGCCCTTGCCGATAACGGCTGAAGTCGGACTGAGCATTTCCCGCATACCCGGCCCGCCTTTAGGACCTTCATAACGGATAACGATGACATCATCTTTCACCACGGTGCCATTCAAAATGTCCTGCTGGGCCTCTTCTTCAGAGTGGAATACCCGGGCTTTACCGGTAAACCGTAACCCCTCTTTACCAGTAATTTTAGCGACAGCGCCGTCAGGCGCTAAATTGCCTTTGAGAATCACCAAATGACTGTCTTTTTTGATGGGCTTCTCAAAGGAATGAATAATATTTTGATCGGCAGGATAGGGAGCGACATCGGCAAGATTTTCAGCCAGGGTTTTGCCGGTCACTGTCAGACAATCACCATGCAGCAGTCCCCGCTGCAACAGACTTTTCATCAGTGGTTGAATGCCGCCGATGGCAATCAGCTCCGACATCATATATTTGCCGCTGGGACGCAAGTCAGCCAATACCGGGACCTGGCGGCCGATGCGGGCAAAATCATCTAATGTGAGCTCAACATCCACCGCATGGGCCATCCCTAACAGATGCAAAACGGCATTGGTCGAGCCGCCCAGTGCGATTAATGTGGTAATGGCATTTTCAAAGGCCTGCCGGGTCATGATGTCGGTGGGCTTGATGTCTTTTTCCAGCAGAGATATCACGGCAGCGCCTGCCCGTCGGCAATCCTCTGCTTTTGAAGGAGAGACGGCTTCCTGTGCAGAACTGTTCGGCAGGCTCATGCCCAATGCTTCAATGGCTGAGGCCATGGTATTGGCTGTATACATGCCCCCGCAGGAACCAGCGCCGGGAATGGCCGTTTGTTCAATCTGTTTCAATTCCACAGACGTCATATCTCCCCGGGCGTGTTTTCCCACTGCCTCAAAGACAGAAACAATATCCGTATGATTCGCGCCGGGTTGAATCGTCCCACCATAGACAAATACGGCGGGACGGTTCAGGCGGGCCATGCCAATCAGACAGCCCGGCATGTTTTTATCGCAGCCGCCAATTGCCACCAATCCATCGAATCCCTGGCAGCCAACGACGGCCTCAATCGAGTCTGCAATCACTTCACGAGACACCAGTGAATATTTCATACCTATGGTGCCATTTGAAATACCATCAGAGATGGTGATGGTGTTGAAGATCACCCCTTTACCACCGGCTTCGTCGGCCCCCTCACAGGCAAACTCGGCGAGTTTATTAATATGCATATTGCAGGGGGTGACCATACTCCAGGTCGAGGCGATGCCGACTTGAGGTTTTTGAAAATCGGCATCATTGAAACCAACTGCGCGCAACATCGCTCTGGCTGGTGCCTTTGCGGTGCCATCGACCACACTGGATGAATTTTTTCGGGTATCACTCATCACTCAATCTTACCGAGTTGTTAACAGAAGGGAGTTAACGTCCAAATCAAACCTGAGCACACTTGCAATCAGGCACAATGACAGTATCAAGTCTAGGACCTTATCAGCTCCTGCTCTAAACAGACAATCTGTAACCATTGGGGCTAACACGGACAGGCAGGCAATCTTGCGAAGTGTTTAACAACTCCCGGCACGCTCACTGACAAAATCACCTTACTCCCTTATACTCCCAATGCCTGTAATGAAGCAGTTTCTAATCAATATAAGGAATTTATTTATGATGCGACCAATTCTGACCGGCTTAGTGATGTTGACCGCCAGTTCATTTGCCATGGCCAGTGACACCGGTCCCGGCTGCGGCTGGGGTTCCATGCTTTTCAAAGGCCAATCCGGTGTCGCCTCCCATGTTGTGGCTGCGACAACCAATGGCACTTCCGGCAACAATACTTTCGGGATGACATCCGGCACCAATGGCTGCGACACATCCAGAACCATCAACTACACAGGCAGCAATGCCGTGGTGTTCCACAACATGGATCGCCTCTCAAACGATATTGCCAAAGGTGACGGTGAAGTCCTCTCCACTGTCGCTTCAGTCATGGGAGTTGAGGCCCGGGACGTGCCCACTTTCAAGCGCGTCATGCACGACAACTTCAACACCCTTTACCCCAACAGCGACGTCACCAGCGAACAGATCGTCCAGACCATGGTCTCCCTCATGGCCAACGACGAGACTCTGGCCAAATACGTATAAACACCTGCCCCGGCGGTCATTGACTGCCGGGCACTCACCCCCTTCAGGACAGATCAACCTGTCCATGTTCATTCCCAGACATCCATAGGATTCATGGATGAATCACACACTGAAGACACTCCTCACCCTGCTCCTTTTTTTACACATGGCGCCAGCCTTTGGGGCCCCTGGCAATATCTCTGTCCTGTCCAGTGATCCACAATGGCTGGCCCTGCTGCAATACCAGCGCAGTGACTGGGACGGCGCCCTGCGATCCGAAGTGGACAGTGACAATTTTTTCCTCAGCGACCGCGGCAAAACTGACCCCGAACAGGAAATGTCGGTCAATATCCGGGTTCTCGAACAACGACCACAACTGCAGTGCCGTTTCCCCGCCCGGGCACAGTGGTTACACAGTCAGGGGTTGATCAAGACCCTGTCCATTGACGAGGGCCACTGCCCGGAACTGAATCAATGGCTGCAAAAATTTGAGCCCGAATATATCAGTCTGATCTTTCCTGCGGCTTACCTGAACAGCCCATCGTCCATGTTCGGCCACCTGTTTCTTCGGGTGGACCAGAAAAACCAGCGCGACGAAAACCGCCTGCTGGCACAGACCATCAACTTTGCTGCGAATGTGAATCACGATGATCCGGAACTGATTTACGCCTATCGCGGCCTGTTCGGCGGATACCCCGGCGTCATATCGGTGATGCCCTATTACCAGAAAGTGAAAGAGNACAGCGAGGTCGAAAACCGAGACATCTGGGAATACCGGCTCAACCTGAACGCTGAAGAAATTCACCGCCTGCTACTCCATACCTGGGAGCTGTTGCCGGCTCACTTCGACTATTTTTTCTTTGATGAGAACTGTGCCTATCGCATTCTCACACTGCTGGACGCAGCGCGCCCCAGTCTTCAATTGACACAACAGTTTTCGACCTACGCCATCCCCTCGGATACCCTGCGCAGCATTGTCGCCAGCGATCTGGTCAACGAGGTGCGCTACCGTCCATCGATGGCCACCGAGCTGAAATACAAAATCGAACAGCTGTCGGAGTCACTTCATCCCCTCACACTGGCTCTGGCTGACCCGGGTAACACACTCCCGGAACAACACCATGATGAGAACCATCCAGCGATCACTGCCGGTGCTCTGGAGGTAGCCTTCGACCTGCAGCGCTACCATGCGCAACAACAGCAACTTCCCCGATCCTCCGTGGCCGACGCCTCGCTGGCATTACTGAAAAAACGCAGTGAAATTAACGCGCCCTCGCCGTATCGGCCACCACCCGTGCCAGCTGTTCGCGACGATGAAGGTCATCGGACCTTTCAGGTCGCGCTCAGCCAGGGACAGAATGAGGACGTGGAATTTACCCTGTTACGCATCCGCCCGGCCTACCATGACCTGCTCGACCCTTCCGCCGGGTACCCGGAAGGCGCACAGATCAAATTTCTCGAAACCGACCTGGCCTTAAGGGAAACGGGCACCTTGCGGCTGGAGCGTTTTACCGGCCTCAATATCACCTCACTGACGCCCCGCGACGCTTTTTTCAAACCCCTCTCATGGCGGGTGGATGCCGGGCTTTACAGGAAATACCTGGCAGACGGCGACGACCCGCTGATTCCCACCCTGAATGTCGGCATAGGCCACAGCTATCGTCTCGCCGGGCAGCACCAGGTCTACCTGCTTGCCGAAAGCCAACTTCAGCACCAACATAGCTTGCCCTCCAACTACGCGGCAAGCCTTGGGTTACACGGTGGCTGGCTGTTTCGGGGAGAAAACTGGCAACAACATCTCTCCCTGCAGATGAACGAGGCGGTGGCGGGATATGATCATCACTACCATCAGCTGAACTGGGATTAAACCTGTCTCTAATTGGCCAACTGTCCGCCACCGCCACAGAGGGCAACTGGTTTCACCAACAGCGACTGGGACTGGAATGGCGTTTTTGAAAAGAATTCAGCGCGGTTGTCGATGGGCACTGATCCTTTCACTCTCAGTCCCGCTACTTACGGCCTGCAGCGGCATGTTCTTTTACCCGCAGGAGCGTTTGCGCCTCACCCCGGACATACTGGGTATCCAGTATCGGGACGTCTTCCTGACTACCCGTGACGATATCCGGGTGCACGCCTGGCATCTGCTGCCGCCATCCGTGCCCAAAGGCGTCATCCTGGTACTGCACGGCAACGCCGAAAATATCAGCACGCATATCCACAGTGTCGCCTGGCTCGCAGAGTCCGGCTACGAACTGCTCTTGCTAGACTACCGCGGTTTCGGCCACTCAGAGGGAGCTGCCTCTCTGCCCGGCGTATTCAACGATTTATCCAGTGCCGCTGACTGGCTTGAGCATCGCAGCCAGAGCCAAGGTATCCCGGCCTTCTGGCTCGGGCAGAGTATTGGCGCCAGTCTGAGTAGTTACTATTTGTCGAAGCACTCCGTCGACGGCCTCAAGGCGGTCATTCTCGACACCCCTTTCGCCAGTTACCGCCGGATTGGGCGGGAAAAATTTTCGGAATTCTGGTTGACCTGGCCACTCCAGTACCCTTTATCCTGGCTCATCGACGACCAATACAGCCCCGAACGGGTGGCGGATAAATGGCCCCACCTTCCACTATTGATTTTCAGTAGTGAAAACGATGTTGTCATCCCCCAGCGGCACACCCGCGATCTGGTCAGACAACTGCGCAGCGGGAGCGAGAGCACCATTGAAACAGTGCACACCGACACACCACACATCGGCACCTACCGCGACCAGTCCTACCGTGAAACCACGCTCAGATTTCTGCAAGAAAACACGGCCAAAAGATGAAGCGCCTGCCAAACAATGCTTCACTCACCGATAAAATACTGTTGGGTGCCCCGACTGGCGATGGCCGAGACAATGCGTTCGACGCTTTGCAGATAAGCAGCAACCCGGTAACTGACATCCATTTCATCCGCCCGGTCGAAGCACAGCTCAGCCTGATTCACAAGCTGATCCGCCAAGCGTTCGTTGATGTAACTTTGTGACCAATAATCGCCAGTACGGTTCTGTACCCATTCCAGATAACTGACGATCACGCCCCCTGCATTGGCCAGAACATCCGGTAATACAGTGACTTTTTTTTCGGCCAGGCTTGCGTCCGCTTTGGCCGTCACCGGGCCATTGGCGATTTCCAGAATGGCGCCGGCACGCACCTGGCCCACATTGTCAGTCGTAATAGCATTCTCCAGTGCAGCCAGTACCAGCACATCAACATCCAACGCCAGCAGAGCCTCCTGGNTGATCTGGCCGACATCGCTCTCGGTGCACACAGACGATTCGCAGTAGACCATACCCTTGAGTTCACGCGTTTCGTTCTTGTGCCGCCAGATGGGTTCCGGGTCCAAAGCTTTGTTGGTATGAATCGCACCTTTTGAATCAGAAAGTGCCACTATCCGGTAGCCGGCTTCGTGTGCCAGAAGGGCGAAGTAGTAACCGGCATTGCCGAACCCCTGCACGGCGATAGTCGTGTCCTCAGGTCGTTTTCCTTTGCGTCTGGCCCAGGTTTCCAGTACCAGCAGAGCGCCGCGACCGGTCGCTGCAGTGCGCCCTGCAGAGCCTCCCATTTCTGGAGGCTTGCCGGTAATAATGGCAGGCACTTTNTCGCGGNTGATTTCNGAGTACTCATCCACCATCCAGCCCATAACNATTTCGTTCGTGTTGACATCCGGTGCCGGAATATCGCGATCCGGCCCGATTACATCGTAAAAGGCGCGGATATAACCTCTGGAAAGTCTCTCCAGTTCCATCCGGGAAAGCAATTTCGGGTCCACCTGAACACCGCCCTTCGCACCCCCGAATGGCAGATTGACCAGGGCACACTTCAATACCATCCAGAAGCTCAAGGCCGTAACTTCATCGGCATCCACATTGGGATGAAAACGTACTCCGCCTTTGCCCGGNCCACGACTCTGGTCATACTGAACACGCCAACCCGGAAAGACTCGCAAGCTGCCATCGTCCATACGGACCGGAATGGCGGCCTGATGAATGCATTTGGGCTGCTCGAGTTGACGGCGGACGTCACAGTGAACATCCAATCGGTCAAAAATATCCGCCATCCGGGATTGTGCGTCGCTAAAGAGGCTTTTCTTTTGGCTCAAACTGACTCTCCTGAGTTACTGTTAAAAAGGGCACATAATGATCAGACAGGTTGAACGAAGNCTGCNATCTTTTAAAGAATAAGNGTGCTGTGGTCAACGTTGAAGGTCCCCATTCCGACCTGCTTNCGTGGACAACANNGGGATAAAAAGATTCGAATCTACAACCTAAATGGAGTTAAACCTTTCGCATGCAATGCAAACTTTGCAATCCATACCCCGGCCAACAGCTTTTCGAGCTTGCTCTAATCCATTGAAAAAACTAGAATTGCCGCCCAGCGAAGCGAGGTGCCAGCTCTCTATACACCCAATAAGCCCCGGTGGCACAGCTGGATAGCGCAGCCCCCTCCTAAGGGGCAGGTCGCAGGTTCGAATCCTGCCCGGGGCGCCATATCTTTTAAGGGACAAATATTTCCTGACATCAGGTCTGCTGGCAGAATCCAGGTATTACGAAACCACACGACCGCTCAACCGCGACAGAATGGCCATATCTGCCAGAAGTGTCTGCAGCGGAATTCCGACTCACAACCCGCCAGTTGTGTCTGATATCGACTGGCGAGGCCACTGACTTTGACGGCCGATCGCAACACCTGAGGCTTGTTGCGATGGTAACCCCGACGGTAACCGGTCGGTCCTTCATGATAAGCCAGGTACAGGTGCTCCGGGTTGTACAGGGAAATACCCAATCGCTCGTGACTGCGGCGGTTATACCAACCGATGAAGTCNGTGGCATATTTCATGTGGGTACGGCGGGTCAGTAGACCGCCAACGTCCTCCTCGTATTCACCCCAGACCGGATCCTGCGCCTGGGCATAGCCGTAGGCAGATGAAGACCGAAACCACGGAATGAACCCCAGCAACCGATCCCGTGGGGGCTTTGCGTGGCTTCGAAACGAAGACTCCTGATGAATAAAGGCCATCTGGGTAGCAATGGGCGTGCCCCATTTTTCCTGAGCATCTCTGGCATGGTCATACCAAGCGGGTTCCTGTCTGAAAATCTCACAGATATTACTTTGCTTTGCGGGCGGCGCCGCAGCAAACAGCGCGCAACCCGAAACCGACACAAAAAAAATCAACAGCGCCGCTGGCCTGATCACAGGATGCCGGCGACACTTTTGACGGCAGTAGCGCCAGCATTTTTTACGTATGGATCGCCGGAATGCCAAAGACTTCACCTGAAAATTGTCTGGACAAAACAGGTTTCAGTTCAGCACAAACCGGAGCAAAAGTGAAATAGACGGGTTGCCGCGCTTTTTTCCACACAGGATGCACAACACAGCATGTCCTTTGCAGTACTCAACGGCCTATAATTCCCCGGCACGGGGCTTTGAACGGGTCCACATCTCGCTCACAACATCTGGATATCCCCATGAATTTATTGCTGCTGGAACCCGCAGATTTCATCTCCGATTCAAAGGTCACGCTCGGCGGGCGGCGCCTGCAGCATCTGCTGGAAGTGCAAAGGGTCAGCGAAGGAACCAGCCTCAGGGCCGGGCTGGTAAATGGCCGGATCGGAGAGGCAACGGTGCTCAGGCTCACCCCTCAGACGGCAGAGCTGGCAGTGGTATTGAGTCAACCCCCGCCGCCGGCACTGCCAGTCACACTCTTACTGGCCATGCCCCGACCAAAAATGCTCCGACGCATTCTGCAGACGGTCGCCACCATGGGCGTTAAACAGCTGTATCTGGTCAACAGTTGGCGGGTGGAGAAAAGCTACTGGCAGAGTCCCTGGCTGGCACCAGAAGCCATTCGCGAACAGCTGTTACTCGGCCTCGAACAGGGCTGTGATACACAGCTTCCCCAGGTGCTGATCAGACCCCGATTCAAGCCTTTTGTGGAAGATGAACTGTCGGCCATCATGGCGGACAGTCTGGCTCTGGTCGCCCACCCAGGCAGTGGCACCCCTTGCCCGGTAGGCCCGCTTTCATCCCCGGTGACACTGGCGGTCGGGCCAGAGGGTGGATTTATCGACTACGAAATCGACAAACTCTGCGAAGCGGGATTTCAACCCGTCACCCTGGGCAGCCGTATTTTGCGGGTGGAAACGGCGATCCCGGCCATTCTGGGTCGGTTGTTTCACTGATTGAATTATTGACAGCAACCCATTGTCTGGCACCCGCAACATCACAGTTTGAAAAAATCCGTTTTTGTCGTTATGGTTTCGGTGGAATATAAACCGGTTGGTCAAGATAAATTTGGCCCAGCGGCCAAAACGCTATCTGCGCCCAAAAATGTGTAGATAACAAATTCGACCAATAAGAATTAATAAAAACTGAGGTAGAAAACTGATGAAACTGTATGACTGTGCTGTCGCGCCAAACCCAAGACGAGCCAGAATGTTTATCGCCGAAAAAGGCCTGGACATCCCCAAGGTGGAAATCGACATTCTCGGTGGCGAAAACCTGAAGGATTCTTTTCTTGCGATTAACCCTCGCGGTCTATTGCCTGTCCTGGAACTGGACGATGGCACCCGCTTCGATGAAGCCATGGCCATATGTCGCTATCTTGAAGAATTGCATCCAGATCCACCCCTACTGGGAACTACGCCGGTAGAGCGTGCGCAGATTGCATGCATGCAGCGCAAAATGGAATTTGAGGGAATGATCGCCACCTCCGAAGTGTTTCGCAACAAGCTAGAAAACGACAGTTTCGCCTACCGCAGCCTGCCCGGTGTGCCATCACCTGCCATACCCGGTCTGGTGGAACGCGGCACTCAGACCCTCAAGCGCTTTTTCATTTCGCTGGAAAAATACCTGGAGGGCGGTAACAAATTTATCATGGGAGACCGTTTCACAATGGTCGACATCACCGCCGTCTGTGCAGTGGACTTTGCCAAATGGGTAGATATCACTATCCCCGACGGCAACCGTAACAGCCTGCGCTGGTACGATGAAGTATCTGCACGGCCAAGCGCCAGTGCCTGAATATTTATTGCCGGCAATTACAAAGGCCCCGTTCGGGGCCTTTTTTAGTTAAATCCGAACGCCAGCTAATCCGGCTTCCCGTCATCCACCAGTTTACGCAACGTCAACCCCGCCAGTTTTTCACCAACCGATGACTCCAACTGTGCCATGACTTCGTCGACCCCCCCCACTGATTGAATCTGATCGTTCATCATCGACTGCTCATCGTTGGGTCTGCGCACAATCTGAAGAAATTCAGCCACCGTCATATTAGCCGGATCAGATTGCAGCACATAGGTGCTGGGCTCGTCATTGGTTTCAACCACCAACTCCCGATCCATTAACATCTGCACAGTCTCCGTCACACGCTCGGCAGGTATTGCCAGTAACTGGCACAGCTCCTCGATCGAGAGTGGTTTTTTGTGGCGAACAAAACGGTGGGCTATCCAGTATATGGTCAGCAGCGCCGTTTGCTCGCGCAGCCTTCCGCTCAGTGGTACACGTTGATTACTGAGCCTGATCTGCTCCGGATACTGAACGTAATAGGCCACCTGGGAACCGAGCAGAAGAATAAACCAGCTCAGGTAAAGCCAGATCATGAACAGCACCAGAATGGCAAAGCCGGAATAAATGGCCGCGTACTTGGTCGAGGATGAAGCGAATTCGGCAAACACCAGGCCCGTGCTCTGCCAGAGGGCACCGCCCACCACCGCACCCACCAGCGCCGCCGTAAACTTCACCCGGGTATTCGGCATAAACATATAAACAAAGGTGAAGGCCATGATGATCAGCAGGAAGGGGATCAACTTGGTCACCACCAGCATGATACTGCCAAATGGTTCAATGCTGACCAGTGCCTGAACAACATCGCTATTCATCAGAGAAGCAGTCATCCCGATGGCAGAAAACATCAGCACCGGCCCCACCATAATGACACTCAGGTAGTCGCTGAAGCGACGCGAAAATGGGCGGGTGGACTTGGCATGCCAGACATAATTGAACGAACTTTCAACCTTCTGGATCAGGGAAACCACGGTATATAGCAGTAACGCCAACCCCACAGAGCCCAGCACGCCCACCTTCATGTTCTCGACGAACCCGAGCAGGTTCACCACGATTTCGTTGCCCTTCTCCCCCAAGGGCTGCACCAGATTCAACAACAATGGTTCAATCTGGTTATGCACGCCAAAGGCCTTCAGCACGGAAAAACTGACCGCTAATAGTGGCACCATCGACAACAGAGTGGTGTACACAAGACTCATGGCGCGCAAATTGAGTTGCCCATTGGCAAACTCGCGCATCAGAACAAAAAGAAACCTGACAAATTTATAACCATAGCGCTGGGGTAGCGCCATCGATTCAATATCGGCACGCCATAACCGGTTCTCCAAAAAACTCTTTATCTGGTCGTAATAACCTAGCGGGCTTTGCATTGTTGAGTGCCTGTTCGCTATTGCATGAATGCACACAGGGTATGACGGACAACAGAGAGCGACAAGTCAAAATTCAGGAAAGACATTTATTCCTCATCATGTAGAAATTAAAAAAGTGCGGGTAAATAAAAACCCATCACAGGGCCAAATTCCAAGTAAAGACCGCAGTAATCCCGTGGAGAGATTGGCTCACCGCTGCGCGGTTCCGGGTTTTTCCGCGCCGTTGCGAGCACCGGCGCCCAAAACGGCGTTGCCGTTTTGTCGAACAGGGGGTCTCATTCAGATCTCCCGTCACGGACAAATAAAAAACCCGGCACAAGGCCGGGTTTTTTATTTGTGGCGGTGAGAGAGGGATTCGAACCCTCGATACGCTATTAACGTATACACGCTTTCCAGGCGTGCTCCTTCAACCACTCGGACACCTCACCAAATTTTGTCATCTAAGCTTTAACAAGCCTAACTTAACTCCGAGACCGCACGCCTAAGTGCTCGTTGTCACCTTAAAGGGCGCCCTCTCCGCTGAAGCTCCGGATCAACCACTCGGACACCTCAGTAAAGCGCTTGAAAAATTTCCGCTTACCAGCCCAAAGTTCAGGGTATCTGCCCGTCTGTGGATCAGTTGGCGCAGGATTTTGAGGAGCGGAACTGTACACAAGCAACCCGGAAAAAGCAATTGTCAGGGCCAGCTCTGGAAGTAATCATCAATAGCTGTTTCAGGGGCCTCGGGCGGCGCAATCTGGACAGTTCCCAGATACAGGAAGCCGATGATACGTTCGGCATCGCTGAGCCCCAGCCCTGCCATAACGCTGGGGTCATAGGCGTAGTCGCCAGTTCGCCAGACCGCACCGACACCCTGCGCATAAGCGGCAGTAATCATATTTTGAGCAGCCGCACCGGCGGATAGCCACTGCTCAATTTCCGGGACCTTGGGATTTTCTTTCGGGCTTGCTATCACGACCATGACCATCGGCGCGCGCAGGGGGCGCTCGGCAATACGCTGCCGCGCTTTGTCACTGAGTTCGGCACCCCGCTGTTCTTCTGAACGAACAAACAGTTCCCCGAGCGCCTGGCGCCCCTCGCCCTCAACGATAAGAAAACGCCAGGGGCGCATTCTTGCATGATCGGCAGCACGAAACGCCGCTCGCTGAATATTGGCCAGAATGTCACCTTTCGGCGCGGGCTCGGACAATCTGGGTACTGATACGCGCTGGTGAAGGGCCTGCAATGCATCCATTTTTTTTCCTTACTGCTGCGTCCACTTTGCTGGGTCATGGACATTTTCGATCAGACATCGTGTAATGACGCGCACTGACTCACTGTACCGGGAACATTATCTTACAGGATGACGCCAAACAGTCTTAAAGAGACAAACCGCATTTTACATTACCAGAGCCTGTTCCGCCTTCTGGTAGGTTTTGCCGGTATTTTATCGCTACTCACGTTCCATCGTGGACTGGAGCATGAGCTGATTGTCACGTTGCCTCTGCTGGTGACCATTGGCTATATTCTGTCTTCCCATTTTGTATTGCAGCGCGTCTCTCCCTCATCACGGTCCGGCGTCGGGACGGTTTTATCCTTTATTGATGCGCTGCTGCTCGGTGGCCTGATCTGCCTGATCGACCTGAGCCTTTTGCCCGCTCTGCTGCTGATTATTACGCTGCAGTTCAACGGAATCATTGGTGGCGGTTTCAGGAAATTACGCAATGATAACCTGGCGCTGTTGCTCGGCATTGCAATAACCGCACTCCTGAAATTTCCCCAGTGGACACTTTCGGTAGACATCCTGACCAGTCTGCCACCACTGTTGGCGCTGGGGATATATATCTGTATTTACGGCGCCAGTAGTTCCAGAGAAATCGCAACCTTGGGAGAGAAACAGAAAGAGCTGGAAAAAACACAGGTTCAACTGAAACTGAGGAATTACCGCCTGTCAAAATACCTCTCCCCAACCCTGCTGAAGGCCATCCAGTCGGGCAAAGATGTCAAGCTGGAAACCCACCGAAAAAAACTGACCGTATTTTTTTCAGACATCAAGGGTTTCAGCGAACTGGCCGAAGAACTTGAAGGCGATGTGCTGACCAGCCTGCTGAACAACTACCTGTCCGAAATGTCACAAATTGCCCTGCAGCACGGCGGCACTATCGACAAGTTTATCGGCGACGCCATTATGGTTTTCTTTGGCGACCCCACCAGTAATGGCGTGAAGGCCGACTGTACGGCCGCAGTATCAATGGCCATTGCCATGAAAAAACACATGAAGGAATTGCAACGTCGCTGGGCCAGTCAGGGCATAGAAACACCCATGGAAATACGTATGGGCCTGAATACCGGCTACTGCGCCGTGGGCAACTTTGGCACGGAGAACCGGCTGGACTACACCCTGCTCGGCACCGAGGTGAATCTGGCCAGCCGACTGGAGTCCGCCGCAGAACCCGGCGAGATCCTGATTTCACACGAGACCTACTCACTGGTGAAAGACCAGATCATGTGCCGCGACAAGGGCGATATTCAGGTCAAGGGCTATCAACAGCCGGTACGAATTTATTCTGTGGTGGACTTCCGCAAAAATATGGGAAGTGACCAGAGCTACTTCGAGCACATGACAGACGGCTTTTCTTTCTATATGGATATGGACAGAATCCGCCACTACGACCGGGATCGAATCATGAAGTCCCTGATCGAAGCCGCCGCCCAACTGAAAAACAAGAAAAACCACTGATACCTGGCACCCATCCTTACTGCCTCGACAGGCGCAGCCTGGGCGGATCGGATTGCACGCTGCTGCGATAGGGATTGATCTCCAGCCCACCGCGACGGGTGTAGCGGGCGTAGACCTCCAGTGTATCCGGCTGACACAACTCCCTGATTTCGGTAAAGATGCGTTCCACACACTGCTCGTGAAAATCCTGATGATTGCGAAAAGAAACCAGATAGCGCAACAACCCTTCGCGGTCGATTGCAGGACCACTGTAACGAATCAGAATACTGGCCCAATCGGGCTGCCCGGTGACCGGGCAATTGGTTTTCAACAAATGGCTGTAGAGCGACTCGCTGACGATTGTGTGCCCATCTGCCAGACCGAGCAGCGAAGGATCGGGGGCATAGGTATCCACCTCCACCGGCAGGTCATCCAGGCAAATACCGGGCAGCGAGCCGAGTCCCATGTGACGATAACTGTCGCCGGGGTGGATCCCCACCAGTATCGGCCCCACCACACAGGCACTGACGTCGCGCTCAATGATCCGGGTCACCTCTTCCACGGAGCGATAGCGTTCCTGATTCAGCGAGTTGAGATAGAGTTTCAGGGATTTTGATTCAACCAGATTGACCGTGCTGCCCGGTATCGATAGCTCTGCCACCGCCACCACGGGTTTGCCCCGCATATCCAGCCAGGAGACCTCATAGGCGGTCCAGAGATCCACGCCAAAAAAAGGCTCGGCGCCCAGAATACCCAGTGTCTGCCTACCCTCTTTCCGGGGAATCGAGTGCAATAACTGCGGACTGTAGCTGGCGGGATAGTCAGTGTCGGCCCCCAGCAATAATTTTTTCTCAGTCACGGCTCACCTCAACTGCGCAATCGTTTGCCCCGCTCCAGCAGGAACAGCGAGAAGAAAAACAGCAGGGCGCAGAAACCCGTCACCATGACAAAGGCCCATGCCACATTAATATCCGAGACGCCCAACAGACCGTACCGGAAGGTGTTGACCATATAGAGCACCGGATTGGCCAGCGACACCGCCTGCCAGAAAGGCGGCAACATGCTGATGGAGTAAAACACACCGCCCAGGTAGGTGAGCGGCGTCAACACAAAGGTCGGAATAATGGAAATATCATCAAAGCTGTTGGCAAAAACCGCGTTGATAAACCCCGCCAGCGCGAACAGGACTGCGGTTAAAAACACAATGGCGACCGTTACACCCAGATGACTGACCTGCAGATCGGTAAAAAACAGGGACAGCAGCGTCACAATCACCCCCACAGCCAGACCGCGGGCCACACCACCGATGACATAACCCAGCAGAATAATGTAGTTGGGAACCGGCGACACCAGTAATTCTTCAATACTGCGCTGGAACTTGGTGCCAAAAAAAGAAGACACCACATTGCCATAGGCATTGGTGATCACCGACATCATGATCAGTCCCGGCACCACAAACTCGATATAGGTGAAGCCGGACATCTCACCGATGCGCGGGCCTATCAATTTGCCGAAAATTACAAAATACAGGGCAATCGTAATAGCAGGCGGCAGCAGGGTCTGCTGCCAGATGCGCATAAAACGGCGAACTTCCTTCACCAGGATGGTGGTAAACGCCACCCATTGCTGACCGGCATTCATAATTGGGCCTCCGCCGTTTCATTCCTGTGCGGTTCCACCAGAGAGACAAACAGCTCTTCCAGCCGGTTGGCCTTGTTCCGCATGCTGGTCACATGAATGTCCCGCTCGCTGAGACTGGCAAACAACTTGTTCAGCGATTTCCCCTTCACCACTTCAACCTCGAAACTGTGTTCATCGATCAGCTGCCCCGGATAACCCTCAATAGTCGGCATATCGGTCAACGCCTCGCGGGTATCCAGCACAAACACCTCTTTGTTGAGCTGCCGCAACAACTGCTTGATGGAGGTATTGTGGACAATTTTTCCCTGATCGATGATCGCCACGTTGCGGCAGAGACTCTCCGCTTCTTCCAGATAGTGTGTAGTCAGAATAATGGTGGTACCACTGGCATTAATCGCTCTGAGGAACTGCCACATGGAGCGCCTCAACTCGATATCCACACCAGCCGTGGGCTCGTCCAGCACCAACAGCCGCGGTTCGTGAACCAGCGCCCTGGCAATCATCAGTCGTCGCTTCATGCCACCGGAGAGCATCCGCGAACTCTGGTTGCGCTTTTCCCAGAGGCCCAGCTGCCTCAGATATTTCTCGGTGCGCTCCCCGGCAAGTTTTGGTGGTAACCCGAAATAGCCCGCCTGGGTTTTGACAATATCAATGACCTTTTCAAACTGGTTGAAGTTGAACTCCTGTGGAACCACGCCGATATATTGCTTGGCCAGGGAGAAGTTCTTGTCGATATCCGTCCCGAAAATAGCTATCTCACCGGCCGTTTTTCTCACCAGAGAACAGATGATGCCGATGGTCGTGGACTTGCCGGCACCATTAGGCCCGAGCAGCGCAAAAAAATCGCCGGGTTGAACGTCCAGGTCGATGCCCTTGAGTGCCTCAAAGCCATTGTCATACTGTTTGTGCAAATTGCGGATCGATAATGCAGCGGTCATAGCGTCCCAATAGTTACAAAAATAAAAGCAGTTACAAAAATAAAAACGGTTACAGAATAAAAGTGCCCGGGCGTCAACCAAAGAACATGGCCGGCTCAGCGGGGGTATAGTCTAAATGACTTTGCCCGACGTTTGTCGGTTAACACCAAAAAACCCGGCGCATTGGACCGACATAAGGGGTCGGCGATACTGCAACTCGAACACAGCGACGAGCAAACCCACTATCGTCAGGGCAAGGATTGACCCACCAACCACTCTGGGCCTATTCTGCAGTGGTCATACTTATAAAAACAGCCCGCAATAACTGTCCATGCATTAAAGTGGTATTGCAGACTTGAGATAAGGAACTGCCACACTGACAGGAAGGACGGCCATGTTGCCCGACTTGACTGCACTATCGAAACGGGAAATACCGAGAATCGGAACCCATCCAATTTCCGGGATTGTCCCATGAGCACCAACAGACCCGACGACGAACAGGGTCAAAATACCGTGCTCCCACCTTCCTGCGATCCGGGAAGAAAATGGTCACTGCGTTGCCGCGCACTGCTAATCACCGTCGTCTATGCCATTGTGGCCAGTTTGTGGATCTATGCCTCTGACCACGCACTGATGGCATTGGCAGCCGATACCGAAACATTCAGCCGATGGAGCGTGTACAAGGGAATCGGATTTGTCCTGGTTACCTCGTTGTTATTACTGCTACTGATCTGGTGGGCTTTCGGTGCTCTGGAGAAAGCCTATGCCGACCTCAAGGCATTGAATCAGAGCCTGGAAAAAAGGGTCAGGGCTCGCACCAATGAACTGCAATCGGTCGCTAATCGCGCTGAAACTGCCGATCAATTGAAGTCATCATTTCTGGCCACCATGTCCCACGAGTTGCGGACCCCACTCAACTCAATCATCGGTTTTACCGGCATTATCCTGCAGGGAATGGCGGGGCCCATTACCCGGGAACAGACAAAACAACTGGGCATGGTCCGCAGCAGTGCCCGCCATTTGCTGGATCTGATCAACGACGTACTGGATATCTCCAAAATCGAAGCCGGACAGTTGCAGGTCCGACGGGAGCATTTTGATCTGACCGACGCAATCGATCAGGTAATCGAAAGTGTCCGGCCACTGGCAGAGAAGAAAGGTCTGTCACTTCACAGGGATATCACAGCAGATTTATCCACCATGTGCAGTGATCGTCGACGGGTTGAACAAATTTTGCTGAACCTGCTGAACAACGCCATTAAGTTCACGGACCAGGGCAGTGTCGCGTTGCATGTGGAGTTGGAACCGGCATGGATTCCTACCACTGCAGCCGGTGATGCAAATAACGGGGCATCACCTCGCGGCGAGCAGCCGGTACCCGCTGTTCGATTCCGGGTTACCGATACCGGCATTGGTATCCGACCGGAAGATATAGAGCTGTTATTCAAACCCTTCAACCAGGTCGACAGTGGCCTCACCCGCCAACATGACGGCACCGGATTGGGATTGGCTATCTGCAGCCGTTTGACCAAGCTACTCGGCGGCACGATCAAGGTGGACAGTCAATGGTCACAGGGCAGTGAATTTACCGTGATATTGCCACTGGAGCTATCATGAAAGAACCCCGCCTCGATATTCTGGTCATTGAAGACAATGAGCTCAACCGCTACCTGCTGACTTTTTTACTGGAACACCGCGGCCACCGCGTCAGATCGGCCACCGACGGACCGGCAGGCATTGCACTGGCCAAGGCGCTGTTGCCCGACCTGATTCTGCTGGATATACAATTACCGACCATGCATGGGTATGACGTGGCGGCAACCCTGCGCGAGGTCGAGTCAGTGGGCAATATCCCCATTATCGCAGTGACCTCCCACGCCATGGCAGGTGATCGAGAGAACGCACTGGCAGCGGGCTGTAGCGGTTATATCGAAAAGCCCATCGACCCCGATACTTTTGTTGATGAGGTGGAAAGTGTCTGCTGGCAGTCTCCGGATATGGAAAGCAGCTGATGTCGCGGATCCTCATCGTTGATGACCGGGAGGAAAACCTCTATTACCTGGAGACGCTGCTCATCAGCCACGGTTATCAGGTCGATACCGCCAGCCAGGGCAACGAAGCACTGGATAAGGCACGCAATACCCCTCCCGACATGATTGTCTCTGATCTGTTGATGCCCATCATGGACGGTTATACGCTGCTCCAGCAATGGAAGTCCGACTCCCGCCTCTCGCGTATCCCATTCATCATCTACACCGCCACTTACACCGAGGAAAGTGACCGTGAGCTGGCCCTGGATCTGGGTGCTGATGCCTTTATTCTCAAGTCTGCCGAGCCTGAGGCTTTTCTCAAAGTCCTGTGGCAGATACAGGATCAACCCCATATCGCCAAACCTATTGCGACCAGTCCTATCAGCCTCGATGAAAACACAATTCTGAAGACCTATAACCAGACACTGGTTCGCAAACTGGAAGAAAAATCCCGTCAATTGGAAATCGCCAACCGGGCCTTACAGAAGGACATTGCCCGCCGGGAAGCCACGGAAGCGGCGCTTCGGGTCAGCGTGGAGCGATTCCGGCTATTGGCCCAGGCCACCAGTGACGCCGCCTGGGACTGGGATATGCTCAGTGACAATCGCTGGTGGAATGACGGTTTCACACAGCTCTTTGGCCACCGTCGCGCCGACTCGCAACCCGACGACGCCGCCTGGGCAGAGTTGATTCACCCCGATGATCGGGAGGAGGTGCTGGCCGGACGCCGACTGGCCATTTCCAAAAATGACAACAATCATTGGTCCGCCAGCTATCGTTTCAGATGTGCAGATGGTCATTGGGCGCAGGTGGAGGATCGCGGCCATCTGATTCGCGATGACCACGGCACCGTCATCCGGATGGTCGGTGGCATGACCGATATCACAAACCGAATCACAATGGAAAAACAACTTCACCGGGCACAACGGCTGGAGGCTCTGGGTATGTTGACCGGCGGGGTCGCCCATGATTTCAATAACCTGCTCACGGTGGTCATGGGTAACGCGCAAATTCTGGAAGACTCGCTGCACGACCACCCCGACAATCAAAAGCTGGCAAGAATGATCACAGAAGCGGCTGAACGCGGAGCGGATCTGACCCACCGCCTGCTGGCATTTGCCCGGCAACAGAGCCTCACCCCGAGGGCCGTAAACCTGAATCAACTGGTACTCGGCATCAAGCCGCTGCTGCAGCGAACACTGGGCAGCAATATTGTAATCACCCTGGAACTCGATTCCCGGCTGCCGGCAGTCTACGTGGACCCTTCAGAACTGGAACACGCGCTGCTGAACCTGTGTGTCAACGGACGCAATGCCATGCCACTGGGCGGCAACCTGACCATCTCAACACGTGCTACACAGACGAGCGACTCAACCGAGCTGGATTTGAGTCGTGGCCAATATGTCGCGTTATCGATAACCGATACGGGCACCGGCATAGCCCCTGAGCTTGTGGATCGGTTGTTTGAGCCTTTCTTCACCTCTGCAGAACAGGGTGCCGGTACGGGG
>PANQ01000015.1 GCA_002707685.1 Porticoccus sp. | reverse complement strand
TCAACGGTCAGCCCGACCCCCTCAAAACCGCCGAACAGGTGCGCATGACCTTTGCCCGTATGGCGATGGACGACGAAGAGACGGCAGCGCTGACTGCCGGTGGCCACACCGTGGGCAAATGTCACGGCAATGGCGACGCCGAAGCACTTGGCCCCGAACCTGAAGCCGCCGATGTGGAAGAACAGGGCTTTGGTTGGAAAAACCCCAACGGTTCCGGCAAGGGTCGCGACACCGTTACCTCCGGTATTGAGGGTGCCTGGACCACCTATCCCACACAGTTTGACATGGGTTACTTCGACCTGCTGTTTGGTTATGAATGGGAGCTGAAAAAGAGTCCGGCCGGGGCCAATCAGTGGGAGCCGGTGAATATCAGGGAAGAGGACAAGCCGGTAGATGTGGAAGACATGACCACCCGCCTTAACCCGATCATGACCGACGCCGATATGGCGATGAAGGTGGACCCCAAATACCGGGCCATCTGTGAGAAGTTCATGGCCGACCCGGCGTACTTTCGCGATACTTTTGCCCGCGCCTGGTTCAAGTTGACTCACCGCGACCTGGGGCCAAAATCCCGCTATATCGGTCCGGAAGTGCCCGCTGAAGATCTGATCTGGCAAGATCCGGTCCCCGCCGGCAATCGCGACTACGATGTGGGCGCGGTAAAGACCAAAATTGCCGACAGCGGCTTGTCCATCGGTGAAATGGTCAGCACCGCCTGGGATAGCGCCCGAACATTCCGCGGCTCCGACATGCGCGGTGGTGCCAATGGTGCGCGCATCCGGCTGGCACCGCAGAAAGACTGGGCCGGCAACGAGCCGGAACGCCTCGCCAGAGTCCTGCCAATCTACGAAAAGATCGCTGCCGACACTGGTGTCAGCATGGCCGATGTGATTGTGCTGGCCGGTAACCTGGGTGTTGAGCAGGCGGCCAGGGCTGCCGGTGTGAATATCACCGTTCCCTTTGCGCCGGGCCGCGGCGATGCCAGCGACGAGATGACGGATGCCGCGTCCTTTGAACCGCTTGAGCCTCTGGCCGATGGCTTCCGCAACTGGCAGAAGAAAGATTATGTGGTCAAACCCGAGGAAATGCTGCTCGATCGCGCTCAACTGATGGGACTGACGGCACCCGAGATGACCACATTGGTGGGCGGCATGAGAGTCCTGGGCACCAACCACGGTGGCAGCCAGCATGGCGTGCTCACCGACCGCGTGGGTGTGCTGAGCAACGACTTTTTTGTCAACCTGACGGACATGGCCTACACGTGGAAGCCCGCTGGCAACAACCTGTACGAAATCCGCGACCGCAAGACCGGTGCAGTCAAGTGGACGGCGAGCAGGATTGATCTGGTATTTGGCTCCAACTCGATCCTGCGTGCCTATGCCGAAGTCTATGCTCAGGACGATAGCAGGGAAAAGTTCGTGCAGGACTTTGTCGCTGCCTGGACCAAGGTCATGAACGCGGACCGTTTCGATCTTGTGTAGTGTTTGGGTTGGCTGAACCCGTTACGCGGGCAGTGAGTCAGGTCACAGTAGTAACTAAAAAGCCCCAACTGATATCAGCTGGGGCTTTTTAGTGTTGGTGGTGGCAGGAATTACTCGCCTCTGCGAGGCTCGGATGGCGGCGTCTACTAAATAAAGTCTATAACTATATGAATAATGTAGTTATATGGCTACGCTGTTTTTATTTATACCCCCATAAATACCCCCAAAAGTAAGCAAGCCGTTAGGGTGTTTTTAGGTATTTCTGCTATCGGTGACTGTTAACGAGAAGTTTTGACCACTTTATTCTTACCCTGTACGCTGGTTTGTTCGAGATAAATAATAATGAAGGTAGGTAATCATGTCAGATAAAACACTTTATGATCGACTCGGGGGCTATGATGCTATCGCTGCATTTGCTGAAAATATCATACCTCGTTTTCGACAAGACGAATTGCTAGCTCGCTTTTGGACTCATAGATCAATCGACGAAGTTGCTCGCGAAACACAAACGTTTATTAACTATATTTGTTCTACGACGGGTGGCCCAGTGTTTTATACAGGTCGTGATATGGTCACAGCCCACAGAGGCATGAGGATCAATAATGACGACTGGGATGCACTTTTGTTCCACTTGGATGCGACCTTTGATCATTTTCAAACCGGCGAGATGGAACGAGAAGAGATGATAGCTATGATCAATAGTGTAAAATCAGATATTGTTGAAGCTTAATCTTTCTGGGTTAAGTATTTCCGTAACTTGCAACGGAGTGCAGGTTACGTCTGGGTCTAATATCTCATCACTCTGATGAGGTTTTATCAGGTTTGCCCGCCTCCAGTGCACCTGAACGCAATGATTCAATGCCCATTCGTATCTATACCTCTTGAAGGTATCAGCCTTTGTGTGGTGGGTTGTACCCCTCCCCCATAAACACCCTCATATACCCCCAGATGATAATGCACATAGGTGGGCGTTGCCAGACGATTAGGCATAAAAAAGCCCCGAATATCAGGGCATTGTGGACATCATTGGATATTGTTAGATGTCGAATTGGTGGGGCGGCGGGAGCTTAACTAGTCAATTAATGCTATGATAAATATATAAAATAATAAACTTGATAATAATCAATACTACTATTGGTACTACTAAAATCTTATGTCACTACCGATTCCAAGACATTCAATCCCTGAATGTGGAATTGAATGTCGATCTATCAAATTCAATGTTTGCTGCCTTGCATCACTCCTTGAGTGTCTTGCTCCACCGCTATGGTAAATAGGCAATTGCCTTCACTCGTTGTTGCCATTGTAGTTTTTCTGTACCTTCTTGCGGTTTAGGGGGAATTAGGTCGCTAAATGGCTCTAGTAAAGGTAATTTGTTTTTTATCAGAGCTATGAGCGTGATGTCTACCTGTTTCGGGATGTTGTCTATCAACCTGGCGAGAAATTGAAGCAGTTCGGCCTGAAGGGTGCCAGGCTGCTTGGCATTCCTATGCCAAAAATAGTACTGATGCATCATGTTAGTCGATCAATGGGGCTAAGAACTCCCTTCCCCCACGATTCACCACATGCGTATATATCTCTGTGGTCGCCTTATCTGAGTGGCATAATTATTCTTTAATTGTAGAAAGGTCGTAGCCTGATTTTAGAGTGTGGATAAGCTGAACCTGAAACTATGAAATTTTTCGGGTTTATTGATTTCCTATTGTTGTAGTTGTCTGCTTTATTTTCTTGCGTAGTGAAGATGAGTGCAAATACATCAAATTGTAATTTACCAATAGCTGAATCAATAACAAAGCTAGCAGCTCCCTGATGAATACCTCTATAAACTATCAGTTTGAGCAACATCCTAGATATACTTCAACAGATAGAAAGATTCGGATTCGTAGGTACGAAGTGGTGGGGCAATTTCTAACAAAACAACAATTCTTTTGCTTCCATCTTAACGAATTTCGCGAATCAGCGAAGGCAGCCAAAAATTCAGTAGAAGAGATATGCATACACCTCAGTACTTCCTGGCGTGTGGCTGGAAACGAATACCTGATTTCTATAAAGCCGGTGCAATTGTACTGAATGCCTCTGCGAACTTTGACATTTTCTTGACTTTTTCCTGACACATCACTGATGTCCCTACCTCTATTCTGCACTCCTGTAAATGAATCGCTCGGGTGGACTCCCCGACTGAAACTGAGAGTGCAGGCATGCCTTCATCTTTTTTTTCCAAAAAACACGCAATACCTGAACGTTTGTACCGGTGGTTCAGTTGGGCCGGTGCCTACGCTCCTTTACTGATGTTGTTTTTCGCAATACTTCTTATCGGTAGCCTGTCTCGAACACTTTTGGTTGCATGGCAATTTGACCGGGTTACAGAAACGTCTGTATGGCCTAGTATATTTCTCCATGGGCTACGGGTAGACCTGATCATGGCAGGCATGGCCGTGGCGCCACTGGTCTTGCTTTTGCCAATTCTAGGTAATCGTTTCTGCTGGATTGTTTGGAAACGCTTGACAGGCCTGTGGGCGCTAATCTTCTTTTTTGGATTTCTATTCATGGAGCTCGCAACTCCAACTTTCATCGCCGAGTATGATACCCGGCCCAACCGCCTGTTTATCGAATACCTGAAGTATCCAAAGGAAATACTGAGTATGCTTTGGCAGGGCTATTTGCCGAACGTAGCCGTTGGGGTCTTGTTTTGTATTTTGCTGACCGGTCTGTTCACTTGGTTGATGAAACCCTGGTCGCGGGAAACCGATCCAGGCAGTTACCGCAAAGCGATTTTGGTATGGCCAATCGTGGTTCTAGTTGTATTTATCAGCATTCGCTCCACGACGGGCCATCGCCCGGCTAATCCGGCAATGTTTGCATTGACTTCCGATGTGCTCGTTAACTCACTGATTATAAACTCCACTTGGTCCGTGGCGTTTGCCGTCTACAATCTCAAACATGAAGGGAATGCGAGTGACAAATACGGCGATATGGCGATGTCCGAAATTCTGGACGAGGTCAGGAGCGTACCGTGGCTTAGTAGAACAGAGTTTAACTCCAAAAGTTTTCCGACTCTGCACAATCAAATTCCTATAAAAAATAGACCGCGCCCCCTTAATTTAGTAATTGTTCTTGAAGAAAGTCTGGGCGCTACTTTTGTCGAATCATTAGGTGGCACTCCGGTCACTCCACGCCTCGAAGCCTTGAAAAAATTCGGTTGGTGGTTTGAGAATTTGTATGCAACAGGTACAAGATCTGCCCGAGGCATTGAAGCTGTGGTAGCTGGCTTCTTGCCTTCTCCGGCACGTAGTGTGGTTAAATTATCATTATCCCAAACCAGTTTTTTTACGCTGGGAGAATTGTTGAAGCGCAATGACTACGACACAGGTTTCATTTACGGTGGAGAAGCGCACTTCGATAATATGCGCAGTTTTTTCACCGGCAATGGGTTTGACACGATAGTAGATCAGCACGACTTCCTTAACCCCGCCTTTATCGGGAGCTGGGGTGTAAGCGATGAAGACCTGTTCACTAAGACCCATGAAGACCTTCAGAAGCTTCACGCATCAGGTAAACCTTTTTTTCGCCTAGTTTTCTCGTCTTCCAATCACTCTCCGTTTGAGTACCCTGACAACAGAATTGAGCAATATGACGTAGAGAAGAACACAGTCAATAATGCCGTCAAATACGCTGATTATGCCTTGGGTGAGTTTATAGATAATGCACGGAAAAGTGACTACTGGAAAGATACGCTGTTCTTGATTGTTGCAGATCACGATGCCAGGGTTTGGGGCGATGAGTTAGTCCCCATCAAGAATTTTCAAATTCCAGGGCTGATACTTGGAGCAGATATTGAAAGCCGCCGTATTAAAACGATCACGAGTCAGATTGATCTTGCGCCAACGCTGCTTTCGCTCATGGGTATTAGCAGCAAACATCCTATGGTTGGCCGTGATTTGGTGAGGTTTCCGGACGAACCCGGACGAGCGATGATGCAGTTCAACGATTACTATGCATGGATGGACGATCGCTATAATGTGACTATATTGCGTCCCGACAAAGTGCCTTTAGCAGGAATGTATTCGCGAGAAACCAGAGCCACCCAGTACCTAGAGGATGCCCCGGACGAAACCACCACAAGAAAAGTTTTGGCTCATGCACTTCTCCCTCTGATACTGTATCGCAAGCAAGCCTATGCGCTACCTGAATAACTTGGTCAGAACAGTAGAGTTAGTGTGTGGTCTTTTAATTAAGCGACGTTAACGTGGATCAGAAACTCCGTTCCTTCGTTACTTGATTGTGCGATTTCGAGATTCCATCCCAATCGCTCGCAAACCAACCTGACGATCAACAAGCCAAAGGTGGTGTTACTGAATTCTCCGGCTGTAGATTTCTCACTACTTGGCATTCCAATAACGTTCAGATCTTTAGTTATTTTGTCAGGAAGCCCAGGCCCGAAGTCTCGTACCGAAATTTTGTTCTCGATTAATCGAACCTCCACTTCTGCATGGGTGTGACGTAGCGCATTCTGTAACAAATTACGCAATAACATTCGTACCAAAGCAGGATGAGTAGTGACTCGTAGCTCCGGGCTGTTGTTGGAAACTGTGATGCGTCCGGCATGCTCCGGAAGTCCATGTTCCAGATCATCAATGGTGTTGAGAATGACATCTTGCAGGACTATGGTTCTGGCATCGCCTTCGGACACCTCACTGCGAGCAAGCTCAAGCAGTACCTCCGTATCGTCGCGCATGGTTTGCATGACCCGGCGGATGCGGCCAATGGTTTTTTGATCCGCTGGAGACAGGCTTTGACGTTGTTCTAATACGTTCAAGGCACCACTCATTACGGCCAAAGGCGTGCGTAGTTCATGGCTGGCTAGTTTCACAAAGGATTTTTCGCGTTCGATATGGTTTTCCAGCGCGAAAAGAAATCGGTTAAATGCCTCGGCAATATCGCAAAACTCCTGATCACGATAGTCTGTGTCGATTTTTGGTATTGTAGATCCAGGTGCTGTGTTAAAGACTTCATGAGTGAGCTTTTTGAAAGGACGTACCAAGTATCGGGCTCCTGTGTGGGCAGCAAAAAAGCCGATCAGAATTATCAGGCCAGCCGCTCCAACCAGCATAAGCTGAACCAAGGCCTCACGATTTTCCATGATGGTAATATCTTGGGCCAAAAAGAGCTTGCCATTGGTTGCTTCCAGTTGCTCGCCATGGATTAGCAACGTTGTTTGATCTATCTCGATTTCCTCTGAAAACGGCAACAAACGACTCTGAAAATATTCCGGAAGTATAAGCTCCGTTTCACCTTTTGGTAGGTAAATGGCTTCCAGTTGCGCCGTTTTTATTGGTTGAAAACTCCCTTCCTGAATTTGCTTCTTGAAATACTCTGCGTCTGCTTTCAGTTCAAGGTCAAGAATGGTGTTTTCAACGTCATTAACAAATACCTCAACAATGAACATCGAGGTTGCGGTCGTAGTGGCAATCAAAAAAAATAGAGTTCGGGACAACCGTATGGTCAAAGATGACTTCATGGCGTATCTTCGCCCCTATTTGCTGGTACGTCCAAACGATACCCACGACCATGGATTGTTTTTACCAGCCCGTTGCCCAGGCTCGCTTGCAGGGATTTTCGAAGTGTGTAGATATGTGTGCGAAGACTATTGCCTTCCGGTTCCCCATGATGGGCGCCCCATACGGCATCAGTTAGCGCCTCGTGGCTGAGAAAGCTCGGATACGCTCGCATCAACAATTCAAAAAGACGAGCTGGTGTGCCGGACAAATCTGTTTTCAACCCACGCAGTTCCACTTCCAGTGTGCCTGGATCGAATCGAACATCCCCAGCTCTCAAGACCGGTCTCTGTGGCGAATAGCGCCGATGGAGAGCTTCAACCCGTATCTGTAATTCACGCAGTTCAAACGGCTTCACAAGATAATCATCGGCACCAGAATCAAACCCTTTTTCTTTGTCGGCCAGGGCGCTTAGTGCTGTCATCAAAATAATAGGAGTCTGGCATTGCAGATCTTGTCGGATACGACAACAAATATCATAGCCATTGACGCCGGGCAGCATAAGATCGAGTACGATAACGTCATAGGTGTGTGTGGCCAGTAAATGCAGAGCGGTCAAGCCATCAGCAGCGAAATCTAGTGTGTAGCGATTTTCACCTAGGAACTCGAACAGGTTTTCTGCAAGATCCACTTCGTCTTCGACAATCAATAACCTGAGAGGAGATTGTAAAGTAGGTTCGAGAGAAGTCTGATCAGATGTCATTTTAGCGAACTCCGTTGGCATTAGACACTGGTTGCTTGTTGTGGATCAATCCTTCAATAACCAACAATTGATAGCGTTTATTTTCCATAATCTTTAGAGCTGACGAAGATAAATTAGCTACTTTGTCCTCTGACCAGTCTCTGGGAATTGCGACGTATAAGCTTTTAAACCTGTTGGCACTTGACAAGATTTTCAAATCGTTCTGCGTTACTTCCAAAGCATTTCCACCTGAGTAAAATCTGGCTGAAAATGGCAGATCATTCAAATAGATCAATGGGCTGTCATCGGCTTCCTTGATCAATTGATAATAGTTTACCAGTTCTTTTTCTGTTTTGAGCGGTGCCCAACCTGCTGCGGTTAGGCTCACGAATACGGTTAATAAAACCGGCACAAGCGCGACTATTCCACCCCGCATACGACATAAATATAAAGACTCCCATCGCGACACCCAGCGGCCGATAAGAATAGCTGTAAACGGCAACGAGGGCAGTATATACGTCCAGAGTGTATTTCCCGCGAGTGTGAAAAACAGCATTGGCGCTAGTGCGCTAATCAGCAAAAAGCTAACACCAGCGTTTGATGTGATCTTATGTACAACGCCTTTTCTTGTGCCCCTGAACCAAGTGAGGACTAGACAGACCAATGCAACGATGCCCCAAGGGAAAGATGCCCACAACCAGAAAACCCAAATCATGCCTTTGGGCTGATCGTGAGCGTTACCATAGAGGTCTCCTGCCCACCCTGGATCCAGAAACCGACGGATATGCTCACCCACGATGAAGTAGTCCAGAAAACCGGGGGTCTTTAACTCAGCCAATAGGTACCAGGGGCAGACGAGCAGGGCCGTCATCAGTATTCCTCTTAACCAAGGCAGACGCCGTAGGTTCGTGATCGCTTCCCGCCAGAGGGATAACCACAAAACGATGGGAATCCCGACCAGCACTATGGCCAGCGGCCCCTTCGACAGAAATCCGATTGCCAGTCCAAGAAAAAAAAGCCATCGCCATAGGCCACTTTTCCCTGACATCACTAGACAAAAGCTGACCAAACTAAGCGTGGTGCCCAGCGCCAAGAAGGCGTCTGTCATCACGGCACCGGAGCTGATATAAGTGAGTGCCATGGTTGCGAAGACCAAGCTGCTCCATTGGGCCACTTGTAAATTCCAGAGCTGCCGTGCCAATCGCCAGATCAGTCCGATCATAGCAATCGTTGCCAGCCAAGAGGGAAAACGTAGAGAAAACTCCGAGACACCAAATATATTGATGGCCCCAGCCTGAGCCCAGAATGACAAGGGTGGTTTGCCCCAAAACGGAACCCCGGGCTCAAACCATGGGGTGATCCAGTCACCAGTTTCAGCCATCAAGCGAGCAATTTCTGCGTAGCGCGGCTCGGTGGTGTCGGAAAGTGGAAGTAGTACCATACCAATGAAACGACTAACAAGTACCGCTGCCAATATCAGCATCCAGAGGTTAAACCGCTTTGACATGACGCACCTCAGTTCTATGGCGACTGGCCTGTTGAGGTATGCCATTCCAGCCTTCAATCACTTCCTCTGTCAGGTACGCCGGGCGCTGCTTCGACTCCATATAGGTCTTGCCGACGTATTCACCTACGATGCCCACACCCATCAATTGAATGCCACCCAGAAAGCTGATGATGGCGACAAGCGACGGATAACCGTTGGTTGCATCACCCAGCATGATTGCTTTCACTACAATCCACAACCCGAACGCCCCACCCATGCTGGCCGCGATGAGCCCGATAACGGTTGCCCAGCGCAATGGTGATACAGAAAACGAGGTTAGCCCTTCAAGAGCCAAGCCTATTAACTCGGGGTAATCCCATTTTGTCTCACCTGCCGCCCGGGGCTCACGATCATACTGGATGACCTGAGTAGGCAAGCCGATCCAGGCAAACAATCCTTTCATATAGCGATTGCGCTCCTTGAGTACTAGAAGAGCATCTATTGCTTTTCGGCTCATTAGCCGAAAGTCCCCGGTATCCACCGGGATATTCGTCCGGCTGGTTCGGTTCAACAACCGGTAAAAAAGGTGAGCACTCCAGCGTTTGAACAGGGTTTCGCCCGCTCGTGAGCGACGCTGCATCAGGACAACATCTACACCAGATAGCCAGCATTCAATCATTGCAGGAATCAGTTCAGGCGGATCTTGCAGATCAGCATCTAGCACAATTGCCGCATCGCCCTTAGCATGGTCTAGGCCCGCTGTCATTGCGGCTTCCTTTCCAAAATTTCTGCTTAGTTTGATAAGTCGGATGCTGGGCGTTCGGTTCATAACACTCCGGATATACTGAGCACTGCCATCGTCACTGCCGTCATCTATCAAGACGATTTCCCAATAGATGCTTAACTTGGCAAGCACCGGCAAGAGCCGCTCAAAAAAGAGCGGTAGCATCGGACGCTCATTGAACAGCGGTACCACCACTGATAACAGTGGTTTATCAAACAGCAGAATGGGAGATTCAATGTGTTTATTCATGAAAAACGAACCTCTGATAGATGATGTAATTCATTGCAGCGACAAGACCTGTGGTGGCGACTTGTGAAAGAGTAACGTGAATTGTCAGGACACTATGGAACAGAAAGAAAAAAACGAGATTGCATAGCCAAGCGACAAAACAAGAGCTGACATAGCGCCATATTGTGCGCCTGTGAGAGCCGCTAATACGGAACGTTAGACGTCGTTGGAGGACGTAGTTGAATGCCGCTCCAGTCACGCTCCCACCTGCAGTTGCTCTCATTGGCTCAAGCCCGAGGGTGATTAGCGCCGTCATAACAAACCAGTGAAACAGCGTGGCAAGGCCACCTGCAGCTATAAATCTCTGCAATTGGAGCGGTAAGAAGAACTTGTTCATAAGGGAAACAACCACTTTGGTGACTGACAGAGACTGCAAGATATTGTGTCGGTACCTTAGCCTACCCAGTGTCACGGCTTTGTGAGGGTTTCATCAGGAAAATATCAAAATGTGAAATGATTGAAGTCCGAAAGTTTCTTTAGGTAGTTGATTGCCAAATGCTGCGGCGGAGCTGTTTGGGGATTTGAATATCCCCAAGAGTCTAGATACTCCGCATGGTAAAAATGAACCATCGGAAGAAGCATGAACAAACTTCGTCAATTTAGGGAAGGATTCAAAAAAGTATCAACAAGAGGCTGTTACGGAAAATTTACCGGCTTGCACTCCTGAATTTTCGCAGAGCGTCGCAGTTAGGCATCATCCCAGTTCAGCCAGTGCAGTATCAGCCAGTGCAGTATGGGCATTGCGTCAACTAGTTGAATTTTTGTTCGCTTGTATCCTTGGGGGACTGAGTGGCATGATCGTACGCTAATATTTCAGAACGTCCGGGATGATACCGTCTTGGCAGGGATTCACAAACAGGGATGGCGCAAGTCAGGCAGAGATTGAGGCCGGGTTTCTGGATGATATATGTTCTTTCCTGTGAAGGCGGTGTGGTGCTGGTGTCAACGATTCCAACGACCCCGCTGCCGAAACGATGAATAAACCCAACTACCCGTTGGAGTAGTTATGGGAGAGATTGCCGTTAGCTTGGAAACGAACAAGACTGTGGTAGATTCGCCCACTTTCTAAATATAACAGGAAGTTAACTTCTATGAATTCTGGTTATGACTCTAAAAGTTGTAATGCGTTAGAGAAGCCGTTTTATAAACCTATTGAAGCGGCGTTGCGTTGGTGCAATCTCATTGCTCAAGAGGAAGTGATTCTTCGTGCTGTGGGAGAGGCAGTTATACCTACACCTAGTATGTTCCCCCAATGGCCCTGCTTGCGTGCTAATGCGGAACGCATTTTAGATGCGGTATTGAATGGCGGATTAACTTATGGTCGCGACGGTCGATCTGTTGTGGCGGGTGAACAGGTGGCTAAAGCACGTTTGACCATTCGCCATGCAGACTTAAAAGAGTGGATGCAAAAGTACTATCCTGACCAAAAGCCCGCATTTTTGTTTGATGAAATTGAGAAAGCTACCCACACCGCCATAAATGCAGATACGTTTCGGGCTCTACAGGCAGATCGTGATGCACTAAAAGCTCGTCTTGAAAAAGCTACTGAAGTGTACCGCGAGTTAAAACAAGATAATGATATTATCACTGCCGAACGTGATTCGCTCCGCGCGATAGTTGAAAAAATGTCGGCTCCGAGTGAGCGAGCAGAGACAACATATCTCAATGTTATTGGTGGGTTAGTAGAGTTAATGCTCAGCCAATCACCAGGTGGAAAAGCTCATTCGATATTTAATTCTCAGGGGGCCATTATCGCCGCGTTGCTTGGATACTATGAAGGAAAACCGGGCATTGCAGCTCGAACCTTGGAAGAGAAGTTTGCGGCAGGGAAAAGGAGTCTCAAATCTAGCTGATTTATTACCGCAACTGCGGCTGAGATTGCCGCACCTGCGATGACCGGCGCAAGTTAAAATCATCACTATGAAGTCATGTTCAGCAACACCCAAGAGGGTACTAACATGCTTCAAACCATCCTGCGGCTCCCTGCCGTCAAACAACAAAGCGGCCTTTCTCGCTCTACTCTTTACCTGCGAATTAGCAAAGGGCTATGGACTAAACCCATCTCATTAGGTGGTCGATCTGTTGGTTGGCCTGCCTCGGAAATTGAAACCCTTAATGCCGCTCGGATCGCCGGTAAAACGGATGATGAGATACGTAAGTTGGTTCTTGCCTTGCAGAAAGAAAGGGAAGAATCCTATCGGCTGTTGCTTTCAGGGGTATCTTCCAGTGGGGTTCTCTGATGGCCAACTACAACCCCAATCTGGCAAAAATTCATCGCAATTACACGGTGGAAGAAGTGGCTTCTCTGTTTGGTATCCACAAAAACACGGTGCGGGGGTGGATCAAGACGGGGATGCCTGTTTGTGATGACAGGCGGCCAACGCTGATTCTTGGGTATGAAATACGTCGTTACCTGCAGCGTACACGTACAGCAGGAAAACAACGTTGCAAACCCTTTGAACTCTATTGCATGCGGTGCCGATCACCCAGGAAGCCTGCTGAGAATATGGTTGATTTCACCCCTATAAATGAGACTACAGGTCGGTTAGTGGGGATTTGTCCCGACTGTGAAACGCTGATGAACCGCTACGCGAACAAGTCCAGTTTGGCCCAGATTCGGCAGCATCTGGAGGTGTGCTTCCCGATAGGTCAAAAACACATAAGCAAGACCAGTTAGTTCCCCGTAAACAGTGACTATGTGTGGAGGTATCAGATGACTAGAAAATATCACCCGGATAATGAGCGGATGAAGCGTAAGTATTTCATCTTTTTGAAAGAGGCGAAGCGTCAGGATGACTCATCGGTTGATGCCGTTGCCAAGGCGATAAGTCGTTTTGAAGCCTATACCAAGTGGCGTGATTTTAAGGCGTTTCACTTTGAGCAGGCGGTTGGATTCAAGGCGCACTTAAACAAGTATCGGAATGAACAGACGGGTTCCAGCTTGAGCAAGGCAACCATGAATTCCGCGTTACGCAGCTTGAAGACCTTTTTTCAATGGCTGGCAATGCAGGCGGGGTATAAGTCCCGTATCAATTACACCGACACGGAGTATTTCAATCTGTCAGATAAGGATACAAGGGTTGCCACGGCAAAACGGAATCGGCCTGTACCAACGCTTGAACAGATTCAGCGGGTAATTGCAGTCATGCCTTCTAATACCGTGCTGGAAAAGCGCAGCAGGGCTTTGGTGGCCTTTACGCTGTTGACGGGTGCCAGGGATAGCGCCATTGCTTCATTTAAGCTGAAGCATGTGGATTTGGCTGCCGGGAGCGTTTTTCAGGATGCTCGGGAGGTTAACACCAAGGCCAGCAAGACCTTCACTACGTACTTTTTCCCGGTTGGTGACGATATTCGGCAGATTGTGGAAGATTGGGTTCACTACCTGAAAAATGAGCTGTTATTCGGTAACGATGACCCGTTATTTCCTAAAACCGAGGTAAAGCCAGGTGCACGGCGTGTCTTTGAGTCGGTTGGTGTTCTGAAAGAGCACTGGAGCAATGCCACCCCCATTCGAAAGGTGTTTAAGGAAGCATTCGAGCAAGCGGGACTGCCTTATTTCAATCCCCACAGCTTTCGCAAGACCTTGGTGCAGTTAGGTGAAAAAACCTGCCGTGGCCCTGAAGAGTTCAAGGCGTGGAGTCAGAATCTTGGCCATGATGGTGTGCTGACGACGTTCTATAGTTATGGCGAAGTGCAGCAATCCCGGCAGTATGAAATATTAAAGGCGCTACGGGAGCCGCGTGCTGATGTTCAGTCTAGTCAGGTTGATGAAATTGCCAGGGCTGTGGCACGCGAAATGAGAGCGCATTCTCTCGCCGAGCTATAGTGCTGGGAGGCTGTAAAAAAGAGGAGGGATTCATTGAAAAAGCCAGCAAGGAAAAATAAGGATAAATTGCCTCCAGCGCCGGAGTTGGCTCCGGAACTGGCTGAGTCACCACCGATTAGTGATGTGTATTTTGCGGAAGAGCATATGCATGAGGTGCTGACCGAGTATTACGGCAAGGAAGAGACTGATAGGGTGAGAAAGCGTATTTATGGGGATAGCAAAAAGCCATGTTCGCAAACTCACATTATTTCCCCTCTCATTTGCTCAATAACTATCTGATGAATGAAGTCGCTCTACCATACGGACTCAAAAACAATGAGCTGGTGCACATCTCTGAGGTAGAAGCAGGGTTGGGATGTGATTGTTTTTGTCCATGTTGCCAGTCCAGGCTTGTTGCAAGGAAAGGCAACGAGAAGAGACATCACTTTGCGCATTATTCGAATGAAGCATGCTCTGGAGGGCTTGAAACGGCTGCTCATCTATTGGCCAAGGATATCTTGAGTAAGGCAGCATACATAGCGCTACCTCCGGTAGAACTATACTTTGAGACTGGTCGGAGGTTGTTGCGTTTATCTGACGCTAGAAAATATAAGATCGACCGCGTGAGGGTGGAGAGTAGCATCGAAAATATAAGGCCTGACCTTATTCTTACGATTGGTGGGCGTGATCTGATTGTTGAAGTGTTTGTAACTCATAAGGTGGATGATGAGAAAGTCAGTCGCATTAAACGACTGGGGGTGTCTGCTATCGAAATAGATTTGAGCCACTCTATTTGGGATGGAACCAGAGAAGATATGTCCTCCTTAGTCGTAGATGAATGGTTTTTTAAGAACTGGATTTTTAATGCTCGAGCTGTTCAGGAGTTCGATCGGTTGATGGGTCTAGCTCTCAAGAAACCCACTATAGTTCGAGGGTTTTCAACGCATGTGGACTTGTGTCCTCTAAAAAAAAGAACATACAAAGGGAGGCCTTATGCGAGCTTTAATGATGACTGTGTAGGCTGCGAGTATCTTTTAGAGGGTATGACTGAAAGAGGCTATATATGCTGTATCGGCCATTTGCCGGATGAGATTTAAGTATTTCTTGATAGGAATAATCACGTCTGAGTGTCTTGTATACGCGAGCTTGGCGCATCTCAGTCCAGAGGTGCTAGATCAAGGTCGGTGCTGAAATTACCCATTGACGACGGAGAGGGCTGCTGTACCGGTGAGGCTCATATTTCCGGTGGCGGCCTTTTCGATATGTTCGCTCCACCAAGTCATGACGGGAATACGACGTTCAATGTATTGGGCGCGGTTATAGGCGTTTCGCACTTCATTTTTTCCGGTATGGGCCAGTGCTGCTTCAATGACTTCTGGGTCAAAGCCCTGTTCATTGAGCGTGGTGCTGGCTAAAGCTCTCATGCCATGTGCTACCAGTTGCTTGTCGAAGCCCATGCGCTTTAGCGCCATATTAGCGGTTTGCGGGTGTGTGTGGGTTCGGAGATTTCTGTCAGAGGGGAATACAAACTCACTGCAGCCACTGATGGGTTTCATCAATTCCAGTAAGCCGACGGTTTGCCGCGTCAACGGGACAGTGTGAGCTTTCTTCTTTTTCATTCGTTCAGCAGGGATATGCCAAAGCTGGTTCTCCAGGTCAATTTCATCCCAGCGAGTACCGGCAGCTTCGCCAGGGCGCATCATCGTATGTAGTTGCCATTCGATCAAACAGCGAGTGGTTAGTTTGATGCTGGCCAAGGATAGGGCCTTCATCAATTCTGGGAGCTGGCTGGGGGCGAGTGTGGGCTGGTGTTGTTTGTCAGGTGTTTGAAAGGCTTTGCT
Source organism: Porticoccus sp. (assembly GCA_002707685.1). Classification (GTDB taxonomy): domain Bacteria; phylum Pseudomonadota; class Gammaproteobacteria; order Pseudomonadales; family Porticoccaceae; genus Porticoccus. The sequence goes on along the minus strand of PANQ01000015.1, from coordinate 39,889 downwards.
AATACCGGAAAGGGGATTGTTTGGGATCACACCCGTGTTGACTGCAAAGGTCATTATTTCATTCAGGCGTTGGCAGAGCCGTTTAACTGTTTCAAGGCTGCCTTTGGCTGCAATGGGCTTGATGGTGGCAATGGCTTTGACGGCAGTTACCTTGTGAATCGGCATTTTTCCCAATGTAGGGAAGATATGCAGCTCCAGTGAACGCCAGGAGTCATTGGCGTGCTCGGGGGTGACGGTGGTTTTTTTGATCTCCAGCCAGTCACTCGCAATTTTCATCAACGTATTGTTGTGGGCCTCTTCATTGGCTTTGGCCAGTTCATCCCGGTGTTCTTTGGGGTCAATGTCCTTTGCCAGTAGCTTTCTGGCCTCTTCTCGTTTGGCGCGTGCGCCCGCTAATGACAGTGTAGGGTATGCCCCAAGGCTGAGACTGGTACGAACCTTGGTGAAGGGTCGGTGGTAATCCAGCAGCCAAATTTTGGAGCCGTTGGGCTTTACGCGAAGCTGTAAGCCACCCCCATCGGAAAGAGAGTAAACCTTGGCCTTAGGCTTTGCCTGACTGACTTCGGTATTGGTGAGGGGCTTGGTTGTACGGGCCATTTTAGTAGTACCGCTTTGGTTGATAAATTGATGGTACTACAATGGGTACTACTAAAAAAGCTGGATTAGATAGGGTTTGTTAGGATGCTATAGGCGTAAAAAAACCCGTAATTCGTTAAAATTACAGGCTTTTTCGGCCTTCTTGGTAAGGTGTAAAACCTTGAATTGGTGGAGGCGGCGGGAATTGAACCCGCGTCCGTCAGTCCTCTGCCGAGGGATCTACATGCTTAGTNCAGTCTATTAAATTTAGCGGGTTGCAACCCGACAGACAGGGCGCGCAAACCGCGATTCCGGTGAGTTTTTAACGAATCCACCCCGGACGAGCTTCATCGCGATCATGTGAGATATGACACCTGATAGCCCCGAAAGGCTCCGGACGCACAAGCACGGCTCCGGTCAGATGGCACCCTACCGGGTATTAAGCGGCGAGTGCGTAGTTGTCGTCGTTGGCAACTATAATTTGCGACTTTGGATTTACGAGATTGGTCGCCATCTCGGCATGCACCCAGGGTTTTGTAACCGGCGTCGAATCCAAATCGCCCCCTGAAACTGCTTTGAGTGTTTCTGTTAAAAAACATCGTCTCAAGTTGGATGTTACCACAGAGACCATTGCTTCATTAGACTTATTCTGNNGATGAAGTTCACTGACANGGNGTTAATTGATCACCGGGCGCGGCGGACCAGGCGTTGTTTCTGCCGTGCCCANTCACGATTTTTTTCAGTTTCNCGTTTATCGTGTTCTTTTTTGCCCTTGGCNAGNGCGATTTCACACTTCACCANGTGGTTTTTCCAATACAGNGCAGTGGCTACACAGGTGTAGCCNTTCTGNTTGACNCCGTTGAACAATTTACCGAGTTCACGCTGATTGAGCAGCAGCTTGCGGGTGCGGCCGGGGTCNGTGACNTAGTGGGTNGACACGGTTCCCANTGGGGTGATGTGTGAACCNATCAGNTAAGCCTCGCCGTCTTTCAGTAATACATAGCTNTCGGTGAGCTGGGCTTTGCCGGCNCGCAGGCTTTTTACTTCCCAGCCCTGCAGAACGAGACCCGCTTCGAATTTTTCCTCNAGCTGGTATTCGTGACGGGCCCGCTTGTTGAGTGCAATGGTGGGGTTTTTTTGAGGGTGTTGGGATTTGTTAGCCATGGGNCGGCATTATAAGGATTGCGTTGGGGTGCGCCTATGGTTTTGTGGCGTTATGCGTGATTGCNNTGGTTTTGTATATCNTGGATTGCCGGTACAATCCGGTCAGTTTTGACAAGGNTATCGCCGATGGCGGAACAACAGCAGCAATCCCCNGCAGAGGTTGATGGGTCTGNATCAGTTCCCGGGGGNCANCCTGTCTGGTCCAGNCGCTGGACCTTTGTGCTGGCGGCAACCGGTTCGGCGGTGGGNNTGGGGAATATCTGGAAGTTTCCCTATATTGCCGGTGAAAATGGCGGNGGCGCTTTTGTGCTGGTGTATCTGCTGTGTATTTTACTGGTAGGNATNCCCGTCATGGTGGCGGAGGTCATGNTGGGTCGGCGNGGCCGNCAGAGTCCNATCAATACGATGCGNCGCCTGACNACAGAGGCGGGNCTGGANCGNCANTGGCATGCNATAGGNTGGCTGGGTGTCANGGCCGGANTGATGATTCTTTCCTATTACGCGGTGATTGCCGGGTGGGCGCTCAATTACATTGGGAAGATGGCCNGTGGTGCATTCCAGGGNGCCAGTGCCGANCAGGTTGCCATTATTTTTGCAGANCTGTTGTCCGACCCGNAAGCGCTNATTCTGTGGCANACAGTCTTNATGATTCTGACCCTNTTAGTGGTGATTGGCGGGGTAACCCGTGGGCTCGGTGTTGCGGTNAGNGNATTGATGCCGGTGNTGTTNGTGCTGNTGNTGATCCTGTTGGTGTTNGGCATTCAGCGNGGGGANTTTGCCCAGGCTNTCNNTTTTCTGTTCAGTTTNAANTATGAGGCNNTGACCTGGGCGGGNGTTCTGGAGGCNATGGGCCATGCGTTTTTTACCCTCAGTCTGGGGATGGGTGCCATTATGGCCTACGGTGCCTACATGCCTGAGCATGCCCGGATTGGTCGTACTGTGCTTGCCGTCGGCTTTCTGGATACGGTGGTGGCGCTGGTTGCCGGGCTGGCCATATTCCCCATTGTGTTTGCGAACCCGTCGATTGCACCCGGAGCGGGCCCGGGATTGCTGTTTGTCAGCTTGCCAATCGCATTTGGCAATATGACGGGAGGATTATTATTTGGCAGCCTGTTCTTTGTGCTGGTGACATTGGCTGCCTGGAGCTCGGCGATCTCGCTGATCGAACCCGCCGTTGCCTATCTCATCGAGTCGAAAAAATTTACCCGTATTACCGCGAACCTGCTGCTCGGAGGTATTGCCTGGGTTGTTGGGCTGGGGAGTGTTTTATCCTTTAATATCTGGGCAGAAAAGCAGGTTGCCGGGTTTAATTTCTTTGAGTTTATGGATTTTCTGACCTCCAGTGTCATGCTGCCACTCACCGGTTTGTTTATCGCCTTGTTTGTGGGCTGGATGATGCGACCGGAGACCGTGCGGGGTGAACTCGCCGATGAGTCGGGTCGGGTCTTTGCGAGCTGGTACTGGATATTGCGATATGTATCGCCTATAGCCGTGGGTATCATTTTTGTGATGGGCCTCTACAAGACATTTTCCTGATGCTGACAACCATAAAACGCAGTGCGCTGGTGATGTTCTCCGCTGAGCAAATGTATGATCTGGTCAACGATGTGAACAGTTACCCACGCTATATGGAAGGCTGTGTCGGAGCCGATATATTAGAGCAGTCAGAGGACGGTATGGTGGCCAGACTAGACTTGAAAAAAGGGGGCATCGGTTACAGTTTTACCACTCGAAATACCCTGAAAAAACCCGAGCAGATTACCATGAGCCTTGAGCAGGGGCCTTTTAAAAAGTTGTCCGGTGAGTGGCACTTTAAACCATTGACGGCAAATGCCTGCAAGGTGATGCTCGACCTGGAATTTGAATTTAACAGTTTGTCGGTAGGGCTTGCCTCCACCAGCCTGTTTACTTCTGTGGCGAACAATCTGGTGGATTCGTTGGCAAGGCGTGCTCAGGAGGTCTACGGTCCGTGAAAGATATTGAGTTGATTACCGTAGAGGTGGCCTATGCGTTGCCTCATCGTCAGCAACTGCTGGCGCTCAAGGTTGCACCCGGAACCACTGCGTATGAGGCGGTTCGACAGTCCGGAATTGTGCAGCAGTTCCCCGAGATTGATCTGGAAAATGTAAAAATGGGTATCTTCGGGCAGGCCCTGGGTACCAAGGGCCTCAATCCGCCAAAGACCTATGTGTTAGAAGCGGGTGATCGGGTCGAAATTTATCGACCCCTGACTGTGGATCCCAAAGAGATTCGCAAACGACGTGCGGCGAAGGCCAGCCAGGGTAATTGATTACTCCGTGGTATCAATATTCACCGCGGTGGGAATAAAGTCACCTCTGAAACCCACCAGTTGGTCGTTTTCAAAGAAAATAGCCATCCGTTCCCTGACTTCTTCGCCGTTGCTGGGCGACAGACTGTAGTAATAGTCCCAGCGGTCTTCATTGAAGGTGTCCGAAATCAGGGGTGTCCCCATCACAAAGCGCACTTGGGACTTGGTCATGCCCGGACGAAGCTGGTCAATCATGTCCTGGGTGATAACATTGCCCTGTTGGATGTCGAACTTATGCACATTGGGCAGTTTGGGCATACTGAAATCCGGCATTGAGACACCTGAGCAGCCGGCGAGTAACGCGGTCATTGCCAGGCAGCAGGTAATTCTTGCAGTAAAATGCATTGGGGGTTCCAGAGTTTTCAGTGAACGGCGATAATACAGAATCAATTGAGTGTATTAAAGAGGCGGTAGCAGAATGAAGGATGAAAACCGGGACTTACGGAAGGCGGGGCTCAAGGTCACCGTACCCCGTCTGAANATCCTGCAGATTCTTGAGGAAATCNATGAAAGTCANATGAGTGCCGAGGATGTGTACCGCAAATTACTCGAAGCCGGTGACGATGTCAGTATTGCCACGGTATATCGNGTGNTGACNCAGTTCGAGAGTGCCGGCCTGATTACACGCCATAATTTTGACAGCGGNCCGGCAGTTTATGAAATTGATCGGGGNATTCATCACGATCATATGGTGAATGTNGATAGTGGNGATGTGATTGAATTTCAAAGCAGTGAAATTGAAGCGTTGCAGNAAGCGATNGCTACCAAGCATGGGTTCGATCTGGTGGGNCACAATCTGGTGCTCTACGTNAAANAGGCTAAAANATAATTGAGGGTTGATTACGCGATTTTGGTCTGATTTCTGCCAGCTTCTTTGGCGCGATACATGGCGCTGTCGGCGGCTTTCATGACGCCATCAAAATGCAGGGCGTCCTGTGCATCGGCAACACCTATACTGACGGTCACCCGGATATTGCCTCGGCGTCGTGAAGCGCCACGCTTCTTTTCACCGCTGGACTGATAGCGCGGCCGATTTTTGTTGTCCCGGGTGGCCATGTCGTAATTTGCAATATTCTTGCGCAGTTGTTCCAGGTAATCGACGACCTGCTCCCGTGTTTTGCCGCGAAACAGCAGGCAAAACTCCTCTCCCCCAAAGCGGTAGGCTCGTCCGCCCCCNCTGACCCGGCGCAGTTGCGCGGCAATGGCACGAAGTACCTGGTCNCCCAGGTCGTGACCATATTGATCATTGATGGATTTGAAATGGTCCACATCCACCATCGCCAATGCATAGTGGTTTCCCATGGTGCGTACATCGCGGAGCAGTGCCCGCCGGTTGGGGATCTGGGTCAGTTCGTCCCGGTACACCATGTTGAGCAGGGCCTGGGTCTGGTTGATAATCAACAGTAATCCGGCGGCAGAAAACATGATTGAGGAAATATGCGGTAACTGAAACCATCCCACGGTGATAAAGCTGAAGAACACGCAGCCTGGCAGACTGCTGTCCAGATACTCCCGGCGAAGCAATGGTAGGATGATNCTGAAGGTATAGANCAGTAGAAACAGTAATCCCGCTGTGGCGGATATCTTCAGGCCGAAAAAAGTACTTTCGTTGATGCCGGGTAGGAGGTGGGAAAACCAGAGGGGTTGCCACTGAAACAGGCTGATGATGATCAGTGCAAAGATTGAGATGAAGGCCGTTAATACCAGAAAAGCCGGGTGTCGCCAGCCGGTGTCGGGGAGAACAATGAACACGCCCAGTATCAGTGGCAGACAAAGTGAGATGAGGCTGAANATCTGGNTGGCCGGCTCAGCATTCAATGGCGCCTGCAGGAAATGCCGAATCAGCCAGTAGCTGATCAGCATTGTCATGGCCGTACCCAGATTTTTGGATTGGTTTGCCAGTAAAGCCATGAAAGCGGCGAGCCCGCAGACGATGAAGGGCAACTGCTCCAGNAGAGCCCGTTGATCGTTGTTCAATGCGGGGTATTGCCAATAGGTGAAGACTGCCAGCATCAGGCAGAACATCGGGGCGAGCAGGCGAATAATAATTTGTGACATAACTGGCGAGTTGCGTTCGCCTTCCCTGTTCAAAAGATAANCAGTCTAAAAGGTTACGGCTGTTGCGTAAATATCCGNGCGCGANGGCTNTCTNATCATTTGTGNGNNANANGGCTGTGTTCCAGACNCTATAANAGCNGTGTGTACATGTGGAAATGGTTGAGANTAACAACAGGGTATTTNCTGCTCTNNTCCCCGGTTCCTGCAGTAGCAGACCGNTTTTGTTGGTTGCTGGCTGAAACCTATTACGAGCANCTCTACTGTGAAGTGCAGGCTGCGGGTCAGGGGGCTGNCTTACCTTCATTGCTGGACTTNCGGCGNAACAACGACAAAATNCAGGCNCTGNTGCTCAGACGNCCTGCNNCCAGAGCCGGTATTGACGTTGCCGTGCCAGCCGATACCCGACTGCCTGTGCCGGAGATCGTTGAGGCAGCANANCCCCTCGAGACNGACAACGNACTGGATGGCTGCCAGTTCGATCATCCGTGGTTGATTTGCGAGGGAGTTCGCTATGCGCTGGTGAGCAATCTGGCCAATAGCAGGCTGGCGGGAGGCGTGCTCAAACCATCGAATAAAATGCGCATACCGGCATTTCACGGCGCAACGGATGATCGGGCGACCCGGGCTGATTACCTGGCGGCGGCCTATCGACAATATTTGGAGAAGATGATGGAAATCGGTCTTGGCGGGTCGACGTTCTCCTATGCGAAATTTGTTTATCTGTTTGACGATGTGATGGCCAGGGGGGTGGATTTCGCCCAGCGCTTTGAAACGATGTTTGGTTTCCTGAAGAAGGATAAGCAGCGTCTGGCTGTTAACGAGTCACAGCCAGACTCACTGGCGCTGCAGTTGGAGCATTGTGATCAGGTTGGGCGGCAACTGGTGGCATGCAATAACGGCAGAAAGAATTATCTGTTTCGCCGACAGGATTAATCGATCCGCTCTGCGCGTCCGTATTCGATCACCCGCGAAGGTTTGGCTGACAATACCCGGTATGCCTTGAGCATATTAAACATGGCGTGGCCGAGGTGCTGTTCTGCCATGGCCAGTTCGCGGGCAGTGATCATCTCACGTTCGTGATTGCTCAGGTTGGCGGGGTCGCCGCCAATTTCCGAATCAATACGTTGCATTAGCTGATCGATAAACAGTTGGCTGTCTCCGCAGGACCGGTGTAAGCCGCCGGCATATTGTTTCACTGTTCCGGGGAGGTCGCGCATTGCCTGAAAAGAGGCTTTGGTATTTCGTATGGCCAGTCTGGCCGGCAACATGCTCAGGTTAAAGCTCGCTGATAAAAACTGGTGGATCATAACTGGCTCCTTCCGGGTTTCTTTGCGGAAATATCAGTATAGCAGAGGTCTGCGGTCGACAATCCACGGGTCTACCTCAAAAGGAATTACACGTGCCTGGTACATGTGGCGATACGTTGGAACGGCCAGCTTGACACTTGAATGTTTTGCGAGCTCATCAACCGGGTTAGCCGATCATCGAGGCGGCGGCAATGAGCAATAGCATGATGCCAACGCCTATCAGTACCAATTTTCCAACTCTGGCCAGGGTTTCTGTATCTTCTTTCTGCACGGTAACACCCTATTATTATGGAGAAAGGGCCCAGCATAGCGGTTTGAATACTTAAAATTATTGATCTGTATCAAGCGGTTTGCTCACCCAATTGTAGCATTTCCCTGGCATGATTGAGGCTGGTATCGGTCGTTCTGGCACCGCCGAGCATGCGTGCGATTTCATTGGTGCGGTCAGCTCCTGAAAGCGACTGGATGCTGCTGTTGGCAGAATGTTCGTGGGTGGTTTTTGTTACCAGCAGGTGGTGGTGAGCGCAAGCGGCAACCTGTGGCAGATGCGTTACACAAATAACCTGTCCCTGCCCGCCGAGCTGGCGTAACAGTTTGCCCACCACATCTGCAGTGGCGCCACCGATGCCCACATCCACCTCGTCGAAAATCAGGGTGGGGACCGCCGAATGGTTTGCGGCGATAACCTGGATAGCCAAACTGATTCGTGAAAGCTCGCCACCGGATGCGATTTTGGCGAGGGATCTCGGTGGCTCGCCGGGATTGGTGGTGATCAGAAATTCGATGGTCTCCATGCCATTGGCTGTTAATTGCCCCGATTTGACCGGGGTAAGTTGGGGTATGAATTGTGTGCCATCCATCGAAAGTGCCGAAAACTGCTGTTCAACCAGCGCAGAAAATTCAGTTGCTGCGGCTGTTCGGCGGGCCGTGAGATTTTCTGCCAGCGCGAGGTACTGGTCGGAGAGAGTGGCGGCCTGTTGTCGAAGCTTTTCAATACTGCCCTCGCCACCGGCGAGATTATCCAGTTCTTCCTGTAGCGCCAGATGTTTGGCCGGTAGCGCTGGTGGGTCGATGCGGTGTTTGCGCGCCAACTGATAGATGGCGCTCAAGCGTGTTTCCAGTTGCAGTAGCCGCTCCGGGTCCAGTTCGAATTTGTCCAGGTGTTGCTGGATTTCACGGCTGGCTTCCGCCACTTCAATGGCCGCACTGTTCAGCAGCTTTTCTGCCTCGATCAGCTCGGCAGGTTTGCCGGGCATGTTGGCCAGCAACTGTAAGGCCTTGCCTAGGCTGTCTTGCAAGTTGAAGTCTTCGGCTTCACAGCAGAGCTGTAACAGTGCCCCGCTGTCCCTGAGTATGGCCTCTGCATTTCCCAATTGCTGTTGCTGTTGTTCCAGCTGCTCCAGCTCACCTTCTGCCAGGGAGAGTTCATCCAGTTCCGATAACTGAAATGTGAGCAGTTCCCGTCTGGCATTCAGTTCGTCTGTGGCGTTCTCCAGTTTATCCAGCAGTTGTGTTGTGGTCGCCCACTGTTGATAAATCTGCCGCAACTCGCCAGCCAGCTCCGAACACCCGGCAAAGCTGTCCAGTATTTTGTGATGAGTCTCCTTGCGCAACAGGGACTGGTGTTCATGCTGGCTGTGAATGTCGATCAGCATCTCGCCAAGATCACGCAGCTGCTGCATGGTGGCGGCCTGGCCATTGATGTAGCCCCGGGATCGGCCTTCGCGGGTCAACAGCCTCCGCAATAATACTTCGTCACCGTTTTCGGCAAAATCGTTATCGACCAACCACTGTCGGGTCGCTGCAATCTCTGTCAGATCAAATAATGCCGAGACCTCGGCGCGCTCCTGACCCTGGCGAATCCGATCTGTATCGGCGCGATCTCCCAGCGCCATTGCCAGGGCGTCGAGCACCAGGGACTTGCCTGCGCCGGTTTCGCCGGTTAGTGCTGTCATGCCAGCGCCGAAATCCACTTCGAGGGATTCCACCAGCGTGAAATGTTTGACTGTCAGGGTAGTAAGCACCAGTAATGCCTGTTTGTGTGAAGTGACATCAGAAGAGCAATGTTATACACAATTTTTCAACGCGTCTGCCCTTGAAACATGGGTCAATGGCCCAATATAGCGGGTTGAAGCAAAGTCCTGAAGCAGCGTATTCAACAGAAGAAGGGAGATGTTGCGTGTCAACAGAACAAAATCATCAGGAGCCGGATCCGCAGGATCCCGGTTCAGAGGACGCCGCTGAGTCGCGGCCTGAAACAGAGCAGTCAGATGCGCAGTCAGCAACCGGCGAGGTTGAACAGTTGACGACCGATCTGGCCAACGCCAAGGATCAGGTACTGAGAACCCACGCGGAAATGCAGAACCTGCGACGGCGTATGGAACGCGATGTGGAAAACGCCCACAAATATGCTCTCGAAAAGTTTGTCGGTGAGCTGCTGCCAGTGGTCGATAACCTTGAACGCTCCATTCAGGCAATGGCGGATGTCGATGGCGACTTCAAGGCGGTCAGTGACGGCATTGAGCTCACCTTAAAGAGCTTTCAGGATGTGCTGGCTCGCTTCAAGGTGGAGGCCGTCGATCCCGGCGGTGAGGCGTTTAACCCCGACCTTCATCAGGCGATGAGCATGCTTGAAGTGCCGGATGCAAAACCCAATACCGTCATTGATGTGTTCCAGAAGGGTTACACCCTCAATGGCCGGCTGATTCGCCCCGCCATGGTGGTGGTTGCCAAATCAGTGGCAAATAAAGGCAGTGAGCCTTGAAATTCCGCAATGCGGGCCAATATACAGACTCAGAAACCAATTTTTTACCAGTTTAAGCAAACCCGGAGAAACNNATAATGGGCAAGATAATCGGAATTGACCTCGGCACCACNAACTCTTGNGTGGCTGTACTTGAGGGCGACAAGCCGAAAGTGATCGAAAATGCCGAGGGNACGCGNACCACGCCNTCAATCGTCGCATTTGCCGAAGACAATGAAATCCTGGTGGGCCAGTCAGCCAAACGCCAGGCNGTNACNAATCCCAGNAATACCCTGTTCGCCGTCAAGCGGCTNATTGGTCGTCGNTTTGANGATGATGTCGTGCAGAAAGACATCAAGATGGTGCCNTACAAAATTGTCAAGGCGGANAATGGTGATGCCTGGGTNGAAGTNAAAGGNGACAAAAAAGCGCCGCCGCAGATTTCAGCCGAAGTGCTGAANAAAATGAAGAAGACNGCTGAAGATTATCTGGGCGAGAAAGTTACTGAAGCTGTCATCACAGTGCCGGCTTATTTTAATGACTCCCAACGGCAGGCAACCAAGGATGCCGGTCGGATNGCNGGNCTTGATGTCAAGCGCATCATCAATGAGCCCACTGCGGCTGCGCTTGCCTACGGCATGGANCGNGATCCNGGTGATCGCGTTGTGGCAGTCTTCGATCTGGGTGGCGGTACNTTTGATATCTCNATNATNGAGATTGCNGATGTGGATGGTGAGCANCAGTTTGAAGTGCTGTCCACGAATGGTGACACATTCCTCGGNGGTGAAGATTTTGACCTGCGATTGATCGAGTACCTNGCCGCCGAGTTCAAAAAGGACAGCGGCATAGACCTGCACAGCGATCCGCTTGCGCTACAACGTCTCAAAGAGGCTGCGGAAAAAGCCAAGATTGAGCTGTCGTCCAGTCAGCAAACTGAAGTGAATTTNCCCTACATTACTGCCGATGCTACCGGTCCGAAACACNTGGTGGTCAAGTTGACTCGCTCCAAACTCGAGTCTCTGGTGGAAGAGCTGGTTGCCCGCTCCATGGAGCCGGTGAAANTGGCNCTGAAAGACGCCGGTAAATCNGCNTCNGAAATTGATGANGTNATTCTGGTGGGNGGTCANACCCGGATGCCNNTGGTNCAAAAATATGTCACTGANTTCTTNGGNAAAGANCCNCGCAAGGATGTNAACCCCGANGANGCTGTNGCCGTTGGTGCTGCNATTCAGGCNGCNGTNATGTCTGGTGANGTAAANGANGTNCTNTTGCTGGATGTGACACCCCTGACCCTGGGTATTGAAACNATGGGNGGTGTGGCGACACCTCTGATCGAGAAAAANACCACGATTCCGACGAAAAAATCGCAAATNTTNTCNACGGCNGATGATAACCAGCAAGCAGTAACNGTTCACGTCGTACAGGGTGANCGCAAGCAGGCAGCCGGCAATAAGTCATTGGGCCGTTTTGACCTGGCTGACATTCCCCCGGCACCTCGCGGCATGCCTCAGATTGAGGTGACTTTTGACNTTGATGCNAANGGCATTCTCAATGTNAGTGCCAANGACAAGGCTACCGGNAAAGAGCAGTCCATTATCATCAANGCNTNCTCTGGCCTCTCNGATGACGAAATCGACAANATGGTCAAGGATGCCGAGGCAAATGCCGCCGAGGACAAGAGATTTGAAGAGCTGGTGAGTTCCCGCAATGCTGCGGACGGCCTNGCCCATGCCGCCAGAAAAACGCTGGAAGAAGCGGGCGACAAGGCCAGNGCTGAAGAGAAAGAGGCGATTGAGTCTGCTATCAANGGCGTGGAAGATGCCGTCAAAAGTGATGACAAGGAGGGGATCGATGCCGCCGCGAACACGCTTTCCGAGGCCTCTGCTGCGCTGGCACAGAAACTTTACGCCGAACAGGCTGAGGCTCAACCTGAGGGGGCAGAGTCGNCCGAGGGNAGCACGTCTGATGACGCAGTGGATGCTGAATTCGAAGAAGTGAAAGACGACAAAAACAAGTANGGCTTGTCNTACTTGGAATGCCCGGCATGCCAGTGCCGAAAGCAGGCGCGGTTTCCAGTCCGCGCCTTGCCGTGTCCGGTGTGCTGCCAAGGCAGTGCACCGGACAACATGATAATTACTGCCTCTGGCAGTAAACCCAACCAGAGAAGTTGAAACGCAATGGCCAAACGCGATTATTACGAAATTCTCGGTGTTGCCAAAAACGCCTCCGCTGACGAAGTTAAAAAAGCCTACCGCCGGATTGCGATGAAAAATCACCCGGATCGGAATCCGGACAACAAGGCGGCGGAAGATGTATTCAAGGAGGCTACCGAGGCCTATGAGGTGCTTTCCGATAAAGAGAAGAAAGCGGCCTATGATCAATACGGTCATGCTGGGGTGGATCCCAATGCCGGATTTGGCGGTGGTCAGGGTGGCCCCGGGTTCGGTGGTTTCAGCGATATTTTCGGCGATGTTTTCGGCGATATTTTCGGCGGTGGTGGCCGCGGCAGGGGCGGTCCTATGCGGGGTTCAGACCTGCGCTATGATATGCAGCTCGACCTCGAAGATGCGGTAAAAGGTAAAACGGTCCAGATCAGGGTGCCCACTCTGGTCAATTGTAAAACCTGCGACGGCTCCGGTGCCAAAAAAGGCAGTACGCCAACCACTTGTGGTACTTGCGGTGGTCATGGCCAGGTGCGTATGTCGCAGGGTTTCATTGCTGTTCAGCAGACCTGCCCGACCTGTCGCGGTCGTGGTCAGGTTATTTCTGATCCCTGTGGCGTTTGCCATGGTCAGGGTCGCGTACAGGAAAGCAAGACGCTGTCTGTCAAGGTTCCTGCCGGTGTTGATACCGGTGACCGCATTCGTCTGGCGGGTGAAGGCGAGGCCGGGCCGGAAGGTGGTCCTCCGGGCGATCTTTACGTTCAGATCCACGTTCGCGAGCACTCGCTGTTCAAGCGTGAGGGTAGAAACCTGTATTGCGAGGTGCCGATCAGTATTGTGGATGCCATTCTGGGTGGAGAAATTGAGGTGCCGACGCTGGATGGCCGGGTGAAATTAAAAATTCCGCCTGAAACTCAGACTGATCGAGTCTTTCGTCTGCGGGGCAAGGGCGTTGCCAGCGTGCGCGGTGGTGGTCCCGGAGATCTCCTGTGCCGGGTTGTCCTCGAGACCCCGGTGAATCTCAATGCCGAACAGAAAGAATTGTTGCGCCAGCTCCAGGAAAGTCTTGAAAAAGGCAAGCACTCACCCAAAAGAGCGTCCTGGTTTGAAGGTGTGAAAAAATTCTTTGATGGCTTTACGATATAGTGATTATCTGCGCATGTGACCTCCTTCAGGTCACCTGTGCCATCACCATGAGATATATCAATGACGCGAATAGCAGTTACCGGCGCTGCCGGGCGTATGGGAAAGGCGCTGATTGAAGCGGTCACTCTGAATCCCTCTATGCAGCTCACGGTTGCCTTGGAGCGGCCTGGCAGTTCCCTGATAGGGGTTGATGCCGGTGAGCTGGCGGGTGTCGGTTCCAATGGTGTCAAGGTGCTCGGTGATATCCGTCAGGCACTGGAACAATTTGATGTGCTGATCGATTTCACCGCCCCCGATGCCACACTTGTGAATGTCGAGGCCTGTGCCGCCAGTGGTCGCAAAATGGTGATAGGTACCACCGGTTTTACCCCGGAGCAGCGCGCTCAACTGATTTCCCATGCGGACCGCACTGCCTTGTGTATGGCATCCAACTTCAGTACCGGCGTAAATTTGTGTTTCAAATTGCTGGATATGGCGGCCAGCGTGCTGGGTGATGAAGTCGATATTGAGATTTACGAGGCCCACCACCGCCATAAGGTTGATGCCCCCTCAGGTACTGCACTGAGTATGGGGGATGTGGTCGCCAGTGCACTGGGTCGTGATCTGAGTGAAGTTGCCGTCTACGGTCGCGAGGGGCAGACGGGTGCGCGTGATCGGCAGACCATCGGTTTTGCCACTGTCCGGGCCGGTGATATTGTTGGCGACCACACGGTGATGTTTGCGGCTGAAGGGGAGCGAGTGGAAATTACCCACAAAGCCTCGAGTCGTATGTCGTTTGCCCGCGGTGCCGTTCGCGCCGCTGGCTGGCTACAGGAAAAACAAACCGGCCTGTTCGATATGCAGGATGTCTTGGGGTTGAAATAGACGGTGTGCCAATCAAGCGGAGACTTCGCTCTTCTGTTGTTAGCTTGCCAATCTCCAGTGTGCACCCGGTTTTTTTGCCCCCGACCAGCCGCTTGGAAACGGATTAGCACTGGACATCGGCATGCCTCTTGCCTAGAATATCGAGCTAGTTTCTGCTGATGTGAAACGCCCTGCAAAGACACAGGTGAAAAGCGCGATTGAATGATTTGAAAGCGAGGTGAGACGTACGGTTTCATCTCGCTTTTTTGCAGCCTGATATCATTGAAATCAATGGGTTAGTTTTTGATACGGGCAATTCCTGCAGTTCTGGATTCCCGGTAATTTGAGGAGGTTGCTTTGAATACCGATAGCCATCGGTCCGCCATTCTTGCACTTGAGGATGGCACTGTTTTCGAAGGCATTGCCATTGGTGCGGAGGGTGTTTCCAGTGGTGAGGTGGTATTCAATACAGCATTGACGGGATACCAGGAAATTCTCACTGATCCCTCCTATGCCCGCCAGATCGTGACACTGACCTACCCACACATTGGTAATACCGGTGTCAATGATGAGGACAACGAGTCTGACCGGATCTGGGCTGCGGGCTTGGTAATCCGGGATTTGCCGTTGATGGCAAGTAATTTTCGGTCCCGTCAATCGCTCGACGCCTATCTGAAGGCAAATAACATTCTCGGTATTGCCAATATAGATACTCGCAAACTGACGCGAATTCTGCGGGAGAAGGGTGCCCAGAATGGTTGTCTGATGGCGGGTTCTGTCGATCAGGCAAAGGCCTTGTCTTCGGCAAGAAGTTTTGCTGGTCTAAAGGGCATGGATCTGGCCCGGGAAGTGACGACCGCAAAATCCTACCTTTGGCGGGAGGGTACCTGGCGACTCGGACAGGGTTGTTCAGTCCCCTCGGAAAAACCCTACAATGTTGTTGCCTACGATTTCGGCACGAAGCGAAATATTCTGCGTATGCTGGTGGATCGTGGCGCCAATTTGACGGTGGTCCCTGCGGAGACACCTGCCGCCGAGGTGTTGGCCATGAACCCGGACGGTGTGTTTCTCTCGAACGGCCCCGGCGACCCGGAACCCTGCGATTATGCCATCCGGGCCATTCGCGATATTCTCGACTACGATATCCCGGTGTTTGGTATTTGCCTGGGTCACCAGCTGTTGGCCCTGGCCAGCGGTGCGAGAACTGTAAAAATGAAATTTGGCCACCACGGTGCCAATCATCCGGTGAGAAGTCTTGATGACGGGCTGGTATTGATTACCAGTCAGAACCACGGCTTCGCGGTGGACGAACAGACATTACCCGACAATCTGCGTGCAACCCACCGATCATTGTTCGATGGATCATTGCAGGGCCTGCACCGCACTGACAGGCCGGCCTTCAGTTTTCAGGGGCACCCGGAAGCCAGCCCTGGTCCCCATGACGCTGCGCCACTGTTCGATCTTTTTTTTGAGCTGATCCGGGCCAGGCAGACCAAGGGCTAGTGCACGAATCCAGGTAAGCGGAGAGCCACAGTCGCTCCTGGTTACTGCTAAGTGGTTGTGACCTGCATTGCGTCCAGCAGGTAGTCCAAGCTAACGACAATTGCCATACTGACGATAATTTATGCCAAAAAGAACCGATCTTAAAAGTATCCTGATCCTCGGCGCCGGCCCCATTGTTATCGGGCAGGCCTGCGAGTTTGATTACTCGGGTGCACAGGCCTGTAAAGCCCTGCGAGAAGAGGGTTATCGGGTGATTCTGGTGAACTCGAATCCGGCGACGATCATGACGGATCCGTCCATGGCGGATGCGACCTACATCGAGCCTGTGGAATGGCGGACCGTGGCCAAAATTATTGAGCAGGAGCGTCCCGATGCTCTGCTGCCCACAATGGGCGGGCAGACTGCACTCAATTGTGCCCTGGATCTGGCTCGCGAAGGTGTGCTCGAGAAATTTGGTGTCGATATGATCGGGGCTGATCAGGATGCTATCGATAAGGCCGAGGATCGCAATCGTTTTGACAAAGCCATGAAGGCAATCGGGCTGGCAACGCCCAAGGCCGTTATCGTGCACAGCCTTGAGGAGGCACTACAGGTGCCGGACCAGTTCGGTTACCCCTGTATTATTCGTCCGTCCTTCACTATGGGTGGTTCGGGTGGTGGTATTGCCTATAACCGCGAAGAGTTTGAAGAAATCTGTCGCCGGGGGCTGGACCTCTCTCCCACCAAGGAACTCCTGATTGACGAGTCCCTTATTGGCTGGAAAGAATACGAAATGGAAGTGGTGCGGGACAGGAATGACAACTGCATCATCATCTGTTCCATCGAAAATCTGGACCCCATGGGTGTACATACCGGTGATTCAATTACCGTAGCCCCGGCCCAGACCCTCACCGACAAGGAATATCAGATCATGCGCAACGCTTCCATCGCGGTGTTGCGGGAAATTGGCGTGGAGACCGGTGGCTCCAACGTACAGTTTGCCGTGAACCCGGTGGACGGTCGGTTGGTGGTGATTGAAATGAACCCCAGGGTGTCGCGTTCCTCTGCCCTGGCCTCCAAGGCGACGGGCTTCCCGATTGCCAAGGTGGCGGCGAAACTGGCGGTGGGATATACCCTGGATGAGTTGCAGAACGATATTACGGGGGGTGCCACCCCGGCTTCCTTTGAGCCCAGTATCGACTATGTGGTCACCAAGATTCCCCGTTTTGCCTTTGAGAAATTCAGTGCAGCCAATGCCAAACTGACCACGCAGATGAAGTCGGTGGGCGAGGTCATGGCGATTGGCCGTACTTTTCAGGAATCCCTCCAAAAAGCACTCCGTGGCCTGGAGGTCGGGTCTGCCGGATTTGAACCCAAGGTGGATGTCAATACTGACGAGGGCCTGAATGAGTTGCGGGAGCAGCTCAGTGATCCGGGCGCAGAGCGTATCTGGTTCGTGGGTGATGCGTTTCGCGCTGGCATGTCCGTGGATGACGTGTTTGATCTCTGCGCTATTGACCCCTGGTTTCTGGCGCAGATTGAAGATTTGATCAGGGAAGAGCAAAAATTGGAGGGCCGGACACTGGGGAGTCTTGATGCCGACCAGTTGTATGCCCTTAAACGCAAAGGCTTTTCCGATATTCGGCTGGCGAGCCTGCTCAACAGTTCGGAGACCGCCGTGTGCGAGAGGCGTAGAGCCCTGAACATCCACCCGGTTTATAAGCGGGTGGATACCTGTGCTGCAGAGTTCGCCACCGCTACGGCGTATATGTACTCCAGCTATGAAGAGGAGTGTGAATCACAGCCTTCAGACCGCAATAAAATTCTGGTTCTGGGTGGTGGTCCCAACCGTATTGGCCAAGGCATTGAGTTTGATTACTGTTGTGTGCACGCGGCGCTGGCCATGCGTGAGGACGGTTACGAAACGATCATGATCAACTGTAACCCCGAGACGGTATCAACGGATTACGATACTTCGGACCGTCTCTATTTCGAGCCTGTCACCCTCGAGGATGTGCTGGAAATAGTGCGGATTGAAAAGCCGGTCGGTGTGATCGTGCAGTTTGGAGGGCAGACGCCGCTGAAACTGGCACGCGCACTGGAGGCACAGGGTGTGCCCATTATCGGTACCACCCCCGATGCCATCGACCGGGCAGAAGATCGTGAACGATTCCAGCAGATGATTCACAAGTTGGGATTATTGCAGCCGGCCAATGCCATTGTCCGCTCTGCTGAGGAAGCGATTGCCGCAGCTGCCGGGATCGGTTATCCGCTGGTCGTCAGGCCGTCCTATGTGCTCGGTGGGCGTGCTATGGAAATTGTCTATCGGGAGGAAGAGCTGCAACGCTATATGAATCAAGCAGTGAGGGTCTCTGAAGACGCTCCGGTACTACTTGATTACTTCCTTTCTTCGGCGGTAGAAGTAGACATCGATGCTGTCTCGGATGGTGAGCACGTGGTGATTGGTGCCATCATGCAGCATATTGAGCAGGCGGGTATTCACTCGGGTGACTCTGCCTGTGCGTTGCCGCCCTACAGTTTGCCTGATGATGTACAAGATGAAATGCGCGAAACGGTCAAGGCAATGGCCGTGGAGCTGAATGTCAAGGGGCTTATGAACGTCCAGTTGGCGTGGCAGGATGGCAAGGTCTACGTGATTGAAGTCAATCCGCGGGCCTCCCGCACCGTACCGTTTGTCTCAAAATGTATCGGGACATCGCTGGCAAAAGTGGCGGCACGTTGTATGGTGGGTGTATCGCTGGCGGAGCAAAATTTTACTACCGAGATTATCCCCGATTATTTCAGTGTCAAAGAAGCGGTCTTACCGTTCAATAAATTTCCCGGCATTGATCCCATTCTTGGACCGGAGATGAAGTCCACCGGGGAAGTGATGGGTGTAGGCGATACGTTCGCGGAAGCCTATGCCAAGGCGGAACTGGGTGCCAGTGATCCGATTCCGACTTCGGGAACTGCCTTCCTCAGTGTTCGGGAGCCGGACAAAGCCGGGATTGCGGCGGTGGCTCGCAGCCTGATCAATAGCGGGTTCAATCTGGTGGCCACCAGTGGAACCGCCCAGGTGATTGAAGATGCAGGGTTGCCGGTTGAACGGGTCAATAAAGTGAAACAGGGGCGTCCTCATATCGTGGATATGATCAAAAATGATCAAATCAGCCTGATCGTCAATACCACAGAGGGTCGCCAGGCGATTGCCGACTCCTCTACCATACGATCCAGTGCGGAGCAGCGGGGGGTGTATTACACAACAACACTCGCTGGTGGTCAGGCGGTCTGTATGGCCCTTGAACAGAGTGGAGAAATTAAAGTCCGTCGGTTGCAGGAATTGCACGAGAGGAATCAGTAATGCAAAAGATACCCATGACAGTTGAAGGCGCGGCAAAACTTCGCCAGGAACTGGATAACCTGAAAAAAGTAGAGCGTCCCCGGATTGTTGCGGCCATAGCAGAGGCCCGTGCACACGGTGATTTAAAGGAAAACGCAGAATATCATGCCGCTCGGGAGCAGCAGAGTTTTGCCGAAGGGCGTATACAGGAAATAGAAAGCAAGCTGAGCAACGCCCAGATTATTGATATCAAGAAGATTCCACAGGGTGATAAAGTGATTTTTGGCTGCACTGTGGATCTGATCAACCTGGATACCGAGGAGCGCGTGACCTACAAGATTGTTGGCGATGATGAATCGGACGTAAAGTTGAACATGATTTCTTACCAGTCACCGATCGTCCGCGCGATGATAGGCAAGGAAGTTGGTGACATTGTGGTCGTTAAAACACCGGCCGGTGACGTGGAATATGAGCTTGATGATGTTCGGCATACCTGATGCCGAACGCCGCATTGCTCACTGCCGGGACGAAGGCAACCGCAACAGATTGGATAAATGCCGATTGGGTTGTTCTGCTCTTCTCAGCAGGAGCACAATATGCCCAATGGTTTGAACCACCTCTGCCCCCAGCGTATCCGTTAGGGTTTCAATGATTGTCTGCTTTACCTCGCGGTCGTCCACAGCAAGTTTCACTTTGATGAGCTCATGGTCATTGAGTGCGCGGTCAATTTCTGCGATAACTGATTCGGTGAGGCCTTTTGCGGCAACGGTGACCACCGGGTTCAGTTTGTGCCCCAGGCGTCGCAGATGCTTTTTGTCATCATTGGAAATTGTCATAGAATGGTTGTCCTCTAAAACGGCGCGTATTCTAGCCGAACTGATAACAGGTTGATATGGGCCGGTCAAAAAGTAGTCAGCGCTGGTTGCAGGAACACAATAGCGATCACTATGTAAAACGTGCCCAGCAAGATGGCTATCGTTCCCGTGCCAGCTATAAACTGCTGGAGTTACACAAAAAAGATCGTTTGTTTAAGCCCGGGATGACCGTGGTTGATCTGGGTGCAGCTCCTGGCGGTTGGTCTCAGGTAGCTGTAACACTGGTTGGCGACAAGGGCCGTGTTATTGCCTCGGATATTCTGCCCATGGACAGTATTGCCGGCGTCGACTTCGTCGAGGGGGATTTTACCGAAGAATCCGTACTCGATGAAATTCTGGAGTTGCTTGAGGGTCAACAGGCCGACCTTGTAATTTCGGATATGGCCCCCAATATGAGTGGTATGAAGGCTGTTGATCAACCCAAGGCAATGTATCTGATAGAGTTGGCGCTTGAATTGGCCTGTCAAATATTGAAACCTGAAGGGGTTTTTGTTGCCAAAGTTTTTCATGGTGAAGGTTTCGACGACTTTTTGCGTGATGTAAAACGGCGTTTCCAGCAGGTGGTCACACGAAAACCCGATGCGTCCCGTTCCCGATCCCGTGAAGTTTATCTGGTTGCCCGGGGGCTTAAGGTCTCGGACTAAACAACATCAGCCGGTATGGGCCATCCCTCCCGGTTACCACTGCGCTCAAATGGCCGGTAGAATAGAAACCGGTGGCGCTAAAATGAGGAAGTTCAGTTGAACGACATGGCAAAGAATCTTGTATTGTGGTTGATTATTGCGGCAGTGTTATTGTCGGTATTCCAGAATTTCAACCCACCCCCTAAAGAAGACAGCATCAGCTATTCTGCTTTTATCGAAGAGGTGCAATCCGGTCGTGTCAGCAGTGTCGTCATTGAGGGTCTGACGGTCGAGGGCAAACGTGCTGATGGCAGCGCCTTCAAAACGATACGCCCCAACGTTCCCGACTCGGGTTTGATGAGTGACCTGCTCAATAACAATGTCAGTGTCGAAGGTCGGGAGCCCGAAAAACAGAGTCTTTGGGTGCAGTTACTGGTAGCGTCCTTTCCGATTCTTTTGATTCTCGCTATTTTCATGTTTTTCATGCGTCAGATGCAGGGCGGTGCCGGTGGTCGTGGTGGCCCGATGGCTTTCGGCAAGAGTAAGGCGCGCCTGCTGGGTGAGGATCAGATTAAAACCACATTTGCCGATGTGGCCGGTGTGGACGAGGCTAAGGAAGATGTGCACGAACTGGTGGATTTTCTCCGCGATCCATCCCGTTTCCAGCGTCTTGGTGGCCGCATTCCCCAGGGTGTTTTGATGGTGGGTCCGCCGGGGACGGGTAAGACACTACTGGCTAAGGCGATTGCCGGTGAAGCCAAGGTTCCGTTCTTTTCCATCTCGGGCTCTGATTTTGTCGAAATGTTTGTCGGGGTAGGCGCTTCGCGGGTGCGTGATATGTTCGAGCAGGCCAAGAAGCAGTCGCCCTGTATTATTTTTATTGATGAAATCGATGCCGTTGGTCGTCATCGCGGTGGTGGTTATGGCGGTGGTAACGATGAGCGTGAACAGACTCTCAACCAACTGTTGGTTGAAATGGATGGCTTTGAAGGCAACGAAGGCGTGATCGTCATAGCCGCCACTAACCGGCCCGATGTGCTGGATAAAGCACTGTTGCGCCCCGGTCGTTTTGACCGCCAGGTCTATGTGAGCTTGCCCGATATCCGTGGTCGCGAGCAGATTCTCAAAGTGCATGGCCGCAAAGTTCCTTTGGACGAACGCGCTGATTTGGGCATTGTGGCCAGAGGCACTCCCGGTTTTTCGGGGGCCGACCTCGCCAACCTTGTAAACGAGGCATCATTGTTTGCAGCACGCGCCAACAAGCGCACTGTGACCATGGAAGAATTCGAGAAAGCCCGTGACAAGATCATGATGGGTGCCGAGCGGCGCTCCATGGTCATGTCCGAAAAAGAGAAAGAAAATACGGCCTATCATGAGGCAGGTCATGCCATTGTCGGGCGCATGATGCCTGAGCACGATCCGATCCATAAAGTCAGTATTATCCCCCGCGGTCGTGCGCTCGGTGTCACCCAGTTTCTGCCGGAAGAAGACAAATACAGCATGAGCCGCCGCCAGTTGGAAAGCCAGCTTTGCAGTCTCTTTGGTGGCCGTATCGCTGAACAGCTTGTTCACGGGGCTGACGGTGTGACTACCGGGGCATCGAACGATATCGAACGGGCTACACAGATGGCCCGTAACATGGTGGTACGTTGGGGTTTATCCGACAAGATGGGGCCGGTTTTGTATGGCACGGAGGAATCGCAGATTCCGGGTGCCGGCAATACAACCTACTCGGAAGAGACTGCCCGTGAGATCGATGTTGAAGTGCGTCAGGTACTCGATAATTGCTATGAACGTGCGAAAAAAATTCTCGAAGACAACATCGATGTACTGCATTCCATGAAAGATGCCCTGATGGAGTATGAAACAATTGATGTGGAGCAGGTCGATGATCTCATGGCTCGCAAGCCGGTTCGCCCGCCCCATGACTGGCGTGACGACGATTTTGGTGGCAAACCCGCTCCCGGTGATCCGCCGCCTGCGGATGATTCTGGTAAACCCGGAGTTGTCGGAGGTCCCGCCGAAGAACATTGATGGTTCGACAGCCCCGCCCTTAATGGGCCGGGGACTGTACCGTCAAATTTTTTGAGTCGGTGGCAAGGTATCCTGAGTTTTTCTTTCCTCTGTTGATGAGTAAGGTTGAATGACAGATCTCACTCATTCGTTTATGGACTTTTCTCTACCGAAAATCATGGCGGTATTGAATGTCACACCGGATTCGTTTTCCGATGGTGGCACGTTTTACACTGGCAATCGCCAGCCCGATCTCTCCCGGGTTCTCAACCGTGTTGATTTAATGCTTTCAGAAGGGGCTCACCTGATTGACGTAGGGGGGGAGTCCACTCGACCTGGCGCCGAACCGGTTTCATCTGAAGAAGAGTTGGCGCGTGTTCTGCCAGTGGTTGAAGCGATAGTCAGTCGGTTCGATGTGCCTGTTTCAGTCGATACCAGTACGCCCTCTGTCATTAGTGAGGCGGCTCGTGCCGGCGCCTCAATGATCAATGATGTTCGCGCACTTCGACGCCCCGGAGCGTTGACTGCCGCCGCTACCAGTGGTTTGCCAGTCTGTCTGATGCATATGTTGGGGGAGCCACAACAGATGCAACTGGATCCCGGATATGTGGATATAACTGCCGATGTAAAGGCGTTTTTGTTGGAGAGGGCTGCCACCTGCGAGGCGGCAGGTATTCCTCGAAGCAAAATTCTGATTGACCCGGGCTTTGGTTTCGGTAAAACCCTGCAACACAATTTAATATTGTTCAGATCCTTGCCGGAGTTGGTGGATCTGGGATTTCCGGTGATCGTGGGGGTGTCGCGAAAATCTTTGGTCGGGGCTATTCTGGACAAGCCGGTGGAAGAGCGCATGGTGGGCAGTGTTGCGCTCGGCATGCTGGCAATCCGGCGAGGTGTAAAAGTGCTGCGGGTACATGATATATCGGCGACCGCCGACGCACTTAAAATATTGCAAGCTGTTGAGGGATAAAACATGGCAAGAATGTATTTTGGTACAGATGGTATTCGCGGGCGCGTCGGTGTGCATCCGATTACAGCAGATTTTGTGCTAAAACTGGGTTGGGCTGCGGGCAAAGTTTTCAGTTCACAAGCTGGTGGGCGAAAACTGATTGTTATGGGCAAGGATACCCGGGTGTCGGGCTATATGTTTGAGTCCGCACTACAGGCAGGGCTGATTGCTGCCGGTGTCGATGTGGCACTGTTAGGTCCGATGCCGACCCCCGCCATTGCCTATTTGACCCGGACTTTTCGGGCCCAGGCGGGCATTGTCATCAGTGCGTCCCACAATCCTTACTACGATAACGGAATAAAATTTTTTGGCGGTGATGGTTTCAAGTTGCCCGATGAAGTGGAGCTGGCTATTGAAAGCTATATGGACAAGCCGCTGGTGACCGAGGACTCCCTCAAATTAGGTAAGGCGCACCGGGTTCCCGATGCGGTCGGTCGCTATATCGAGTTCTGCAAAGGCACTCTGCCATCGGGCAGTGACTTTCAGGGTTTGAAAATTGTTGTGGACTGCGCCAATGGAGCCACCTACCACACCGGACCCAGTGTGTTCAGGGAACTGGGCGCAGAAGTTGTAGAAATGGCGGTGGATCCGGATGGTTTTAATATCAATGAGGACTGTGGTTCCACGCGTCCCGCCTTGTTACAGGATGCTGTTATCAGCGAGAAGGCGGATATGGGCATCGCGTTTGATGGCGATGGTGATCGAGTGATGTTTGTAGATCACAAGGGGCATATGGTGGATGGCGATGAATTGCTTTTTGTGATTGCAAAGCATCGTCACCAGCGCGGCGAATGCAGCGGTGTTGCCGGAACCTTGATGAGCAACCTGGGCATGGAGCTTTCGCTCAAGGAGCTCGGTATACCGTTCTATCGCGCCAACGTGGGTGATCGCTATGTCATTGAGGCAATGCGTGAGCGCAAATGGCAGCTGGGGGGCGAGAGCTCCGGCCACATTATTTGCAGTGATCTCACCACAACCGGTGATGGGGTAGTGGCGGCACTGCAGGTATTGCATGCGATGCGTGACACAGATACGCCTCTGAACGCACTCAAAAAAGGCATGCAAAAATATCCTCAGAAAATGATCAATGTGCGGATCAAGCAGAAATTTAATCTGGAGGATTTCCCTGCGATTCAGCAAGCTGTGGTGGCTGCGGAGTCGGAGTTGGCAGAACGAGGCCGTGTATTGCTCCGGCCCTCGGGAACCGAGCCTTTGGTGAGGGTGATGGTCGAGGGAGAGGACGATCAGCAGGTAGCTACACTGGTAAAACAGATTGCCGCCGTGGTTGAAAAAGAGATTGGCTAGTTTACTGCGCGAAAGAGCGATTGATCCTCTGCGATCCCTGATGAGGCACCCTGTGCGGCCCATGGGTTTCCAGGGCCGGTATTTAGCCGTGCTGACTGGTTGTATGTTTTCTGCAACTCCGCTAAGATTGCGCCCCTTTTCAGGGTCGGGAAAACCCTAACATGCGACGTCCATTGGTGGCAGGCAACTGGAAAATGAATGGCAGTCGTGAAGCGATTGACCTTCTTCTGGACGGGTTGTCGGGGATTAGCACAACAGCTGAAGTGGCCGTTTTCCCACCTTATGTTTATCTCCCACAAGTGGTATCTACACTCTGTGGTTCCGGTATCGACGTGGGCGCCCAGAATGTTTCCGAGTATCAGGCTGGTGCCTTTACCGGTGAAGTTGCAGCAGACATGTTGCTGGATATCGGGTGTCGCTATGTGCTCGTTGGTCATTCTGAACGTCGCAGTCTGTTCGGAGAGAAGGACAGGCAGGTAGCGGAGAAGTTTGTTGCCAGCCAGCGCAGCGGTTTGATTCCGGTGCTATGTGTCGGCGAAACCCTTGAACAGAGGGCGTCCGGAAAGACCCTGGCGGTGATTGCGGCCCAATTAGACGCAGTATTGGAGCGAGCGGGTCTGGAATCCGTGTGCAATGGAGTGATAGCCTACGAACCAGTCTGGGCGATAGGTACAGGCAAAACTGCCACCGCGGAACAGGCACAGGAAATACATCGGGAAATTCGTCAGCAGTTGGGCGAACCCGGAATGAAAACAAGAATACTTTACGGTGGCAGTGTTAAAGCTGCCAATGCTGCAGAGCTGTTTGCACAACAAGATGTTGATGGCGCTCTGATCGGCGGGGCCTCTCTGGATTCAGGCGAATTCAGGGAGATTTGTAAAAAAGCATGCGTTGCGAATTGACTGAATTGAGTAAATGGAAAAAATTATACTGATTGTTCATTTGTTAACGGCGCTTGCCATTATTGGCATGATTCTGCTGCAACAGGGAAAAGGCGCAGAGGCAGGTGCATCATTTGGTGCCGGTGCCTCGCAAACCATCCTGGGCAGTGCCGGAGGCTGGAATTTCTTCAGCAAAGTAACCGCAATACTGGCAACCCTATTTTTTGTTACCAGTGTATCTCTGGCTGTGATCGCCAAAGATAAGGTGGCGGTGGGTGACAAGATTCTGCCAGAGCTGGAAGCTATCCAGCAGATGATGGAATCAGATGTTCCCAATGTGGAAGATGGTGAGGAGATTCCTGCTGCACCAGGCGGTGATACCGGTTCCGCATCGGATATTCCCGTGCCTGATACTGCGCAATAGGAAGCATGAAGCAATGTTTTGCCCAAGTGGTGGAATTGGTAGACACGCTATCTTGAGGGGGTAGTGGCGAAAGCCGTGCCGGTTCAAGTCCGGCCTTGGGCACCATATCAACACCCGGTAACGTCCGTTACCGTTCGTAAGGCCCCGAATTTCGGGGCTTTTTTTTGCCTTTTTGTCTGTGGTTGTCCGATAACGTCCGTTGACATAGGGGGTATTTCGGGGGTACTTTTGTGGGGTGCCCCAGATTTTCATCAGCTTAGGTACCCCCAGATGGCCACGGATAAGCTCAACGCGACGGCTGTAAAGAACGCAAAGCCCCAGGATCGAGACTATAAGCTCTTCGATGGGGGTGGTCTGTTTCTTCAGGTAAAACCCAACGGTGGCCGTTACTGGCGCCTGAAATACCGTTTCCACGGCAGGGAAAAGCTTCTGGCCTTGGGGGTTTACCCTGCTGTGTCGCTGGCAGAGGCCCGTGAAGCAGCCAGAGAGGCGAAAAAGGCACTGTCGAAGGGGGAAGACCCGGGCTTGCTGCGTAAACAAGAGAAACGTGCCAAGCGTATTGCCTCGGCTACCAGTTTTGAGGCTATCGCCCGGGAGTGGTGGCAGCATCAAAAGGGCCGCTGGACTGAAGATCACGCCCGCCGGGTAATCGAGTCGCTGGAGCGCGATGTCTTCTCTCACATCGGGTATCGACCTGTTTTTGAAATACAGCCGCCGGATGTGCTCGAGGTGGTTCGCCGCATTGAGGCGCGCGACGCACTGGACGTTGCCGGCCGTGTTCTCCAGCGTTGTTCGGCAGTCTTTCGCTACGCGGTTCAAACCGGTCGATCCCAGGTAAACCCCGCCGCTGAGTTGACGGGAGTGCTCAAAAAGCGAAAACAGGAACACCGGGCCGCGGTGACGCGCCAGGAACTGCCTGAGCTGCTTCGCAAGGTTTCTGGCTATGATGGCCACCCCCTCACCCGTTTTGCGCTGAAACTGCTGATTCTGACCTTTGTCAGGCCTGGAGAGCTGAGGGGTGCCCGTTGGGAGGAATTCGACCTGATAGCGAAACTGTGGCGCATTCCCGGTGAACGTATGAAGATGGGAACGGAGCACCTTGTCCCGTTGTCCCGCCAGGCGCTTGCCCTGCTGGAAGACATCCGGCCTATCTCTGGCCACTACGATTTGGTGTTTCCCGGGGAAAAGTCACGGGCCAAGCCCATCTCCGAGAATACCATGACATACGCCCTATATCGTTTGGGCTACAAGTCCAGGGCCACGCCCCACGGCTTTAGGACAACCGCCTCTTCAATTTTGAACGAGGAAGGCTTTAACCCTGATGCCATTGAAAGACAGCTGTCACATCTCGAACGTAATCAAGTTCGCGGCGCCTACACCAAGCACGCTGAGTACTTGAAAGACCGGGCGGTGATGATGCAGTGGTGGGCCGATTACCTTGATCAGATGGAAACCGGATCGAACGTCGTGCCGGCGAAGTTTGGCGGCGAGGGTGCTTGAAGAATTTGCCTATAAGGGCAGATAGCGGGGGTGAACGGTGCTGCAACACCGCCACCCCCTTAACCAAAACTGACGAAAGGACATCAAAAATGGTCAATAGAAATGTTAACACATACGAAGAAAACGATACGCGCCTTGAGGCGGCGTTGAATGAGATCGCCACCGGTGCGGGCGTCCTCCGGGAGCTATTGGGTGACGTTGGGGAGTGCTTAGACGCAGGCAGTCACAAGGGGCTCTCCGCAAAAATTTTGGCAGCCGAAACCCTGGTTGCAAAAATTGGCTGGATTGCCGACGCCGAGGCGCTGTCGGTGTGTGGTTCACAAGCCTTTGGCGATGCGGCCCGCTGGTTTGTGTCCCCCGCCTATCGGGAGGCGAAGGCGCCGGGCGCTGAGGTGGGTGTGGAAAAGGCTGGCCTGCGGCAGACTCGTGCCATTGGGAGTGACGATAACCACCTTCCAGATCGAGCACTCCAGAAACTGGAAAATATGGAGCGCGATTATCTTTCGGTTCAACATTGTGTCAGTGCGGTGCGGAGTTTCGCCGATGAGCTGCACGACGCATCTTATCAGGATGAGCCACCGGAACTCTTCTCTGAATTTGCTGGAATACGTGTTCAGGCGATCAGCCGCCTGGCGCAACTGGCATTGAATGACATTGATCGAATCGACATGTGCGCCCGGGAGTTGCGGGGGTTGCCAGATCCAATGGCCGAGGCGATGAAGGCCGCTAGTTAAGGTGAGTCACCGGGGGCAAGGTTGCCCCTTTTTTGCTACCTGAAGGGTGAAGTTCTGGCTGCAGCGAAAAGGGATAAATTATTTTGCTTGGCCGGAGTTGCTGAAGATAAAGCACACCCTCTGTAACTCCCGAAACACTGGTGTGCCCTTAGTTTTCCTCACCACTAACAATAATAGGTAATGACCGTGAAAAAGGAAAAGCTAATTCGCGACCTGGATGGCCAGTTATTTGCCTTTGAGTATTCCGTTGTTGTCAGTGACCCAACAAGCAGTGATGGTGATCAAAGACTTGCTGTCTCAATCTCTTTTGTGAAGCAGAGCGGTGATTCTGACCGGGTTGAGAGCTATTCTTTTCCGCTGATTCCTGAACTGTTGGCAGTTTCAGAGGGTGGTGTAGATGCAATCAAAGAAAATATTGAAACAGAAATCCTCATCTGTAAGGAAGCGCTTTTATCTGTAGCTAGAGTCCTCCCATATCAAGGGTGTCTGGCTTTTTCGAGGGCTTTTTACATACCGACTGGCACTCGTTTTTCAGACCATTCCTTGGATGTATTGATTGAGCGAATTCTCGCACTAGAGTTATTTTGGCCTATCTATCATAAATCCATTCTTGCCGGTGATGGTGCGGGTAAGTGCGAGGCGTTTATCGACTTGTTTGTAATTCTGGCCAACCCGTTTGAGAAGAGAGAAGCAATTTCGTTGCAGCAGCTTAAAAGTCGCAGTGAAAAAACAAGAAAAGATCTGCTTGGTCTTAAAAAGAAAATATCCCAGAGCTTTGTGGGGAGGTTATGGCTCCATGACTTGGTGAATATTGCCAACGAGGAAAGAGGGATAAATTCTCGGCTATATCAAGGCGATATTGTTGAAGCCAATTTTCTTGATTTAGTAGAAATGCTAATTACCAGGTTGGAGTCCGACCTTGAGCTCTACGATAGTTTTTCGGGTGACCCCGTGACCTGCGACTACGACCGTAATCTCAAGAAGGTAGAGCGAAACTGGCTGCAAGAAGAAATAGAGATACTTAAGTACTACATTGAATCTAAAGGGCTTAACGCTGCAGCTATATCGTATATAAATCAGCTCATTAGGTGGTATGAAACCAGAAAGCTAGATTTGGATATGGAGATTAATTGCAGTTTTGGACCTCCCTTGGATAGCAGTGGTTTTTCTCGCTTGAGCAGGTTTCGGGGGGATATTTTTACAGAGAAGAGGATCTGGGGGGAAAAGACTGTGGTTGATGAAGTGTTGAGGCAGCATTTCCTTTTCTATACTGGCGGACCACAGCCAACACTAACAGCAAGTGTCTGGTCTGTAATATTTATTGATACGCCCAGGGGGTCTAATGATGTTTCAAAGGCTAGATCTGACAGAAAAAAATAAATTTGGTTCATCCTCTGAATATGTCGCACCCTTTTCTGGCCTATTTTGAAGGATCGTAGATAGCCCCCGTGGTGATCTTGAAATAGTCCCCTTAATGTTCTCCTTACTGAGACTCATAACTCTCAGTCATACACAAGGAGAGCATCATGCAAAAACCTGAATTTGACCCCATCCTACGGTGGCCCGAGGTGAAAACCCTTATTGGCCTGAGTCGACCGCGCGTTTACGAGTTAATCGCCGCCGGCAGATTTCCCCGATCCATCAAATTGACCCCCGGTGGGCGTGCCACTGGTTGGCTGAAATCAGAAATCGAGTCTTACCTTGAAGCACGTGTTGCCGAACGTGATTCCCTTTCCGGCCAAGCGGCGTAGGGGGTGGGAAATGGAGACAAAAAAATACCCCGGCCAAGAGACCAGGGCAGCAAATGATCAAGGCAATTATACCCCAAAACCCACCCGAAAGAGCACCGGAAAACTTGCTTATATGCTCAGGCAGTTCTCAACCGGCCAGCGGCTGCATCGCTTTGCGGCGGAACGTATCGGGGACCACTCCTTACCTTCGACCATCTCATCATTGCAGCAGTCGCACGGCATTACATTTGCCCGCGAGTGGGTTGAGGTGCCGAATAATTTCGGTGGAGAAACCAAAGCGATGGCCTATTGGTTAGAAGGTGATGACCTGCTCAAAGCGCGGAACCTCGTTATAGGAGGGGCCGTATCGTGAAGGCTCCTAAATTCTATCGATACTGCCGGCGTGCCTGGCGCGATTCAGAGCATCAGGAAATTGTGGCCCTTGGGCCTGAAGTGTTTCTTGTTGCGACTTATCTGCGGACCTGCCCGAGAGGTAATTTCTCGGGTATTTACCATGCGCCGATTCGTTCAATGTCAAAGGATTGTTGTCTGCCCGTAGAGGTCGTGAACGATGCTGTGACAGCCCTGGCTGGAATCGACTTCTGCCGGTACGACGATGATGCGGAATATGTTTGGGTCCGTGGTGCTGCGTTTGACGAGCTTGGCGACAACCCCTCGCCGCAGCAGATCTCGGGAATGTACAACATGATCACGCGCTTAGTCGTTGACGAGGGCGCGCCCTTTGCTATGGAACTGGATCACCAGCTCCGCTCCATTCCTGAATACGCGGCCAAGCTCAACAGCTCCCACAAAAAGGCCAAGCCGCCTGATCAGGCAGTGATTCAGGCTCAGACCAAATTCCAGCCTCAAACCATAGATGGCTTCATGGCCCACAAAATTGGGAAGGGTTAGCCATAGGGTATAGCTATGGGTATGTGGATGGGTAAAGCAATGGCTATCCGATACAAGAGAGAAGAGAGAAGAGAGAAAGGAAAAGAGAAAAGTAATCAACGAAAAGTGAGCCTGCATCAGTAAGAAAGTGAAAACAGAGAATGTAGACGCGGCCTGACGGCCGCGGCAACAACAGCAACAACACCATGAAAGAGGTAATCGTTAGATGAGTATTCCCACATACACACCACCGACCACAACCGTCCCTTTGTGGGAGGGTGCAGAGATCGCCGTGAGGGCTTTGTCGCTGGCTGATGTAACCGAGATCCAGAGAGTTGATCCTGAATTGTTCGAAAAAGTGGCGGCTGCTGTTGAGTCAGCAAACGGTACCACCTTCGGCGCCATCTCTGAGCTGATCAGTCGCTTCGGCAACCTCGCGGCATTATGTGTCGCGGCCTGTTCCGATCAAGCGGATGTTGCAGAGGCCGCCGCCGAGGTGAAGCAGTGGCCAATTGGTGCCTTTGCTGCTGTGTTGCTGGAAATCTACGCGCTAACCGTTCATGGAAATGACCTCGCAAAAAAGCAGCTTGCTCAAATCTTGCCGGCGGGACTTCAGGGAATCCAGTAAATCCATTAGGTGGGGGTGCGCTCAATGGCGATACGTTGGAAAAGGCTTGGTTGGAGATGGAAGGCCGAGCCAATCTTCTGGTGGCGGAAGGTCACCAGTACGCGCGGCAGTATCACCTCGGGTGGGTGCTGTTCCAGTCGACATTGGTCAGCAAGCGTATCAATTCCCGCCTGGCTGCAGAGGCCGCACTACGCCGCCACTCTGTCTGGGGCGAACAGGCCGATTTTCAAAAGATTGTGGAAGGTTTGAGCGATGGCTAATACCAAATCGATTGTAGAGCTGATCCTGCAGGCCAAGGTGGAAGGTGAGCAAACCTTTCAACAGCTGACGGACGCCACCACAAAACTGATCAATCAGCAGGAGCAGGCCGAGAAGGCTGCTGGCAGTTATGACCAGAAGCTGGAGAAGCTGCGCAGTACCATGGATGGTCTGGTGCGTGCCGAACGCGACCTGATTACCAAAGGTCGCCTGGTTGAGAAGTTCAAACAGCAGGCGGCGGCTACAAGTCAGGCGGATGCCAGGGCAAAGGAGCTGATTCAAACTGCAAGGACATTGAGAGCCCAGCTAAATGCTACGTCGTCCGGCGATGCAAATAGAGCAAAGCTGTCAGCACAGTTTGACAAGGCAAGTGCGGCTGCCCAAAAGGCAGTTCTTTACTTTCAGAAGCAGCGTACCGAGCTGGCCAGGCTGACTGGCCAGATGAATCAGGCTGGCCTATCTACTGCCAATCTGGCTAATGCTGAAGCAAGGCTTTCTTCTGAGGCTGTCCGTCTTCAGGCTGCTCAAAACCGGACTGCTGATGCTATTGGTCGCGTTCAGCAAAAAACCGATTCTGCTGCGAAGTCGATGGCAAGGTTTGGGCGTGACAGTCGTACAAGCCTGAGTTTGCTTCAGCGGTTGAGGGGTGAGGTGTTATCACTTGCTGCCGCCTATGTCGGTCTGTTTGGTATTGGCCGGGAAGTTGGCAATATATTTGAAGCCAACCGGAAAAAGCAGGCTATTGAGAGTCGTTTCCGGGTTGCCTTTGATGGGGATCCGCAAGCAGTAGACCGTGAACTTAATTTTTTGCGGGAAACTGCTGATCGATTGAAGGTATCGTTCGTTGACCTCGGGACAGAATACTCTCAGATGGTCGCGGCAATGCCGGAGGGGCTGTTTACCCTTGAGGAAGTGCGCAAGCTGTTCGTCGATGTAACTACTGCTGGCCGTGTTATGCGGCTATCGCAAGAGCAGCTTCGTGGTGTTTTTAAAGCCTTCAGGGACATCGTTTCTAAATCCACGGTCCAGATGGAGGAACTAAAAGGCCAGCTGGGTGACCGCTTACCTGGCGCGGTGTTGCTGTTTGCCGAGAGCATGAAAGTTACCACCCGTGAGCTTGTCAAGATGGTGGAGCAGGGCGAGGTTGGGGCTGATGCTCTGAAACCTTTCGCTGCTTTGCTTGAAAAGAAATATGGGGGTGACCTGGAGCGGGCACTGCAGGCGGCCACGTCGCAGCTCGATGCGTTTCTGGTTGAAGTTGAGCGGTTGCGCCTTGAGATCGGTGAGGACAGCGGTTTTATTGAGACGCTTGGCCAGTCATTGAGGGATCTATCAGA
This sequence comes from Porticoccus sp., assembly GCA_002707685.1. Taxonomy (GTDB): domain Bacteria; phylum Pseudomonadota; class Gammaproteobacteria; order Pseudomonadales; family Porticoccaceae; genus Porticoccus. Next base: position 6,531 of record PANQ01000015.1, on the reverse strand, counting down.
GGAACTTCGCAAGCCAGAAACCAAGGAAGGGTTGACTAACCTTGCTGATCTGATGGGCGATCTTGCCAAGGCTGGTGTTTTTGTTGTCCAGAATCTTGATGCAATTAAAAATGCAGTGATTGCATTCGTCGGTGCCCGTGTGCTCGGTGGTTTGATCAGGGGATTCTTTCAGGCCCGGTTGGCTGCAGTAGCGCTGGGTGGTTCTCTTCGGACCTTGGGGTTTGCTGGCCTATTGGCAACTGGCCCAGCTGGTTGGATTGTGGCACTTGCAGCCGGGATCGGAACCATTGCCCTTGCCAGCAGAAACTCCGGGTCAGATATTGATGCGCTTAGAAAAAAATATAAGGATCTCGGTGATGCGGCTGAAACCGCTGGAGAAAAAGCATCCAAAGCGTTTGGATCAAAGGGCGGACAGAGCCCTATCGATGAAATAGACAATGAATTAGATAAAAAGCTGACTGAGTTTGGCCTGTTGGTTGCCGAAGAGGACAGGCTTAGGGTCAGGACCATTCGATTCCCACGTCTGTCTAGGCTATTCGGCACGGACGATGATCTGGCCGATACCAGATCCGCATTGAAGAACATTGGCGATGTGATTGTCGATTTGCGCCGCAAGCGTGATGCTCTTTTGGCAGGCCCGGATAAGCCTGCAGCAGCAGCGCCTGAACTTTTGCCCGGGCTGTCAGATAAACAGATTGAGGAAGTTGAAAAAGCGATAAAAAAGGCAAATGAGGCAATAGAGGATTTCCAGGCCGTTACCCTGGCGCAAAAGTTAGCCCTGGTTGACAAGGAGTTTGCTTCATTATTGGCAACTGCCCGTAGTGCGTCTGACCTCGAAACTCGAAATTCGCAGGAAGCCCTGGTGCTCAAAGCGTTAGCAGCGAAGAAGCGCGAGATTGTGCTTGAGGCAGAACAGGCACTGTTAAAAGAGGCCGACAAACTTGAGAAGAATGCTGCAAAGCGCTCTGAAGATAACCTGAAAGGTCGCCTTGATAACATTCGCGCAAAGTATGCTGACACTCTTAGCGGGCTACGGGAGCTGAATACAGCTGAATCCCGTGTTGTTGCCGACAGATTGGAGGGGGTGCTGGCTGGTGAGCTATCCGGCGAGATTGACAAGGTTAAAAAGGAACTTGCCAATACCGTGGCAGACCTACGAACCCGTCTGGCTTTTGCTGAGGGCAATGAACGTCAGGCCGGGCTAGATGAGTTAGGACGGGAGTTCGAGGCCACTATAAGCCGCCTGAAGGGATTGGGGGATTCGGCGGGGGTAGAGATTGCTCGCAAGCTCTTCAATGTCGAGGCTGCGAAAATTGAGCTTCAGGCACTGGAAAAAGAGCGGCAGAAAGCCTTGGATGATTTTCAGCGCAAGCTGGACAGTATTACCAATCAAGAAAGCATTGGCGCTCTGTCTTCCGGGCAGGCAATCGACCAGGCCGACACCGCACAGACGGATCTGAATGCCACTCTTGATGGCCTGATTGCACGTAGTCGTGAGCTGTTGGACTTATACGGTGATAACACTGCCGTGGCCGATTGGTTCAGTCAGTTCGGGCAACAGACGCAGCAGGCCAAGGAAGCCATTAAGGGGCTGGCTGATAACGCGAAGCTATCGGCTAAAGACATCAACCAAGAATTTTCTGGCGGGCTCACAAATGCCTTATCAGGATTCATTCAAGGCACCGTCAAAGCAAAGGACGCCCTACGCGAGTTTGCGGCCGATTTTCTCCGGTTCATAGGTGAAGCGGTCCTTAGGGTTCAACTACTCAAAGCTGTTGGGGGTGCCAGCGGCGGGGGAGGTATTGGTGGGTTATTGGCGCCGCTATTGTTTGGTGCGGCCCACACCGGTGGTGTGATCGGGGAGGGCTTCAGTTCCTACAAGGCTGTGCCTCCTGTGGCGTTTGTAGGCGCGCCCAAGTATCACTCTGGCGGTGTAGTGGGGCTATCCCCGGGTGAAGTCCCGATCATTGCCAAGAAGGGTGAGGAGGTGCTGACCAGTATGGACCCTCGCCACCGTGACAACCTGACCAAGAGCGGCAAGGCTGCAAGCCCGCAGATTCGCAACTATGTTCTATTCGATCGTGACCAGCTAACCCGTGAGATGCTGTCCAGTCCGGCAGGGGTAGAAACCATGGTAACGGTGGTTGGTGAGAACCCTCAGAAGTTTGGTAAGTGATGAACCGCCACCGAAACCCTCGGGTCCTTACTGGCCATTTTTGCCTGCCGGGGGTGGCGCTGAGCGCGGTGAGGCAGAAATTTTCCGGGGGGGTAGGGGCGTCAACAACATGAAAGTGGAAATCGCCTGTAACCCCTTAGGGGTGAGGGTTTCAGCGATACGCCAACATGGACGGGTTGTCGATTCTGTACAAGGTGTCCGAAATAACGGAAAACCCCATTTCTTGCCAAAGTCAGTCAAGGTAAGACTTTCAGCAGTATAGGGAGAGTGTGTTCATGTTGAATTAGTACACTCCACAACACAGAAAGGATTGATGGTTATGAAATAATCCAATGAAATTAGTATGCCCTGAGCTGAAGTGTAGCTTTGGTAAGCTTAGTAATGTACAGAAAAGAGGTTCAGGTAATGGGTGCTTCAAATAAGCCTTCAAAGAAGGATGCTTTCAATATCTCCTGGTACGCACGGAACTTCGGCATGGACAGGCGCACTGTGGCTGAGAGGATCAAGCGTGCTCGACTGCGGGAGGTAGGTATTAGGGGCAAGGGGCAGTTTTACTATGTGAACGAAGTGGCGCCACTTTTGGTGCTTGCAAGGTTAAATAGTGAACTTCAGCGTTTAGGCGGGATCATCAAATAGTTGATCAGCAAGGCTAGAGCCACAAAGGCATTTGTAACCCACCTTGAAGAGCTCATGAAAAGGATTTCCACCCATGATGATGGTTGTTAGTGCTGTACTGGATTGAATTACGCTTCTTCTCATCAGGGGAGCAAGTGGCTGTTGCCCTAGACAACAATGATTTGTGAGGATGTAATGACAAGCGGCGAAAGGACGCAACTAAGCGGTGCGCAAAGTGTCAGATATAGTGTTAGATTTAGTTGACGAAACTTGGCATAAGGATTAGCCTGCTTTACGCGGGAGGCGTGATAGAAATGGGTAAAAAGCTGGAAGTTGCACCTTTAATCTACGTCCAATTGGACATTTCGTGGTCAGAATTACCTTCTTCAGGGGTATTCACTGAAGAGGAGCTGACCCAGTTCCACAGGGCTATGCTCAAACTAGGGTTTACTCAAAAACATGAGTTAGAACACCAGTGGGAGGAAGTTGCTATTTCTGCGGGGGGAAGCAGTATCCGCCCCAACTCAATGCGACGATATATCTTCTCCAATGCTGAAAAAGATTGTCAAGTCGAAGTAACTCGATCCCTATTGTCGATTAGACAAAGCCGTTACACAGGTTTTGACGATCTTGTTAAATTGATACTAAGTGTCTCTGAAGCGCTAAAGGGAATAGAAGACATTGGCAACACTGGGGTCAGCCTCTTCTCTATTCATTACGTAGATATAATTATCCCTAGTAGCGGCCTCGAACTACATAATTATGTAGATGACCACTTAATCCCGTACGATCCACCTGTTAGCAATCCAGTGGCTAAACAAAGGTCTACGTCATCAGTTTCTCTTTTGGAGAAAAGTGATTCAAAGATTAGAGACATCGCTGTTCGCTTCAATATGTTTAAAGCTGCAGAAAAAAAATTCCCAGTTTTAATTCCTGTTGAGCTTCAAGAGAAGCAGGATGAAGTAGCAATGCCATTGTTTCTCCCACATATCGAGTTTAAGGAAAACACTGATTACGGAATCCTTGATATAAGACACGGGTGTCGCTTGTTAAAGCAGCAAAAATTTTCAGATTTTCAAGTTGAATCAGAAATACGCACCCTTTATCAAACTGCTAGCAATGTCTTTTGGGATATTTTATCAGACCATGCAAAAAAGGAGTGGGGCTATGAGTGCTCTTGATTGTCTAGAAACTAATGCTAGAAGTAGTAGAGATGATTACATGGCGCACGTCTATCCTACCGAAGCATTTCCATTACCTGTGGACAACTCAGTTAGGTACCAAGAAAGATATATCCCTAGAGTAGATGTTCAAAAAAGAGCAGAGAGCCTTTCTTCTATGTGGAATGTCTTTTTGTCTCTTTGGTTAACTCAAGATGGTTACTTGGCATCTGCTGCCTCAACACATCAAATTAACTCCCTAGAAAATGTTGATCAAGATATATCAAGTGTTTGCGATAGGGTTAAAATGCTAGATAAAGAGTTGCAGCTGCCAAGAAAATTATTGGCAAAAATTCTTCACATATCGAGAACCACTTTGTACGACCTGCTCAATGATGTGGCAAGGGAGTATAGAAATGAAAGCAGGCTCAAAGAGATAGAAATAGCAACAAGAACTATTCGAAAAATTACCACTTATCCAATTGGTCGAAGTGCTATTTTGGTCAAGAAGGACGGTATCAGCCTCGCTGAATTGCTCGATAGTGATAATGTTGACCATAACAAGTTAGAAGAGTTAGCTAGGGTCATAGATGCTCGAAAAGAAAAAGAAAGAAGTGAAAGCAAAGTTTTCACAGCTGAGCATGAGCAGTACCTCCTGACAAGAACAGCTGGGTAACTGAATGGAATCACCCCCGATGGATTGGGTTCAAGGGCACTTTTTTAACTTCTCTTGTTTGGCTAGCCGTGACAAGGAGATTATTCGTTCGCGGGTTGATGGTGGCGTTAAGGAGAATGCTATATGTGTCTTAATAACCCAGGATTGTGATATATGTGCCCACCCAAATATAGAGCCAGACGTTCAGTTCGTCATTGGTGAAAAAGATCGCAACCCCAGTCCTCTCAATGAAAATTGCAGGTCTTCTCGATATCTGATTTTCGATATTGAAGGTGTTCCGTATAAACTAAAAATTTTAAAAACGGTATACCTCAAAAAAGAACTTTTTTTTCAAAACCAAGAAGCCATTTCTGACCGCAATCGTCTTGCCGAGTATCAATTAAACCAGCTTAGGCGTTGGTTAGCTCAGCGCTATAATCGGACAGCGCTACCTGATGCTTTTAATTCTAAGCTAAAGGATGTTGTTAATAATCTTCCAAATGAAAAGGTTGATATATACATAAGACTCAATTCTTTGGATGAAGATCTTGAAAATTACCAAGTCGCACTTGTTGCTATACCATATCAGGGAGCAATGCTTAGCCCTGAAGATCTTCAGCAGTTGGGTGAAAAAATGCAGCTGCTCGCACAAAAAGTAGATGAACAAGATGGGCTTTCTTTCGACTGGGAGTGGTTGGATGAGAATTATTGCACCTTAGCGATGAGTCGCTCAGAAGTTACGCTGGACATGTTGGATCACTTTATGAGGTGGCATCTGGACTTTATTTCTTTCAAAGAGAATGACTACGAGTGTGGTCAAACGGAAGGATAAAGGCATCATCGAAATGTGGCTCTGAAAGTCGAGCCTAGTCACTTTACATAATGGATAAGGACGCCCAATGCTCAAGGTAAGCCGACGCGAGAAGGAGTCCATCACCCTATTCACTGGCAACGGTAAGATAACTATTTCCATCGAGAAGATACGCGGCCGGCAGGTGAGGGTGGGTATTCATGTTCCAGAATCGGTTAGAGTGGCTAGGTCGGAGATACTTCGGAGCGACGACGCTAGCTATACACCAGTTGCGAGTGAACAAGTAACTGTACTAAGAAAATTGGTTCAACTTCTTAAACGGGTTTTTGGTCTGGGTAATTTCAGTGCCCGAGATTCGGGACAAGTTTCCAGCTGTAAAGACATACTTCCAGTGCCAAAAGCTTAAATGTGGGGCTTCAAACAATCTCATCTAAGAGGTGTTTGTGGGGTTCCTTTGGTTGAGATGGTGTGGGATTGTTCATGTACGCCTTGATTGAGGAGGGTGAGTAAAAAGTGAATGAAGAAATCATTATTGAATATGAAGGTATAACCTATAGCGCTGAGTACTCGGTTTCTGGGGATTCACTAACGGTATATCTGCCTGATGGTACATCAAGGAGAACCGAGCTAAGAGGTCTGAAGCCCGAGTCCGCTGCCAGGACGCACCTGATGAGTTATATCAAGCTAAAAGTATAGGGTTTAGGTCCAGCCCCCTGTATTTGGGGGTATATTTGGGGGTGCTTTTTAATCAAATAAATATAATTATCAATTTATTCAGTGCGATAGGTCTTAGATGTTGGTGAGGCCTTGGCACCATTTTATAGTCCGTTGAAGTCCGACGGAATCCAAAAACCCGCGTAACTGCGGGTTTTTTTATTGGGATTTTTGGCGGCCTAGACAGGAAATAAGGCGTTGATTATCGGAACGATACTGGTTGTGGATTCGAAGGAACGTTAAACGATACTGATAGATTGATAGTTAATATCGAGGACAGACTGATTATTAGAGAAGGTTTCGTAAGCTTCCCCGTCAAGTGGACAATTCAAAAGTAGAGTTTCTGACGGTTTGTTGACGGGCCTCGGCTGGGGTCAAGTCGCCCAGTGCGTCATGAGGG
>PANQ01000014.1 GCA_002707685.1 Porticoccus sp. | reverse complement strand
AGCCCGCCACATACTCTTCAAAACCATTTATGGACGGACCCTCAACACAGGTTGACTCAATCCCGGCCTTCAGACTCATTTAGGGATTGGAAAATACTGTAAGCCGCGTGCCAGGTGCGCAGTGCTGTGGAGCGGCGACAGAGACGGGCCTGGAAAAAGAGACGTGCCTAGAAAAAATCGAGATCACTGTTCAAGACAATTTGCTCCAGACTAACAGTCTGGTCATCAGTCTCCCGGTGATCTGTCTGCCATTGGCGGGGGAGAGGTTTGTAATGAATCACTTCCGGTGACGCAGTATGTTTGGGAATCGCCGGTTTTGGCAATATTCTGTCAGGTTCTCTGTGGTTCAGGTTCATGGCTACCTCCTTGATGACCAGACCAGTGTGACGGCTCAGCATGAAAGTGTGATGGCAATACCATGACAACGAGCCCGTTCTAACGAATGATTTTGATCCACTCGCCGGGCTCCGGTTCCCCAACCGGGTAATAATTATTGATGATGCGCAACTCGTCCTCCCCGTACTGACCCAATTTCAGGTGTTGGGCCAACAGGGCAAACGTGCTGTTTTTGGTGGCTTTGACGTAGTGAATTTTCTTTGCCTCAGTGGCCTGGAGGCTACGTTTTGAGACGGGTCGAAAGCTGCCAATAATGTCCATGAGTTGTCGGTTGCCCAGTGACTGATCAGCGCCGCGCTCCAGTGTTGCCCGGAAGACAAAGGTGCGGTAGCCGTAGTAAAGCACCGCCAGTCTTTGGTCCGGTTGCCCCTGTGTGCCCGGTATCAGGCCGGTATGACCCTGAAGGCGGAACTGGGAGAGGGGTTCAGACTGTTTGAGCAGGAGAATCCCCAGCTGTTGTTTGATGAACTGGTCCGGGCTGACTCTGGTGCGATTCATTGCCGTGACCGAGATTTTGACATCGCCGGTGTCGTTGTGGGCGTTGACCAGTGGCGGCTGTTCGCTGAATTGCCAGCCTTTGGGAAAATACATCATAAAGGCCAGTTCTTCGTTCAGGTAGACATTCTCTGGCAGTCGTCGCGTTGCAACATTTTCACCCCAGACCATGCCATCAGTGGCAATACGAAAGGGCGTGAAATTGTGCTCAACCTTCATGTCATTCGGGGTTGACCCTGCGTTGCTGACCACTTCCCGCAGTCGCTGATCGTTCCGTGGATGGGTGGCAAACAGACCGTGGTAGGTTTGCGGTTCCCGACCGGACTCCAGGGCCCGTTTTTTTTCCAGCCGTTCGTGATCTTTCAGCATGGTGATCACCTCAATCATGGCCTGGGGGTCATAACCGGACTTGTACAGGTAGCGGCTACCGATTTCATCGGCTTCAAGCTCCATATCCCGTCCGTAACCACTGACCATGGATGCGCCCCACATTGCACTGGCCTGACCCACCTCCATACTCCGGGTGAGAATGGCGAGCAGTCCCGCAACGAATTTTGATCCGGTCTGGGCCCGCTTCTGGCGGGCGTGATGCCCCGCCGTGACGTGGCCGACTTCATGGGCCAGCACGGCTGCCAGCTGGGCTTCGGAGTTGAGATAGCCAATCAGACCGCGGTGGATGTAAACATAGCCGTCCGGCAGGGCGAAGGCATTGATATCGGGGTTGTCGATGACCGTGAACGTAAATGAATCCCCGGCCTGATCCGAGTGGCGGACAATGCGCTGACCAACCTGGTCGACATAGTCAGCCAGTTTGCCCTCCACCAGTGGCATATTGGCGATAATTTCGCGGTGCATTTCCTCTGGCGTTTCCGGGGGCTTGCCCGCAGCCATCGCAGCGCAACAGCAACCCAGCAGCGCTATCAATAGGAGCACGCGGTATTGCGATAAACCCAGTTGCATGGCAAACATCACGGGCTGCCGGGGCCTACCGGGGCAAAAAAGCTCTGAAGTCGAGTGCCTATCCCTTCGCAGGCTTCACCCTGAACCCTGGCGATAAAGGGGATTGGTGCACCTACCGCCAGCAAATACGATGATCCCTTGCTGTCTACCTGCACCCGCCCCTTTTCGCCCAATTTGTCGAGGTCCCAGATAATCGCTTCATAATTGGCGGCCTTGTCCCAGGAAGAAAAACCAAAGCAACCACCGCCCCCGGGGGCGACAGCACAGCTGATGGCACCGCTTTTTTCTGTGGTCTCGGTATTGCCGTCCACCCAGATCATGTAGCGAATACCCAGTTCACGGACCCGCTTGCCGATCAGTGGATCCTCCAGCATGCCTCCCATGCGCTTGAGCCCGAGCGGTGCCATGCGCGGTTCAAACCATGGGTAGAAACTGTCGAGAAACTGTTGCTCGGGCATGACTGACAGCTGCCCCCGATTGGCGAGTCTGGTGCCGATACAATTGATGAAGTCCGGGTCGGTTTCGTAGGCGCCGCTGTGCCGCCGCCCGACCACCACCACTTTCTCGTTGTCGTTCAACGGCAACAGGGTGCTGGATGGACGAAATTCGTCGACTTGGGTGGACGTGCCACAGGCACTGGTCGCGAGCACGGACAACAGGATCCAGGGGAGGGCACCTCTCACCGCTCTGTCCTCTGGCTCAATTTGGCGGGCGCTTCACGGTTGGCCAGCCACTGGCGAATTTCCGGTATTTGCTGAAAGCCGGTCAGCAGCCGTGCCCCCGCATCTCTCAGGGCCATCACGGTGGCCTGATTCAGTGCCTCTTCATCCGACTTGAGGAAGCGGCTCTGGGTTTTACCATAGGCGCTCATCATCCAGTCTGCGACAGGCTGGCCATTGCCGTCGTAGACTTTCAGATTGTATTTCAGCCACACCTCGTAGACGTTCAACTGGGTCTCCATGGGTGTGGCCAGCTGTACTTCTGTAATTTCGGGCACGATCATCAAATCCAGGGTGTTCTGGCCGGTGGGNAGGGTTTNCAGGGTNGCGCTGCTCTGAAACATATCGGTGAATACCCGATTGAAGAGTTGTACCTGGGATTCCCCNAATGCCATGGTGACCGGTTGNCGGTTATCTTTCTCNCTGGTAAATCGATAACTGCTGAAGCTGTNATCGAGAACCAGGCCCACGCTGAGGGGCTGNCGGGCAACCAGCGCGGAGGGGTAATCACCATTGACCGTGACATTGGTGCTGCAACCGATCAGCAGGGTCAGTGCCACGACAATTGGCAGTAGACGCAAAGAGGTCAGTAACCGCAAAGTCCGGCAGTACACATTCATTGACGCTTGGGGTTGTGTCATAGATCACTCAGGTTTGAGGCCGTTCAGCCCGACAAAAGTTCCTCCGTTACGATAGCTCAGGTCGCGCATCAGCGCAGCAAATCTTGACGCCGTTTGCAGATTGCCGCCCTTGACCATGAAATGTACCGGGAAACCGATCGTATGGATACGAACCAGTTGCTGTCCACTGCGCCCCTCCCGGTTGATTTTCTCGACACTGCTCAGGACCTCCGCTATGGACTGCCCGGTGAAATCGTCACCCAGCACATAGAGGCTGATCTTCCGGTCCGGCGCATAGAACCGGCGAATCGCATGCTGTACACCCTCCACCGGACTGGAGTTGCTGAAGGGTGTCCAGCTGGCCAGCCGGTCGATAATCGCCTTGCGCCGGGCCGGTGTATCGGGAATCCATTTATCGCGATAGGTGGAGAACATATAGCCCCCCATGTCGTTCATCACCTGGATACCTTTTACCTTGGGATAGATATTGAGAATATTGATCATTTCCTGGCGCAGTCGTGGCCAGGCAAAATTGAACATGCTGCCAGAGGTGTCGATGATGAAAACGATGTATTCGCTGTCCACCGGTATGCCGCCAATCAATGATCGNTTGTCGGGCNTCTGCCGAGCTTTCAGGCGNGCCATTTCCTCNGTGAGCACCTGCAGGGCCAGTGTCAGCTTATCCNGTTCGGTGGTATCCGATTGNGCCACGGCGTCCCGCTGTCGGCGAACGCTGGCCAGCTCGGATTGCAGCCGGGCGATGCGTTGGCGAATATCNGANAGTTGTTCCTCCTTNGATAGCAGATCGCGATTCAAAATGCGGGCTTCNCCNCGTATCTCGAAGACCTGCTGCTGTAATTCGGCCACGCTGCCTTCCGCCGGTTGNNCCGAGTCCTCAAAAGCNGTCGAGTCNACGGTTTTGGCNATCAGCAATAACAGCACNATCGCGCCGAACCCACAGCTGATGACATCCAGGAAGGAAATGCTGATCTCGGCTGTATTACCCCGCTCTTTGCGCCGACGGGTACTCATGGCCAGTCCCTCGAGGGNCTCATGAAAGAGCCCCGGCTGGACAGGGCCAACTGCCAGAAACTGGCTGCTGCCATGGGATCACCTTCCATCGGAAACAGCAGAATGTTGACCGGCAGGCGACGGGGTAATATCTGTGTGGCCTCGGCAAACAGCTTCAGGCGATCCCGCCCAGTGATGGTTTTGAACCCCGAGGGTTTTCTGCCCTGGGTGGGCANGCCATCGGTGATTAAAAACAGGTTGTCCGGCGGTGTATCGAAACTGTTAATGGCCAGAAACGCGTTGATCAGGCTGCTGCCTCCGGCGGGTACCACCTGTGTCAGTTTTTTGATGGCATTATCAAGGCCCTGGCGATCGGCGGTATCCCGCCAGCGCCGGTCATCGCCCGCCACCGCCCCGGCTGCGGTGTTGAATACATAGATCTGNTAGCGGCTGTCCTGNGGTAANTGCGCCACCANCCATTCGGTGGTGCGGATGGCCCGCTGCCATTTCTCGGAGTTTCGCTTGACGGAATCGCTCATGTTGCGACGCCGGATCACGTTGACAATAGAGTCCGACAGCATGCTGGCTGACGCATCCACCAGGATCAGGATTTGCCTCCCNCCCAGTTTTAAACCGGTCAGATACTGNCGTTCACCATCACCGATNAATTGCCGCACATTGTCGGCATTNCCCTGTTCCCGNAGATTGGCGGTTTCCCGTTCCAGNGTTTCGACCTGCTTGCGCAGGATTTCGATTTGCTGTTCCGGATCCGCCTGGGCGCTGAGTTCGCGGCGGGTCTTTTCGATATCGGCGACCACCCTTGCCGATAACCCCTGCGCTTCCACCAGTGATTCATCGATGCGTGCCAGGCTGTTGCGCAGCGCCACCAGCGCTTCNTCGCCGACNCGCAAATCCTCCTGCAGCAGNTTCACTTCCGCATTCAGCAGNGGNTCNGCGGNTTCCAGGGATNTTGCGTCATGNTTNAGNATCAGAAAAAGCAGGGTAACNGCGCCAAAACCGCAGGCCATGATGTCGAGGAACGACAGGCTGAAGGCGCTTATCCTGTGTTTTGAGCGGCGCAAATCAGGTCACCTCGATCAGGTCCAGCTGATCGACGCCTATCTGGAGGCTGTGGCCGGCCCGCAGGTCCGCGGGGTTACCTTCGACCGTAACAGCAGCACTGGCAGTCCTGAGCTGCACACTGTCCTGTTCACGAACCAGACAGCAGTCGCCTCCGGCACCTTGCGTAAAACGCAATTGATCGCCATCCCNCGTAATCGCCAGACGATTGCCAATGGCATAGGCCCGGTACCGATAAAGTAAGTGGGTCGCTGGAGCGGAGGTTTTTTCCGGAGCAACAACCGGCCGNGGGGCTTGCTCCGACGGCTGCTCGGATATCGCCGCTGTTGCCGTGCTCGTGGCAGCTGATCTGCAGGGAAGCCGGGTAATAAAGTGGAGATTTTCNGGGTCACCGGNGATGANCTCCAGGTGATTTCGACAACCGGTAATGGCGGCGTTCTCATCCAGCGTNGCAGACGGGGCGAGATGCTCCCGGATGCCCGGCAATTGCGCGGCGCGATGACTGAGTAGCAGGGTCTCGCCATTGGTTTTCAGGTCCGACAGTTTGCCCTGCAACAGCTGGAATCGCGATGCGCTGCTGGCCAGNAGCTCGGNGCGACTGAGTACCAGCCGGTAATGTCCCTGTGGGCTGTCNAGTTCGGCNGTGATTTCCGCCTGNCNCTGCAGTGNCGATAACCAGACNGGCAAACGGTTGTACAGCTGTTGCTCTCCCGCAGCGGTGTGCAGGGGGTCATAGCGGTACTGGCGGATAAACTGGTTGGCAATGTGTTGTGCCCAGAGGTCATGGAAAGTTTTCAGGCCAACGTTGCTGATGATTTCCACGCCGGTGCGCTCAATCTGCTGCGCCACATTAAGCCGGGTAATCACGGTCTGGTGGAGCTGAATATCCAAATGAACCAGGGTCCCGATTGCGTCAGCGTGACTGGCGGCCGCCACGGCGGCGTCCACCAGCCCGGTTGCCTCAAATGGCGAGGCTTTCGCCAGGCCCAGCAGAATGGATAACTGGCCCCGGTCAAAACTTCCGGGAACGGCAAAGACCACCTGATCCGGGTGACCGCTGTCGCGGTGCAGTGCCAGAAGTTGCGCGTAGGCCATATCGGCGTAGTGACGCGCGTGCTTGCTGGTGACGGGCAGGGGGGAGAGATTGAGTTGCCACCAGTACTGGTTGAAACTCTGTTGTGGTTCGAGGTAGGCGCGCTGCAGGGCNGCCTCNCCGGTGGTAATACCCTCNGGNGTGAGCAGTGCATAGCCGGGNCTGACGGTCAAATCNCCCCGATCGTTTACGCAGCAAATNCCTGCGTCATTCAATTCGATGATGGCAACACTCATGATGTGGTCTGTCCCGCTGTTCAGTCGGTTTTCAGGTGACGCAGCAAATTGCTGTCACAGTAGCTGTGGGTGTCCAGCACCAGCCGNTCCTGGAGCAGCTGCAGTTGNTGCANCATGAACATCACTACAATNCTGATAACCAGNGCAATAAANGTGGANTTGAANGCTACCCCNAGACTGGCCGTGACACCGGCAATATCGCCTTCCACCGCCTTGTGTGCCTGACTGAGGGCNTCTCCGATACCGCGAACCGTGCCGATAAAACCGATGGATGGAATCGCCCAGGCGATATAGCGAACCATGGATAATTCCGANTCGAGNCGGTCGGATTCGGTNTCCAGTACGTCGCCCACAGCGCTGGAAACGTCCTGGATATTGCGCGTGGAACCGAAGCGCTGNAGTGCCGCCAGCAGNGTTCGGGGNACCAGATAGCCCTGTTGTGCCTCGGGCAATGCCTGAACAGGNCGGGACATTTGTCGCGCATCCTCCGGCAGCACACGGCTGCCNTCGCTGACACCGAGCAGNGGTAGNGACAGCAGNTTNCGNTCATTGANNGTGNGNCGCGCTTTGTAACCCATGATGGCAAAGGCCCACAGCATCAGGATAAAGCAGGCTTCCTGTTCGTAATCCTTCACCACAATGTAAAAAGAGCGTTCTGCCACATAGGCTTCGCCGGCAGCCTCCCGGGCCAACTGCTCCTGTAAAATGGCATTGGCGTTGGGGCGGATCAGCGTCACGTAGAAACTGTGCACCAGAATCAGGGCCAGAATCAGGGCGAACAGCTGGTAGAGAAACTCCGAGGAGGTGTTATTCCGCATAGGTGGCTACTCCGCAAATATCCGGGCCGGTTTGATGATAACTGGCAGGGTTGTGATGGCTGTGTGAGGATGTCATATATCCACCGGGAAGGGGATGGCAATATCCTCGGAAATTTCTTCCGTCGGGGAAAAGTCCGGGCTTGTCCGCCGCGACGTGCTTGACGGGGCCGGTTTGGCTGGTGGTGAGCTGGCGGCATCGTCGCTTGATTGCTTGCCGGACGCGCCTGTCACCTGTTTTGTGTCTGGCTCTTTGCCTTGCTCCGGTTCATTAGCATTAGGATTGGCGATCAGGCAGATCGGGAGTCCGCCTATCAGCAGCGCCGCGAGGCAGGTCTTGAGAGTCTTTAGCGCCATAGGATATCACTCCACATTGCGCGCCACCCTGAAGCCCAGGTCGTCCCGGCCATCGAGACCGTAATCGCGGTAGGACAGCCGCAATTGAATGATATTGCCGTGGCGCCAGCTGGCTCCCCGAATCACGCGAAATTCACCGGAAGCCGGGCCGGTGGGGTCTTTTTCGGCACTGCTACCAAGACTGAATTCAATACCATAATAATCATTGACCCACTCTGCCACATTGCCCTCCAGGTCGTGGAGCCCCCGGTGATTGGCGGAGAAACTGCCCACTGGGGCGGAGACGGCAAAACCGTCGTTGTAACCGGTCAGGACTTGGTCAACCATTCTCGAAGCGCTGCTGTCGGCAAAATTTCCGGCACCGTCGGCCGGTGGAAATTGCTGTCCCCAGCCAAAGCGTTTTGCGTCGCCGGAGGTGGCCCGTGCCGCCCATGCCCATTCCGCTTCAGTGGGCAGGCGGTAGCCGTTTGCAGCGGGGTTGGTGCCGGTGATCTTGCCGCCGGACTCTCTGTAGAAAGGCGGCAGATTTTCTCTGGCGCTCAGCCAGTTACAATAACGGGCAGCCTGATCCCAGCTGACATTGACCACCGGTTGTTCTGGTTGATCCAGCGTTGTGCCGCGCACATGTGATGAGCTGTGCTGACGGGCAAACTGCTTGAATTGCCGATTGGTCACTTCTTTGGTGGCGAGGTAAAATGGACGTGTCAGTTGCACATCGCGCAACACCTCATTGGCCCGCCGACCGCTTTCACGGCGCGGTGCGCCCATCTTGAAAGCGCCCTCGGGTCGGAAAAGTGTCAATGCCTGCCCCGCTTTGCTGGTAATGCTGGTGGGTGTGTTGGCCCACCTGGCCGCCTGCTCAGTGAGCAGCTTTACCTGTACCAGTTGATCGAGTCCGGGTTTTGGTGTGATGGTGCGTGTTTCAGTGGCGTAGCCGGGCTTGCGAATTTCTATCCGGTGGGGGCGGGCGGGCAGGCTGAAGGTCTGCCCCGGTTTGCCCCTTGCTACCCCGTCGATCCAGACAGTCGCATCTGCCGGACTGGCGGACACCCGGATTTTCCCCATGCTCGCATTGAGGGTGAT
The DNA here is from genome assembly GCA_002707685.1 of Porticoccus sp. Lineage (GTDB taxonomy): Bacteria > Pseudomonadota > Gammaproteobacteria > Pseudomonadales > Porticoccaceae > Porticoccus. The sequence goes on along the minus strand of PANQ01000014.1, from coordinate 5,642 downwards.
CGACAGTTGCCTTTTCTCACCAGCAGACAGCGTCAGGGCCTGTTTGCTGGTGACATAGCCGTTGGCAAAAAAGGACAGCTGGTGTGACTGGTCTGGCGGCAATTCGAGATCCAGTGGTGTGACGCCCCGATAGGCACCGTTTACCGTTACGGTGGCACCGTTCGGTGAACTGGTCACTGAGAGGGTCGCATCGGCGGGCTCGAAAATGATCTCTGGCAGTGTCAGGGTTTCACCCACGTCGACGCGCAGTTTTTGCTGCCAGGTCTTGAACCCCTCTAGCTGCACACGGACATTCTCACCCTTGGCAAGGAGTTCTGTGATCAGGGGGGTGCGGCCTCGCGACTCGCCCTCGATAATGACCTCCGCGCCGCTGGGTTTGGAGCTTAACTGAACCTGACCCCAGGCCTGTGCGAGGGTCACGGCCAGTGATTGGGTGCGATCCAGTCCGACGATGGTCACGGTGTCTTTTGCGGGGGAATAGCGCGGGGCCTGGACGACCAGTTGGTGATCGCCCGGTGGCAGGTCACGAACCGTCAGGGGTGTTGTTCCCGCATGTTCGCCGTTTACCAGTACCTCTGCACCGGCGGGGGTGCTGGAAAGCTCCAGATGGCCCGGTTTTTTAGCCATCGCCAGTTCCAGCAACTGATGCTTGTCGGGACCGACTGAAAAGGCCTGTTGCAAGGGGAGGTAGCCCTCAGCCATGGCACTTATCCGATAATCTCCCGGACGAATCAGATAGTGGTCAGCCAGCTTGAACGTGATGCCACCGCTGATCGAGAGGTCGGCGCTGGCGGGGCTGACTTGTACGACCACCGATTTGGCAGTGAACAAAAATCCCAGAACCAGGCCGCTCACCAGCAGTGCCGCNGCGATAATGCCCGTCAGGGGTTTGACAGTGAAACGTCTGCTGGCAACGGTCTCGCCCAGGGGGACAAAGGTTGCCGGCTCGATAGTCTGAGGCTGTTGTCGATGTTCGGTCACGAAATCGGGTCCTTGCAGATCACTACCACCGGTTGACTGAGCCCTTCCGGGCCAAGCTGGAACTCCACCCGTACATCCCGATAGCCGCGACGGGTTCCCACTGCGACGTATTTTCCGGGAATCAGTGAGATCTGCTTGCGTTGAAATTTNCCCAGTTCGCCCTGTCGGTAGAGTGTGACCAGGGTGTCCTGGTCGGACACCAGCTCCACCTGAACCGGGGTGGTCGCTGTTTTCATTGTTTGATCCAGGCGGCTGATCTGTTCCTTTAATTTGGTGCCGGGAGACTTGATGGCTCGTGCGTCTGCCAGAATCCGTTGAGCCTCTTGTCGTACGTTATCGGATGACAGACGCAGCGGCTGATCGAGTATGCCGCGAATCTGGTCGTCCAGTTGTGCGCGGGCATTGCTTCGAATCTGTCCCAGCCGGGCTTCCATCACGGAACTGTCGATCGCCATAATTTTGGCGTAGGTATCCCGGGCCTGATGCCACTGTTCGCGGCTTTCCAGTGCTGTGGCCTGGCTCAGCAGGGATTGAAGGGTTTGCTTGGTGGCGGCACTGGATGCCTGGGTAAGTCCGCTGCGGGCCGCCGGATCATCTGGCTTGAGTTGCAGGGCCTGTTTGAACGCGGTTTTTGCGCTGTCCAGCTGGTTGCGTTCCAGTGCGGTGTAACCACGGCTCATGGCCTCATTAAACCGATTGTCCAAGATTTCGGCATTGACGGCTTCCAGTCCGGCAGCGGCGGGCGTGTGGTCAGCGTCCAGTTCCAGGGCTTTCCGGTAGAGGGTTCTGGCCTGGGGCAGGTCGTTGTTTTGCCGGGCAATGGTAGCCTCTGTCACCAGCTCGGTGACCTGGTCCAGTACCTCGGCTCTGGCCAAGCCGCGGGCCGCCTCGGCATTATCCGACGCGATGGCCTGCACCTGTTCAAACTGCCGGGTTGCTTCTTCGGCATCACCGTTATTGAGTGCGGTTTGTCCCGCCGTCAGTGCGTCGCTGACTCGTTGAGGGATAGACGTTTCCAGTGCGGTGAGTTGATTCAGGGCTGACTGGTAGGCGTCCTGTGCCTGATCAAAGGCGCGCTGGCGATAGTGGGTATCGCCGGTTGCAGCAACCGCAAGTGCCCTGTCAAAGGCTTCCCTGTCCCAGAGTTCTACATTTTTGCTCTCAAGAAAGGCCTGCTTTTCAAGAATCTTGCTCAATACATCCTGTGCCGCACGTCTCGCTGTGGCTAACTGTGCGTCTCGGAACGGTGATTCTGCCGTCGGGGCCGCCGTGCGGTCAGATACAATTGGCACGGGGGGGGTGTCCGGCGGTTGAATCAGTGCCGGGAGTACAAAGATCACCACCAACGCCAGCAGCACACAGAGAGCCAGTGCTACCCAGCTGGCGGGTCGTTGTTGCCAGGGCAGGTTATCCGCTTTGCGGCTGTCTTCGGGGGTGACAGGAGTAAATGCTATGTCGCTCGGCCTGATCGGGTCCTGGTCGTTACTTCCGCTCATGGGGCTTAAATTCCACCGCGTTCGGCCTGATAAATCTCCCGCAGCAGGGTTTTCCACTGTGCATATTGGGCGGCAGCATTGCCGGTCAGAGTGATTGTGCGATCTTCCAGCTCAATGACTCTCGGTTCTATCTCGGCTTCAAGTGATTGGGCGAGCTCGGCGAGTGTGTCCTCATGAATCTGCAGTTCGGCTCTTTTTGACAGACCGCTTTTTACCAGCAGGGCCCCGCTACCGATAGCCACTGCCCCGGCAGCGCGTCCGGAACCGCTGTTGCTGCCGGAGGCCAGAATGCCACCAATAATCGCGGCTACTCCACCGATGGTGCGATTGCGGGACTGGCGTTTCAGTTCTCTGAGGGCCACGAGCTCGTTGTAACTGGCGGCTCGCCATTCCTGATAGGGGCTGTCCATGCGGCGGGTAAAGGCGTCGTAATGTTCCTGCATGGTATCAATGAAAAGGTAGTCGCGCTGGCGAATCTGCCGGATGCGTTGCAGGATAGGGTCATTCTCTGCCGGCAAACGGCTGATTTCCAGCTGGCCACCCGGTGTCTCCCTGATATGGTCGCTGAACGCCTCCGGGGAAAAGTCCCGCGCAAATCGCAGTTCCGCTATGGTGCGCAGTTTATTGACATTTTCTGCACTCATCTGCTGACGGTATTCCAGGAGGTCGTTGGCAATCCGGTTATAAAGGCCCTGAAACGGATCTCGCTGTAGCTGGTTTTGCCGGTTGTAGGCATAGTTGCCCACCGTTTCGGTGTAGGACTTGGTATACCAGTGGCGATTGCTGGAATCGGTGACGGTGATATCCAGTGCCAGTGTTTCGCCGTTGGAGGCGACGATTTTCCCGGCCACATAGACCTCTGTGACCGTTTCCCTACCGGGTACCAGTCGCACTGCGCCCCAGGCGCCGGTTTTCTGAATGGTCGCGGCCAGCTGGTTTGGCAGGTACTGTGCTTCGGCTGTGCGCACGGTTGGCGAGACACTGGTATCGTCCGATTCGATGTTTTCCAGACCGGGCTCGAAAGGCAGCACTGCCAAGTCGAGTAGCTGTGACTCAACCACTGGCGCAGTCTGCTGCTCCAGCGGTGTCACGACTGTACTGGTGACCCGGTTGGTGCTGCAGGCCGCCAATAACAGCAGCGCAGACAATACGAATACCCGTTGTAGTAGATACTTCCAGTTGACCAACCTGTTATCGCCCCTCTTTATATTTGCGGTACTCGTCCCAGAGTTTTTCTCTCAATACCGGGTCCTGTTCTTTCATGGCTGCCTCACGGATCTGGCGAGCCACAATATCGTCATCGTGGCCATCGGGAATATTTGCTGGAACCGTACTGCCTCCACTGCGACCGATGATTGCACCGTCTCCACCGTAGGTGGTGGCTTGTCCCGATGGTGGTTCGCTGGCGCCGTCCGGGCCGCTGGCTTCTTCATCGCCGGGTCTTCCTGATGGACCGCCCCCGAGTTCCTCGGTGATATCTGCCTCTTCAAACAGGGGGCCTCCCGTGTCGGCGGGTGCCCCTTCACCGTCGCTGTCCTGTTCCCTCTCGGTAGCGGCGGCCCGTGCATCCATAATCATACCGTCAAATTCGGCCATGGAGGCATCCAGCCGTTGATCGAGAACCGCAATTTCCTCATCTGCGCTGAGTGCGCCACCCGGTGGGGGCGATGGCTGGTTTGCCGGACTACCCTGATCCGGGTTGGCTTCAGGCATTTCGCTGGGCTCACTGACGTCACTGGACTGGCTCTCGCCTGTCGTCGAAGCCGTTTCCGGAGGACTGTCCTGCTCGTTGGCCTCCTCTGTTGCCGGTGACTGGGCTTGCGGTTGTGGAGGCTGCTGGGACTGCGCCGTGGGGGACTGGGTCGGACTCTGACATCCCGGCGCACTGAGCAGGCCAACACTGAGTAACATTATGAGAAATGATCGATTCATCATTGGGAGACTACTGTATCAGGACCTTGACCGGCAATGCTTCGGTTGGCACAGGCTGGCCATTGTCAAAGCGCGGTCTGAATTTGGTATCAATAATGGTTTTCCTTGCCCGGCGTTCCAGCCCATCGCCCCCTTCCGGGGAAACACTCAATGTTGTGATTTTGCGGGGTTGCCCTTTTTCGGAGATATTAACGGCAAGCATCACATAGGCCGCGGGTATTGACGGGCTGGTCACAATTTCTGTGATGTCGGGCATTGGGGTTTCCTGTTGTTCTGATGAGCGTTCGGTGGAGGTGGTTTGGGCCGTGAGCACGGATTCGGTCTCCATAATGGCCGAATCGATCGGCCTGGGCAGCATTTTCGGCTCACCCAGCAACGCGGCAATCAGCGCTGTGTCATTCGTCTGTTGCAAGACGCGGTAGGCTTTTTGATAGTTGTCAATGGCCGGGCCGGTTAGATTGAATAGCATAAACCAATCACCGGTTTTGATATAACCGGTAGCCTTGTCGGCCGCGGATGCCGAGGGGTCCTGTTCCAGAATATCAATCATCCTGGCATTAGCCCGGCGACCGTTCTGAAAATAGTTTTTGCTGAGGAATGGGTCGTCGGCCACCCAGCGCGCCTGCTGAAATCGCTCAGACAGGAGGTCTGTATTCTCCCAACTGTTGGCGTATTTTTTCTGATGCCTGTCGAGGTAGTAGTCTGTCATTGCCGAGTTGTACAACAGCCCGGTCATGCTGCGATGATCCTCGCCATGTTGCTGCGCGGTGATGGCCAGTGCCCGATTGTAAACGCCATGGGCAACATTCAGATGGTAAATATCATCTCTGTGTCCCCGGGCATTGTAGGCCCGCAGGTGCCATTGACCGATTTCGTCCAGTAGCGGGAGTATGCGGGGATCATCGGTACCATAGGTTTTGCGGTGCAGCCAGAGTAGTTTCTGGTAGGCTTCGGCGGCCTCACTGATGAGTCCGAGCTGGATGTGGGTGTTGATAATACCGCGCAACATCGGTTCCTGGGACAGGCTGTAAACGCCGTTGTTAACACGATTCACGTACATGGCATGACGGAAGGCCTGAATAGCCTCTTTCAGGCGGTTCTGGCGCTGCAGGGTTTTGCCCAGCGCAAAGGTCAACTCGGATAACTCCGGATCAAAAGGACCGGCTAGTGCTTCGCGCCGGTCAATAGCCGACTGGTAATCGGCAATAATCTTCGCGGCTTCGGCGGCTTCGG
>PANQ01000013.1 GCA_002707685.1 Porticoccus sp. | reverse complement strand
AAGCGGCGGGAGCTGTTGTCCGCCCGACTTGGCGACGTCCACAGCGAGCTGTTTATTGCCTGCAGTGTCCTCAAGTACCACGATGCCAACCAACAGAACGATGATACAGAAGCACATGCCCGTTATGCAGTGCAGCGCTCCCTGTTCAGGGCCCAACAGGCGTTGCTGGCATTTTGTGACAACTTCCCTCTGCGGTGGCTCGGCAAAATTCTGGCATTCACCTGTTTCCCTTTGGGGCGTATTCACCGGGCCCCGGATGATCATCAGATTCGTCAACTCGGCAGCCTGATCATGGAGCCGAACTCCGTGCGGCAGGCACTGAGCCAATTCGTGTATCTCAACGAAGATCCACTGGATCCTGTGGGGCGGGTTGAATCAACCTTTCAGGCATTGCTCAAAATAGACAAACCCTGGCAAGCATTCGTTCGTGCACGCAACAAGGGGCTTCTGCAACATCCTGATAATCTGGATTTGGCACTGGCCAGCGCAGCTGAACAGGGCATCATCGGCGCTGCTGATATTGAGCCGATTAAAACCTACGACAAACAGCGCTATGACTGCCTGCTGACAGATCACTTCAAAGCGCTATAGACGGGGTTGAGAGCCAGAGTAACAACCAATGGCAACAGAATTACAGTGTTTTGCCGGTGGTGAACCACCGGTTTGTCCTGCAGCGCTTGCGACCCGGATGATCTTTAAGTCAGCCAGGTCTCTCAATGAAACGGGCTTCAACAAAGGATTTATAGCGATTTCTGGGTCGCCCGGCGCATCAGTGACAAGTAAAGCCGATTCGGCAGCAATCGCAGCAATTTCATCCAGAATACAAATCGCCGTGGGAAAGCAATCTCGAAGCGACTGGACAGCAGCCCCCGATAAATAGCCATAGCGGCATCGTCTGCCTCCATCAACGCGGGCATCTGAAAGGTGTTTTTATCGGTCAACGGTGTTCGGACAAAACCGGGATTGATTACCTGCAATCGCACCCCTGTGCCATGTAAATCCATGTACAGCGATTCACACAGACTGATCAGTGCCGCCTTGCTGGCACAGTATGCCGCCGCCGTTGGCAAGCCCCGGTAGCCAGCGACGGAGGCCATCACAGCAATGTGGCCCCTCCGGTCGGCAAGGTAGCGATGCAAAACCGGATCGAGGCAGTTGATCGTACCCTGAAGGTTGATGTCCAACAGTCTGCGGCAGCGCTGGGCAGAAAAGGCCTCTGCACTGGCGGGGTCATGGGTCCCCGCGTTCAATACCACCAGTTCCGGAAACCGTTGTTCTCTGTCCCAGCGTTCAAACAGAGCGGCTATTTCGGCGGGGCGACGGATATCCAGGGGAACCGGAATAAATTTCCCGGGCGCAGAGGCCAGCGATGACTGCAGCTGGTTGAGCTCGTCGAGATTGCGGGCAGAACCATAGACCGTTGCGCCACGTTCACAAAACAAGTGTGCCAGTGCCGCACCGATACCCCGCCCTGCACCGGTAATCCATATACAGTGCCAGGGTGTTTGCATTTTCTGTTTAACATTCATGGTCGTCTTTGCTGTCTCCAAAATGATTCTCTAACTCACGTACTCTCCAGATGACACCCTAGGCCTGACAGGCGGGCCAGACATCATCGGCGGGTTGATCAGATTCCCGGCGAATGTAAAGCGTGATCTCACCCACAGGGATACCAAATTTGCTCATGGTGGCGCGGTTGATCAAATTGTTTTCATCCACCAGATAGAGCCAGTCATTCAGCTTAATGTGGCGTACTTTGCCATTGACAGGAATTTCCAGCACGTATTGCCAGTTCAGCGCATTGCCCTCGGTAGTGCCCGATGCCTGGCCCACCACGTCTCCGGCCGTACCGGTATATTGATTGCCGGTTTTGGTGAGTCGCCAGCAGCGGGTTTGCTGTTCGCCATCATTGAAGAAAAACTGTTCGTCCAGAACCCCTTCCCCATCCTGCCAGGAGGCATTGATTTCCGCCCTGAAACGGCGAATCACCTTGCCACGATAATCCTGCACCATGCCATAGGCCACCAGATGGCCGTTGAAGAATTTGTCCAGGTGCAGCTCCGGTGTTTCATGTTGGTAATCGGTAATCGTGGAGGAGCAACCTGCCAATAACAGGCCAGCGAGACAAATACTTTTTGATACATTGCGGGCCATTAAAAACTCCTCTTTTCAGCGTTCACCCCGAAGTTTTCGGGTCAGTTTTGGGTAGGCACTATCGTCTGCCAACCAGATATTCAAAAAGGCTTTGGCAAACACAGGATCTTCCACGGAACCGATGTATTGACCGTTGTGATGAAAATGGCCCCGATCCTCCGGGTCCATATAAAAAGTCAGCTCATCGCCCTCTGCCAGGTTCGGCCAGATATTAGCCAGGTGCGCCATCCATCGGTCCAGTTGTTCGTCCGGCAAATCGCCGATCTGTTTGCGGGTTTCCTTTACCAGCCGGGTACTGCTTATATCCCGTCGATAGGTAAGCCTCAGCATCAGAGGTCCCTGTAATCTCTCGTAACGTCCGGTGACACTGTAGAGTTCGGCGCGGTAGACCTTCATAAAAAAAACTCGGAGCTCTGCATGGCCCACAGACTGCAACCGGTCCGGCACGGGCACGGCCTGTACCGAAACAACAAAGAATGACAACAATATCAGTAGCAGTGCCCGACTAAACCTGTACACGATCACCTCCCAGCCGGTCTGCCAGCGACATCAGTGCCGGAAATAACCCCATCCAGACGACCGCCAGAAGCATCAGGGAAGGAACCACCGCAAAACCGAAATCTGCCGCCCCCAGATTAATCGCCGCCCAGTAGGTCAGCGCCCCGGCCACTGACCCGACGACTGCGGAGAGTAGGTGGCGCCTGGAAAAAAACCGCAGGCATTGACGAAGAGTGGCGGCAAACCCCAGCCACAGTAGTACCAGCCAGACCGGGGGCAAAGGGCTACCCTGGTTGAAAACGAACACACCGCCGAGGGTAAGCAAGGCATCAACCGTAAAACCCAATATTGCACACACCAGTAATACACGGGCTTCAAGCAGTGGCTGGCGGTGAAAGGTCAGATGCAACACCAGCAGTAACAAAACTACCGGAACTGCACTATTACCCAGTAACACAGACAACCACCAGATGAGCTGAAAGCCGATTAGGTTGATCCAGAAACACTCGGAAATGCCAGAAAACAAGGTTTGATCTCCCGCTGTAATGTAACTGTTACGATTTACCACTACAGTCAGATCATCGGTCACTGATCCAGGCCCCCAGACAGCGCGTATTGATCAGGGACAACCGCACCATCAACAGGTAGCAGTAATGACGATCAAGCTTTTGAAGCATTTACGAAAAATGCGGCAATTGGATACCGTGCGATTTATCCAGAATGCCTGTGCGCCGATGGTGCTTCAGGTGGCTTTTTTTGAGAATGGGCAACTGCGAAGGCAACTGATCAAGACCCGCGAGGGAGAGGTGATGTCCTGTCGCCATTTGGGTGAGGCCTATGCGCTTTGTCGCTCCGCTGGCGTGCACCGCGCTGAACTGGTGCAGATCGTCAGTCACGATGAAGCCTGCGCCGGTGACCGTTCAGCCGCGACAAGGCCCGCTATGTCACTGACATTTTAGGAGAGATTCACCCTTGAACAGACTCGTCCTGGCAATGACCACTTTTCTGTCAATCCTCTGCGTCAATATCGCCGCATCGGAGGAAGCAATAACGACAGACACTGACACCCAACAGGCCAACTGCATGAATATTTACCAGTTTACTGCGCCGGATTTGATTGATGAAAAACCGGTGGACTTTTGCAAGACCTACGCCGGCAAGGTGCTGATTATTGTCAATACCGCCAGCAAATGCGGGTTTACCGGGCAGTACGAGGGACTGGAAGCACTTTACCGGGAGTTCGGTGATCAGGGCCTGGTGGTGCTCGGTTTTCCGTCCAATCAGTTTGGCAATCAGGAGCCGGGGACAGCCGAAGAAATCCAGAACTTCTGCCGTGTCACCTATGGCGTGCAATTTCCGATGTTTGCCAAGACCCGTGTACGCAAGGGCGATGCCGACCCCCTATGGACCTACCTTGGCGACACCTCCGGCACCTATCCAAAATGGAACTTTTACAAGTACCTGATCAACCGCGAAGGCGAAGTAGTCGAAGTGTTCAGCAGTGTCACCTCACCGGAAAGCCGACGGTTTCGCAAAGCTGTGAAGGCACTTCTTTGAATTGAACCGATAACATTCACCAGAACCGGAGCACGCCAAGTTGACGATACCAATGAGACATCAGAGCATTGCCGTGATAGGCGCCGGTCTGGCTGGTACCACCTTGACCGAGCGCTTACTGGAGGTGGGTTATCAGGTCACGGTCTATGAGAAAAGCCGTGGCACAGGTGGCCGCCAAGCCAGCAGTGGCCTGGCAGAAGCCATCGTGGACCTAGGCGCGCCCTGGTTTGAACCCGTTTCTGACAGATTTCGGAGCTGGCTGGAAGATCGATCCGAAATACAGCGTTTTACGCCATCACACAGAGACTTTACCGGTCTGGAGCTGGATCCTGTTTCGGTGTATCTGGCAGCACCGAAACAAACTACCCTGACACGAAACCTGCTGGGTAGCGCAGCATTCTGTTTTTCAACCCGTGTAGGCAAATTGCATCCCGGCTCGGAGGGCGTCGCCGTCGAAAACGATGTCGGGCAATTGCTGAATACCCATCAGGCTGTGATTGTCACAACACCGGCACCCCAGGCTGAACCATTGCTGACCGCAATACCCCGCTTTGCAGAATTGGCAAGATCTGCAGAATCGATACCCACCTGGGTGGTGGCTCTGGGTTTACGTCAGAAGACCAAAAAACCGGTTGATCTGTTCAGCGGCAGACACCCGTTGTTGGCAAGAGCCATCTGCAACAGCAGCAAACCCGGGCGCAGCGCCGGACCATTTGCTGAAACCTGGCTGCTGGAAGCCAACCCAAAATGGAGTAAAAGGCATCAAACGTCTGCCCCGAAACAGGTGGGCACCGAGCTGATTAAAGCCTTCCAATCCGTCATGGAGGAGCCCCTGGAGATTGCAGCACTGCGCACCCACCGTTGGCTATACGCCAGGCACGGGTCTGCTGATTCCGCCGAGTATCTGTGGTGTCCGAAAAACAGAATTGGTGTCTGCTCGGACTGGTTGGCGTACACCGGCAGCGAGGGGGCGTGGCTGAGCGCCAATCACCTGGCCGACAAACTTCTCACCAATCATAAAGCCGTCTCCATCAATCTGCAGGCATACCAGAATGGCGAATAAAGCAGCCGCATCCGATCCTGGAATCGGAAATACCTTCCCCTTGGCTCTGAACAAGCCGGGCAAGGTCATTGTCTTCTATGATGGCAGCTGCCCCATCTGCCAGAAAGAAATTCACCATTACATAAAGCGGGATCATACCGGTCAGCTTGTCTGGGATGATATTTCAAAGAACACCGCGCTCCTCGACGAGTTCGGCATCACACTGCACGAGGCCATGCGACGGTTTCATGTAATCGACAGGGGCGGCCGCGTAACTCAGGGAGCCGAGGCATTCCTCACCCTCTGGCATGCCCTGCCGGTCTACCGGTATCTGGCCCGAACCGTTGAATATTTTCATCTGACACCGTTGTTGAACTGGGCCTACGAACATTTTGCACGGGCACGTTACCGGCGTGCCTGCCAAAGGGGCTTCAGCAACACTTGTGCGATAGACACAAAAAAACACTGAGCCCCTGCTGCGCTATTCGAACAGAATTAAACAACAAGTCAGGCCCGAATGGTTATTGCCGTTGGTAATCCGCAAGGCTGGCAGCTCTGGCCTGACTGTAATCGATGATGGGCTCGGGTCGCCCGACTTTGGCGGCAAATGCCGGATCGTGACGCTGCATGCCCTTCAATTCCCTGAGTTCAGGCAACCAGTGCGCCACGTAGTCACCTTTGGGATCAAACCGCTCGGCCTGGCGCATGGGACTGAAAATACGGAAGTACGGTGCGGCATCCGCCCCCACCGATGCACTCCATTGCCAGCCACCGAGGTTGGAAACAAAGTCCCCGTCGATCAGGTGATTCATAAAGAAACAGGCGCCCTTCCGCCAATCCTGTCGCAACAGCTTGGTCAGAAAAGAGGCGGTGATCATGCGCAGGCGATTGTGCATCCAGCCGGTCGCCAGCAGCTGCTTCATGCCCGCATCAACCATTGGAAAACCGGTTTCGCCCTGACACCAGGCAGCAAATAACCGATCGTCGTCCAGCCAGCGAATACGCGATTCAACCTCGGGTCTGAAAGGTTCCCAGCGATTCATGTCGGGAAAGTGCATCATCAGATGGCGATAAAACTCACGCCAGATGAGCTCGGTCACCCACTGGTTATTCAGCCAGTCCACACTATCTGACGCGGCGGCCAGAGCCGCCAGACACTGGCGGGGGGAGATCACACCGCAACTGAGATAGGGGGATAATGCCGAGGTACCGTCCATTGAGGGAAAATCCCGGTCAGCGGCATAGCCCTCTATCCGGGTTGCCACAAAATCCGTCAATCGGGCATGAGCGGATTCTGCGCCCGCTGGCCACAGCGACGGAATCCAGCGGCTGCCATTATTGATCGCATAATTCACCCTGTCTGGAATCACATCGACAACCAAGCCGTTTGGTAAAGGCGGTAAAGGTTGCACCGAGGGCGTCGGTAGCGGCACAGGGTACTGTTCGGAAAAAAGGTTTCGCCAGACTTTGCTGAAAGGTGTGAATACCCGAAAGGGCAATCCCTGGCCGTTCATCACTTTCCCGGGGGCAAATACCAGATCACCATGCAGGCCGTAAACCGGGATGTCGGCCTCGCGAAATCTGGCGACGACCTGTTTATCGCGAAGATTTTCGTTCAGGCAGTATTCACGATTGAGATAAAGGCCATCACAGTGAAATTGCTCGGCGAGTGATAACAACTTACCTGGCAGGTCGGCAAAGCTATCCACCTGAATCAGCTTGAGTGGAATCCCCAGCGCCGTCAGTTGTTGCTGAAGATCCCGCAAGTTGGCCAACCAGAATTCCACTTTCGCCGGGGACTCATCGTGACTGGCCCATTGCAAGGGGCAGACGGCAGCCACAGCGAGTACGCCCTGACCGGCGGCATCGTCACAGGCCCGGCACAAGGCAGGGTTGTCAGCTACGCGAAGATCGTTGCGAAACCAGACGAATTTCACTGAGAGTTTTCCTGTAGACATGTCCGCTAAATGGTTTGCAAAGAGTGGCGGGGCATGCCACTGGCTAGAAACCAAAAAGCGGCTGGGTAATTTTGCCAAACAGCGTGGTATAACGGAGCGGATACTCGGTGGCGATCAGACATATACAATCGTGATCACTATCCACCAGTGGCTGGTGAGTGATCTGATCGTCCAGATCGGCAATATCGCCTGTACTGAACCGCCCCACTTCGTCGGAATAGGAGCCCCGCAGCAGCAAGGTCAGCTCACTACCCCGGTGACTGTGGGGTAACGCGGCTTTGCCCGGCGCAACACGCAGCAGGCGGGTCATGCCCTTGCCCTGGCTGGGCAGGTCATGCACCCAAACACCCGGTACCAGCTTTTTCCAGGACAGGTCCTCGAGTGAATCCCCCACATAGCTTGCCAGAGGTGCCGGAATTTCACCGTTTGCCACGGATACTGGCCGCGCAGCAGCTTCGGGTATAACATCCTGATCCAGTCGATCGAGCACCGATGCCAGAGTACTGTCACTGACCGCCGCCAGGGCGGTATTTTCCAGCAATGCGCCGCCGACTGCTTCAAGTTCGCGGCACCGTCGACGACAGCGATCACACATCGTCAGATGGGAAGCGACCACAAGGGCGGGACCCTGAGCCAAAGCGCCAGCCACATAACTGAATAGAGTCGCTTCATCAAGATGATGATTAATGGTCATGGTTACCTCTCAACGCCTGTTTTAACTTTTCCGATGCCAGACGAATTCTGGATTTCACGCTACCCAAGGGAATCGACAGCCTGTCGGCAATCTCTGAATGAGAGCGCCCCTCGTAGAAAGACATAATAATGACCTGTGCCTGATTATCAGGTAATTGACGAATTGCCATGGCCACCTGATCAGACATGACAGCCTGCTCAGCCAACTCCAGCACAGCGGGCTCACCCACCTCTTCATGCCAGCTATCCAGGTCGTATTCCGGGTATTTCTGTTTGCGCATCCAGTCAATGCTCAGGTTTCTCGCCAGGGTGTAGATCCAGGTGCTGGCAGCGGCCTTGCCGGGATCGTACAGATGGGTTTTTCGCCAGACGGACAACATGGCTTCCTGGGTCAACTCTTCAGCAGTGGCTTCAGTGAGGCCCAGTTTCATGATGTAGCCTTTGATTCTGGGCGAAAAGTGACGAAACAGACGGATAAACAACTGCCGGTCCCGGGAAATGGCCAGTTCTGCCAACATTGCAGACCAGTCTTTCGCCGGTGTCTCGGATGTCTGTTCTGCTCTTAATGCCACGACGCTCAACGCTTCATCTCCCGGCGGTTGGTCTTGCATGACTCTCCTTACGTGTGGTCTGTCTCGGTAGATCACAGAGATTAGCGCCCGCGCCCGATAAAGCCAAATAAAAGGGTGATCCCTCTCCGTAGTTCCTGCGTAATATCAGCAACCCATTCAGTACGGACTGCACAATGAAGACGCCAACCCCGAAAAATTCTATGCAAGATGCCCCACCCCGCAAGAATATTGCGGTGATTGGTTCCGGCATCTCGGGTTTGAGCTGTGCCTGGTTGTTGAGTAAATCACAGAATGTGACGCTGTTTGAAAAGGATGATCGACTGGGGGGACATTCCAATACGGTAACCTTTGATCTGGACAAACGGNCCATCAGCGTNGATACCGGATTCATTGTCTATAACCCCGTCAACTACCCCAACCTGGTAAAGTTTTTTGAGCAGTTGGGGGTGAAAACCTGTGATACCGACATGTCCTTCTCCGTATCCGTCAACGGCGGGGAGCTCGAATATTCCGGCAGTGGCCTGTCAGGGCTGCTGGCACAAAAACGNAACCTGCTCCGACCNGCTTTCTGGGGAATGGTGGCCGACCTGCTGCGCTTTTATCGACAATCACCAAAATTGCTCCAGTCCGCCGACCTCGAGCACCTCTCCCTCGGCGAATTGCTTGAAAAACANCGTTACGGCAAATCCTTNATTTACAACCACCTGCTGCCCATGGGCGCGGCAATCTGGTCAGTACCTGTCGACAAAATGCTGAATTATCCTGCCCTGAGTTTTATGCGTTTTTGCAGCAATCACGGTTTAACCCAGGNAAATAACCGGCCACAATGGCGTACAGTGGTCGGTGGCAGTCGTCAATATGTGGATAAAATTGCTGCCGCCTTGCAGGGTTCCATTCGATTGAATACCCGTATTCAATCTGTCACAAGACTGGGGGATCACGTAGCTCTGGACGACATTCACGGCAANCGGGAAANATTCGATGACGTCGTTTTTGCCTGCCACAGTGACCAGGCACTTGCCCTGCTGGCTGACCCGACANCCGAAGAACAGTCCCTGCTCAGCTGTTTTCCCTACCANCGCAACCGGGCTTTTCTTCATCTGGACACCGATTTGATGCCAAANCGTCAACAAGTCTGGTCCAGCTGGAATTATCTGGCCAGCAACAAACCTGTAGCAAAAAACGGGCAACTGGTCAGTGACCAGAAAAGGAAAGTGTCCGTCAGCTACTGGATGAACCAGCTCCAGCCGCTGGCTACCGAANAACCGGTAATGGTCTCCCTAAACCCNNTGAAAATGCCCAGNTCCGGCACGATTATCAGAAGTTTTTTTTATGATCACCCGTCGTTTGATCAATCATCACTGGCCGCCCAGAAGCAACTCTGGTCACTGCAGGGCAAACAGCATACCTGGTTCTGTGGCGCTTATTTCGGTTACGGTTTCCATGAGGACGGTTTGCAATCAGGGCTGGCTGTCGCCGAAGCGCTGGGTAGTGTTGTCCGCCCCTGGCAACTGGAAGAGCCGAATTCCCGGATTGAAATCCACACTGGCTCACTGCCCAACACTGCCGTGGAATTGTACTGTGTCTGAGGAACTGAAATCGGCCCTGTACAGTGGCCAGGTCATGCATCGGCGTCTGCGCCCGAAAAAACACCGGTTTACCTATCGGGTTTTCTCGCTGTATCTTGACCTCGATGAACTGAAAACACTGGAGAATCGACTTCGGCTCTTTTCCCTTAATCGTTTCAATCTGTTTTCCTTTCACGAGAAAGATCACGGCAGTGGGGAATCAGACCTGAGGGGGCAAATAGGCCGACTATTGACCGAGCGCGGTTTTGAGCATGCCACTGCTCATATCAGGTTGCTCTGCTATCCGAGAATACTGGGATACGTGTTTAATCCACTGAGTATCTACTTCTGCTACAACGACCAACAGCAGCTGTCAGCTGTGCTCTATGAAGTCAGCAACACTTTCAAACAAAAGCATACCTACCTGATTCCGGTGGATCCACCGCGGAAAGACACCCTGGTAGACCAGCGGGCCGAGAAAGCCATGTACGTCAGCCCGTTCATGCCGATGGAAAGCCATTACCGCTTCCGGATTCAGCCACCCGATCAAAATCAGGTATCTGTTTTCATCAGGCAATCCAACGACCGGGCAGACAAGCCCGGCAACCATGTACTGCTGGCTGCNTTCAACGGCCAGTATCGGACACTCAACGATGCAACCTTGCTGCGGCTCTTTTTCAGCCATCCGCTAATGACCCTGAAAATTATCGGTGCCATTCACTGGCAGGCATTGCGCCTGTGGCTGAAGGGGTTACCCCTGCAGCCCAGAAAGACTACAAAGAACACCCGCGATTATAGCTGGCGGGACAAAGATGGAGTATTGCACCATGAACGGCTCTGACCTCGATGCCGACGGTATCGCCACAAGGCACCCGACAAGCTCACCAGTATGGCTGGAAGCACAAATTATCCGGCTGTTGCGGAGAAAACTGGCTCACTGTCAGGGGGTACTNTCAATGCAGTTCCCCAGTGGTCACAGGCACCTGTTTGGTCAGGGTGACACTGTGGCCTCTGTCAGACTTTACTCAATGGCTCCCCTCCTCCGGTTATTCTTTGGTGGCACCAATGGCTGGTCAGACAGTTATCTGCAAAGTGAATGGGACAGCGCTGACCTGACNGCCCTGATCCGCTGGGCGATTCAGAATGAACCGACGCTGAACAGCATGGCGAAGGCCGGTTATGTCAATGACCTGCTCTATAACCTCTATCACTGGAGCCGNCGGAATACACGCCGGGGCAGCCGGCGAAATATTGCTGCGCATTATGATCTGGGAAACAATTTTTATCGGGAATGGCTCGACCCCGGTATGACGTATTCTGCGGCAATGTTTGGTGATGATCATCGGCAATCCCTGCAACAGGCTCAGACGAAAAAATATCAACGTATTCTCCAGTTGCTGTCACCCAGAGAGCAGGATCAGCTGCTGGAAATTGGTTGTGGCTGGGGTGAATTTGCCCTACAGGCTGCCGAAACGGCTGATGTCCGGGTTCACGGCATCACCCTGTCCTCGGAGCAACAGTGCTGGGCGGTGGACAAGCTCACCAAAGCAGGTCTTGCAGACCGGGTCACAATCGGTTTGACCGATTATCGAGACCTGAAAAGACAGTACGATGGGGTCGTTTCAATTGAGATGTTTGAGGCAGTGGGTGAAGCCCATTGGGACAGCTACTTCAAAAAACTCAAAGGCGTATTAAAACCCGGTGGCAGAGCCGTGCTGCAGATTATCACCATCGATGAAAAGCGCTTCGAGGTCTACCGCAAGCAGGCTGACTTCATTCAGCGTCATATCTTCCCCGGTGGGATGTTGCCCAGTGTGATGGCCCTGCAAGAAAAGTTCTCACAGCATGGCTTTTGTCTTGTCGATCAGGAAATGTTTGGTGGGTGCTATGCCAGGACAATTGAACTTTGGCGGGAGCGCTTCGAGGAACGCTGGGCGCAAATCAGTACCCTGGGTTTTGATCAGCGTTTCTACCGTTTGTGGCGCTATTATCTGAGTTACTGCGAAGGGGGTTTTAAAGAAGGTGCCATTGATGTGGGACTCTTCGTACTGGAACACCAAAGTGACAAACAATGACAATAGGGCTCAACTGCTTAAACGTCAGTGCTCCCGAAAAGCAACCCGCCGTCTCAACCAGCGAAACAGGGCACCCAGTACAGGCACTTTTTCATAGAGGTCGGCGCTGTCCCAGAAGTCCTGATGGCGGTCAATTTTGCCAGATACATCAAAGGTCAATCGACTGCTGCCCTGGAAATTCAGCCAGCCGGTCACACTACTGTGACCAGAAAACGTCCAATACAGATAAGCGACAGCATCCTGTTGCTGGCTGTCGTGAACGGTAAAACTCACACTGTCCAGCCGCTCAAACATCTCACTCAAAAGCGCCAGATAAGCATCGGCACCGGTCACTTGATTGAATGGATCAGAAAAAACCACATCCTCGCTGAGGACTGCTCTCAACTGTTCAAGATTCGATCGATCCAACCTTTCCAGCAGGTGTATATAGTCAGTCAGGCCGCTCATACTGAGTCTCTTCAATCAACGAAAAGGCCAGCCAAAAGGCTGGCCCCTGGGGTTTTCGGGATAGACTACTTCACCGAAAGGTTAGCGCGGTTCTGTTCCAGAACTTTTTCACCCACGCCCTTAACCGACTGCAGCTGTTCCACCGTCGCGAATGGGCCATTTTCTTCCCGGTAAGCCACTATTGCCATAGCTCGCTTTTCACCGATACCCTTTAGCATACTGGATAGTTCATCGGCTGTGGCGGTATTGATATTGACCATCACAGGTTGCTGCATCATCTCCTGAGAAGATGCCTCATCCGCTGTAACTGCTTGCCAGAACGGTAATACCGCAAGCAGGGACAACAATAGAACGCCGGGAAGTGTTTTTACATTTTTCATGTCGAACTCCTTGTGCCAGAGGCACTCCATTTCATAGAAACGGCACATCGTGTGCCGCCCGATCAATCTTGCAAAATTTCCCGATTGATGGCAAGTAGCGCCTTCACCGGATCCGGCGACTGGGTAATTGGCCGGCCGATCACCAGGTAACTGCTACCGTTGGCAATCGCCTGCGCAGGGGTGACAACCCGCCGTTGGTCATCCGCCACTGCCGACACAGGACGAATACCCGGTGTCACGAGGGTAAAATCGTTACCGAGCAAATTACGGAGTCCCCGAGTTTCCATCGCGGAGCAGACAACGCCATCCATACCCGAGGTCTTTGCCATGGCTGCCAGTCTGTGCACCTGCTGTTCCGGGGTACACCCGATACTCAATTCCGCGAGATCTTCCGCAGAGAAACTGGTTAATACGGTCACTGCTATCAACAACATATTGGTACCGGACTGGTCACTGGCCAACCGGGCATTTTCCATCATCCGACGGCCACCGGAAGCGTGCACATCAGTCATCCATACACCGAGATCAGCAGCGACTTTTACTGCAGCTGCAACCGTGTTCGGTATGTCGTGAAATTTTAAATCCAGGAAAACATCGAATCCCCGGTTAACCAGAGTAGTAACGAACTGCGGACCTGAGCGGGTAAAAAGCTCTTTCCCAACCTTCAGTTTGCACAGATCGGGGGAGACATCGGCCACAAATCGCTCTGCCGCAGCCGCTGTATTGTAATCCAGTGCAACAATTACCTTACTGTCAGTAGCGTGTGTCATGGGTCATTCTCATTTTAAAAATAGTGCCTTTGGCAAGTGATCACTCGCCATCAATTCCCCGAACCGGTTGAACTGTTTCCCAACGCAGGCATTGGGGGCAGAGCCAGTGGAGCTGAGCACCGCTAAAACCACACTGGACACAGCGGTATTGCGAACGGCGCGCCAGTAAACTGTCCAATAATTCCTGCAGTAGATTAAGCTGCTCTTGTTCTGCTTCGGCACCTCTATTGGAAGAAATCCTGAGCAATGTTTGCAGTCCCCTGATGGACGGGTACTCTCGCAAATAGTCCATTAAAAAACCTGTTGCCCGCTGTTCTCCACACTGTTTCACCATCACATCTACCACCATTTGCAGCAAACTGGTGCCGGGATAGGTCTTTAGCCAAGACTGCAGTTGCACTAGAAGGCCCGATTCATCACCGAGTTGTTCGTAGCACTGCCTGACAAGTGGGAGAATCTCAGGCAAATATTCGGGTTGTTGCCGGGGAATCATGCTGAAGCGTTTCAGTGCTTCGAGGCTGTTTGATGCGCGCATTTCCAAACGCCCCCAAAGCATATTCGCTCTGGCTGAATTCTTATTGTACCTGAGCGCTGCTTTAATATGACGCCTGGCCTGTAGCAGGTCAGACATGTCGATTGCTTGTTCGGCCAGCTCACAACAAAACTGCGCCTGCTCAATGTCGAGCTTATCCACAGACCGTGAAAAGCGCTTTTTATCCATCATACCGGCAGCGCGGATAGCTTTTTCCCATTCCTGCTCACCACGATATATTTGAACAAGGTGTTGCAGTGATACCTGCCGAAAATCACTGCCCTGGTCTTCCACCAACTCCAGAAACAGGCGCTCAGCACGGTCAAATAAACCCGCCTTCAAAAAATCCCTACCCAGTTCCAAATGAGCCTGTTGCGACTGATCGTTATTGAGATTGGGTCGTGAAAGCAGATTTTGGTGAACCCGGATAGCCCGCTCTATTTCACCCCGTTGCCGCATCAGATTTCCCAGCGCCAGATGCGTTTCTAATGTATAGGGTGTAACTTCGACGGAGCGGATAAAGGTATCAATAGCCTGATCCGGCTGTTCGTTAAGGAAGAAATTGATACCCTGAAAATAATGGCGCGCGAGGTCTCTCTCACTGTTCGCCAAACGCCTGCCCTTACCACGGGTATAACCGGCAAACCAGAATAGCGGAAAAGACAGCAATAACCCGATAATTAATAAGTGATCTACCATGTAGGGTATTGGGCTACTCCGTTTTGTTTTTTGCGCGGTCGGGAGCCACTCTCAATTTGATGAGCTGCTGATTTAGCACATGGACTCGTCGCCGGAGTCGTAGCAACATCGGCAAGCTGGCAAGTATACCAGTCAGGCAGCCTGTAAAAAGTGCTACCAAAAGCCAGAGGCCACGGGGTAACGGCCCGGACTCACGGCCAAAGAAATCAATCGTAATGGCATCCGGGTTGGTTAATACCAGACCAATACCCAGCAGAATTGCCGCCAAACCGATCAACAGGAAAAAGAGCTTCTTTAGCAATGCCATAAAATCCCCATAAAAAAACGGCAAGTCAAAATACTTGCCGTTTATTGTAACCAAACTACCGATGGTTGGTCTTGTTTATCGTGTCATCGGACCCACAGACTCAACCTGCCTCGAGACTGCTGTTAACGCGTTCACGAAGCTCTTTGCCAGGTTTGAAATAAGGTACATATTTACCCGACAACTTAACCGAATCACCAGTTTTGGGGTTACGTCCTACCCTGGGGGCACGATAATGCAGGCAAAAGCTGCCAAAACCGCGAATTTCAATGCGATCATTATTGACCAGCGCATGGGTCATACGCTCCAGGATCATTTTCACGGCAATTTCCACATCCCTGGGGGGGAGTTGATCCTGCTGGGTAACGATATAATCGATTAATTCTGATTTTGTCATAACGTTCTGATTTCATAAGAAAAGGGGTAATGTCACCATTACCCCAATCTAATCATTACTTCTCTTTGGTGTCCATCTGGGCCTTGATCAGATCACCGATGGTAGTCGGTGCAATATTATCTGTTTCAGACTTGCGATGTTCTTTGATAGCTGCCTTTTCCTCAGCGACATCTTTGGCTTTGATAGAGAGGTTGATAGAGCGGTTCTTGCGATCCACATTAATCACCTTGACCTCCAGCTCATCACCAACATTCAGTGCGTTGCGGGCATCTTCGACCTTTTCACGGGAGATTTCAGAGGCTTTTAAATAGCCTTCGATATCACCGCTCAAAGTCACCACTGCACCCTTGGCATCCACTTCCTTGACAATACCATTGACGATCGCACCTTTGTCATTTTCAGTGACATAGTTAGAGAAGGGATCATCTGACAACTGTTTCATACCCAGAGAAATACGCTCTCTTTCCGGGTCGATGGAAAGTATCACAGTTTCAACTTCATCACCTTTCTTGAAATTGCGTACCGCTTCTTCACCGGTTTCGTGCCAGGAGATATCAGAGAGGTGAACCAGTCCGTCAATACCACCGTTCAGACCGATAAAGATACCGAAGTCAGTAATTGACTTGATACTGCCTGAGATTTTTTCACCCTTGCTGTGATTCATGGCGAACTCATCCCATGGGTTCATATGACACTGTTTGATACCCAGTGAAATACGACGACGCTCTTCGTCAATGTCCAGCACCATGACCTCAACTTCATCACCCAACTGAACAACCTTGGAGGGGTGAATGTTTTTGTTGGTCCAATCCATTTCGGAAACGTGGACCAGACCTTCAACACCATCTTCCAGCTCGGCAAAGCAACCGTAGTCAGTGAGGTTGGTAACGACCGCTTTGACACGGGCACCTTCCGGATAGCGACCGGAAATATCGGCCCAGGGATCTTCACCCATTTGTTTCATGCCCAGTGACACACGGCTGCGTTCACGATCAAACTTCAGCACCTTGACATCAATTTCATCACCGACATTGACGATTTCACTGGGGTGCTTGATACGCTTCCAGGACATATCCGTGATATGAAGCAGGCCATCAATACCGCCAAGATCGACAAACGCACCGTAATCGGTAAGGTTCTTGACGATACCTTTCAGGGTAATGCCTTCTTCCAGTTTGGCGAGCAGTTCATCACGCTCTTCAGAATTCACTTTTTCCATCACGGCACGGCGTGATACCACGACGTTGTTACGTTTTTGGTCAAGTTTGATGACTTTGAATTCAAGAGGCTTGTCTTCTAAATGAGCGGTATCGCGGATCGGGCGAACATCGACCAGGGAACCGGGAAGGAAAGCCCGCAGGCCATTGACATCAACCGTGAAGCCACCTTTGACCTTGCCACTGATTATGCCAGTAACCACTTCATCCGCCTTGTGAGCGGCTTCCAGTTCAATCCAGGATTCTGCGCGACGCGCTTTTTCACGGGACAGGCGAGTAGCACCAAAACCATCTTCTACGGCTTCGAGAGCAACCTGTACTTCATCGCCAATATTGATGTCCAACTCACCGTTGTCATCAATGAACTGAACCTTTGGGATCACACCTTCGGACTTCAGTCCGGCGTGAACGGTTACCCAGTCCTTATCAATATCAATAATGACACCGGTGACGATTGCGCCGGCGTTCATTTCGATAGTTTTTAAACTTTCTTCAAAAAGATCTGCGAAACTTTCGCTCATTGAAATGTACCTGTAAAAATCGAGCCACTTGACTCTCAAACCGCACTACCAGTTATGCGGGCTGTTGGTTTCAGGGAGAGATGGTGCGTTACTGGCCAAACACCACAAACCCGATTTATTGCGGTAGTTGTATGCCACTTGCCGCGACCACATCCACCACTTTCTGCAATACTTCCTCGATGGACAAGGCTGAACTGTCCAACACCACGGCGTTGGTCGCAGGAATCATCGGCGACACTTTGCGTGTCATGTCCCGTTCGTCCCGTTTTTCAACCCGCTCTACGAGGGCGGCAAGGCTAACACTTTCCCCCTTATCTATCAACTGCTTATAACGTCTTTGCGCCCGTTCTTCCGAGCTCGCTGTCAGGAAGACTTTGGCGATGGCGTCGGGGAAAACCACGGTACCCATATCGCGGCCGTCCGCCACCAGGCCCGGCGACACGGCAAAAGCTCGCTGACGCTGCAGGAGGGCATCGCGCACTTCTGGATACGCGGCAACTACTGAGGCGTTAGTCCCCACACCCTCGGAGCGAATCAACGCAGACACGTCCTCTCCCTCCAGCATCACTTTTGGCGTGTTGCCGTTATCGCGCGTCTTGAATGAAATATCCATATGGGCAGCCAATACAGCCAGAGACTCCATATTATCCAGCGATACACCATGGCGCTTTGCCGCCAGAGCCAACAACCTGTAAAGCGCACCACTATCGAGATAGTGGAACCCCAACTTGGCAGCCAGCAACTGACAGATAGTCCCCTTTCCGGAACCACTCGGTCCGTCGATGGTTATGACTGGTACTCTTTTTTCATTCATCGTATTTCCTCGACAATTTTCAAACCGACACTGTTGGCCAAAGCCACAAAGCCCGGGAATGATGTCGCCACATTGTTACAATTTCGTATCAGAATATTTCCCTGTGTCCTCAGCGAGGCAATCGCAAAGGACATGGCGATACGGTGATCGCCCAGACTGTCCACCTCACCAGCACGCAATGTACCACCCTGGATATCGATGCCGTCCGGGGTGGGAATCGCCTGGATTCCCAGGCAAGTCAGGCCATCTGCCATGGCCTTGATCCGGTCACTCTCTTTTACCCGCAATTCCTCAGCACCCGTCAGGCGGGTTCTTCCCTCGGCACAGGCTGCCGCCACAAACAGAGCGGGAAACTCATCAATAGCCAGTGGTACTTGGTCTTCGGGGATGTCTATGCCATGAAGTGGCGCATACCGAACCCGGATATCAGCCACCGGCTCACCACCGACTTCGCGGTGGTTGGTGAGTTCCAGGTCTGCGCCCATCATCTGCAGGATATTGATGACACCGATACGGGTGGGGTTAACCCCCACATGGGTCAACGTCACATCGGAACCCGGCGCGATTGCCGCCGCCACCATGAAAAAAGTCGCAGATGAGATGTCTGCCGGCACGTCAATGTTCGTGGCATACAATTTTCCGCCGCCGTCGAGCTCGGCAACCGCACCCTCTCGCCGAACCGGATAACCGAAACCTGTCAGCATCCGTTCGGTGTGATCACGTGTCGGTGCCGGTTCTGTGGTTCGAGTAGTCCCGTTGGCATAGAGACCGGCCAGTAACACCGAAGATTTCACCTGGGCACTGGCCATCGGCAGACAATAGTCGATTCCCTTGAGCGTCTGCCCTCCTCTGATACGAAGGGGCGGCCTGCCACCCTGCTCCGCCTCTATAACAGCGCCCATCTGTCTTAAGGGCGCTGCCACACGCTCCATAGGCCGCTTCGACAGAGACTCGTCTCCTGCCAGTTCCACGTCAAAAGTCTGGCCGGCCAACAGCCCGGCCAGCAAACGCATTGATGTTCCGGAATTACCCAGATACAGCGGGCAAGCAGGCGCCTTGAGACCGGTCATACCAACACCGTGTATCACCACACGACCGCTCTGCGGGCCCTCAATAACCACACCCATATCCCGAAACGCCTGTAGCGTGGCAAGACTGTCTTCACCCTCGAGAAAGCCGGTCACGGTGGTGACGCCCTCGGCAAGCGAACCCAGCATGATCGAGCGGTGGGATATGGATTTATCACCGGGCACACGAATGCTGCCGGTAACTGAATTGCCGGGGGACACCCGGTAGTCAATCGTCTGTGTCATGGGCTCCAGGTAAGCCTTGTTTTCAAGCATTTTAGCAAAATGGTTGCGTGCTTCCCTGGCGCGGGTAAACACCCCCAGCAGGTATTCACTGTCCTTGTTCTGAATAGCATCTTTCAGCTGATCCACATGATCGGTAAACGTTTCCAGCACGGCTAGCAGCGCCTGATCATTCGCCATGACAATGTCGTGCCACATCATCGGATCACTGGCGGCAATACGCGTAAAATCTCTAAATCCACCGGCTGCGTAACGAAAGATCTCACGGTTTTCACGCATACCAGCGAGTGTATCCACCAATGTGTAAGCCAGAATGTGGGGTAAATGACTGGTGGCCGCCAAAACTTCATCATGTTCTGCCACCGTCATTTCGCTGATCACGGCGCCCGCTCCCTGCCATAGATCACGAACGCGCTGCAAATGTTCTTTACCGGTTTCCTGCAAGGGGGTCAGAATCACCCTGTGTTCGTCGAATAAACCACTATTCGCCGCATCCACACCGCTTTTTTCCGAACCGGCGATCGGATGTCCCGGCACAAACTGGACGGGCATTTTGCCATAGGCGCGCCGCACTGCAGCTACGACACTGCCCTTGACGCTGGCCACATCGGTCACAGTAACGCTATCCGCCAACAGTGGCTGCAATTGGTACATAATATCGGGAACGGTCAGGGTTGGCACACCAATCAAAACCACGTCGCCCTCACCCAAGTCTGCCGCCAGATCACCTATATCGGTTATGACCCGGTCAACCACACCGGATGCCAGTGCCTTGCTCAGCGTATCGGGATTTCTGGAGCTGCCAATCACCTCCCGGCAAATTCCCCGCTCACGGGCAGCCTTCGCCAGGCTGCCGCCAATCAGGCCAAGTCCCACTACCAGTAGACGATTGATGACAGGGGTCATCTGGGTGTGTCCCCGTCGGCAAGCAGCTGGCCCAGTGCGTCGAGAAAGCGCTGGTTTTCATCGGGCAGGCCGATAGAAACCCGTAGATGATGGGGCATACCGTATAGGGCAATCGGGCGAACAATGACACCCTTGCGCAACAGGGCCTCATACAGGGCCAGCGCATCCCCCGGGACCTGAACAGCGATAAAGTTACCTGCCGATGGAATATACGCCAGCCCGAGGGCCTCAAAACCGGCCACCAGCTGATCGCAGCCCTCCCGATTGACGCCAATACTGCGCTGCAGATACGCTTCGTCGTCAAGTACCGCCAGTGCAGCAGCCAGTGCCGGGCTGTTGACGTTAAATGGCTGGCGCAGACGGTTCAGAATATCCGCCACATCCGGATGGGATACCGAGTAGCCGATGCGCAATGCTGCCAGCCCATAGGCCTTGGAAAAGGTACGGGTAACAATCAGATTGGCATAGCGATCAATCAATTCGAGGGCAGAGCCGTAACCGGGTTGATCCACATATTCAAAATAGGCTTCATCCACCACCACCAGTACAGTGTCTGGCAGTTTCTGCAACAAGGCTTCAATTGAGGCAAGCGATACCCAGGTCCCGGTCGGATTATTGGGGTTGGCGATAAACAGTAAACGCGTGTGTTCATTCACAGCGGCCGCCATCGCCGGCAAGTCATGGCCCCAACTGCTGGCCGGAACAGTCAGTGCGGTGGCATTTTGTGCAGTAATTACCAACTGATAAACCACGAAAGCGTGTTCAGCAATGATGGCATTGTGCTGCTGGCCGAGGAAGCCTCTCGCCAGCAGTTCCAGAATTTCATTGGATCCGTTACCCAGGGTCAGCTGACTGGTGGAGACGGCTAATTTCTCGGCGAGTCGGCGTTTGAGATAAAAGCCGTTGCCGTCGGGGTAACGGGTAACATTTTCAAACGAGGCTTCTATAGCGGCCCTCGCCAGTTCACTCAAGCCGAGCGGATTTTCATTGCTTGCCAGCTTGATTGCACCCGAAATACCAAGCTCGCGCTCCAGTTCATCGAGGGGCTTGCCACCCTGATAGGGTTGCAAATGTTGTACGCCTGGCAATGCCAGGCTTTTTAAGTCCATACGCATAAGTATCAACCCGACGGCTGGTTACAAGACGGCTTTTGGATAGGAGCCGAGCACTCTGAGGTCGGCAACGAAAGAAGCCAATTCCCTGAGCACTTCGGCCACTTCGGGATTGTCACAGTGACCTTCAAAATCAATAAAGAACACATAGGTCCACTTACCGGTCCGTGAAGGCCGCGTTTCCACCCGTGTCAAATCTACACCCTGACGGTGGAAAGGCTCCAGCAGATGATGCAAAGCACCCGGCTCATTGCGAACAGCTGCGATGATAGAGGTCTTGTCGTCACCACTGGGCGGAATAGCATCCCGACCAATAATAAGAAATCGGGTGGAGTTATCTGGACGGTCTTCAATTTTTTCTGATAACTTCTGCAAATTATAGAGCTCAGCAGCCATATCACCGGCAATTGCAGCGCTGTTCCATTCGCCAATGACACGTTTGGCCGCATCTGCATTACTACTAACCGCAACACGCTCAACTTTTGGGTAGTGGGCATCAAGCCACTGGCGACACTGGGCCAACGACTGTGCGTGGGAGTAGATCCGGGTAATCCGGTCGGGATGTGTGTTAGGTCCGATCAGCAGGTGGTGGTGAATTCGCAGCTCTACTTCACCACAAATCTTCAGGGTGGAGTCAAGAAAAGTGTCCAGTGTGTGATTAATCATGCCTTCCGTGGAGTTTTCCACGGGCACTACACCATAATTCACTGCGCCAGCAGCAACTTCCCGAAAGACTTCATCGATTGCGCCGAAAGGCACGGCCAGCGCTGAATGACCAAAATGCTTGAGCGCAGCTTCCTGGGTAAAAGTACCCTCAGGACCTAAAAAGGCAACTTTTACCGGCTGTTCAAGCGCTAGACAAGCAGACATGATTTCCCGGAACAGTCTGGCCATTTCTTCGTTGTCCAGCGGTCCCTGATTTTTCATCATGACATGGCGAAGTACCTGGGCCTCCCGCTCTGGGCGGTAGAATGAATCCTCACCCTCGGTACGTTTGACCTCAGCCACCTGCTGGGCGCAACTGGCGCGCTCACTGATCAGGGCGAGGATCTGGTCATCTATTGCATCGATTTGCTCACGAAGCCGGCTGAGCTTGTTTTCTTCTGCCATACCGCCTCTCCGTTAGGATTCCATCTCTTCATCAAGCAACGGCTCCTGTTCCTCTATCCTTGCCATACCCACCAGTGCCTCATTCTCTTTGAGACGGATGACACGAACCCCTTGGGTATTGCGACCCAGCACGGATATTTCACCCACATGGGTGCGAACCATGGTGCCCTGATCAGAGATCAGCATAATTTCATCACCGTCAAACAATTGCACAGCACCAACCAGAGCGCCATTGCGCTCAGTGCACTGCATGGCGATCATGCCCTTGCCACCTCGACCCTTGGTGGGGAATTCAGTCAAGGCTGTCTGCTTGCCGTAACCGTTCCTGGAAACCGTCAATACATAACCGTTTTCCTGGGGAATCACCATAGCCAGCACCTGATGGCCAGCGGGCAACCGCATTCCCCGAACACCTTTGGAAACCCGCCCCATAGCGCGCACATCGGCCTCGGCAAAGCGCACCGCTTTACCCTCGCTACTGAACAGCATGACATCGCAATTGCCATCCGTAATCGCCGTGCCCACCAGATGATCTCCTTCCACCAGGTCCACTGCCCGCAACCCGACACTGCGGGGACGGGAGTATTGATCAAGCGATGTTTTCTTTATCGTGCCATTGGCCGTGGCCATGATCACAAACCGGTCAGCTGCGTATTCATCTACGGGGAGAATGGAGGTAATCCGCTCGTTTTCTTCGAGGGGCAGCAAGTTCACCATGGGTCGTCCACGGGAATTGCGGCCAGCCAGAGGGATCTGATAGACCTTCAACCAGAAGACCTTACCCCGGCTGGTAAAACAAAGAATCGTACTATGGGTACTTGCCACCAGCAGATGTTCGACAAAGTCTTCATCTTTAACCGCTGTGGCAGACTTGCCCATACCGCCCCGACGCTGTGCCTGGTAGTCACTGAGGGGCTGGGTTTTTGCGTAACCACCGTGGGAGATGGTCACCACCCGGTCCTCTTCGGTGATCAGATCCTCAATGGTCAGATCATGTTGCGATTCGATAATTTCTGTGCGGCGATCATCACCGAACTCTTCACTGACCTCACGCAATTCCTCCCGAATGACGTCCATGAGACGACTGTGAGAGTCGAGGATCGCCAGATACTCGGCAATTTCTGCCAGTTTCTCCTGGTACTCACCCAATAGCTTGTCGTGCTCCATTCCGGTCAGTCGGTGCAGGCGCAACTCAAGAATGGCCTGGGCCTGGGCCGGAGACAGGAAATACTTGCCGTCACGTATACCGAACTGGGGGTCCAGGTCTTCGGGGCGGCAGGCGTGGCTGCCGGTATGCTCCAGAAACTGGCCGACTGCCGAGGCATCCCAACCGCAGGCAATCAGGCGTTCTTTGGCTTCGGCGGGAGACGGAGATCCCTTGATCATTTCGATGACAGCATCGATGTTGGCAATGGCGACGGCCAAACCTTCCAGCAAATGACCCCGTTCGCGAGCCTTTCTCAATAGATAAACCGTGCGGCGTGTCACCACTTCACGTCGGTGGCGGACAAAGGCTTCCAGCATTTCCTTGAGATTAAGTGTGCGGGGCTGTTCGTCAACCAACGCCACCATATTGATACCAAACACATTCTGCAGCTGGGTTTGGGCATAAAGGTTATTCAGTACAACGTCGCCCGACTCCCCTCTTTTCAGTTCAATAACAACCCGCAGACCGTCCTTATCGGACTCATCCCGCAATTCTGAAATACCCTCAATTTTTTTCTCTTTCACCAGCTCGGCAATGCGCTCAATCAATCGCGCCTTGTTCAGCTGATAAGGGATTTCGTGAATAATGATTATTTCACGGCTGGTTTTCTCATCGCGCACCACTTCCGCTCTGGCCCGCACATAAATACGGCCTCTCCCGGTGCGGTAAGCCTGAATAATGCCGGCGCGACCATTGATAATGGCCGCCGTAGGGAAATCCGGTCCGGGAATAAAGACCATCAACTCATCAATGGTGATATCCGGGTTGTCGATCAGGGCCAGACAGCNAGCCNCCNCTTCCCGCAGGTTATGCGGCGGAATATTGGTAGCCATACCCACTGCGATCCCGGACGATCCGTTCACCAGAAGATTGGGAACACGGGTCGGCAGCACCTGGGGAATCAGCTCGGTACCATCGTAGTTTTCAACAAAATCGACGGTTTCTTTCTCAAGGTCGGCCAGCAGTGAGTGGGCAATCTTGGCCATGCGGATTTCGGTGTAACGCATCGCCGCGGCGGAATCACCGTCGATGGAACCGAAGTTGCCCTGCCCGTCCACCAGCATGTAGCGCAGGGAAAATGGCTGGGCCATGCGGACAATCGTGTCGTAAACAGCGGAGTCTCCGTGGGGGTGATATTTACCAATCACATCACCCACAACCCGGGCAGACTTCTTGTAAGCCTTGTTCCAGTCGTTATTCAGAACGCTCATGGCAAAGAGCACTCGCCGGTGAACCGGTTTAAGACCATCGCGAACATCGGGAAGTGCCCTGCCGACAATGACGCTCATCGCGTAATCGAGGTAGGATTGGCGCAATTCGTCTTCGATATTGACGGGCAGGATTTCTCTGGCTAATTCACCCATACTGCTGCTCGATCCCTTTCTGCTTGTTTTGGACGTTCAGGCGCCTGATGGCGCCAAAACAAGCGCGGGATCATACCACAAAATACACTTGAAACGCCCTTGTATGCCTTTGTTTAATGATCTTTTTTCTGCGGGTATACTGCGCGACCTGCTACCTATTCAAGGAATGGCCCATCATGACGCCTGAACCCATAGATCTGTTGATTTCAGCGCGCTGGATTATCCCGATCATCCCGGAGGGTCAGGTTTACGAAGACTGCTGTGTGGCTATCCGCGATGGCGACATTCTCGCTTTGCTGCCTTTCATTGAGGCGGAGCGAAGATACTGCGCTCGTGAACATGTGTCGCTGCCGAATCATATTCTGATGCCGGGACTGGTCAACGCCCACGGTCATGCAGCCATGACATTGCTGCGTGGCTACGCTGACGACTACCCGCTGAAAACCTGGCTGGAAGAGCATATCTGGCCCATCGAAATGCACTGGGTCAGTGACGGCTTTGTTCAGGACGGCACTGAACTCGCGGTTGCGGAAATGATTCGCAGCGGTACCAGCTGTTTTTCTGACATGTATTTCTTTCCTGAAAGCGCTGCCAGGGTTGCCAGCCATGCCGGTATTCGCAGCCAAATCGCCTTTCCAATTTTCGACTTCCCCTCTCCCTGGGGACGCGGCCCCGATGAGTATATTCACAAGGGACTGCAGTTGCGGGATGACTACAAAGGACGTGAGCTTACACGTATTGCCTTTGGCCCCCATGCACCCTACACCCTCTCCGATGAGCCACTCCGCAAGATAGCCACTTACGCCCAGGAGCTGGACACCTGTGTACAGATTCATCTACATGAAACTGCAGGCGAAGTTTCGGACAGCCTGGGGCAGTATGGGGTGAGGCCGATTCAACGACTCAAGTCCCTGGAGTTCTTTTCACCCCTTACCCAGTGCGTACACATGACAGCATTGGATGAGAGCGATCTGGAAACCATTGCCAGTTTCAGCGCCCATGTTGTTCACTGCCCAGAGTCCAATCTGAAAATGGCCAGCGGATTCTGTCCGCTGGCGCAGCTCCAGGAGCGAGGGATCAATGTAGCACTGGGCACTGACGGTGCCGCAAGCAATAACGATCTGGATATGTTTGGCGAAATGCGCACAGCAGCGATCGTCGCCAAGGCCGTTTCCGGCGATCCCGGTGCCGCCGATGCACACACTGCCCTGCAAATGGCTACTATCAATGGGGCCAGAGCGTTGGGCTGGGGGGATCGCATTGGCAGTATCGAAGCGGGCAAAGCAGCAGACCTGGTAGCGATAGAGGTTGGGACAATCGAAACTGAACCGCTGTATAATCCAGCGTCTCAACTGGTTTACACCAACTCGGGAAGTCGCGTCAGCCATCTGTGGGTCAATGGTCGAGCCTTGATGCTGGAACGGCAACTACAGACCATTAACGAACAGGAAGTCATGATCAAGGCCAAGCAGTGGCAACGCAAGTTTACCGGCAAAAGCTGAAGCACCTTTAAATTCGCCACATGTCCAACTGGGGATCCAACATGCCATCGCCCAATATTGATCGTGCTGAAATCGCCAAATTTGAAGCCCTTGCCAGCCGCTGGTGGGACCGGGAAAGTGAATTCAAGCCCCTGCACGACATCAATCCGCTGCGGGTTAACTGGATCGACAGTTACTCACCGGTGGCAGAGCAGAAATTACTGGATGTGGGCTGCGGAGGAGGAATCCTGGCTGAAGCCATGGTTCATCGTGGCGCCGATGTTACCGGCATCGACATGGGCGAAGCACCACTGGCGGTCGCCCAACTGCACGGGCTAGAAAGCGGTGTTGCCGTAAACTATCTGCACAGCACTGCGGAGGATATGGCCACACAACATCCCGAGCAATTTGATATTGTCACCTGCCTGGAAATGCTGGAACACGTGCCAGACCCGTTGTCCGTCATAGCTGCCTGCGCACGACTGGTAAAACCGGGTGGCTATCTGTACTTTTCTACAATTAACCGCAACCCCAAAGCCTATCTATTTGCCATTATCGGCGCGGAATACCTACTGCGTCTTCTGCCGAGGGGCACCCACGACTACGGCAAGTTTATTCGCCCCTCGGAACTCTGTCAGTGGGTCAGGGAATGCGGACTGGAACTGCAAGCCATGACAGGGATGGTCTACAACCCGCTGACCCGTCGCTACCGGATGACCGATCGCGATGTGGACGTCAATTACATGATCTGCGTGCGAAAACCCACCTGATGGAATATCCAGCTTAATGGCCAAACAACCAAAATTTCAGGCTGTCCTGTTTGATCTTGACGGCACCCTGCTGGATACTGCACCGGATTTTCTGACCTGCACCAACCGGTTGTTGGGCGGCAGGGGCATGCCCCTGCTGAACGAGGACGACATTCGAAAAATGGTGACTCACGGCTCGGCGGGGATCATCAGCAAGACTTTTTCATTACACAACAGTCATCCGGATTTTGAGCCACTACGTCAAGAGTTGCTGTCGCTGTACATGGATAACTTGGCAGAACAGACCCGACCCTTTCCGGGCATTGCTGAGCTCCTGGCCGAACTGTCTGAATATCAGATCCCCTGGGGAATTGTGACCAACAAACCGGAACGGTATACCCTGGCCCTCCTGGAGCGACTCCAGCTAACGTCCTCGCCAAGCACCATCATTTGCCCGGATCATGTCACCCGCACCAAGCCAGACCCGGAATCCGTCCTGCTTGCATTGCAGGAATTGGCTATTGTTCCAGAGGCCGCCGTTTTTATTGGTGATCACCTCAGGGACATCGAAGCAGGGATACGCGCCGGCACAGCTACTATCGCCGCCGCCTACGGCTATCTGGACGAGAGCGAAGATCCAGGCAGCTGGGGAGCCACCTATACTGTCGATGATGCCCATCAGTTAGCNCCCTTGATTTTTGAGAGGAAACCCCATGAATCACATGCAGTATCAAGCACCCGATAACCTGCTGGACGGCAGGGTTATCGCTGTCACTGGCGCAGGCGACGGCATTGGTGCAGAGGCCGCCAGAACCTTTGCGGCCCATGGCGCCACCGTCATCCTCATCGGCCGCACAGTCCCCAAGCTTGAAGAAGTATACGACCAGATCGAAAAGGCTGGCGGCGCGCAACCAGGTATTTATCCAATCTCTCTGGATGGTGCGGTAGAGAAAGATTATCGTGACATGCACGATCGTCTGGAAGAGGTATTCGGCCAACTGGACGGTCTGCTGCACAATGCCGGCAAATTGGGGCAGCGCACCCCCATCGCCAATTACACCCTGGCCAGCTGGCAAAAAGTCATGCAGGTAAACGTAACCGCTGAATTTCTCATGACCAAAGCACTCCTGCCCCTGTTGGAAAAATCAGATAGCGCTTCGATTATCTTCACCAGCTCCGGTGTCGGCAAAGTGGGCAAGCCCTATTGGGGCGCTTATGCGGTCTCGAAGTTTGCCATTGAAGGCTTGTCACAGGTACTGGCCCATGAACTTGAGGGTACCAGCAACATCAGGGTGAACTGCATCAATCCCGGGGCCACCCGCACTCGCATGCGGGCAACGGCATTTCCGGCGGAAGACCCTGCGACAGTAACAACCCCGGCAGCCATTATGCCCACCTACCTTTACCTTATGGGCAGCGCCAGCGAAGGGATAACCGGCCAATCTCTGGATGCGCAGTAAACTTTCCCTCCTAACTACTGACCGGCATCACCGGGACTTCTCGCCGGCGCCCACCGCGCATGTTCATAAAGGGTCGTTCTACGAACAGATACACCGCGGTGGCGATCAATAGACTGAGGGGGACGCCCACGAGTGTTGCTATGGCAATTTTCTGAAGGGTGGGCAATTCAGCCGCCAGCTGGAAAAGCGCGCCATAGAGCGCACCAATCACAAAAGGGTGAAACAGATACGTCGAGTAAGCCAACTGACCTATTGGGTATAACCAGCGGGCGGAAAGCCCCCGGGCCAGCCAACCACAAAAGCCATACTCACAGTAAAGACTACTGATCAGAAGAAAGCCGATGGCAATAGTAAATAGGTGTCTGAAGCTCATGTAGTAAAAAGTGCCCAGTGATGAAGGAAACGACACCAATTGATTATTGACAGGGATCGATAACACCAGCGCCACGACAAGCAGCGAGAAGAAGGATAGCCAGGCGATGAGTGGCCCATTCCTCCGGAAACAATTCCGTAACGCCTCCGGGTGGTAGACGTGGAAATAAGCGGCGAAAATCCCGGGCAGAAAACTGCCAAAACGCGTCCATGGCTTCACATAAATATGATCAATCACATCAAAAAAACCTTCGCAGGCGTTTTCATACCAACAGATGGGCAGTGGCAACTGGTGATACTTGATCACCAGATAACGAATTAACAGCGACGCAACAACTGCAACCGTCATCACAACCGCTAAAAACCCGACACTGCGGCGACGCAGAAGCCAGAGCAACAGGAGCGGGAACAGAAAATAGAACTGCTCTTCAATCGCCAGAGACCAGGTCCATGGCATAAAGTGAGTGGACGCAGGCAATAAATTATTGATGTAGAGAAGGTTGCTCCAGATGTATTCCTTGTTGGGCAACAGCAACAGACCAAACCCCATGGCAAGCAGATAAGCTGGCATCAACCGCATGAATCGGCGTTTGTAGAAATGACCGAAGCGGATATTGCCGGAAGACTGATACTCACTCATCAGGATCGATGAAATCAGAAAGCCGCTGATCACAAAGAAAACATCAACACCCAGCTCACCATTGAAGACCCAGTTCAGCCAGAACGGTGCCTGATAAAAAAACCGGGCCGCACCCTCATCAAAAACAGCCAGTATCCAGACACAGTGAATAGCCAGTACAAGCAGGATGGAGATAGCACGCAACCCATCCACGGGCCTCATTTGGCCGGGCAGCGGGCTCAGCAGAAGGCCGAGGTTTTTACGGAGGGCGAAAGGGTCTTCAGAATTTGACACGTTTTTTACTCACTACCTGCGCTGGAATTCAGAAATTCACGAAGCATGGGCATACAGTCAACAATCCCCTGCCGATAGGCAACCCGGGATTGGTAGCCCAGCTGTTNCTCCGCTTTNTCAGTGGGAAACCGGACATCCTGGGATAATAATTTTGCCGCCGCCTTGCTGATGGGCAATTTACCCAGAAGTCCGATTTTTGCCAGGTTTTCAGCTGCACCGGCCAGCAGCCCGACCAGACGGCCATTGACGTTGCCGGGTATAGCCAGCTGCATTTCTTCACATAATATCGTGGTCAGTTCATGCCATTGGGGTGAGGCTGCGGAACAGGCATTGTATATCTGGCCATCGGCTAGGGGGTGCTCTGCGGCAAGTATCAACAGGTCCACCAGATCAGTGATATATATCATGGGAATCTGACTACGACCTCCGTCAACCAAACGGAACCTGCCTGTTTTGAGCATTGACAGCAGTGTGGGCAGAAAGCCACCCGATCGATCCCCGGGTCCATAGACAAAGACCGGCCTCAAAATACTCACCTGAAACATGCCAGCCTGGCGGGCCTCAAGGCATGCCGATTCCGCAGCAATTTTAGCCCGACCATAGGGGTCCATACTGGAAGTGAGCAATGACATCGATTCCGTATACCGTGTGACGTTTTCTGTCAGCTCATAAACCAGAATGCTGCTGACATACACAAAACGCTCAACCCCGGCCGAATCGGCTGCCTGCAGGAGATTACTTGTGCCCTCGGCGATAACCTGATGAAAATCATCAATCCGGTGTTCAACGCCTGTCAGCGCGGCACAATGAAAAACGACGGAGCAGCCTTTTAATAACTCAGACAGGGATTCCGGCTGGCAGAGGTCACCGAAAACCACAGTTGCCCCCAGCTTTTTCAGAGGTGCATACTGACTCTGCTCGCGAACCAGCACCACCAGCTCCCACCCATCAGAAACCAGACGACGAACAAGGGCGCCCCCCACAAACCCGGTGGCGCCGGTTACAAATGCTCGTTTTGTCAACACACCACTCCCTGTCACCCCACAGCTGGTCCGAATTATCGGGACGATGGCCCCTTGGAACGCAGTCGTTTCATCTGGCGCTCCCAGCGCTGTTTGTCCTCTGGCAATTGTTTACGCTGTTTTTTGCTGGCGGGCATATTGGTCGCAGCCAACAGGTCTGACAGCGCACGGTCATCAAGTTCTATCCACTGCCCCATCCGCACGTAGGAGGGCATAAAAATTGGCCCGAACCGGACGCGTTTCAGGCGGTTGACTTCAACGCCCTGCGACTCCCACAGACGCCGTACCTCGCGGTTACGGCCCTCCATTAGCGCTACGGTATACCAGCCGTTGCTGCCCACCCGCTCCCCGGGCACCACATCGCTGAATTTGGCCGGACCATCTTCGAGCAACACACCCTCACGCAGGCGTTTGATCATGGCATCGTCAACAGCACCATGCACGCGCACCAGATATTCACGATCCACCTGGTAGGAGGGATGCATCAGACGATTCGCCAGCTCTCCATTATTGGTAAACAACAACAGACCCGTGGTATTNATGTCCAGTCGGCCCACCACGACCCAGCGCTCGCCCGTCAATCTGGGCAGGTGATCAAATACGGTTTTACGGCCTTCGGGATCGGACCGGGTACAGACTTCGCCCTCCGGCTTGTTATAAAGCAACACGCGAATTTTCCGGTCAGCAGCAGCTAATTTGATGCGTTTGCCGTCGACGTTTATGGCGTCTTCTGCGGTAACCCGATCACCCAACTTCGCCGGCTTTCCGTTCACTTCCACACGCCCATCGGTGATCCATTGCTCAAGTTCACGGCGTGAGCCATAGCCAGCAGCAGCCAGTACTTTTTGTAGTTTCTCAGACATCAGTGTTGCCAATTGCTGGAAGGTGGGTTGATTTCAGTATTCTCATTATCCTCTGGACCGGATCCAACCCCGGTATCCTCTGTTTCAGCAGTTGCCACCGAAACATCACCGACCTCCTTATCACTCTGCTTCCGTGCCGACATATCAAGTGTCAATGAGGGATTGATATCATCAATATCGCGAATGTCATTCAGTGGCGGTAATTGGTCGAGACTGCTCAGGCTGAAATAATCGAGAAATTCGCGCGTTGTTGCATACAGGGCAGGTCGCCCCGGCACATCGCGGTGGCCGACGGCTCTGATCCACTCACGCTCCAAAAGCGTTTTGATAATCTCCGAACTGACGGACACACCCCGAACTTCTTCAATATCGCCCCGGGTCAGTGGCTGGCGATAGGCAATCAGCGCCAGGGTTTCCAATAATGCACGGGAGTATTTTTTGGGTTTTTCTTCCCAGAGGCGATTGATCCAGGGGGACAGTTCCTGCCGAACCTGAATCCTGTAGCCACTGCCGGTACGCTNCAACTCAAATCCNCGATCNCTGCACTCTGCATCGATATCNTCAATGACCGCCANNAGCTGANCCTTTTCCGGCACCTGATCGATATCGAACAGCTGTTGCAGATGACCAATATCCAGTGATCGCCCAGCGGCCAGCAAAGCACCTTCTACGATTTTTTTTAACTGATCATTTTCCATCGTGATGACGCCTGTTAACCGAGCTAGGAGCGAGCCTTAACATGAATCNGNCCATAAGGTTCGCTCTGTACAATTTCAATGAGAGACTCTTTGATCAATTCCATCAGCGCCAAAAAAGTGACTACCACACCGCTGCGACCCTCTGCCAACGTGAACAGGCTGACAAATGGCAGAAACTGCTTACCCTTCAGGGCCTCCAGCACCTGGGACATCCGCTCCCGGGTGGACAAACGTTCCAGTTGCACCTTGTGGCTCTCGAACATCTGCGCACGACGCAGCACATCAGCAAGGACCAGTAGCAGCTCTTTCATGGCAACGTCCGGCTCGGCCCGCACCTGCCGAGAATCTGGTGCTTTTGCCGTGGCTATAAACACATCGCGACCGAGGCGCGGCAGGTCATCAATGTCTTCGGAGGCCTGTTTAAAGCGTTCGTATTCCTGAAGTCTGCGGATCANCTCGGCCCGGGGGTCCTCTTCATNCTCTTCNGCCACCTGACGGGGCAATAGCATACGNGATTTAATCTCGGCCAGCATCGCGGCCATCAACAGGTATTCGGCGGCCAGTTCCAGTTGCATGGATTGCATCATCTCGATGTAAACCATGTACTGCCGGGTAATCTCCGCAACGTTGATTTCGAGAATATCCAGGTTCTGTCGCCGAATCATGTAAAGCAACAGATCCAGGGGCCCCTCAAANGCCTCGAGAAAGACCTCCAATGCTTCGGGTGGAATGTACAGATCCTTGGGNATCTCGGTAATCTGACGCCCCAACACGACAGCAAAAGGCATTTCCCCCTGCAAAGGGTGAGGCAATATCTCGGAAACCGGATCCACTTGNGTTGTCTCTCCTTCCGGAGTGGCTGTCATAACCATAAATCACTATAGGCAGATGGCGTGGGGGGCCAAGTACTGGACCCGAGCATTATACGATGGCTGGCAATCATAACCTCTGAGCGAGGATATTACGGTCAGCCAATAACGTCTTCAAACCGACCAACCCCCTGGCGGGTAATCTGAGGTACCTCACCGGAGAGGTCAACCACGGTAGTCGCCTCAAGACCACAATACCCCCCGTCAACGATCAGATCCACATGATGCTCGAGGGTATCACGAATATCATAGGGATCCGTCAACGGGTATTCATCCGTCGGCATAATCAGTGTGACACTCATCAGGGGTTCACCCAGCTCCTCAAGTAGCGCCAGTGCGATCGGGTTGCCCGGGACCCGAAGTCCAATTGTTTTCCGCTTCGGGTGCATAAGCCGACGGGGCACTTCTGCAGTCGCATCGAGAATGAATGTATAAGGCCCGGGTGTATACGTCTTCAACAGACGAAACACCTGATTGTCCACCTTGGCGTAAGCCGACAGNTCGGAAAGATCACGNCACATCAGGGTAAAGTTGTGATGTTTATCCAANTGNCGTATCTGACGGATTCGGTCCAGNGCCTTTTTNTCGCCAATCTGGCAACCGAGGGCATACGCGGAATCNGTGGGATAGACAATAACACCACCGGCACGGACAATTTCCACAGCCTGACGAATCAGTCGCAGCTGGGGGTTTTCAGGGTGAATAGTGAAAAACTGACTCATTGGCAAACATCGGTAAATTTCNGCGCAGATTATTACACATTTGCCCGTCAATAAAGGCAGAAAAAGTATTTCNGATTGAAGNGGCCACTACACAGGCAGGTCAACCACAAGAACCATCAATCACATTCATGCATCAAAAGCGGGGCGAAGAAAAGCCTTCTCAAAATCTGCCGCCAAAACAGGCTTGCCAAAATAATAGCCCTGGCAGGTATCACAGCCCAGTTGCTGAAGAAGATGGTACTGCTCTTCTGTTTCCACACCCTCAGCAACCGTATTCAGCCCCATACTCTTGGCCAATGCCACNACCCCGCTGACAATTGCCTTGTCGTTTTCGTCCCGATCGATATCCCGGATAAACATGCGGTCAATTTTTAGCACATCGACCGGCAGCCGCTTGAGATAATTGAGTGACGAAAAACCACTACCAAAATCATCAATAGCCAGCGTCAGACCCATTTTTCGAAGCGCATTCAAATCAGACTCTAATGCTTCGGGATTTTCCATCAGCGTACTTTCAGTAATTTCCAACTCCAGAGATTGCGGGCTGATCTCGTATTTATCGATTAGATTACTTATTTTCTGACGGAAATCCTCCAGCTGAATATCCTTGCTGGAGAGATTCACAGCCATCTTTATCTGGCTGCCATTGTCACGCCANATTTTGAGCTGTCTACAGGCATTGTCGAGAACCCAGTCACTGATTTTATTGATCAGTCCAGATTCCTCCGCGAGAGGGATAAATGTATCGGGAGACAGCAGACNATGCTTGGGATGCTGCCACCGAATAAGTGCTTCGGCCCCGATCATCTCTCCTGTCGCAGTATCTATCTGGGGCTGATAGTAGAGTATCAGCTCATCAAAATCAGCAGCGTGGCGAAGTTCACGCTCGACTTCCATACGACGCGCCATTTCGTCCTCCATGCCCTCGACGTAGAAACAGTAACCATTGCGATGCTCCTTGGCACGAAACATCGCTGAGTCGGCATGCTTCATCAACGAGCCAACATCCTGCCCATCATCGGGAAAAACGGAAATGCCAATACTGGTGGTGACAAACATTTTTTGCTGTAAAAAAACAAATGGCTGGCCCAATGCATCGCAGATTTTGCCCGCAATTTTGGAAACGATATCCCGATCCGTCACGCCTTCAAGGACCACAGTAAACTCATCGCCACCGAGCCGAGCCACAAAATCCTGGTTCCTTACGCAGCGCTGTATCCTCTCCGATACGGCTTTTAACAATAGGTCACCGGCATCGTGGCCCAGGGTATCGTTGATCATTTTGAACCGATCAAGGTCGAGGAACATGATAGCAACCATTTTTTCCTCAATCTGTGCACGATTGACCATCACCCGGAGCTGTTGCATCAGATTGGTTCTGTTGGGCAAACCGGTCAACGGGTCGTGATAGGCCAATTGCCTGACATGCTTCTCTACCTTATTCGCATGAATCAGTCGCGATACGCGCTGTTTGAGCACAGCAAAATGGATGGGTTTTGGGATATAGTCAGAAGCGCCGGCAGCGAAAGCCTTGACGATGGCTTCTTCATTATCCAGTGCCGTAATCATCAATACCGGCGTATTAGCGCCCTTAGGCAGTTGACGGATTCGCTCACAGGCAGTGAACCCATCCACCTCGGGCATCATGGCATCCATCAAGACCAGGTCGGGCATATCACGTTGACACATGGAAATCGCCTGCATGCCATTGCCCGCCTCCTCAATCACATAATCCTCATTTTTGAAAACGTTCTTTAACGCCAGTCGCATGGAACGATCATCATCAACTACCAGAATGTGATAGCTCTTTTTGCGGACTTTGTCAGCATCGTCCGAGTCGGGTATGAATTCTTGAAGATCCTTGCTGAGAGTGGCAAAGGCTCCTTTAAGTTGTTCGAACAGACTATCGACACCAGCGAGATCGTCAATCGCACCTTTTTCTTCAATCGTTTTGGCCAGTTCTGTGACACGCCGGGCACCAAAGTTGGACGCACTGCCCTTCACCGTGTGCGCGAGCTCTCTCACTTGGCGGCCATCGTTCTCTGTAATGGCATGTTTTAGCGACTGAAGATACACAGGCGTGTCTTCAAGGAACGCTTCAATCATTGAAACGATTACCTCCCCAACGCTTGCTTTTAACTCCTGAATAACCAGCGGGTCATAACTGAAGCCGGAGATATCCACACCACGAACAGAAAAGAGGTCGTCATCCACCTCGTTACCGGTGGATTCATCTTCGTCTGGCGGCACCCATTTCAGGAGCATTTTTTCCAGGTCATCAATACGCAGAGGTTTTGACAAAAAATCGTCCATACCCGCGTCCATGCAACGATCCACTTCCAATTGGGTATTGTTGGCAGTCATCGCGATAATAGGAATACCGGAGCTGTTATCATGGCCGCCTTCGTACATCCTGATCTGCCTGGTCGCATCGTAACCATTCATGACCGGCATGTAACAATCCATCAAAACCGCATCAAAGCGATTGCGAATGACTGCCTCTACAGCACCCTTGCCCGTATCGACCAGCTCGCACTGGCACCCCATACGCTCAAGCATGGCGATCGCCACTTTTTGATTGGGACGATTGTCATCCACCACCAGAATTTTTCGCTGTCGGCTATACAGTTTGTTGATCGTTTTAGAGGTTGTTTTTTTCTCATCAGGCTCGGCGACACCCAGGAATAACTGTTCCAGGCAACCTTTGATTTCGGTGGTTCTCAAGGGTTTGTTGAGACGCGCCATGCCAGCCATCTTTTCCAGGCCACCCGTTACCCAGGGATTATTGAGAACAGCTATCAAGGTATCTTTCAGGGAAGGCTCTTCCTTGACCAGCTTGAGAAAATCAGGTCCCTTCAGACCCGGCATATCTTCATCAATCAGGAGAATATCCAGCTCTTCATCATCTGCGGACATTTTGCGGATGAGCTCCAGTGCTTTGAACCCCGAGTCGGTTGCATCGCAACGAATTCCCAACCTATCCAGTTGTTGCACACCAAAGTCGCGCACGATGGGACTATTATCGACCAGCAAAGCCCTCTTACCAGAAAGGGTGGTAGCTGTAGTCATCCCGGTATTTTGAGCGCCTCTTATTTCCGTCGGCAAGGTGAACCAGAACGAGCTTCCATTGCCCTGCTCACTGGACACTCTGATATGCCCGCCCATGAGTTCAACAATTTGTCTGCTGATCGCCAAACCGAGGCCAGTTCCTTCGTATTGCTTTGTGCTGGATGAATCCACCTGGGTAAAAGCCTCAAAAATACGGTTCTGGTCTTCAACCGTAATCCCGATACCGGAGTCGCGAACCTCAAATTGCAACATAATCTGTTCAGGGGGAGCGTTATCAGCATTCTCAATAACCGTCACATAGACTGCGACCTCCCCGATATCGGTAAATTTGATCGCATTGCCCAACAGGTTAATCAGCACCTGTCGAATCCTCGACGCGTCGCCATGAATGACAGACGGCACCTGCTCACCAGCCAGGTACCCCAGATCGATTTTCTTCTTTAGCGCCTGATTTGCCAGCAGACCCGTCACTTCATCCAGAAGCTCGTAAAGGTAGCAGTCTTCCTTCTCAATGGTCAGGTTATGGGTATCAATTTCCGAGAAAGTAAGAATTTCATCGATCAATTCCAACAGGCCTTCACCAGAGGTTTTTGCTGTTTCCACATACTCGAGCTGCTTCGGGCTCAACCCCATGGTCAT
The DNA here is from genome assembly GCA_002707685.1 of Porticoccus sp. Taxonomy (GTDB): domain Bacteria; phylum Pseudomonadota; class Gammaproteobacteria; order Pseudomonadales; family Porticoccaceae; genus Porticoccus. Next base: position 109,575 of record PANQ01000013.1, on the reverse strand, counting down.
CAACAGATCCAGCATGCCCAGGACTGCGTTCATCGGAGTGCGCAGTTCATGCGTCACATTGGCCGCAAATTCTCCTTTGATACGGGCGGACTCCAGCGCCGCAGACATGGCTCTTACCAACTCCTGTTGTCGACTTTCCAGGGCCTCCATCATGGAATTGAAAGCATGCTGCATATCGGTAATATCGGCGGGGCCGCCCAGATCTGCGCGAATCACAGAATCACCTTCTTCAGCGCGCTTCATGGTTATCGAAAGCTTTTCCAGAGGATTGGTCAGGCGACGGGAAATGCCCAACAGCAACAACAGCAGAATCACAGCAATAATCATGGAAATGAATAGGTTGCTCTGCAGAATACTTTGTTCCATCAAAATCAAAGCATCCTTGCCAACAACAACCGAGATATAGCCCAGCGTCTCCCTCTCGGATTTACCGTCATCAGAATACTCTTCCCAGAGGGCATCCTCGGTTTTCCCGGCAAGAACGGGAGCATTGAACACCCAATGATTATCATCCTCGTGAATGAGACTGACTTCATCTGAGTGAACGCCTGACTGCAGCGCCTCATCACCGCCAGCATAGAGAACCTCACCCGTATCCAGCATCACGGTTACCGCTTTGACGCCGGGGAAGTTAAGCGCATTATCCACCAGATCCTTGGCGCTCTCACGACTCTGATAAAGGAGCGACAGTTCACCCTGTCTGGCAAGCGACTCTATTACCTGAAAGCCCTGTTGCAGTTGGCCATCACGAAAGATCTTACTTGAAATGTTGCTGACTGCGAGAGAAGTGATCAGTGCCATCACCAGAATACCAACCACAAAAATCAAGGCCAGCTGGTGCCTGAATTTCATATTGGTGGTTTTGTTTCTGGAGAGCCCCATGGTTCAATAGTTACCTGGCCGGCAACAATAGATTGACTTCGTCCCTGAGCTTGGAAGAAAGAGAGAGCCCCAAGTGATTTCCTGTCCGCTCATTAACTGCCAGCAGTACATCCTGAAGCGGGCTCATCGTCTGATCGACATCACTGGTGAGTATTCTATTCGCGAGGTTGGCGAGGCTTGCACCCATCTTTCGGTTATCCGGGTAAACGGCAAACAGAGCGCCATGCTTCACGTGTAGTGGATTCGAGGAAAACACCACCAGATTTTTTTTCCATGCCACATCCAGCAACATCGATAAAATGGCGCTATTCACAAAAGAGCCACCCTGCAAAATCCAGACGGCATCACCCGAGCTAGCATGCTTCGTCAATTCCGCATAGATAGCGGCGGCCTCTCTGATATCTGCCCCCTGATGAATGATCAACTCCTTCCCCTGACTGGCCAGAAACTCACTGGCTCCACGCAGTTGAATATCTTCTCCCGGGGTTTTTTTTACCACATGAACCCGCTTGACGGCGGGAGACAACATAATCAGTTTCTCCAGAATAACCTTTGAATCGGGAATCATCAAAATTCCCGGAAACGGATATCGTGGATCATTTACAGCCCCCAACACGACGGGCACCTGATTTTTTTCCAATTCCAGGCTCAACACACTTCTCTGGCCCAGAGCCAATATGACATCGGGACGATTAGCCTTAACAATGGGTAAGGCGACCTCATTTTCGTCCAGAGAAACGAGCGTTGTTCGCCCCCGGAATTCCTCTTGCGCGCCGGCTGAAATATCTTCAAAAATTTTTGAAAACGGAGCGCGAATCTCCGGATAGAGAACGAGCAGCTCAGCACTGACTGTATGGCTACTCAAACCCGATAAAAATAGCATCAAAAACAGCATAACCGCTGTAAAAAACGAGCGGCTGGCAAATACAGAAGAGTTAAGAAATAGTTGTTTCATCCTTGGATCCTGTCGAATGACCGACTGCAGCATTCCCTAATAGTTATAACGTATTTCAGCCATGATAGTCTGACCCGCCAATGGTAGGTCGTCGGGTATAAAAGCCCCGAAATCGGAATTTGGGCTGGGCTCACGGGCATCTTCATCAAAAAGGTTTTTGACAATCAGCGCTACATCTATCCCACTCCACAGGGACTTGCGACGCAATGTCACATCGACCAGGGCATAATTATCAATATCGGAACGGGCATCCCCCCCTGCACGATTTCGATCCATGACCCAGTTCGCCTGCAGGTTCAGATTCCAATGCTCGGCAAACTGCCAGTCCATCTGAGCATACAGTTGTTTTTCCGGTGAGTTTGCAGCGTCTGTATCGAGATTTCTGTCTTTAGATTTCTGCCAGGCGAAATTGCCAATCAGTTTGAGGCGCTCCGTTGCATTCCAGCGTGCCTCAAATTCCATACCGTGACCGGTTTGCTCACCCGCGTTTTGGGCCGTGCTGGTACTGCCACCGGGGTCGGAGACAAACTGAATAATATCGTCCCATTCATAATAAAACGCATTGACGTTGAGTATCAGATCGTAATTCGGACGATAGTCAAAGGCAATTTCGTAACTTTTCAATTCTTCGGGGTCCAGCGCTGAATTACCACTAAAAAGTGGATTATTGATTGCTCGCGTTTGCGCGAAGGACGGTGCTCTGAAGGCTTCACCATAAATAAGCTTGGTGGTCAGTTTCCTGGTGGTGGACCAGACCAGTGCGAAACGCGGATTTACCGTATCACCGAAATCCGAGTAGTGATCATAGCGAACGCCTGCGGTAAGCTCCCAATCGTTTGCAAACTGCCAGATATCCTGCAAAAAGAAGTAGCTGTTTTCGCGCTCATCTTCTTCGAGGAAAACAAAGGGTGTGTCGCTCACATCCACCACCGGGTCCCCAGGCATAATGGGGAAGCCGGTAGACGGATTGATACCAAAGTTTTTTGACTCTTTTACCTTGTAAAGGTCACCGTAGTAATAACCCGTGCCAAAACCAACCTCGTGTTTATCTATTCCCGTATAAAAACTGGATATATTCAGTCTGGAGTGACGCTCATAGACTTCCGGGCTACCAATCACACCGTCCGGAAAGCCACCCGGAAAAATCGGCACCCCAAATTCATCAAAAAACGGCCCGGTTGATCCCGCCGGGTAAAGCACCAGATCGCCCTCCACTTCCTGGGTGGTGTGCAGGTAGCTGGCTTGCACCTTTAAAGAGAGATCCTTGATTATCGCTTTATTGTCATAGGTCAGATCAGTGTTGAATCTTTGGCTGGAAAGCCGATTATTTTCTGCCAGCGCCTGTGCTGTACCAACGCCATCACCTGCATTATTCCTGGATTGGAGCCCACCACGTAACGTCAGGTTTTTATAGACCAATTCCAATCGGGCATCATAGTTTTCGCGCTGGGTGTTCACAGAACCCGGTGCCAATGAGGCATTGGTTCCACTGAACATATCCCAGAGGGATTGAGCGTCCGCTTTTATTTTTTCATTAAAACCATCGGTTTTTTGGCCCTCCAGGATGCCATAAAATTTCAGATCACCTACCGAGCCACCTTTACTGACCCAGAAGTCCTTGGTATTAAACGTACCGTACCGGGCTCCGGCCTCAAAATGCTCTTCCCCATTGGCCTCGTGGGTGACAATATTGATGACACCGGCAAAAGCATCCGCACCATACAGGGCGGACCCCGGCCCTCTGATCACCTCGATACGCGATATCGACTGGACTGGCATCCCACCCCAGACAACATTTCTGTCCCCATTAAACAAATTTGTTATCGGTATCCCGTTAATCAGCATTAAAACCTGAGGGTTAAATCCTGCATAAATACCACGGAAAGTGTAGATCGGGTTATAACCTGTTATGTCTCTGGCTACGTGTAATCCAGGAATTGTCTCCAGCACATCGTCAATATCCCGTGCACCAATTTTTTCTATTTCCTCCGCAGTGACTACCGAAGCAACAGCCGGCGCCTTGGCAATAGGTTGGGTAACACCGGTGGCAATACTGATGAACTCCTCACCGCCATAGAGGGACATCAGCTCCAGATCGGAGTCAGCCACCGACTTATCAGCAATAATTGTTAACGAAGCCATTACCAGGAATGGCGCAAATATCATTTTTTTCATTGTTTATTTACCCCAGACTCTCAATTCTTCTGTGCCTTCATAATTGATGCGAGATGTTCGCAACGGAAAAAAAGCACCCTCTGGTTTCTTGCTGGCATCGATAAAGCAGGGAATCACACCCGCAGTAAAAGCTAGAGTTGCCAGATGATAATGATCGTCTGGAGAATAACCTTCGTCCGCCATAAGAGCAGCGGCTACCCCAGAAATATTGATGGTGTATCCATAGCGGGAAGATGACAAATATTCATCAACCTTAAATGCCAACTGAGTATACTCACCATGCCCGGCATCAAGTGAGTGAGCAAATTCCATTAAGGGCGCAACTCGCTCATCTCGGTCAGTGATGGGTCGCCCATATCCATACACATTCCTGTATTTTTTTAATTCTTCTCGAACAACATCTTCAAGCACTTGACCGCTCTTAATTTTAGCCATCGTGCGATAGAGAAAATCCATAGCCCCTTTTATTGGTTTTAATCCATATATTGTGGCTTCTGTAACAGCAAGTGCCCCCGATGATGCCAGCACTCCTGTAGATCGGGCTGTAGCGGCCAGTGCAGCTACTCTATTGTTCCATAAACGTGGATCGGGGAAACTACAACTGATGAGCCAAATACCCTCAAATAAACGGGCTATGCGCTCAGACTTTTTTCCAGTAACGCCGTAGAGGAGATATTGATGCCAACGGTAATTTCTTAACTCCGCTAAAACATCCTTGCCTCTTAATGTAACTTTTTCTCCCGGGAACCACGCACCCATGGATGTTTCCCAATTATCTTCGTACTTTTGCAGGTCATCCGGCATGCTCAATCCTCATCGCTCACTTGCTCGTAAGGCATAAGTTTCAGGCCATCGCCAAAAAAAGGATATCGACGCCATCCCAGTTTTTCCTGCTCAAGTGCGTGTACTGCTGCACCGGGCAACCGAAGCAGCATAAAAAGAATTTCCGATTCTTCAGCGGTAAGGGACAAATCATTCATTGCGGCAGCCGCGACACCGGACATCGCCAAAGGGGCACCCGCAATAGCTTCAAGTTTTTCACGATGCTGCATCAGCCAGGCGAGGCTATTCCCTTCACTTATTTCAGCAAGATACGCCAGGGTTTGCCTGACAGGTTTAGGGCAGCTGACCCCGTTGGGATCAAAACCCGGGGCATGTTCCACCGGCATCCAGACATCAACCCGCTCTTCCTGTGGGGGGGATTTAATGATCGCTTCCCAGGCAGCAAGATCAGTACCACAAATCTGCCAGTAGTTGACCGCTGTGTACACCTCCCTGCCACCGCCAAGACTTCCAGCGCCCACTGAAATTGAAGCAATCAGTGCCGATGCCCGGGTAGACCCTCCCACAGCAGCACACATCGCTGCACGAACACTGTGATCACGCAGACCCGGATTGGCTAAAGCAAGTGCCAGACCTTCCAGTAGCTTTGCCGCTTCGGCTGTGGGCGGCTCGTGCTTGAAAAGCAGATACAGATAATCAATGTAGCTGGCATTGCGCAATACATCCCCGAACACGTCAAAGCCGGCGAAATAGCAGGTAGCTGCCGCAAACGGGTTGTCATCCTCGGGCACTTCACGCCAGATTTTGGTGGTAATTTGTTCTTGCTGCTTTGTCGTCATAATGGCTACTTCAACGCTTTAGTTCGCATACCCATAGGCGGTGCTTCATCGGGATCAATTCGGATGTCGAGTAAGGTAGGTCCTTTTCGATTACAAATAGCATCAATGTCCAGAGCCAGTAAATCATCTGGTGAATGTATTACATGACTCACAATTCCCATAGACCGAGCGAAAGCGGAGAAGTCGATAACTGGCAACTCATAGCCTATAGGTTCAGCACCAGTAAGCTGCTGACCATGCCTGACCATTCCATAACAACTATCATTCAATATCACAAAAACTACCGGCAGGTTTTCCTGAGAGGCCACAGTTATTTCCTGGCCACTCATTAACATACTCCCGTCACCTGTTATACAAACAACAGTGCTACCCTTTTCCGCTAGCGCCGTACCTACCGAGCTACCGATCGCCCAGCCCATTGATGCAAACTCAAGTGACGCCCGAAATAACCCACCACGCCCATTTCGCTTACCTGCAATCCTCCTATCATAAGGATGTAAATAGTGCGTAGCCCACGTAAAGGCTCCGCCAGAATCAGCAAGATAACGGGTGTTTGGAGGAAAGATTTTAGGTAGTTCTCGCATCAACCGCTGCGGTTTAATTGGAGTGGCATCAGAACAATAGGATTCCGGATCGTCCATAGTAAAGTGGAGCGTCAACTCTCCATGGGGAGTCTCAGTAGCTGCCTTGTTATCTCCTACAGCATAAATTTTATGCCTATGCTCACCCACTAACTTTTCAACTAACTGATCAAAGATGGTTGATAAACGTCCTCTAACGTGCAATTTAGCCATTGGCGTTCTGATAAAATTTTCTTCTACAGACTCAACATGAATCATTTTTGTAGTCAGCAAAGACTTCGTATCCCAGCCATCGCTAGCCCACTCTCCGAGTGTTGCACCTATGGCAACTAGCAGATCAACTGACGGGTCTGACAGCACATCGCGGGCACTTTGGTGGCCAGCAAAACCAATCACCCCACGAAACAAAGGATGGTAAGGACTAACCAAGCCCTTGCCGTGGGGGGTCACTAGAATCCTAGCGCCAAGATCTACCGCGAGACTAAGGATAGTCCCTATTGCTTCACTGGCCTCATCACCAATAAGAAAAACAGGATTGCGAGCGTTAATCAACTCCTCGTAGAGGTGCTTAACTGCGACATCGTCAACCAGTGATGGCTTATTCAACAAGTTAAGAAGATTATAAGTGGGGTTTTTGCCTGCAACCTTGTCTCGCATAATATCGAGGGGCACACTCAAGTGGACGGGCCCCCCGGGAGACTGGAGGGCTGTCATGATTGCTGACACCAACTTAGCCTCGAACTGCCCGGCATGAGAAACCAAGGTGTTGTAACGAGTGCAATATTCAAATAACCCAACTGTATTTGTTCCCGTACAAGACGACTCTTGGAACGCTCCCCGCCCAAATGTAGATAGTGCCGTCTGGGCTGTAATCACCAGCATTGGAATATTGTTTTCATAGGCTGAGGCCACACCGGTAATCAGGTTAGTAGCGCCGGGCCCGGTCGTTGCACAACAAACGCCCAGTTTACCGGTATTCCGGGCATACCCGTCAGCCATAAAGGCAGCACCGGTTTCATGCCTGGCGATAACAGCACGAGGACCACCCCGCCTCTCACTACGCGCAAGGGCATTGTAGAACGGCTCGATCGCACCACCAGGGACTCCGAATATATATTCCACCCCCAGTTGTTCCAGGTAGGCTATCAGCAGATCTCCAAACTCTGCATCCGCTTGCAGTTGCTGCTTTGGCTTTTTGCTCATCCCGAGAACGCCCATATTTTTTTCCTTTTTAATCAAGGAGATAAAACTTTTTCTTAAATCTATTGCGATGATTTATGCATTATTGCCTTATTTTTATTAAAAATTCAACAAGTTGGCTATTTTTTATCTCCCACTTTATCCGGCATCCTCAAGGCATTGGCGGAAGGTCACTTCCGGTCGATAAACCGACCGCCTTACCTTACAATGGCGGGCCACACACAGACTGTTTTAGATTCCCGCTAATGAACGAGCTGTCCCGAACACCCCAAAACACCAAAGCCAATAACGGCAAAAGTGAAAGCCTGCTTCTAAACCTGCTATTCAACATCATCATTCCCACAGTAATTCTGACCAAACTCAGTGGTGACGACTACCTTGGCACCCGACTCGCTATTGTGGTGGCGCTGGCGTTCCCTGTCATCTACGGACTAAAAGACTTTGTTGCTGCAAGAAAAATCAATTTCTTCTCTGCACTGGGGGTGGTCAGTGTTTTTTTGACGGGCGGAATCAGTCTTCTTGAGCTGGACCCGGCTTATATCGCCATAAAAGAAGCGCTTATTCCCGCCATATTCGGACTGGCCACTATTGTCTCCCTGAAAACGCCCTACCCACTGGTAAAAACGTTTCTATACAATGACAAAATACTCCAGACAGATCGTGTAGCCGCTGCACTGACAGAAAAGGGCAATGGTCTGCACTTCGAGAAATGTCTATCCAATGCTTCCTGGATGGTAGCCGGATCCTTCTTCCTTTCATCACTACTGAATTATCTGCTGGCCACACTGCTGATCACGGCGCAGCCGGGTACAGTTGAATTTAACGATCAACTGGGCAAAATGACGGCGTTGAGTTTTCCGGTCATTGCCCTTCCAGCCATGCTGGTGTTGATGGGAGCACTGTTTTATCTCTTCAGAGGAATTACCAAGTTGACCGGTTTATCCCTTGAAGATGTTATCCACCACCACGACAAAAAGGGGAAGTAAGCCCATGTGGTATGCGATTATCAGTCAGGATGTAGCAAACAGCCTGGAACTGCGACTGGCTTCCAGACCTGCCCACCTGGCGAGATTGGAAGACCTGAAAATGGAAGGGAGATTACTGCTTGCCGGACCTCACCCTGCTGTAGACAGCGAAAACCCCGGCGAAGCAGGCTTTTCCGGCAGCCTGATCGTGGCAGAATTTGCATCACTGGAAGCTGCAACAAAATGGGCCGATGCCGATCCATACAACAGTGCTGGGGTCTATGCCAACGTTTTAGTCAAACCATTTAAAAAGGTACTGCCTTGAACTCATCACAGCCATTAGAGATATTTATGCTTAAAGCCATGCGACTATTTTCAATGGCAGTATTAGTGCTGCTCGCAAGTCCGGTCAGTGCGGAGACAATTTATGTCTCTGACGAATATACAGTGCCATTGCGATCTTCACCCTGCGCGAGATGTGCCATCCTGCATCGTGGCATTAAAAGCGGCACCGGGATGACACTGGTGGAAACCAACAGTGAGGGCTGGACACATGTCACCACCGCAAGTGGACTTGATGGCTGGATGCCATCGCAGTATCTGCAAAAAGAACCTGTTGCACGCGACCTGGTCGAACGTATGAAAACCCAGCTGTCTGCCGCCGAAAAAAAAGTTCGGCAATTGACAGAGAGGTTAGCGCAACTGGAGGAAGAAAACGCCCAATCGCTGTCCGAACTTGATCACCTGAAAGAGACGAATGATGAAGTGAGCAGCGAACTATCGTCTATCAAAAAAATGTCTGCCAATGCCATTTCGATGAATGCACAGAACCAGGAGCTGCTGGAGCGCAACGGGATATTGCAAAACGAAATCGATGTGTTGAAAGCAACCAATCATCAACTGGAGAGTAGCGAAAGAAACACCTGGTTCCTATATGGCGCCCTCGCAGTGCTTATGGGATCAATGCTAACCGTCATCCTGCCCAGGTTAAAAAGACGCAAACGATTCTCGGAGTGGGGATAAACCTATGAAACACCTCATCGCAACAGCAATATTACTGTTAAGCACAACGGCCTCTCTGGCAGCCTCCAGTGAGCCCGTACAGGTCCTGCTAAAAACCAGCATGGGCGATATTCAGCTGGCACTGGACCCGCAAAAATCACCAGCGACCGTCGCCAACTTCGTCCAACTCCTGAAAAACAAACATTATGATGGCCTGATTTTCCATCGGGTCATACAGGGCTTCATGATTCAGGCCGGTGGATTCAATGAGTACATGAGCCCCAAGGAACCAGCCAGCAAGCCGATTAAAAATGAGTCCTATAACGGTCTCAAAAATCACAGAGGCACGGTGGCCATGGCGAGAACATCCGACCCCAATAGCGCCAGGGCCCAGTTTTTCATCAACCTGGACGACAACTGGAATCTGGATAAGACCCCGCAGAATCCCGGTTATGCGGTATTTGGAAAAGTGACCAAAGGCATGGAGGTGGTAGACAAAATTGCCCGTGTCCCGGTTGGGAAGTCAGGGCCTCATGATGATGTCCCCAGACAACCAGTGCGGATTATTGAAGCAACCCTGCTGGATGCCCAATAAAACATGAGTATCGCTCTAAGCGTCAACCTCAATAAAATTGCCCTGATTCGCAACTCCCGTGAAGGAAACTACCCGGATCTGATTGAACATGCCAAAGCCTGTATCAGCCATGGCGCAAACGGTATCACGGTGCATCCCAGGCCGGACCAGCGCCATGTCCGACCCGGGGATGTATTGCAACTGGCCGAGCTGCTCAAGCCATTACCTGAAATTGAATTCAATGTTGAGGGCAATCCGTTTGCAGCACAGAGGGGCGACTACCCGGGTCTGACTTCATTGGCAGAAGCAGCGCTACCCGACCAGTGCACACTGGTGCCGGATACGGATCACCAACTCACCTCTGATCACGGGTTTGATCTGACCAAAACAGCTGACAAACTCTTACCGGTTATCGAAAAACTGAAGTCCCTCAAAATCCGCGTCAGCCTGTTTATGGATCCCATTCCTGAACAGATTGAGCTGGCAAAACAGCTCGGTGCGGACCGTATTGAGCTGTATACCGGTCCCTATGCTGCAGCCTGGAACAATGACCCGGATACAGTGGAAAATCTGTATCAACAGCACCGACGGGCGGCGTTACTGGCCTCGGAGCTCGGCCTGGGCGTCAATGCCGGACACGATCTCAATCTGGGCAACCTGCCCATGTTCTCGACCATTCCCGGCCTGAAAGAAGTCTCAATCGGTCACGCGCTGATTGTCGATGCGATTACTTTGGGGTTGGCAGAAACCGTCAAAGCCTACAAAGCCATTCTTGAAGTGGCAGCAACAACCCGGGATGGTAGATAACAGCCTCCTTTTAGGCTCCCCCGGTTTCACTGAGCTGCTGACAGCCAATACAACGAACCGATTCAGGTTTTATCTCAAGTCGTCGGGTATCAATCAGCTCTCCGCACCGTTCACACCAACCGTATCCCCCGTCATCCAGTGACCGCAAGGCTTGCTCTACCGCCACCAGGCGCTTGCGATAAGCAGCCCTACTGGCTTGGGACATCTGCTGCTGTTGCAGCGCATCCATTCTCGATAATCTGCCGACCATGGTTTGATCGAGGACCACGGTTCGACTCGCATCTGTGGATATATCCAGCAACTCACGGAGTTCGATCCGCAAGCGTTCCAACATATCCCTGAAATGATCTAACTGTTTATCGGTTAACTTCTGCATAGGCTTATAATACGGGTTTATCGATTACCGGTTGCACACAATGACACAGTATTATAATGCGCCCGCCCAAAGGGGCGAGTATCTCGAACGGAAGCGTTTCTTTGACAAGATGCTCACCATCTATGGGCGAAAGCCGGTGCTCGAAGCACTCGAAGACCATAATCTTCCCTGTTACCGGCTCCACCTTGCCGAGTCTAATCAGACGGTAGGTATTATTGCCCAAATCATGAAGCTGGCCGAAGTCCGGGGCGTGGAAATAAAATTCCACAGCCGTCAGGCCCTGTCGCGTATTTCCCGCAACGGCAAACAGGATCAGGGCGTGGCAGCGGATCTGGCTTGCCCCAATCACCTCTTGCTGGAAGACTTTCTCGCCAATCCACCAGCGGACAACTACAGCCTGATTGCACTGGACGGCATCACCAATCCACAAAATCTCGGCATGATTATCCGCTCGGTTACCGCCAGCCCCTGCCACGGTCTACTGTTACCCGCCCAGGGTATTGCTGCCATTTCTCCGCTGGTCATAAAGGCCAGTGCGGGAACACTGTTCAAAAGCAGGCTGATCCACTGCGACAATCTGGCAGAGGCGCTTGAAGCGCTCAAGCAACGGGGCGCCACATGCTGCGCCCTGTCCTCCCACGGAGAAAACACACTCACCGATTTTCGTCCGCAAACACCGGTCGTTTATGTGTTGGGCAATGAAACAGAAGGGGTTTCCAAAACCGTTAACAACTGCTGTACAACCCACCTTCGGATTCCCATGCACAATGGCGTGGAATCACTGAATGTGGCAGTCACTGCAGCTCTGCTGGCTTTTCGGGAGTTCTACTGAACCGGTCAACCTTCCCGGGAGTCATTGGGCAATGGTTGCCAGAGATCGCTGAATTTAATGGCGACTAACGCCGTTACTACGGTCAATGCGCCCAGTGTACCAATGGCTGTCAGCACCCCCACGGAGGCAATGGCGTGACCACTGAGCCACGCACCGACTGTCGCAGCACCAAACAGTGATAACTGGTACACAGAGACCACCCTTGCCCGATACTTCTGGGGTGACTCCTCATGGGTTAGAGAGCGACCCAGCATCATTGCAACCCCCGAGGCACCGCCCCACAGCAGCACCAACAAAAATAATAGCCAGACTGGAGGGTGAAGGGCCATGATGATCAGAAACAGACCGCGTATCAGCAGACTGGTTAACAATACCCTGCCGGGCTGCCTGAATCGCCCCACCAGTCGAATAATAATCACATTGGCAATGATCATACCCAACATAAAAGTGAACTGAATGGAGGCAAAAAAGGACGCCCCCTGCTGGTAAACCTCACGGGTCAGGAGGGGCATGGCAACAAGATAGAGCCCAAAACCGAGAAAACCGGTTGCCGCAACCACCATCATCAACTGAAATAACCGCCGGTGATGCCACACCAGTTTCAAGCCGGACATCATGTCCACCCAGGTAGAACCGCGGCGACCCATACTGCTCTCTGGCAAATAACCGAGGCTGTTTCGCAGCAACCAACCCGAAGTAGCCAACATGACCAGTTGAAGACCGATCAATGGCAACAGGCCGATGCGATCCATATAACCGGCCAGGAAAATACCGGCACTTTGGGCAGTAAACTGCACAAAAGAAGCCCTGGCGACGGCCTGTTGCAGCTGGCTGTCCACAACACGCGACAGGAGACTTTCTCTGGCGGGCTGCACGAATGCGGTAATAGTGCCAAAACAGAACCCGTAGAGCAGCATTACACTGAAGGATAGCTGCCCTGACCACAGTGCTCCCATCAGCAACAGGCAAGGCAGGTTATAGAGTAGATAAAGCCGAAACAGGTGCTGCCCGGGATGGCGATTATCCGACATGACGCCGCCCCACAATACAAATAACAGCTGTGGCAACATCAGGGCCATCTGCGCAATACCAACGCGCTCGGGAGATTCATTCAGGACACCGACCAACAGCCAGGGAAACAGCACGATTTGCAAACCGTGCGCAAAGGAACTCACACCCATACCCTGCAGGTAAAAACGAAAGCTGCCGGTCGGGCTGTCCGTTAAGGCGTTAGGGTTATCATTCATTTGCGATAAAAATAGTCAGAAAAGCGCCAATAAAGGCTCGAAAACAGCCATTCAGGAAAGAAATTGTAATATTTTGTCAAAGCAGCCCGTGCGCCTTGAAAAGGGCCAGCAGCTGATCTTCATCCATGATTGGGACCTCCAGCTCTCTGGCTTTTGTCAGCTTGCTACCCGCACCGGGCCCTGCTACCACACAAGCAGAACCAGATGACACACTGCCCGCCACACGCGCTCCCAATTGCTGCAATTTCTCTTTCGCCTCGGATCTTCCCATTGAGGTCAGCGTGCCGGTGAGCACCCAGGTTTCGCCGGCCAGTGGCAGCGATGATTTATCAGGTGCCACCATATCCGGCCAGTGCACACCCGCTCCCTGCAGTTCTTCCACAATCTGCCGATTCTCCGGCTGCTGAAAAAAAGTGCTCACAAAATGCGCCACAACTGGCCCCACATCAGGCACTTCCTGAAGCTGTTCCTCATCCGCTGACTGCAGAGCCTCAAGGTTGCCAAAATGCTCTGCGAGAGTGCGCGCTGTGGCCTCACCCACCTCGCGAATCCCCAGCGAATAAATAAAGCGTGGCAGCGACGTCTGCTTTGAGGCGGCCACTGCGCCCAGCAGGTTGGCAGCAGACTTGTCCGCCATACGCTCCAGGCCCGCCAGTTGATCCACTGTCAGTCGGTAAAGATCAGCCACCGAGCTGACCAGTCCCTTATCCACCAGTTGCTCAACCAGCTTGTCGCCGAGGCCATCAATATCCATCGCCTTGCGAGAGGCATAATGCTTGATCGCCTGTTTGCGCTGCGCTTGACAAATCAGTCCGCCGGAACAACGGGCTACCGCTTCGCCCTTGACCCGTTCCACCGGTGACCCACAGACCGGACAATGATCGGGAAATTCCACATCTCTGGCGTCGGATGGCCGATCTTCGACGATGACTTTAACCACCTGGGGAATGACATCCCCGGCACGGCGCACGATCACCCTGTCGCCGAGCTTGACACCCAAGCGGATCACTTCATCCTGGTTGTGCAGGGTCGCATTACTCACCGTAACACCGCCTACAAATACCGGCTCCAATCGCGCGACAGGTGTGACTGCACCCGTTCGCCCCACCTGAAACTCAACGTCGAGCAACCGCGTCATCTCCTCCTGAGCGGGAAATTTACGAGCAATCGCCCAACGGGGAGCCCTGGCTACAAAGCCCAGTCGCCGCTGGGCCCCCAGGTCATCAACCTTGTAAACAATCCCGTCAATGTCATAGGGCAGCTGCTGTCGAACAGAGATCATTTTCTGGTAGTAATCAATACAGCCTTGGATGCCCTCCGCCAATTCAATATGGGGGTTAATCAGAAAGCCGAGTTTTTTCAACAGATGGAGCGTGCCCATATGTGTACTCGGCCACTGGAGCCCTTCCAGACGACCAAGACTGTAGGCCATCATTTCCAGCCGTCGCGACGCGGTGATTCTCGAATCCAGTTGCCGAAGACTCCCCGCTGCCGCGTTCCGGGGGTTGACGAACAGTTTCTGGTCAGTGGATCTGGCCCTGGCATTCAGTTGCTCAAAACCGGATCGGGGCATATAAATTTCACCCCTTACCTCCAGAACTGCCGGCAAGTTCTCGCCTTGCAACCTGAGGGGAACAGAATTAATCGTACGAACGTTCGCTGTAATATTTTCCCCGGTGGCACCATCGCCCCGCGTGGCAGCGCGCACCAAATAGCCATTTTCATAGAGCAGGCTGACGGCTACCCCGTCCAGTTTCGGCTCACACACATAAACCAGAGCATCCCGGCTCTTAAGACGATCCTGTAAGCGGCGATTAAAATCCACCAGTTCATCGTCACTGAAGGCGTTATCCAGCGACAACATAGGTACTTCGTGGGTAACCGGCTCAAAACTGCTGAGCGGTTCGCCACCTACGCGCTGGGTGGGCGAGTCGGGGGTCTTCAGCTCGGGAAACTCCGTTTCCAGCCTGGTGAGCCGCTGCATCAAGCGGTCATATTCAACATCCGGAACTGAGGGCTCATCCAGCACATAATAACGGTAGTTATGGTCGTTCAGTTGCCTGCGCAGTGCAGCCGCTTTCTCCCGAACGGCAGAGTCCGGTGAAGCCATTATTCAATTCCGGATAACTGGGTGCGGCAATAATCTGCTATGCGCTGCCGATAGTGCTCTTCGGTCTGTCGGGTGAGGACACTGCGACTTTCATCTTTCAGTGTGCCGCCGAGATCAGCAGCCATCTGTCTGGCAGCGCCCAACAACAGCTCAAAAGCAGCGGAAGGATCATCGACATCCTCCATGGCAAAGAAAAAGCTGACACCCGGTGTGGTAAATTGCTCCATGTCATTCAGGTCAAAGGTGCCGGGATTAACGGAATTGGCCACACTGTAAAGTACTGGCCCCGAACCATCATCACCGACATGGCGATGAAAGATCTTCATCGAGCCATAACGCAGTCCCTCCGCAAGCAATGCATCCAGCAATGCCTGTCCCGCAAACACCTTGTCCTCACCCGCCATCAGATGCATCACCACAACACTGACGACAGAAGCAGGTTTCCGAGTGGCGCGCTCTGAACCCGATGCCTTTTTTTCAACGGCATTTCTGCCAGAAGCTTCCTTCTCAACAACCTTCTTCTCAACAACGTCTTTCTCGGTGGTTTCGTTCTCAGGAACCTCCCCAGTGGGAACGGAAGCAGTCTCAACCGGTTCCACACGGGCAGGTCTGGACGGAGGAAGCGGATCTTCCTGAAAAAGACTGGATTGTTCCGGTTTCTTGAAGGGTACCGTCAATTTAGGTTTATTGGCTTCGGCACGCTGCCTGACAGCCCTGCTCATTTCCTCAACATCGGATTCATTGCGGTAGCCGACAACCCGTGCGCCGCCGCCGGGCAACTCGCTACCGTATTCATCCCGCCCGACATCGCTATCAAAAATGGGTTGTTTTCGTTTTGACATATGAATTCTGTCATAACGAGCATTACGCACACGCCGGATCACATCGAGGACAATCGCCAGTACAACCAGCACGCCCAATGCAAGCATCATTTCGCGAGCACCAAATTCCATCGTCTTTTTTATCCTGTCAAAATGTCGCTTTGCGAATTTAATAACCCTATGGCAACAGCAATGGTCGCCTGGCCAACCAGGGTAATTTACCGGGGCATGTTAACAGGCCCTAGGCTTCCGCCAACTCCACGGCCTGATTAACATCCACACTGACCAAGCGTGACACCCCTGGTTCGTGCATGGTAACCCCCATCAACTGATTGGCCATTTCCATGGCAATCTTGTTATGGGAAATGTAAATAAATTGCACTCTGGCAGACATTTCTTCCACCATTCTGGCATAGCGCCCGACATTCGCATCATCCAGCGGTGCGTCCACCTCATCAAGCATACAAAAAGGCGCAGGGTTCAACTCAAAAATTGAAAACACCAATGCAATAGCTGTCATGGCTTTTTCGCCACCCGACAGCAGATGAATGGTGGTATTTTTCTTACCCGGTGGCCGAGCCATAATCGTAACGCCAGTATCCAGCAGATCATCCCCCGTCAGTTCCAGATAGGCGTGGCCGCCACCAAATAATTTAGGAAACAGCTCCTGCAGAGAGCTGTTGATCAGATCAAAGGTCTCCCTGAAACGAGTGCGGGTTTCCCTGTCAATTTTTCGAATCGCATCTTCAAGCGTCTGCAGCGCTTCCTCCAGCTCGGCATTTTGAGCATCCAGATACGTTTTTCGTTCCGATTCCAGCTTGAACTCATCAACTGCTGCGAGATTGATCGGACCCAGCCGCTGAATGCGGTTGGCCAGCCGTTCCAGCTCCTCCTCCCATTGGGAGAGATCCGCATCTTCCGGCAGTGCCGCCAGCAGGCTATCCAGGTCAAAACGGTGCTCACTGATTTGCTCCGCAATCGTTTTACTGCGGGTAGCCAGATCCTGGGCAGAAAGGCGATGCTGTTCCAGCTCCACCCGTTCTGTCTGTATCTGCTGCTCCAGTTGGCTACGTCGTTTTTCGGTTTCGCGCATCTGCTCTTCGATCGTTTCCAGTGCCTGTCTCGCAGTAGTGAGCTCTCTCTCCACTGTCAGACGCCGTTCCAGTTGTGCAGCCAGGTCTTCCTGAAGTTCTAGTGTCGGATCTTCATGCTGATTGAATACCGCATGCAACTGCTCGCGGCGCTCCTGAAGTCGGGCCACCTGCACCTGCAAACGTTCAATCCCTTCCAGAACAGCGTGCAACTGAGTGCTGACCGACTTTTCCCGCATGGCCAGTTCATGGCAGTGGTCGCGGTCGTGCCTGGCGGCCTGCCGTGCCTGATCGAGCTCAGCCCGAGAGCTGTCCCGTTGTTGAAGCAATTGCTCACGCTGGACGGTATCCTGCTCCATCATTTCAATGGCAACTGACAGGGATTGCCGGGCGGTTTTCAGATTTTCCTGCTCCAGCTGCTGCTGCTGCAAGGCTTCATTGAGCTCATTTTCGGCACGAGTACGACGGGCGGCAAACTGCTCCACCTGCATCTGGTTGGCAGCCAACACGGAGCGAAGCTCCGCGTAGTGGCGCTGCTGCTCAGCCATATCGCGGCTAATGTCCTCACGACTGACTTCGAGCTCCCGCAATGCCTGCTCTGTGGTACTTTTATCAACAGACAGCGCATCAACGATCGATTGAGACTCAGACAGCTCACGGGTCAGCGTCTCGAGTGCCTGTTGTCGTTTTAAAACACCGGCACGGGCATCCTGATCGCGAGCTACCCTGAGCCAGTTAACGCCGAGCCACAATCCATCACGCGTGATGACAGATTCCGTTGGTGCCAATGTCTTTCGTATCGATAATGCAGCAGAGAGGTTTTCAGCGACCAGCACACCGGTTAATAATGACCCGGCCCACTCACCCGTAACTTTACTGGCAAGAGAACTGGCTAATGCCGACTGAATTACCTCCGTTTCAGTCTGGTCCAGCAAAACCAGGTGACCCTTGCCAAAACTGTCAAGCTGATGACTCACCGAGGTGAAATCATCAACACAAACCGCTTGCAGGTAATTACCCAGCACGGTTTCCACAGCCGTTTCCCAACCCGGCTCCACCTGTAAGGTTTCTGCCAGTTTCGGGTATCCAGTCAGCTCCTGGTTCTCGATCCACTGTTGCTGATCACCCTCACCGCCTAATGCAGCCTGTTGCAGCGCCTCCAGCGATGACTGCCTGCCAAGCATGGACTGTAGCTGGCCCCGCTGCTGGTCAAGTTCAGCACCGATTTCAAGGCTTTTCTGGCGGGTATTTTCAACTTCAAGGTTCAGGCTATCAAGGCGAGCCTGCTGATCTCCGAGGGCCAGCTCGACCTCCGCCAGCTGCGCCTGCACCAAGGCAATTTCTTCCTGTACAGGACTGTCGCTGAGACCCTGATATTCCTGTTGCACGGTGTCTATCCGCTCGGCCAGTCGCCGCAATGCCTGTTCCAGGTGTTGAATCCGGGACTGCTCTACTTCAGCCTGTTGACGGGGCTCGCCGGACTTGAGATTGAATTCGTCCCACTGGGATTGCCAAACTTGCATGGTCTCCTCAGCCTGGGATAACACACTCTGAGAAAGCTTCTCGGCGGCATTCGCCTTTTCCAGCTGAGGCGCGATTTCCAGCAACTCACTCTGCCACCTCTCGGCCTTCTCGCGATCGACACGCAGATGCTCTTCGGATTCGGCAAAATTACGGTCCGTCTGCATCAGATCCTGTTGCAGTTCGCGGGCGCGATCCTGCACGTGCTGAATGGCCTGTTCGATTCTTGCCACCTCAGCACCAATGCTGTAATAACGCCCCTGCACTTCGTTAAACCTGTCACCCGACTCTGTGTACTCGGTACGGTGACGCTCCACCGCTGTATCGCAAGCACTGCGTTCCGTAACCAGTGCCTCAACCTTTAACTCAAAACCGGAAATGACCTGACGGCGCTCGACAATCTGTTCCGCCAGCAAGCGCCAGCGAAGCGCCTGCAGCTCTGCCTTGATTCGGCGCTCTTCCTTTTTGAATTCGGTGTACTTTTCAGCAGCCTGGGCCTGACGCTCGAGTCGACCCAGTTGCCGGCCCAGTTCTTCGCGGATATCGGTGAGGCGCTCCAGATTTTCCTGTGTGCGACGGATGCGGTTTTCTGTATCCCGCCGGCGCTCTTTGTATTTTGAAATACCCGCAGCTTCTTCAATATAGACGCGCAACTCGTCGGGACGAGCTTCAATCAAGTTGGAAATCATGCCCTGCTCAATAATGGCATAGCTGCGCGGGCCCAGGCCGGTACCGAGAAATATGTCCGTGATGTCGCGTCGACGACATTTGCTGCCGTTCAGATAATATTGGGACTGCCCCTCCCGGGTGACTTTTCGCTTGATGGAAATTTCACTCCAGCTGGCATACTCGCCGCCCAGGGTGCTATCGGAGTTGTCAAAAACCAGCTCTATCGAAGCCTGGCCCACAGGCTTTCGTCCGCCGGAGCCGTTAAAAATGACATCGGTCATGGACTCGCCGCGCAAATGTTTGGCAGAACTTTCGCCCATAACCCAGCGCACTGCATCAATGATATTGGATTTGCCGCAGCCATTCGGGCCAACAACGGCACAGAGATTGCTCGGAAAAGACACAGTGGTCGGGTCAACAAACGACTTGAAGCCTGCCAGTTTGATACATTTGAGGCGCATGATGTCTCTTTTTAATGGCATTCCTGCCAGAAGTTTTGTTGCATTGACAGCCGTATCAGCCGGGTGTTATCGAGCGCCCGGAAAACTGCGATTTTACACAGCTGGACAGCGTCCACAAGCAACTGTGGTTCTATAATTTCCTGTCGATAACAATGGTTGCTGCAAGACCCTGTTTTTTCATGGAGAGGGCCTCGCTGGCACCTTCCAGATCACCTGCTGAAGGAGCCACTGAACCCGTTGATGAAATCCTCGCCACCACCTCAACCCGATCAGCTGAAGAGAGTAACTTACCGTTGGGCATTGCCATTGAATCATCCAGTACGACGGTGGTCGGCAGGTCAGCCACCTGCAATCTGGCCACAGCCAATGGCATGGGTGATCCCTGCCATTCCCGGGCAAATACATAAATCACTTGTCCGGAATCAGCAGTCAGCTCCGGCGCCAATGAGACACTCACCCGCAGAGAGGGCATGCTGTCTCCCATTTGTTCACGGGCACGCTCGATTCCCGCTTTCAGGGATTCAGCCTGGGGAGTTGAGGGATGAATCGCTTGCAGGGCGTTTTGCCAGCTGGTAATCGCCACGAGATAATCGCCCGATTCAAATGCACGGATGCCTTTTAGGCCCAAGGCGGTGAGGTTGTTGGGATCAAGGGCCAATGCGCGCTCGAGCGCCGAATCGGCCTCAGGACTGAAACGATTTCCGGAGGCAAAATAAGCCGCCTGGGCATACTCTGCCTGAAGGTCTGCATCTTCGGGAGCAATCCGCACAGCACGCTGGTAAGTGGCACTGGACTGCAGAAACTCACCGTCTTCAAGCAGCATACGGGCCAGCATAACAAGGTAATACACGTTATCGGGATGGTTCTGCAGACGGCCGGCAATCCTCTGTTGCAACTGCTGACGAATTTGAGCATCTGCTTCGCTGTCCCGGTTTACAAGGCGCTTCTCCATCAGTTCACTGATCAGCGCATCCTCACTGGCACCGAGCTGATGGTAAAGACTGAAAGCCAATAGCGGCACCAGCAACAGACCCGCCATTAACAACCAGGCTCCACGAGATCGGGTAGATTCCATCACCGGTAAATCTGACTCGTCTGCCAGTAGCAGGCGTTTCTGTTCTGCGACCAGCTCACGATACTGCTGCTCATCCATTTCACCATCGGCCAATTGGCGATCGAGCTCCGACAGCTGCTCGCGAAACAATACAATGTTCGCCTGTTGCCCCTCCTCTGACTGCACTCGGGGCGCTTTTCGCAGCAGCGGGTAAATCACAAAAAGACCGGCCAGCAAGGTGAGAAAAGCCAGGATTGACCAGATCATCGCTCCACCCCACCACTGCTTTTATCGTCACCTGATTCAGACTGTTCGCTTTCTCCCAGCAGAGTTTGCAACTGTGCCTGTTCTTTCGCAGATAATGCTTCACTGCTGCCGGCTGTTGCCGCTACCCCGTCGGGCCAGTTTGCTGGCTGTGCAGCCATTGACTGGCGACGATTGACCCTCCATAAAACACCAATACCAATCACCACCAGAAGCAATGGAGTCAGCCAGAGTATCAATGTGGTATTTTTGACCGGCGGGCGATACATGACAAATTCACCATAGCGAGCAACCAGAAAGTCGACAATTTCACTGTCTGTTTTCCCGTCTTCCAACATCCGGTAGATCTCCCCGCGGAGATCCTGAGCTATAGGGGAATTGGAATCTGCCAGGGTCTGGTTCTGGCATTTTGGACAACGCAATTCAGCCACCAGCTCGTGAAACCGCTGCCGTTTTTCATCGGATGAAAATGTCTGTACATCCTCAGCGGCTCCGACCGAACCAGCACCGGCCAGTATCAGCAGTAAGAAACTCCCAACGGTTAAAACCCTGTGCATACTGCTCCCGTTTTTCCTGCGTTTACATCCGAGCAGCCCTTCATTGCGCGAGCTGGCAAGACTTCACCTGATGATTCCTGGAGGACATCAACAGGCTGGCCGCCGCGCCCCCCACTCTCACTGATCTTCAACGATTTCCTTTGCTGCACGAAACGCCTCCTGAAGAGCAGGCGCCCCGATATAGGGTGCGGTATGCAACAATACCTCACGAATTTCCTCAACCGTGCACCCATTGCGCAACGCACCGCGCACGTGGCCTTTTAATTCAGCTGGCGCTTTGAGTGCAGCCAGGACGGCAATCGTAATCATGCTACGGGTTTTTAGGGGTAAGGCATCACGCGCCCACACGGAACCCCAACAGTTTTCATTGATGTAGTCCTGAACGGGTTGTGTAAACGCGGTGGCCGCCGCCATGGATCGATCGACAAACTCATCACCCATCACCTGGCGACGTACACTCATTCCTCGTTGATAATCTTCTTCAGACATACGATCTGTCACCTCATTGAATTTCTTGCCATATTGGCAGGAGCTTGTCTCGCCAGACGCGCTCATCCACAACACCAATATGCTTGTAACGTATGGTGCCGGTACGATCCACGATGTAGGTTTCAGGCGCACCAAAAACACCGAGGTTCAGTCCCATTCGGCCCCGCGCATCAATCACGCTCAACGCATAGGGGTCACCTTTGTCCATCAGCCATTTTCTGGCCGCCGCATTATCGTCCTTATAGTTAAGGCCGATAATACGTATCCCCTGATCAGCCAACTTATTGAGAAACGGGTGTTCGATCCGGCAGGCAACACACCAGGTGGCCCAGACATTTAGCAGTGCGGGCTCACCCTGAAACAGCGCCTCCGTCACTGAACGTGTTTCATCACCCAGTACCGGGAGAGAAAATACCGGAACGGGCCGATCAATCAACGCCGAAGGCATGGCATTGGGGTCACGCTCCAGGCCGTTGAGTAAAAAAATGGCCAGCACCACAAACACCATCAAGGGCAAAAAAAGCTTTAATCTGGACACATTAGCACCCGACCATTCAAACGTTGCCTACCAGGGTAGCCGACTCGGTCTGGGTAACCCGCTGTCGCCGATATCGCTTGTCCAGTACGGCAATCAACCCACCAATGGAAATCAGCAGAGCACCCAGCCATATCCACCGGACAAAGGGTTTGAAATGCACCCGGATCGCCCAGGCCCCGCCCTCTAATGGCTCCGCCAACGCCACATAAAGGTCACGCCACAGGTTTCCGTCTATACCCACCTCAGTCATGGTTTGACCACTGGCCACATAGCGCCGCTTTTCAGGCTTCAGCTGATTCACCCGTTTTCCATCGCGGGTCACTGTGATCAGCGCTTGGTCCGCAATATAGTTGGGTCCCTGAACCTTACGCACCTCAACAAATTCGAACTGGTATCCAGCCATTTCCACCTGATCGCCCGGCACCATCCTCACATCCCGCTGAATACTGTAAACCGTTGTCACAGCAGCCCCTACCATACAGACCACCACCCCGAAATGCGCCAGAACCATACCATAGTAACTTCCCTTGAGCCGGACCAGGCCATGCCATCTCGAACGGGAATGACCGGATTTCTGCCAGAGATCCAGTAATGTCACCGCAAGCACCCAGATTGCCACGGCCATCGTTACCGCGATGATCAGTGAATAGTCCGTGTTAAACAGCAGAGGCGAGAATGCGCCTGCCAACAGTGAAACCAGCAATGGTGGCGTCAAAAACCGTCGCAGACCGGCGAGGCTGTTCCTCTTCCAACGCATCACTGGAGCCACTGCCATGAATACCGCCAGAACAAGCATCAGCGGGACAAAAAACAGATTGAAATAAGGCGGCCCCACAGAAATTTTGCCCCAGTCAAGCACATCGGCAAACAGAGGGTAAAGTGTGCCCAACAGAATCATGACCATGGCACTGACCAACAGGATATTGTTTCCTAACAGAAACATCTCCCGGGAAACACCGGTAAAATGGGTCACCCCTTTAACCGAAGGTCCCCGCAGGGCATAAAGCAACAACGAACCACCTACCACCAGCGCCAGGAACATCAGAATAAAGACCCCTCGCTCCGGATCAGCAGCAAACGCATGCACCGAGGTCAGCACCCCGGAACGAACCAGGAACGTGCCGAGCAGACTGAGCGAAAAGGCAAAAATCGCCAACAACAGCGTCCAGCTGCGAAATACGCCGCGTTTTTCAGTCACAGCAAGACTGTGGATCAATGCCGTTCCCACCAGCCATGGCATGAAAGAGGCGTTCTCAACAGGATCCCAGAACCACCATCCNCCCCAACCCAGTTCGTAATAGGCCCACCAGCTACCCAGGGCAATACCGAGTGTCAGAAATACCCAGGCCATATTGGTCCAGGGTCTGGTCCAGCGGGCCCAGGNGGCGTCCAGGCGACCGGCGAGCAGAGCCGCCACGGCAAACGAAAAAGCCACCGAAAAACCCACGTACCCCATATACAGCATCGGTGGATGGATAATCAGTCCGATATCCTGCAACAGCGGATTCAGGTCGGCACCCTCCGCAGGATAAAAGGGCAGGCTACGCTCAAACGGATTGGAGGTGAACAGCATGAACAGGTAGAAACCGACACTGATCAATCCCATCACCGCCAACACCCTTGCCACCAGCTCCTTGGGCAAGGTCTGACTGAATAGAGCCACTGCAAAACTCCACGCCGCCAGGATTAAGGCCCACAACAACAGGGAGCCCTCATGGGCGCCCCACACCGCACTGACCTTAAAGTAATCCGGAAGCAAGCTGTTGGAATTAGAAGCGACGTAGCGCACAGAAAAATCGTCGTTGAGGAAGAGCGCCACCAGACAGCCAAAACTGAAAGCCACCATCACGGTCTGACCCACCACCAGTGGTCTCGCTGAGGCCATCCACAGGCGGTTGCCTAAAGAGGCACCAGCCAGGGGTATCCCAGACTGCAACAAAGCTAAAATCAGTGCCAGGATCAGCGCAAAGTGACCGTATTCTGCAAGCATAGGTTAATACCCGGTTTTTCCTGTCAGGATTCATCCGTCGATTGCTTTGCCCGTTCGTGGGCTGCATTCATGGCATCTGCCACTTCCGGCGGGGTGTAATTTTCATCGTGTTTTGCCAGCACTTCAGATGCCATGAAAATGCCCTGTTTGTCCAGCTCACCGGTGACCACAGCAGCTTCGCCCGCAGCAAACAGGTCAGGGAGGATACCGGTATAGTGGACTTCCACTTCGGCTTCACCGTCTGTCACCAGAAAACGGACAAACAGCGAATCACTTGCCCGCTCGACACTCCCGTCTACCACCATCCCCCCGGCGCGAATGCGGACACCCGGTGGCGCATCACCGGCAGCAATCTCAGAAGGCGGATAGAACAAATTGATGTTATCCCGTAAGGCATAGGTCATCAAACCCACGGCAAGGGATGCCGCCACTACAATAAAAATGACTAAAAACAGTCGCTGTCGACGAATCGGGTGCATCATAGTCTAACTCTGGTTGTTGCAAGCAAGCTTCGGGTTCACTCTTTACCTGCCTCGCCCGCACTGTGTTGCCTGGCGGTTTCACGACGCAGCTCCCGGGTAACAGCCTGCCGCACTCGTGACTGCCGGAACAGTGGACTGACCACAAGCCAGGCCATAACAAGGATGGCTATCAGGTAGGCAGACCATACATAGGCCCCGTGCCCATCCATCTGCAAAAAATGCTGAAAACTGTCAAAACGGAACATCAACGCCCATCACCTCTGATTTTGCAACACAATATCCTTTACCCAACTGGACCGACGTTCGCGATGCAGTATTTCCGAGCGGGTATTGAGAATCAGCACCAGCGCATAAAAACAATAAAAGCCCGCTATCATCACCAGCAGCGGATGGAACATATCGGGGTGCATGGTGGGAGCTTCCGTAAATTTAATGGTCGCGGGCTGATGCAGTGTGTACCACCAGTCAACGGATTTATAAATAATCGGGATATTCACCATCCCCACCAGTGATAATACCGCACTGGCCCTGTTCGCGGCATCGACGCTAGTGTATGAGTGCTGCAGGGCCATCACCCCCATGTATAAAAACAACAATACCAGCATGGAGGTAATTCGAGCATCCCAAACCCAGTAGGTTCCCCAGGTGGGTTTTCCCCAAATGGCTCCGGTAATTAACGCGACAAAGGTCAGGGCCGCACCAAGGGGTGCCGCCGACTTCATCACCATATCAGCCAGCTTCATCTTCCAGATCAGGCCCACGGCACCAGCAATCGCCATCACGTAGTAACCGGCCAGTGCCAGGAAAGAGGCCGGCACATGAATATAAATAATCCGGAAACTGTTCCCCTGCTTCGCGTCCCGTGGTGCAAAACCCAGTCCCCACATCAGGCCGATAAGCAGCAACACAAAGGTAATACCCGCCAGCCAGGGAAGCCACTTGCCACTGGCCTGATAAAACCAGCGGGGTGAGCCCAAACGATGAAACCATTGCCACATAGTATCTTTAAACCTTATTTTTGATCGGGCCACCGACCAAATAGTCAACCGTGCATACTGACCCGCAGCGCACCGGCCGTGGCAAACGGTGCAATCAGCAACGAAAAAGCCAGCAGTGCACCCATGACCGCCAACGGGCCCTGTACCGAAAACCCATCTACAGATCGCTGAACCGCGCTGGCACCAAAGATAAGCACTGGCATATACAGCGGCATCACAATCAGTGATAGCAGCAATCCGCCCTTGCGCAGAGCTACTGTCAGTCCGGCGCCTATCGCACCCAGCAAACTCAGCACTGCAGTGCCCATCAGCAAGCCCAGCACCAACGGTAAATATCCCGCTGTGGGAAGAGACAACATCATACCTAAAAGCGGCGCCAGCAGGGTTAATGGCAGACCGGTTATCAACCAATGAGCCAAAATTTTTGCCAATACCATTAAATAGAGCGGCTGTGGAGAAATGACCAACTGTTCCAGTGTGCCATCGCGATAATCACTGTGAAACAGTCCCTCCACTGACAGCAGCGATGCCAGCAGCGCCATAACCCACAAAATACCGGGTGCGATTTCAGCCAGACGGCTGGCCTCAGGGGTCAACCCGAGGGGAATAAGGGTCACAACAATGAAGAAAAAGATGACCGGATTCGCTATCTCACCCCGGTTGCGGAATGCCAACAGCAAATCGCGGCGCAATATCGCGACAAAACCATAACCCATACTCAAACGGCCTCCGCCGAGGCCACCAGGGGAAAACGGCGCACGTTGGCAATACCCAAATCCTGATGTGTCGATAGGACTGCCATACCACCGCGCCGGGCATGCGCAATCAGGAGTGCCTCGAGGTCGGCGACCCCCTGTTTATCAATCGCGGTAAACGGCTCATCAAGTATCCAGAGGGGTGCTTCTGTCACTAACAAACGAGCCAGTACGGCCCGCCGCTGTTGGCCGGCAGATAGCGCATAACAGGGAATGTCCTCATAGCCGCACAAACCCAGTGAGCCAAGGATTTCTTCATTTTTGAGGGGGCTGTGGTCCCGATGAATCCGGCGCCACCAGACCAGGTTTTCAGTGGGTGACAGTGATTGTTTCAGCCCAGGCAAGTGACCGAGAAACAATAGATTCTGCAAATACAGCTGGCGATGACGGGCCACATCACTGCCCTGCCAAAGCAGCTTGCCGGCAGTGGGCATCAAGGCAGTTGAAAGAATTCGCAGCAATGTGGTCTTGCCGACCCCATTAGGCCCTTCTATTTGTAGAACGTCTCCAGACTCCAGCGACAGACAGATCCCGGAGAACAACAGACAGTCGTCCCGTTCAAAAGCAATCGAGTCCAGTATCAGTTGTGGAGTTTGAGGCAACAGAAAACATCCAGCCAGAAGCGCAG
This sequence comes from Porticoccus sp., assembly GCA_002707685.1. Classification (GTDB taxonomy): domain Bacteria; phylum Pseudomonadota; class Gammaproteobacteria; order Pseudomonadales; family Porticoccaceae; genus Porticoccus. The sequence continues at coordinate 81,929 of PANQ01000013.1, read as the reverse complement.
ACAGTATTATGCCAAAACTCGGGGTGGTGAGGGAAAAAGTTACCCCCCATCAAGGAAAAACAGTGCATGACTGCCGTCAGTCGATATCGTAATCGTAATCACGTATCAATTTTTGCAGTCGACGCTCTTCTAGGCGATCTTCAAGACGCCTTCTAGCCTCTGAATTGACTATTTTTACAACGACCTCTGCCGTTTCAGTTTCCTGACTAGCATCGTCACCCTCACCATCGAAATCATCATCTTGTAAAGCTTCTTCGCCACTCATATCGAAACTCCTGGATCCCGATAAAACGACCCCTGCGGGACGGGGGTCAAGCACCACTGATTTTGCGCAAAAATAGGCGCAAAACAGAAACTGGTCAAGAAAAATAATTCTTTTAATATCAGCAAGTTAAATATTTCTTAAAAAATAATTCCCGCTCAACGCTACTTACTAGATAGTGCAGATCTTCATTTCGGTCAATATCGACCAGTGTATCCAGCTCAAGCCACTGCAAACAGTTCGCCATCAAGCGCTGCCGCGTCACCTCCATAACCCTCCCGGTTCCCCATGGCACGTCTTCAAAAATACCCGGACAAGGTCGATTGAGCCCCACCAGCACATAGCCGCCATCACGGGCCGGACCCAATACAGCGGGGACTGTCTGCAACGCCTTGAGCGCAGCCGCAATATAATTACCATTAATCCCCGGGCAATCGCTGCCGATCAACAACACGTTGCGGTAATGCGGTAGTCGATCAGCAAAAGCGTGGGACATGCGCTGGCCAAGATCGGCGCCTTCCTGCAGGCGAAATGGCACTTCCGCAGGAGTCAGGAGAGCATCGAAAAAAGGGTGCTTACGGTCAGACCAGACTTCGCTATCAACCTGCCCCACTGGCAGATGACGACTGAAGACCCAACTGACCAGCGCACGATGAAGTGCCACACACCCCGCCTTTCCCAGAGAGGGCTCCAAGCGGGTTTTTACAGCACCCAATAATGGGGCCTTGGCAAACTGTATCAGGCAACTGTCAGAGGATCCGGGGATCATTCAGGGTAATACCGTCTAGCCAGACGTGCCGGGGAAACGCCCAGAAAAAATGCCAGCCGCAACCACCACATTTGCAATACCGTGCTCACAATTCCCCGCTGCTGCCAGCGACGAGCGGAAGTCAGAACGGTAGGAGACAACACTTTGGGTGGGCAGAGAACTTTCAGGCGACGACAGATTTCCACATCCTCCATCAGCGGGATAGCGGCAAAACCGCCAATTTGATCAAAAATATCGCGGCGTACAAACAGCGCCTGATCGCCAGTGCCAATACCGGAGAAACGGGCCCGACAACTCATCGCCCGCTCAATCACCCGAAAAGCCCAACTGGTTCCACTGAGCTTGACCGGGAAAAACCCCCAAACACTGTCCGACAACCAATGACTGGAGAACCCGACAGGCAATCGTGTATCACTGTGGAGAAACAGCAGGTAATTGCCGCAAGCCTCTACCGCCCCTGCATTCATCTGCAAACTGCGGCCACGGGGACTGTTGATGACCAGATCAGCCTGGGCAGTGGCCCGCTCCACCGAATCATCCGAGCTTCCGCCATCCACCACAATCAGCTCCACTTCTGCCTGGCGAAGCCCTTGTAAACACTGAAGACAGGACGTTAGCTCAGCACCTTCATTGAGCACCGGAATAACGATACTGAGCTGCAGACCGGCCATTAGTCCAACGCACCGCCACAGCTACTGCCATTGCCGGCGGTACAACCGTAGCAGTGGTCACCAATGGCAATCGGTCGTCCGGACAGATCATTCTGCAGTAGTTCCCGCAAATGCGGTCGACGGTCTGAGGCAATGTGTTCGCTCGGGGCGGACATGGGCATCTCAAGCATCTGGTTGAAATCACAATCGTAGAGGTAGCCCAGCCAATCCACACTGACAGTATCGCGGCACATGACTGTCTGCAGGTGCTCGCGGTGATAATGGTCTTTCAACAACTGCATATAAGGTTCGTAGTTACCATGAGCCAGCAAAGTGGCACCGAAGCGACTGATCGGCATATTGGTGATGGTAAAAAGCTGGTTGAACACAATGCCATAATCTTCCAATAAACGGGTTTTGTATTCCTGTTCGAGCTGCTGCTGTGGGGGCGGAAGGAATGCGCCGTTGGGGTTGTAAACCAGGTTTAAAGCGAGGTCTGGCTTTCGCCCATAACCCAGTGTATTCAGCTTTTGCAGCGCCTCTATGCTTTGCTGAAAAACACCCTTGCCGCGCTGCTCGGCAACATTCTGCTCTGTGTAACAAGGCAGTGATGCAACTACTGTTACACCCTGGGCTGCGAGGAATTCCGCCAGATCGGCCTGGTCTGGCTCGAGGAGGATAGTCAGGTTGCAGCGATCAATGACAGTAACACCCTGCTTGATCGCCGCTGATACCAGATGGCGAAAATGGGGGTTCATCTCTGGCGCGCCACCAGTCAGATCGAGCGTAGAAATCTGTCGTTCACGCAATACCCGCAACACCAGTTGGACGGTCTCCCAATCCATCAGTTCGGTGCGGTTTGGCCCCGCATTCACGTGGCAGTGGCTGCAACTTTGATTACAGAGATACCCCAAATTTACCTGAAGCGTCGACAATCCTTTTCTCTGCAACTCGGGGAAATCGGTAGTGAGCAGAAACGGCCGGGTATCTCTCATTGTATTATCCTGCGAATATTCATCTGCTTTGTGACCCTTGCGGGTTGGGACAGAACCGGAGTCGGTATGGCGCTATTTGCCTGCCAAACTGAAAAAAACAGAATACATGCCCTATGCCTACCAAAACCTGTCAATCCATCGTTGTTTTAACCGGTGCCGGAATCTCCGCTGAGTCCGGCATACAGACTTTCCGAACCAGCGATGGGCTTTGGGAAAACCACCGGGTAGAGGATGTTGCCTCACCCGAGGGCTTTGCCCGTGATCCAGCCACAGTACACCAGTTCTACAATGAACGCAGACGGCAACTGCTGGATCCGGATATCGCACCCAACCCGGCCCATCTCGCACTGGCTGAATTTCAACAACGCTGTTCCGGCAACTTCACACTGGTCACACAGAATATCGATAACCTTCATGAACGGGCCGGCAGTAGCCATGTTCTTCATATGCATGGTGAGTTATTGAAAACCCGTTGCAGTGCTACCGGGAACATTTTTGACTGTCACCAGAATACCGCTTTATCGGTGCGCTGCCCATGCTGCGACAAAATGGCCACCCTCCGTCCCCACGTGGTGTGGTTTGGTGAAATGCCACTTTTTATGGATGAAATCTACCGGGCTTTACACCAGTGCGATTTATTTATTGCTATTGGCACCTCCGGTCATGTCTATCCGGCTGCCGGGTTCTTTGCCGTCGCCAAAGCTGCCGGGGCACAGACGGTTGAACTCAACCTGGAGATCTCAACCAACGGTTCGCAGTTTGACGAATGCCATCAGGGACCGGCCTCGATATTGGTCCCCGATTACTTTCGATCACTCTAATCCCGGGCTCCAGAATCAATTGAATCAAGGGTCCTTCGTGTCGTTTGCAAATGGGTATGGTCCACTTCTTTCACTGCATAAAAAATACAATCACTCACCGCTATCGAAGGATTGGTCGTCACCATAAAAAGCTTTAAAAAGGTTCGAGGGTAAAGCTTGCCCTCCCGTGAAACAAAATATTCATCAATGACGTCATGGCCATGGGCATCGACCACCCTGAGATTCCGGATACCCTGCCCGCTTAGCCAGGCCAGCGGCGAATCCGGACCGACGATGCCGAAATTTCGCCGATCGAGGTGAAGCGGCAGCGTAATATCCATACCGGGGCAGGGTTCCTCTGCGTAACACAGGCGTCCTGCGGGCTTCAGCTCCATCCTCACCGGGTGCCGATAGATATCCCGCTCGGCTAATTTCTCTGAATCGGGGAGCATCGGCCTGGCTAGTTCTGCTTCCGTCATAAATCGTTTTAATCCCTGGCGGGCAATCGTGTCTGACAGTGCCTGCGCAGCGCCACCACACTCAATCGTCACTATCGGACAACCGAGTCCTGGGGACTCCATCAGCGCCCCCAGACGGATATCGGTAATAATGAGCCGATGGGTAAAAAGAATGGCGATATCCATATGAATGGGCTGTTCTTCTACAGCGACCGCAAAAGCGGGTCCATCACCGGAGGTATTATGGAGATCGATAACGGCCTCGGGCTCCACCCGGCGAATGATATCCAGCAACTCAGCAGCCAACATTGCTTGGGCATCAGAGTAGGGGGGAGCAAACAGCCGATTCATGTCGCGCTGATCTGGCAAGTAGCGGTTACTGAACTGCGGTTCCGTCAATGCCGCCTCGACCGAGACAATCGCCAGGTAGGTATCCACCTCCGGCTCAAAATCCTCGCGCAACAATTGATGAATGGCCTTCAGACCGGAGGGTTCATTGCCGTGCAGGAGGGTGACCACAAAACGGCAACGGCGCTTATCGCGGCCGTCCAGCTTGATCACCGCCGGCCCGCCGAGCTGAACGAGAAAATCGGTAACGGATGCTGGCACGTCTTCTGCCGAGGGCTTCTGAAGAATTCTGAAGCTCTTCCCCAACTGCATATTCACTCCTCTGCCTGCTCAATATCAGTCCACTGGGATACCGGGATATTGGCCATTGAACGCGACTGGTAAGCGGCCAGCAGCCGCCGGCAAACCTCTTTCCGGTTCATGCCAGTAGACATCAACTGATTAAATTGGGCCAACTGCCAGCTCGCACCATTAACCCCGGTTGATAATCTGCCCTCGATAACCTTCAGCCACTTCCGGTATTCCTTTTCATCGACCCCGATACTGGCCAAACCCCGTGCCGCAGTGGGTAACAGCTGCTCTAATACACTGGCCAGTGATTGCTCCTGTAAACCATTTTGTCGGGCATTCGGCCATAGTACCTGGGCCTGCAGCCCATCTCTGGCCGCCCGGTAAAAGTTCTCCTCCGCATAGCTAAACGGCAGGGCCGATAGCAAGGGCTCCAGCTGATCGGACAGACCCTCGGCGAGTCCGATAAACAGCGCTGCATTTGCCGCCATGTCCAGTGGCGTAGGTCCCGCTGGCAACGATCTCATCTCTATCCTCACATGAGCATCGCCTTCGGGATCAAAAATTGGCCGATTCCAGGACCAGATGGTTCCATCATGCAAACAAAGTTCTTCAAGCAGCGGCATGCCACCGCCTGCCACCACGGCCCGGGGATCTTCTGCACTGACCAGCGGCATCAGAGGCTTGTAGAGTTGTACAGTTTCCCGGAACAACTCCATTGCGTTACCACGCAACCAGCCGTGACCAAAGCTGACTCGGGCCGGTTTACTCCAGCCATCGGGCCCGACCTCAGGGTCATCAATGGATTGCCTGAACAAGGGTACTCGGGTCTCGTGCCAGAGACGGTGGCCCAGTAATAGTGGCGAGTTGGCGGCAACACCAACCATCAATGGGGTAACCAGCTGAATGGCGTTCCACAGCGTGCCAAACCGGGCGGGGTCAGTGCGGTAGTGCAACTGAAAGGACGTGCAAGCGCCCTCCAGTGTCACATCACCGTGGACCAGATGAATAGGGTCTGGACCATCGATATTAATGCCGAAAACATCCGTTCGTGATTGCCGGATGGCCTCAGCGAGAACTTGATAACGCGGCGTATCAGTCATCACAGCTTCGCCAAAGTGATTGGGTCCCAGGGTGGGGAGAATACCGATGGGTATGACGCCACCCCCCTCCTTATTCAGCAGCGAATGCAAATCCGCCAGAGTTTCCAGCATTTGCTGCTCGATGGCAGTAAACGGCTGACCTGCAGCAAACACCGGGGACAGATTAAATTCGAGATTGTAACGGTTCAGTTCAAGGGTCAACCTAGGGTCATTACTCTGCGCCTGAACCTCCAGATTGCGCAATAGCGGCCCCCCTCGCCCGTCGACCAGATACAACTCCAGTTCTGCACCAATACTGGCGCTTCCCTGCCCGAACCCCGGCCGGGCCAGAAGACTATCCAGCGCTTCGAGGCAATAATGCAATTTTTCTTCAAATCGCTTGAAGTCGACAGGTGTAAAGCTGGTTTTATCGATGGATTGCCCCATGAATCACACCTCTTTTATCCCGGCTGACCGGTTTTAACTATGACATTGCTTTGCCATCATTGATCAATATTTCCTGGGGGAAACAACCTGGCTCCCATCTGCTCCGATGGATAAAGACTTTCAAGGCTTTCCGAGCGACCGGAACTGGTAGCCATTCTGGCGTGATGGCGACGCAACTGGCGAGGCTCGAAAACACCACAGGAGTGGGCAATCGTACCGACATCATAGGTCATGTTCGCCACGTAGTTTGCCACCCGCTCGGATTTCAGTATGGGGTTCAACCCGCGCTGCAATTTTGGGTCATGGGTCGTGACACCGGTGGGGCAGGTATTTTTATTGCACTGCATGGCTTGAATACAACCGAGAGAGAACATGAAACCACGCCCGGAATTGACAAAATCCGCGCCCATGCAGAGCGCCCAAGCCACCCCGGAGGGCACAATCAGTTTTCCCGATGCAATCACCTTGATGCGCTCTTTGAGACCGTAGCCATGCAACAAGTCAACGACCGCAGGAAGACTCTCGCGGATGGGCAACCCCATATAATCCATCAGCGCCTGAGGTGCGGCACCAGAGCCGCCCTCTGCACCGTCGACCGAAATAAAATCCGGAGCCGATTCAATACCTCGCGCCAGTATCAGTTTAAAGAGATCTTCCAGCCAGACGGTGTCACCAATAACCGTTTTGAAGCCTACCGGCTTTCCTGTAACCCTGCGCACCTGATCAATCATATCCAGCAAGCTGCCGGCATTGGTGATTTCCAGGTGCCGGTTGGGACTGATTGCATCCTCACCCACCGAAATGGCCCGAATCAGTGCGATCTCTTCAGTGACCTTGGCCCCGGGCAGAATACCGCCCTTTCCCGGCTTGGCACCCTGACTGAGCTTGATCTCAAACATTTTGACCTGCGGATGAGCCGCAACACCGGCCAACCGTTCTTCGCTGAGTCGACCCTGCTCGTCCCGAACACCAAATTTGGCGGTACCAATCTGAAAGACAATATCGCAGCCGCCCTCAAGGTGATAGGACGAAAGACCACCTTCGCCGGTATTTAACCAGCAGCCGGCTTTGGCCGCACCTCGAGATAACGCCTGCAATGCCGGCTTGGAGAGCGCGCCGTAACTCATACCGGAAATATTCAGAATAGAGGTCGTTGTGAACGGTATCTCACAATAGGGCCCAATGGTGATAGGGCTGGGGGCCACCGCATCCTCACCGCGGGTGGGGTACGCACAGTTGACAAAAAATATTGAACCGAGCGGACGCAGGTCTCGCGTTGAACCGAAAGCCAGCGTTCTATCCACATCCTTGGCCGCTCTGTAGACCCAGGCACGTTCGGCCCGATTAAAGGGCATTTCCTCACGGTCCAGAGCGTAGAAATATTGACGGAAAAATTCACCCATGTGCTCAAACAGGTAACGAAAACGACCGACAACAGGGTAGTTTCGGCGAACCGCATGTTTGGTCTGGGTAATATCAATGATATAGAAGACAACCAACGTAAGGATTAGCAGACCAAAAGAAAGTACAAAGATGACGGCCAGAGAATTTAGCGTGAAGTAAACCCAACCTGACGTGACTGATTCCATATTTTATTTTGCCCTGTTTTCAAGTAGAGGTAGGGTTTCGGAGATTAAAATAATCTCACCGATCTGACCATGTTACGCTGATAGAAACAACTATCCAGTTGACCTGATCAGTAGCCTGTGGGACAAAAACTGATCATAATTCCCGCCCCCAACGTCATCAGCCCGAACTTATGCCAAAAAAGATCTTACGCCGCTTTCTGCCGGATCCACACAAAATCCTTAATGTGCGCCCTATCCGCTGGATGGGCCCTCTACTGAAAGATCCCAACCTGTTCCATATCAACCGTGCTTCGATTTCAACGTCTTTTTTTATCGGGCTATTTTGTGCTTTCCTGCCGATTCCGGGACAAACGCTGGTGGCCGTACTATTGGCATTGGTATTCCGCAGCAATCTACCTCTGGCCGTGGCACTGATCTGGATCAGCAACCCACTGACGATCACCCCGATGTTCCTGTTTGCCTACAGTGTAGGTACCTGGTTATTGGGTCAAAGAGAATCTCACCTTGTCATTGAGCTCAGTTGGGACTGGGCAATTGCACAGGGCAGTAGAATTTGGCTGCCACTGCTGACCGGCAGTCTGGTTTGCGGGTTGATCAGCGGTATCATAGGCTACCTGACCATTTTGAATCTGTGGCGGTGGCAGGTGATCAAAAACTGGGGTGTTCGTAAGAAAAAACGTCAGGGACACGCAGCTGCATTATTAAATCAGAGAGAAAATCCCTAACTGACAAAAAGCTATTACTCGTATCTCAGGACATCTGCCGGACGTGTATTGGCAGCACGGATAGCCGGGTAAAGGGTCGCCAAAAAATTCAGCGCTAATGCCACAGCAACGATCAGCGCCACATCATTCCACAACAGTGCCGAAGGGAGGTAGTCAAGTGGATAAATTTCCGAGCTGAGTAACGGGCGGCCCATTAACGACTCAAGCCACCGGGCCGCAGCCGTCACATTCAAAGCCCCCACCACACCCAGCAGCACACCCAGCAGGGTACCAAAGAGACCAATCAGCACACCTTGAGTGAGGAAAATTGCAACAATCTCATGCCGGACAAACCCCTGTGTTTTGAGAATCGCTATCTCGGCACGCTTGTCGATCACGGTCATCATCAGCATTGAGATTACATTGAAAACAGCGATGGCAATGATCAGAAAAACCAACAGGGAAACCAGGTTGCGAGACATTTTTATGGCTTGATAAAGATTGCCATGAGTCTGTATCCAGTCGGAAAACTGGTAACCGGACGGCAGCACTTGCAGCAGGGCATAACCGGTCTGACGCGCCTCAAAGACATCGGCCACCCGCACCTGCCACCCCCGGGCCAGGCCCGGATGTCCCGCCAGCCTGGAGGCTGTCTCAAGCTTCGCCAGCACCAGACTCTGATCAGCCGCTGTGCGAGTGTCAAAGGTGCCCAGCACGGTAAAAGTCGACACTTTTGGTGCCTGTTGGAGCCCGTTACCTCCGGATGCGGGCACCAGTAATGTCACCCGGTCACCCGCTGACAGGGACAGTTTTTTGGCAATCTCACCCGCCATCAAAAGGCCATTGGAATGAACAGCCAGCTGCCCCATCAGGTCAGGAGAGACGAACACACCCATGAACGGGTCGGCCAGTGATGGCTCAAGCCCCATCACCTCCACTGGTCTGGTTTTGCCACGGTGCGTCAACATACCCTCCAGCCGGGTAAAGGGCATCACGGCGCGGACATTCGGCTGCTGCTCAAGGATATCCCGCAACGTGTCACTCTGCTGAACATCGTACTCGTTAAACAATCGTATGTGAGGCACTGCTGCGAGGATACGTGTCTCCATTTCCCTATCAAATCCGTTCATTACGGACATAACCACCACCAGCAGGGCAACGCCCATCACCAGTCCCAGAATGGCCAGCAGTGAAATAAACGACACCATCCGCTTGCCAGCGCCAGAGGTAAAATTACGCAATCCGATAAAGACGGTTAGGGGTCTGAACACAGTTGGCTACAATCCCTGATCCATGGAGTGAGATTCAGTGACATCCGTCAGACAGCCCTCTGTAAGTGAGAGCACCCGATCCATCCGAGCCGCGACCTGAGCATCATGGGTGACCACCACAAAACTGATCGCCAACTCACGATTTAATGACATCAGAAGTGCGAGTACCGTTTCTGCTGTGACAGGGTCAAGGTTGCCGGTCGGTTCGTCCATCAGCACACAGGCCGGTTTTCTCACCAGCGCCCGAGCAATGGCGACTCTCTGCCGCTCTCCACCGGACAGCTCAGAGGGTTTATGGTCGCAACGTGCGCCCAGACCAACCCGATCAAGCATTTCCTGAGCCAACGCCGTCGCTTCAGCAACCGGTATTTTTGCCACCAGCAGCGGCATGGCCACATTTTCAAGTGCGCTGAACTCACCCAGCAGATGATGAAACTGGTAGACAAACCCCAGATACTGATTGCGCCAGCGGGCCCGCTTCGATTCACTCATTGGCTTCAGAGCAGCCCCCATTACATTGACGAAGCCCTCGTCCGGGTCATCCAGACCGCCCAGCAGATTCAAAAGAGTGGTTTTTCCAGAACCAGACGTCCCGATAATCGCAATTCTCTCACCACTTTCAACCTGCAGTGACAACCCCTTTAACACATCAATCCGCTCTACGCCCTGGCGATAGTGTCTGGCAAGGTTATCGCAGTGCATCACTGCGGATGAATCAGTGGTCATAACGCAAGGCCTCCGCCGGTAAAATCTGTCCCGCCCGGTATGAAGGATACAAGGTTGCCAACAGACTTAAACCAAAACCCAGTCCGCTTATCACAAGGACATCCTGCCACAACAACCTGGAGGGTAGCTGGCTGATGAAATAGACATCAGGATCAAATACTCTGAAACCTACCACATATTCAACCCAGTGGACGATGTCGCCAATCCAGAGGGCAAGCAAGCTGCCAAAAACAACGCCACAGAGCACCCCGAAAGCACCTACGGCACTACCCTGTACCATAAAAATTCGTGAAACCGTTCCAGCCTCGACACCCAGGGTGCGAAGCACCGCAATATCCTGCCGTTTATCAGCCACCATCAGAATCAGGCTGGCAATAATATTAAAAGCCGCAACAGCAATAATGGCCGCCAACAGCAAGCCAACCACCTTTTTCTCCAGTTCTATCGCCTGGAATAAATTACCCATATCCTCCGTCCAGGCTTTGGCCCTGAATCCAGGGGCCATATCGCCATTCAATGTGGAAACAATGTCACCTGCAGCAAAAGGATTGGTAAGTCGCAACCTCACACCCGTGACATTTTCACCGGTTCGGAACAACTTCTGGGCATCCCGATAATGAACAAAGGCCAGCCCCGCATCCACCTGCGCACCTACCTGAAAAACGCCAAAGACACGAAACCGCTTATATCGCGGAAAAATACCCGCCGGCGTCACATTCAGTTCAGGCAACGACAGCACCACATAATCACCCCGAATAACCCCAAGCGAACGGGCAAGCAGATTGCCGATAACAATGCCATACTCGCCCGGCTGCAGTAACGCCATCTCGCCTACCATCATATGCTCACTGATCGGGCTGACCGCGCCTTCCAAAAGCGGATCTATACCCTGTATCAAAACACCCTGACCCTGAGCATCTGAAGACAGCAGCCCATACCCCTCGACGTAGGGAGCAAACGCCTCAACACCCCGGACGAGGGTTGCATCAGCACCTAATTGTTGCCAGTTGCGGACACCGTCTTCATTAAATATTGCTGCATGAGCTACCACGTTAAGAATTCGCTGCCTTATTTCGTAATCGAAACCATTCATCACGGAGAGAACCAGGATCAGGGCCGTCACGCCGAGTGCCATCGCGACAAAAGACAATAGTGATATAAAAGATACGAAACCATTTTTGCGTCTGCTGCGGATATAACGCAGACCGATAAAAAAAGGCAGGTTAGTAGTCATGGGAAGGCATTAAATCGGAATCACCGAAGGCAAACAAGTGAACATTTTATCTGGCGGGCAAACAGTTTGTCCGATCTCCGCCAATTTGGCAGTTGCACTTCCCGCATTTCAGCTTACTATAATTAAAACCGACAAAGGCAACCCCAATCCGAGCCGGACACGCCTGAAATCTAGGGAATTTGATCATGAATAAACCACTGATACTGCTTTTTTCTGCGCTAATAAGCCTCCCCCTGGCTACGATCGCCGAGCAGGTTATTATCCCCGTTGGACAACAATCGGCGCAAAATCAGGCCATTGAAAAACCTGATCGAGGCATCAGCAAAGACAGGGTTCGCGCTAAATTTGGTGAGCCCTTAAGCATGAAACCCGCAGTGGGAGAACCGCCGATTTCATCCTGGGAGTACCCTGAATTTCAGGTCTATTTTGAATACGAGCACGTACTTCATTCGGTGCTAAAACGCACTGAATCGGGAAACGCTGCCACAGAGTAAGACTTATGCCATCCCGGGCCGTATGATTGTGGGGAGTTTTTCGGCTCCGGCAATCAGATCACCAGTTTACGGGACTCCCGACACAGCCGGTTCATCCCGTTAATAGCGGCGATTCTGTAGGCTTCGGCCATGGTCGGGTAGTTGAATGTGGTACGAATAAAATACTCAATGGTATTGGCATCGCCGGACTGGTTCATAATCGCCTGGCCAATATGAATAATTTCCGATGCCTCCGCACCAAAACAATGGACACCAAGGATTTCCAGCGTTTCCTGATGAAACAATATCTTTAATACACCGACTTCTTCGCCGGAAATATGGGCACGGGCTATGTTCTTGAAGTAAGCACGGCCTATCTCATAGGGAACTTGCTGTTCGGTGAGTTCGGACTCGGTCTTGCCGACAAAGCTGATTTCCGGAATCGTCCAGATACCGGTAGCAACGTCTTCAACGTGATATTCACGCGCAGCACCACACATGTGTGCAGCAGCAAACCGACCCTGATCATAGGCGGCACCTGCCAGTGATGGCCAGCCCACTACATCACCGGCCGCATAGATATGCGGGACTGTCGTCTGGTAGTGCCCATTGACCTCCAGCTGACCCCGCTCATTCACAACCAGGTCCAGTTCTTCCAGCCCCATATTTTTAGTATTGCCGGAACGACCATTGGACCAGAGCAGCGCTTCAGCGTGAATACGTTTGCCCGACTTCAGTTCCATAGTGACACCGTTGTTACGGGTTTCTATATGGTCATATTCCTCATTGTGTCGAACGGTGACGTTCAGATCGCGAAGCTGATAGCTGAGTGCATCTGAAATCTCATCATCGAGAAATGACAGCAACCCGGAGCGACTGTTCACCAGATCGACACGGGTATCCAGTCCGGCAAAAATCGAAGCATATTCACAACCGATTACCCCGGCACCATAAATAATAATATTGCGAGGTGTTCGATCCAGACTCAGAATCGAATCACTATCAAAAATACAGGGATGATCAAAATCCACATCGTCTGGATGATAGGGACGTGAACCCGTTGCGATCAAAAAGAATCGTCCCTTAATCGTTTCGCGCGTGTGGTCAGGCTGTTTGATGGAAATATGGTGAGCATCCGTAAAGCTGGCTCGCCCCAAATGGAGTTTGATACGATTGCGAGCATAATCTTTTGTCCGCCCTTCTACCTGCTTGCGAATGACATCATCTGCGGATTTCATCAAATCGGGGAAGGAGAACCAACGGGGATCGCCCACTGCACGGAACATGGGCATGGTATTGAACTGCACCATGCGCCGGACTGCATGGCGCAAGGCTTTTGAAGGAATGGTCCCCAGATGGGTACAGTTACCCCCCACCATGGGCCTGTCATCAACTACTGCCACTGACCAGCCCTGCTTCACTGCGGACATTGCCGCACCCTCGCCTGCCGGACCACTGCCGATTATTACCAGATCATATTGATAATCTGCCATGCTTTAAAACTCCAGATTCATGGGTGGTATATTCGGTACCATATATTGGCTACCACTTCACAACACCTCCAAGGCCACCGTTATAAACCATAGCAAGCGAGACGAATGCTGGTGATCAATACACCTATCTAGTATTTAGATGTGATATCGGCTTGTTCAACCAATAGGGTCTCATACGCCTGGTAATCGCGACTGGCCGCCGTCAGGGCAACCGTTGTGGAAAGCACCTGCTTCTGTTCAGCACTCAGTTTGTTGAAATCCCCCTCCGTAACCCGGGTCAGGGACACAACCACATGATCGCCATTGGCAAGGGCCAAATCACTAACGACCGCACTATCCGCAGGCTCCGCTAGTGAAAAAACCCACTGGCGAATCTCCTCGTTGAGTTTGCCACTGAACCGTTTTGTGTCCAGATTAACCTGCCATTGGAGCGACTCCTGTTTAGCCACGTCTTCAATTGACTCACCCCCTTTAACACGAGCGACCAATGTCTCAGCACGCTCCATCAACTGACGGTCTGCACGTTCTTTCTTGAGAATCTGCTCAATACGGGGCCTGACCTCAGCCAAGGGTTTGAGTCGTGAAGGAATTCGCTCCCGAAGCGACAGCACCACTACGTGATCATCTGCCAGATCAAGCACTTCACTGGTAAGACCTTTTTCCAGAACCGGCTCGCTGAATGCAGCCGTGATGACCTGTGGTTTACCCGCTAGACCCTCACCACCATTGCGGCTGAATGGTTCGGTAACCTGCAATGTCAGATCAAGCCTGTCGGCAACACTTTCCAGGGAGGAGGCATTATAGGAAAGGTCCTTGAGCTCCTCAATTCTCTCTGGCAACAACTCCAGTGCCAACTGCCGTTGAAGCTCACGCCGGATACCCGGCTCAATGTCATCTCGGCTAGGTAACTCAGCCTTTTTTTCTGCCAGCAGTTTGACCAGATGGACACCGAGGTCGGTTTCTACCAGATCAGAAACCTCACCGACAGAGAGGCTATCCAGCGCCACACTCAATGATTCCGGCAGATCGCCACGTTGCACAAAGCCCAGATCACCACCCTGTTCAGCAGTGCTGTAATCCTCCGAGTATTGCTCAGCAAGCACAGCAAAGTCTTCACCGGCTTCCAGCTGCTGTTGAATGTCAGAAATTTTGTCGAGATGACTGCCGTCGTCCTGTTTCTCAAGCAGAATCTGCGCGACCTGTCGCGATTGCTTGATTCGAGCGGCATTAATTCTGGCCTCGATCACATCGTTGACAACATTCTCTTCCACGACGACTTCCTGTACCAGGTCGTCGGGACGCAATTCTATGTACTCCACCACCAATTGCTCGTCTGCCATAAACTGGTCTGTATTGCTCTCATAGAAAGACTGGATTTCTTCATCGGTAATTGAAATTGCTTCCAATACCGGCGCGCGGGGGATAGTCAGGTAGTAGAAGTCCCGGGTTTGCTCAGTGATGCTCGCCAATAGCTGGTTTTCCCGCTCCGTGGAAAACCCGGTATTGCTTACCCCCTGCATAAACTGGCTATTCAACATATCTGCTCGAAGCAGTTTATTGTAGGAGTTCGGGGTGTAACCCATCTGTCTGAGCACAAACTCATAGCGCTGGGCATCAAACTTTCCTTCCACTTGAAAATCAGGGACCTCAAGCAACAGGCGATAAATCATTTTGTCGTCGATAGCCATGCCCTGTTCCCGAGCTGCAAGCTCAACCGCTTTCTGGCGAATAAGCTGTTGCATAACGGGGCCACGAAGCTGCTCATCGTTGATCATGGACGGGTCGAGATCTTCGTACCTGTTAAGAATCTGCTGCTTCTGAAGCGCCACGGATTGTTGGAGACGAAGCTCCGTAATGGTCTCACCATTGACGCTGGCGACTTCCTCAACAGAACTACCGCTGAGAAAAATTGCATCCACACCGAACAGGGCAAACGGCACAATAATAATAGCGACCAATACAATTTTGGCCGAGCCTTTGAGGTTGTCTCGAAAGTCCTGCAGCATAAAAATCTCTTGATTTGGTTTTATTTGGACGGATAAGGTTATTTAAAAAAAAAGGCGCATCGCTGATGCGCCTTTCAACATACAAAAAAGACAAACAGCAGACGCCGTTTTATTTATTAACAGCGTCCTTCAGAGCTTTACCAGCTTTAAAGCTAGGTACGTTGGCAGCAGCAATCTTGATTTCTGCCCCGGTCTGAGGGTTGCGCCCAGTGCGAGCAGCACGCTGTTTAACAGCAAACGTCCCAAAACCTACCAGAGAGACCGGGTCACCTTTTTTCAGGGTACGGGTTACAGCGTCAATAGCGGCATCCAGCGCGCGGCCGGCAGACGCTTTGGAAAGATCAGCGGCATCGGCAATAGCATCAACGAGTTCAGATTTATTCACAATAATCCCCTTGTTATGTTAATAAGACTCTTCACCTGTAACACACGACTTTACTGCTTTCCCGCAGGCTGTGGCATGTAAGATGACTGCAACGTTATACCAACCCCCCGAAAACCGGTCAAGCGCTTTAGTGAGTATTTATGCGGGCTCCAGCCTCACCATGAGTTTTTGTTTCATCTTTGTCGACGCGATCATACTCTTCATCAGACAACGGTTCCGGTTTTCGAATCAACGCAATCTCCAGAACTTCATCAATCCACTTGACCGGATGTATATCAAGATCTGCTTTAATATTCTCCGGTATCTCTTTGAGGTCGCGCTCATTTTCGTAGGGAATCAGCACCGTGCGAATGCCACCGCGATGAGCTGCCAATAGCTTTTCCTTTAAACCTCCAATTCTTAACACTTGACCGCGAAGGGTAATCTCACCGGTCATGGCCACATCCGCACGCACCGGGATACCAGTGAGCACTGAAACGAAAGCAGTACACATTCCGATACCGGCGCTGGGGCCATCCTTGGGGGTCGCGCCTTCAGGCACATGAATATGCAGGTCTACCTTCTGGTAAAAGTCGCGTTTGATGCCCAGGTTTTTTGCTCGACTGCGAACCACCGTCAACGCCGCCTGGATAGACTCCTGCATCACATCACCAAGCGAGCCGGTTTTAACCACCTGTCCCTTACCTGGCACCGCAGAAGACTCAATGGTTAACAACTCACCACCCACCTGGGTCCAGGCAAGACCGGTAACCTGGCCAATCTGGCTCTCTTCTTCAGCGCGACCAAAGTCATATTTGTAAACACCCAGCAAATCTTCGAGCTCAGCGGAAGTAATGTGGTGAGACTCCCTGACACCGTCGCGAACGTTCCGCGTAACCACTTTCCGACAGATTTTTGCCAATTCGCGCTCCAAACCTCGCACACCCGCTTCACGCGTGTAGTAACGAATAACGTCCATCACCGCTGTGTCGTCCATGGTCAGCTCGTTCGGCTTCAGACCGTTAGCTTTGCGTTGCTTTGGCAACAGATATTTGAGCGCAATATTGATCTTTTCCTGCTCGGTATAGCCGGGAATCCGAATGACCTCGAGACGATCCAGCAGAGGACCGGGAATATTCATCGAATTTGCCGTACAGATGAACATAACTTCGGAAAGATCGTAATCAACTTCCAGGTAATGGTCGTTGAAGCTATTATTCTGCTCGGGGTCAAGGACTTCAAGCATCGCCGAGGCGGGATCACCGCGATGGTCCATGCCCATCTTGTCGATTTCATCCAACAAGAATAACGGATTCTTCACCTCGGCTTTGGCCAATTTTTGAATCGGCTTGCCTGGCAGGGATCCAATATAAGTCCTGCGGTGCCCACGAATTTCAGCTTCATCACGAACACCACCCAGAGACATACGCACATATTTCCTGCCGGTTGCCTTGGCGATGGACTCACCGAGTGAGGTCTTGCCCACCCCCGGAGGCCCCACCAGACACAACACGGGTCCTTTAAGTTTTTTCACCCTCTGCTGGACTGCCAGAAACTCCAGAATTCGCTCCTTGACCTCCTCGAGCCCATAGTGGTCTTCATGGAGAATGCGTTCAGCACGCTTGAGGTCGTGGCGGACCCTGGAGCGTTTTTTCCAGGGCACACTGACCATCCAGTCAATATAGCCGCGCAAAACCGAGGCTTCAGCCGACATCGGCGACATCATTTTCAGTTTATTCAGTTCTGATTTTGCTTTATCAAGCGCATATTTTGGCATACCAGCTTCATTGATTTTCGTTTCCAGCTGTTCGATATCATTGCCACCCTCCTCAACTTCGCCAAGTTCTTTCTGGATCGCTTTCATCTGCTCGTTGAGGTAGTACTCTTTCTGGCTTTTTTCCATTTGTTTTTTGACGCGCCCACGAATGCGCTGCTCAACTTCAAAAAGCTCGATCTCGGATTCCATCAAGCCCAACAATGTCTCCAGCCGATTTGCCAGAGAAGGTGTTTCAAGTATTCCCTGTTTTTGTTCGACACTGAGGGCCATGTGTGTGGCCAGGGTGTCAGCCAAACGACTGGGATCCTCAATACCTGCCACGGTACTCACAACCTCTGAAGGGATTTTTTTACTCAGATTGACGTACTGTTCAAACTGGGTCAGAGCCGATCGCATCAATGCTTCGGATTCTTTACTGGACAACACCTCGTCGGACATCACTTCGTAAACACCCACGAAGTAGCCGGGCGATTCATCAATTTTCTGGATAGTAACGCGCTCGACACCTTCAACCAGCACTTTGACCGTGCCATCGGGGAGCTTCAGCATTTGTAACACCGTGGCGAGAGTGCCCACACGGTAGAGATCATCGGGTGTCGGATCGTCTTCCGCTGCAGCTTTCTGCGCCACCAGTAGAATCTGCTTGTCCTGCACCATCGCTTCTTCAAGGGCCAGAATCGATTTTTCCCGGCCGACAAACAGTGGGATCACCATATGGGGATACACCACTACGTCGCGCAGAGGCAGCATTGTCAATTGATTATGCACAGTGTTCTGTCCCATTCTTTAACCTCTTTAGCGAGCGTTTAATACAAATTAGCTTACTGCAAATATGGGGTTTACAGGGGTAAAAACAAGTGACCAGCGGCAGATAAATGTCTTTAGGCAAAAAAGAAGGCCCCGCAGGGCCTTTCGGGGATAAAAAATAGCTTACTCATCACTGGCAGCTTTTTGCTGCTCTTTATTTTCGTAAACCAGTAGCGGCTCTGACTCGCCACGAATTACAGTGCTGTCAATCACCACTTTGTAGACATTGTCCATAGAAGGAATGCTGTACATGGTTTCCAGAAGGACGTTTTCAATAATCGAGCGCAACCCGCGGGCACCGGTTTTCCGCTCCAGTGCACGCTCGGCAATGGTCTCGAGTGCATCACGACGGATATCCAACTCCACCCCTTCCATTTCAAACATGGCCTCATACTGCTTGATCAGGGAATTTTTGGGCTCGACTAGAATGTTCACCAGTGCATCGCGATCAAGCTCCTCAAGTGTGGCAATCACGGGCAGACGCCCCACGAACTCTGGTATCAGACCAAAGCGCACCAGATCTTCCGGCTCCAAGTCTGTGAGAGTCTGACCAATATTTTTGCTGGTATCCTTGCTTTTCACCTGAGCACTGAAGCCAATACCACCTTTATCGGAGCGCTCCTGGATAACCTTCTCCAAACCGGCAAAGGCGCCCCCGCAAATGAAAAGGATATTGCCGGTATCCACCTGCAAAAATTCCTGCTGGGGATGCTTCCGCCCACCCTGTGGCGGCACCGAGGCAACCGTCCCTTCAATCAATTTCAACAGGGCTTGCTGAACCCCCTCGCCTGACACATCACGGGTAATGGAGGGGTTATCCGATTTTCGGGAAATCTTGTCAATTTCGTCGAGATAGACAATACCACGCTGGGCTTTCTCAACATCATAATCGCATTTTTGCAATAATTTCTGAATAATATTTTCAACATCTTCCCCGACATAACCCGCTTCTGTCAGGGTTGTTGCGTCGGCAATAGTAAAGGGAACATTCAGCAGTCGCGCCAGTGTTTCGGCCAGCAGCGTCTTGCCACTGCCAGTGGGACCAACCAGCAGGATGTTACTTTTGCCCAGTTCAATCTCCTTTTCTGCACTCTTGCCGCTACTCTGGAGGCGCTTGTAGTGATTGTAGACAGCGACAGAAAGGATTTTTTTGGCACGCACCTGGCCAATTACATACTGATCAAGAATCGCATTGATTTCTTTGGGTTTAGGCAGTTCTTCACTGGAGGACTCAGCGTCAGTGTCCTGAATCTCTTCCGTGATAATGTCATTACAAAGGTCTACACATTCGTCACAGATAAACACCGACGGACCTGCAATCAGCTTGCGAACTTCGTGCTGACTCTTGCCGCAGAAAGAACAGTACAGCAACTTGCCGTCATCTTCCCCTTTTCCGGTTTTCTCATCACTCATAATACTGTCTCTACAAATCTACTCATCTTTAACCGACAAGGGAGAATAAAATTCTTTTATATCAAACAGATAAAACATATCTTCTCTTTTGAAAAGACTAACGACTCTAGGGACGTTTGTCCAGCACCTGGTCAATCATGCCATATTTTTGTGACTCCTCGGCACTCATGAACTTATCCCGCTCGGTATCGAGGGCGATTTGCTCTATGGACTGGCCAGTATGGAAAGCAAGACGCTCATTCAAACGCTCGCGTATCTTAAGAATCTCCTGGGCCTGAATATGAATATCGGATGCCTGTCCCTGAGAGCCACCACTGGGCTGATGAATCATGACTCTGGAGTTTGGCAGGCAGTAACGTTTTCCGGCTTCACCGGCGGCCAACAGGAAAGCACCCATACTGGCGGCCTGACCAATACACATGGTGCTGACATGAGGCTTGATAAATTGCATGGTGTCGTAAATTGACATCCCCGCGGTCACTGACCCACCGGGCGAGTTGATATACAGGTGAACATCCTTGTCGGGGTTCTCTGATTCCAGGAACAACAACTGCGCCACCACCAGATTAGCCATGTAATCCTCTACAGGTCCCACCAAGAAAATAACGCGCTCCTTTAATAAACGGGAGTAAATGTCATAGGAGCGCTCACCGCGAGCAGACTGTTCCACCACCATGGGCACCAGACCACCTGCGTTACTCACATCGAGACCGGACGTCGAAGATAGATCAAATTTCATAGATATTCACTCAAGAAAAAACCTGTCGAAGCATTGTAACCAGCAGTAGGGAGAAGGCAAGTAACCCGGACCGCTCCCGATCACTCCGAAAACCAACAGGCCCCAAACATCCTTGAAGCTTGGGGCCTGTCGCTACACACCATCGGAGTCACGACTGTACCCCAAGTGGCCTGAATAAATGAATACTAGAAATCTGCCGTGCCGTCCTGATCCGGTTGAATGGCTTTCTGGTAGCTGACTTCCTCTTCATTGACCGTCGCTACTGAAAGCACATGGTCAATCACCTGATCCTGGAGCACTGCAGACTCTACGCCCTTCATCAACTCCTGACTGCTGTAGTAATATTTGACCACTTCCTCGGGCTTCTCATAAGTGGAAGCCATTTCTTCGACACGGTCGCGAACCCTTTCAGGACTGGTTTCAACTTTCTCGGTTTTAACGATTTCATTAACTATCAGGCTGACAATGGAACGACGCTTCGCCTGATCAATAAACAGGTCATCGGGTAGCAACTCGGGATCAAAATTGCTGCCACCACCGCCCATGCGGTCGGCCATCTGCTTTTTCATCTTGGAGATTTCGCTGGCAACCAGTACCTCCGGGATTTCTTGTTCACTGTGCAGATTACACAGCTGCTCCATAACCCGGCCTGTGGTCTTGGTTTTCAATGCCTGCTTCAGGTCACGCTCCATATTCACGCGAACCACTTCACGGAATCGTTCTTCTGTACCCTGTTCCATACCGTACAGCGCAAAAAACGCCTCATCCAGCGGGGGCAAGACAGCCTCAGTCACTGCATTGACCTTGATGGTGAACTCGACAGGCTTTCCTTTCAGCTCTTCGGCGTGATAGTTTTCGGGGAAAGTCAGTGAAAGCACTTTTTCTTCGCCGGCAGACATACCCACGACCCCTTCCTCGAACCCGGGGATCGCTTTACTGGCGCCGAGATCAAGCATGAATTCCTTGGCAGAACCGCCATCAAACTCCTCGCCACCCATGATACCCCTGTAGTCGATATTGACCTCATCACCATTAACGGCGGGACGGTTGACCTCTTCCCAACTGGCGTTCTGCTTGCGCAATGCGTCAATCATCGCAGTGACATCCTCTTCTGTCACTTTGGCAAGAGGCTTGGTGACGACCACTTTCGTCAGGTCCGTCAAAACAACCTCAGGCATAACCTCAAAAGTCGCGACAAACTCAAGATCCTGACCCGGTTCATCTTTCACCGACTCAATTTCAGGACGTCCTGCGGGTTTAAGTTTCTCCTGGGCAACAGCTTCAGCGAATGTGCGACCCAGCACTTCGCCGACAACTTCCTGACGAATGCTATCACCAAAACGTTTTTTCAATACATTCATGGGCACTTTGCCCTTGCGAAAACCGTCCAACCGAACTGTTTTGCTGGCCTTATTCAGGCGTTCATTCACCTCAGCGTCGATACGCTCTGCCGGTACGCCCAGGGTCATTTTACGTTCGAGACCAGAAGTTGTTTCGATAGAAACCTGCATGATTGTCCTCTGAATAGTTCGCTAACTTAATTAATTTTATGGTGCGGACGGAGAGACTCGAACTCTCACATCTCTCGATACCAGAACCTAAATCTGGCGCGTCTACCAGTTCCGCCACGTCCGCAATAAGCCGGGTAATATCGAATCATGCGGCAGGCAGCCGCTTTCGACAAAGGGGGTGGATTTTGCCACAGCACACACCCCTGAGCAACAACCGATGACCCTGTAGTGCCATCCGCAACAAAGTTAAAAAGACATCAGGTTGGCCGGGCGATCAATACGACAGCATCTTCTGCAGACTGATTGATCAACAACGTTTCCGTTCGTTCAGCGGGCAACAAAACCGCCTCTTCCATCAGAAGATGATGGCCACCCAATACAACCACACCATCAATCGCCATCAGCAGACCATAACAGCCCGTAGCGGGCACCAGATAACCAGAACCGGGCAGCAACGTCAGCCGCCACACACGGAAATCATCGAAGTTCACCACTTCAACCAACAGATAACCCAGACCCTCCTCCAACATGGTCAACTCTGGCAAATCCGGGGTCTCAAGGGACATCATGGCTACCGCCTGCTCCGTGTCCCATTGCCCCTGAGTGAGAACTTTCTGGGCAAATGACAAGATCCTTCGTTCATAGACAGGGGTCTGGAATTCCACCGTGCGAACCCCGTGTTGCAGGGCATGAGGTGTCAGCAGCGGAATCTTGACCACATCGCCCACGGAGAGTGGTAACAGCGCCGTAAATCGGTTCATCTCCTCTCGCAACTGATGCTCCTGCTGCTGCAGAAGCTCTGGCAGCTCATCGAACCAGCCCTGCAAACAACTGGCTGGCACCGGCACATTGGCATCAATACCGAGCACTTCACGCCGCTGGTCGAAAAGGTCGTCAATCTCACGGCGAACAACTTCATAGCGTTTCACAGCCGCCAGGAAGTCTGCCCTGAAATCATCATCAGAGACATAAGCCGCCTTGACCTCCGGATCAAAACCAAAACGGATGGCGCCCATACCTTCCGGCCAGGCATGGCGGTCAATGTGCGTAACGACATAGACTTCGCGCTTTTCCTCGTGCAGCTCAAAGTACAGATCGCCGTATACTTCCTCCGGCAATGGATCGAGTATCTTGAGCAGATTGATGTGGCGTTCTGCACCAGCCGCCAGTCGCCGGGGGGCAGCCGAGAGAATCCAGGGCAAGGGGCTGCGAGCGACGCCATCACTGACATAAGACTGGCCGCGTTGCTCAATACCGGTAAACCAGATTTCCCTCCCCCAAGGCTTATCAATAGCTACCGGCTCCAGGCGCATGGGGCGATCGAGGAAAAGCAGGGGGAAACCGTAGGCAACACAGAAATCACCCAGGTCGAAACAATCGTGGTCCAACATCACCAACCGGTCGACGAGCAACTCGTCGAATGCGGTCACAGTGAAAGTGGTCTGGCCCTCGAGTTGCTGAAAAATAGCCAGCAACTCAATGACCGGCGAGCCGGACAGGTAATACTGCACATACTCGTAGCGGAGAGTCAGGCAATCCCATGGGCTCAACGGCCCGGCAAGCCATTGCTCAAGGGCGTGTTCAGGGTTTTTCGTTCGGCGTATATCCAAGCTGATTCATTCCAATCATTTCGTAACAAAGTCTAGCAAAAAAGCGATGACCCCGCCGAAGGAAAAGAACCGCAGGTCTGCTTGAAAAGCACCTGCCTGACGAGGTTCTTGAAACAATCAACTTGACGAAAGCTACTTGAGTGTCTTTACTGACGTAACAAAAAATTATAAAACCCAGGCCCCACCACGATGATGCGTCGTGAAAAACTTATCGAACCTACAGGATAGTATTATGATCAAACCACACAAATTACTCGCGTATCTGGCAACTCCACTCATCGCCGTTTTTATGCTGTCAGGCTGCGCAGAAGATGAGGGAACCGGTGAGCAACCTGTGATGGAAGAAGCTGTAGAGAGCGCAGAGCAAACAATGGAAGAAACCGGCGAGACCGCTAAAGAAATGGCGGAGGAAGCGAAGGAAGACATGAAAGAGATGGGCGACGACATAAAAGAGGCCTCTGAAGAACAATGGCAGGAAACCAAGGAGGCAACTAAAGAACAGTGGGAAAAAGCCAAAGAGGCCACTGAACAAGATAAATAATAATCGGCAACCCGAAAATCTTTACATTCCCAACAAAAAAACCGGCACAAGGCCGGTTTTTTTGTGCCGCATGAAATAGCGTGTTCTATCTGTAAATCGATCAAACTCCCACCGCTAACTCAAGCGTTCGAATACGGTCGTCACCCCCTGCCCCAGCCCGATACACATGGTTGAAACCCCCAGTGTACCGTTGTGCTGACGAAGCACATTCAACAAGGTCCCGCTGATTCTGGCACCGGAGGCACCCAGCGGGTGCCCCAGCGCGATTGCACCACCATTGACATTCACTTTCTGGTCCATCACGTCCAGCAGACCAAGATCCTTTAACACTGGCAGGGATTGGGCAGCAAACGCCTCATTCAATTCCAGATAATCGATATCAGCAATGGTCAGCCCCACCTTTTTTAGAGCCGCACGGGTGGCGGGTACTGGTCCATAGCCCATGATCGAGGGGTCAACACCCGCCGCCGCCACCGAAACAACTTTCGCCATTGGCGTCAGACCCAAAGCAGTAGCTCGCTCGGCAGACATCACCAGCATGACTGCTGCGCCATCGGTAACCTGCGAGGAAGTACCGGCAGTGACCGTTCCGCTGACCGGATCGAACACCGTTTTCAACTGTGACAATCCCTCCAGGCTGGTTTCAGGACGGATCGTTTCATCCTCCTGCATTAAATAGAGGCCACCATTCTCATCGTGGGCCTCGAGCGGAATAATCTCATCGACAAACCGGCCTGCAGTGCGTGCTTCGGCCGCCAGGTGATGGGAGCGAACGCCAAATTCATCCTGCTGTTCACGGGTAATACCGTGAATCCGGGCCAGATATTCTGCAGTCAGACCCATCATGCCCGCCGCCTTGGCAACCCTGAGATTCTGTGCCGGATTCGGGTCGTGATCATGCGTCATCGGCACATGGCCAAGGTGTTCCACTCCCCCCACCAGATAAATATCGCCCAGTCCTGCCATCACATTGGCCGTGGCAATATGCAGTGCCGACATGGAAGANCCACACAACCGGTTGATCGTCATTGCAGGAACGTGNTGGGGAATGCGGGTNCGCAGNGCCGTCATTCTGGCNACGTTGAAGGATTGCTCNCGACCCTGCATCACACANCCCCANAGGATGTCNTCTATTTCAGCGGGNTTCANTTGCGGATTGCGATCCAGCAGNCCCTCAATCAGNGCCGCGCCGATTTCATCNGCACGGCGATTCCTGAAGGAACCATTTTTNGAGCGGCCCATNGGGGTTCGCGCGCAATCAATAATCACCGTATCTCTTGGTTTCAAGCTCACAAAANATCTCCTGTTAACCTCTGGTCCGGCGATCAGCCGTAATAACCTTCACCGCTGGCNGCCATCTCTCGCATTTTTTCAGTGGGGGCATAGAGCTTACCCANNTGGCCAAGGCGATCGGCCATAGCNCAGAAATTATCCAACCCCATNTCATCCATCCAGCGGAAAACGCCACCGCGAAANGCCGGNAACCCAAGGCCATAAACCATCGCCATATCTGCTTCAGCGGGNGAACCCACCACACCGGNTTCCAGACAATGNGCCAGCTCNATACACATGGGCACCATATANCGNGCNACGATNTCNTCATCNGTGAGCTGGTGATANNNGGAGANNAGGGGTTTAAACAGCTCCGCCACNGAGTCGTCCGCAAACTTGCCGGGCTTGCCGCGCCGGTCTTTTTGGTAAAGATAAAAGCCCTTACCATTTTTCTGACCCAGCCGGTCGTTCTCAAACAGGGTACGAGTGGGCGAAATATCCGCAGCATCTGCCATGCGATCCGGGTAGCCCTCCACCATGCTGGGGAAACAGTGCACNGCGGTATCGATNCCCACNACATCCAGNAGNTAGGCGGGGCCCATCGGCCAGCCCCANGCCTCCATCACCCGGTCGATNTGCTGGTAGTCGGCACCGTCGACTATCATCNTGTCAAAGCCGAACACTGCGGGGAACAGCACCCGGTTTACCAGNAANCCGGGGCAATCATTCACCACAACGGGTTTCTTTCCGAGCGCCAGCGCGTGGGCNACGACGGAGCCCACAGTCTCATCANAGGTNTTGCTGCCGCGAATCACCTCCACCAATGGCATGGCATGAACCGGATTGAAGAAATGCATGCCACAGAAATTTTCTGGTCGTGTCAGGTTTTCAGCCAACAGATCAATGGAAATCGTCGAGGTGTTGGACACCAGAATAGCATCNTGCTGGAGTCGCCCCTCAACCTCCGGCAACACCACACTTTTAACCTTGACATTNTCCACCACCGCTTCAATCACGATATCGGTATGCTCGATCCCGTCGTAGCTCAAAGANGGCATGATTCTCGACAGTACCGAGCCNGCTTCCAGCGGACTCATCTGGCCGCGATCTACCCGCTTGGCCAATAGTTTNTTCGCCTCACTCATACCCAACGTCAGAGAATCGGTGTTGATGTCTTTCATCANCACNGNAAAACCNTTGATGGCNTTTTGATAGGCGATACCGCCACCCATAATGCCCGCGCCCAGAGCTGTANNGTGAGCAATCGANTTAGTCGCCTGTTTGGCATATTTTTTCGCNACACCGCCGATAAACTGGTCGTTGAGAAACATGCCCACCAGTGCCCGACACTGCGGTGTCTGGGTCAGGTCGCTGAAAGCNTGGAATTCCACTTCAAGTGCTTCGTCACGACTCATTTCGGCAGCCTGCGACAGAACATCAACGGCGGCCAGCGGTGCGGGATAGTTACTGCCCGCCTTCGCCATAACCNCAGCGCGACTGGTGTGCACGGACATCCCCAGCTCAATCGTATTGAGTTGTATGGGGGCCTGTTTGCGCTGACGACGGNNCATATAATCGAGTTCGCCGCTGGCGGCGCGCATCAGCATCTTCANCGCTTCGTCTTTCAACAGGTCTGGCTCTACCACGGCATCCACAGCGCCNTCTGTGAGGGCGGCAGCGGCCTTCTTGTGCTGCCCTCCGGCAATCCACTCCNCAGCATTGTCAAAACCAATCAGTCGCGGTAGNCGGACCGTGCCACCCCAACCGGNAATAATACCCAACTTGGTTTCCGGCANNCCCACCTGCGCTTTGCTCGACATCACCCGGAAATCACAGGCGAGGCAGACCTCAAAACCGCCACCGAGGGCAAAACCATTGATGGCCACTACCGACGGAAACGGTAGTGACTCAATTCGGTTAAACGCTTCATTGGCCGGAGCGAGAAATTTGCGGCGGTCTGCCTCACTGCCTTTGAACGCCTCACCGAATTCAGTGATATCCGCCCCGGCTACAAACACGCTTTTACCACTGGTCAGCAGCAATCCTTTGATATCGGTTTTTTCCGACAGCAGCGAGAGTGCTTCCAGCAACTCCATCAACGTAGCCTGATTAAATATATTGACCGAACCCTGCTGTGCATTGAAATTCAGCTCCACAAAACCGTTTTTGAGTGGCTTCAAGCTGAGGGTGTTGCCCTGAAACATGGGTGCTCCTATCCTGAAAAAGTGGTGGTAACTAAAGGCTATTGGTCGGCGGCGCGAGTTAGCGAACCGCCGGGTGATAGTATGCAGGGCCACAATGACCGGCAAAGGGCATTTGTGACCCATGGGTACTGACTGCGGCATATTTGTCTGTCAGACTTCATAGCATAAACCACGATCGGGCTTCCTGAACAAAATCACATCATCTTCCGGTCGTTCAATACTGGCTCCCCATCGAGTGCAAAGATAATCCATGGTGACAAAGCTGAAAAAACTGATATGGGTCAGGTCATTTTTGTAATGCCACCGCTCAAATGCCGCTTTGTCTTGTACCAGCTTGGTCATCAATCCCAGCCAGCCACCCGGCTCCAGCATGGCCCACAGGGTCTGAAGCACCTCACCGGGCCGCGACAAATGCTCCACCACTTCGGTCGCTGTAATGAAATCATAGCGATTGGCCAGTACTGACCTATCTGGAGCATAGTAAATATCGTAAATCACCACAGCAAACCCGGCTTCCTGCAACATCACCGACAGCGTCGGCCCCGGCCCGGCCCCAAAATCCAGCCCACGGCTCCCCGGGGCAAGCTTGCCAATCAACGGTGTGCAGAGACGACCCAGGAATGCCCGGTAGCGCTGATCCCCGGGATTGTTCTCATGGAGATCGTAATGGCTCTTTTCCTGCGCTGGAGAGAGCTGCTGCCCGGACGGAACAAATACCAGTTGGCAATGCGAGCACTGCAGGTAATCCCGTTGCCGGTCAGACCAGTAGTGCGCCACTGCCCGGTCTTCACAGAGCGGACACTGAATACCATCATTGTCAGCCATATTTTAATCTCTGGGACAAGTCTGTTGTGGGCCAGGAGAATCGCCCATAATCGCGCCCTTACTCTGTCATTATCAGCATTCCTGCCATAGACAATACGATGGACGATATGAATAAAATCCAGCACCAGATCGCTACGGAAATCAACGTCAAGCCGGCCCAGGTTGCCGCCGCCATGCAGCTGCTGGACGATGGCGCGACGGTACCGTTTATCTCCCGTTACCGCAAGGAAGTAACCGGGGGCCTGGACGACACGCAGTTGCGCACTCTGGAGGAGCGGCTCGGTTATCTACGGGAGCTGGAAGATCGCCGATCCACCATTCTCGCCAGCATTGAGGAACAGGGCAAACTCAACCCCGAATTAAAAACGGCTATTCTCGGTGCCGACACCAAAACCCGGCTGGAAGACCTCTACCTACCCTACAAACCCAAGCGTCGCACCAAGGGACAGATTGCGATTGAAGCGGGCCTGGAACCGCTGGCAGATGCATTGCTCAATGACCCAAGCCTGAACCCCGAGCATCAAGCCCAGGCCTATATCAATCCGGAACAGGGTATCGCAGACAGCAAAGCCGCACTGGATGGCGCCAAGTATATTCTGATGGAACGGTTCAGCGAGGATGCCAACCTGATCGGCAGACTGCGCCAGCAGCTTGCCGATGAAGCGTTGCTGACAACCACCGTAATAACTGGCAAGGCACAGGAAGGCGAGAAATTCCGTGATTACTTCGAACACAGTGAACCTCTGAAAAACACCCCCTCACACCGTGCACTGGCCATGTTCCGCGGCCGCCGTGAAGGCATTCTGGCAATCAGGGTAGATCTTGCCGTGGATGCCTCCAATCAGCACCCTTGCGAAACCGCGGTCGCCCGACACTTCAATATTGAGCACAGGGGTCGTTCCGCCGATGATTGGCTGGCCGAAGTGGTGCGCTGGACCTGGAAAGTCAAACTGCATGTGCATATCGAAACCGACCTGCTGGCAGAACTCCGGCAACGGGCCGAAGCCGACGCCATCGGTGTGTTTGCCACCAATATCAAGGATCTGCTTCTGGCCGCACCGGCGGGCCAAAAATCCACCATCGGACTCGATCCCGGACTGCGAACAGGCGTCAAAGTGGCGGTGGTAGACAGCACGGGGAAAGTCATGGATCACGATGCCATTTTCCCGACCCCGCCACAGAACAAAACCCGCGAAGCAGAAGCTAAACTGCTGGCATACTGCCAAAAACACCAGATCGCATTGATCGCTATCGGCAACGGCACGGCCAGCCGGGAAACCGAACGTTTTGTCAGGGAAATGCTGAAAAATCACCCGGAGCTCGCCACACAGGCGGTGGTGGTCAACGAATCCGGTGCCTCCGTGTATTCAGCCTCCGAGCTTGCCGCACGCGAATTCCCCCATCTGGATGTCACCATTCGTGGTGCCATTTCCATTGCCAGGCGACTGCAGGATCCGTTGGCGGAACTGGTAAAAATCGACCCGAAATCCATTGGGGTCGGCCAATACCAGCACGATGTCAGTCAGGTTGAACTGTCCCGCAGTCTGAATGCCGTGGTGGAGGACTGTGTCAACGCCGTCGGTGTCGAGGTGAATACTGCCTCCGCCGCACTCCTCAACCGGGTGGCTGGCCTGAACCAGACCATCGCCGACAATATAGTGGCTTTCCGGGATGAGCACGGCCCCTTCAAAAGCCGTTCCGCCCTGAAAAAAGTACCGCGACTGGGCGACAAAACCTTCGAGCAGGCCGCCGGTTTTTTGCGCATAGCCAATGGTGACAACCCATTGGATGCCTCCGCTGTTCACCCGGAAAGCTACCCGTTGGTGTCGCGCATGGCCAAAGATCTCGGCAAACCCATCCAGTCGCTGATCGGTGACGCCACCACCCTGCGCAGCATCACGGCAAACAACTATGTGGACGAGCGATTTGGCCTGCCCACCATCACGGATATTCTCAGCGAACTGGACAAACCTGGCCGTGATCCGCGTCCGGAATTCAGGACTGCCACCTTCAAGGACGGTGTTGAAACGCTGAAGGATCTACAGCCCGGGATGACTCTGGAGGGTACGGCCACCAACATCACCAGCTTCGGTGCATTTGTGGACATCGGCGTACACCAGGATGGCCTGGTGCACATCTCGGCACTGGCAGATAAATTCGTCAAAGACCCAAGAGAAGTCGTCAAGGCCGGTGATATCGTGCGAGTGAAAGTACTGGAAGTGGATATTGCGCGCAAGCGCATTGCCCTGACCATGCGGCTGGGCGACGAACCGACAAAGAACAAAGCATTGCCAGAAAAGTCACGCCAACATCCACAACGCAACAACGCTACAAACAAGCAAACGTCCAAAAAACCTGGGCAGTCCGCACAACAGCCCGCCAAAACCGGGACCCTCGGCGCACTGTTCGCCGAAGCGATGAAAAAGCCCTGATTACCCACTATTGGCAGGTATACGGAAAAAGCGAGAATTGCTGACGATTACTAATCAGGTGAGACTGTATAACCCTTATCCTGGAACAATCTCAGGCAGGCGGATGCAGCATCCGTGTCATATAACTTGCCAGCATTTTGCTCGATTTCAGCCAACGCCACATCAATGCCCAAACCCGGGCGATAGGGGCGGTGGGAGGCCATTGACTCCACCACATCGGCAATGGCAACTATCCTGGCTTCCATGGTGATTTGCTCACCCTTCAACCCTAAAGGGTAACCGCTGCCATCGATTCGTTCGTGATGTTGCCGAGCTATATCGGCCACCGGCCAGGGGAAATCGATATTTCTTAATACTTGGTAGCCGAACTCGGTGTGTTCTTTAACCAATGCATATTCCCCGGCACTCAACCTTGATGGCTTGACAAGAATTTCAGCAGGTACACCAATTTTACCAATATCGTGCAGCAACCCCGCAATCCGTAACCCTTCCTGGTACCTTTCATCAAATCCCATTTCAACCGCAATCGCCGCAGAAATTTCGCCGACGCGTTTTTCATGACCCGACGTATAGGGATCTCTGAGTTCCGTCAACTTGGCGACGGCATCGACCGTCTGGAGCATCGCCTGTTCCAACTGCCCTGCGTATTGAATTGTATTTTGTTCCAGTTGGTATCGCTGACTGATATCCGTCCAAACCCCGATGAAACGAGGAACCGGTGAGGCTAACCGATGCAGTTCATCCTGCACGAAGATATAGTTGCCGTCTCCACGCTGAAACCGGTATTCATGTACACCTTTTCCTCTCGCAAAAATTCTTTGACTGCTTTTAATAGCTTCCTCACGATCATCCGGGTGCAGATGTTTCTCCCACCAGCCCGGCAGCAGCGCCTCCTCTGTCGAGTATTGCAATACATCCACGATGTTGGGGCTGACCCAGGTGGCATGGGACACTCTATCCCTCTGCTCAAGCACATACACAATAACCGGCGCCGCCGCAAAAAATTCCGGCAGTGTAAAAAAATTCAATTCAGAGGCAACTTCCGCCTGTTCCGCACGTTTTTCAGAGCGCTCAAGACGGTAAAGCAGAAAATAGAGCAGTAAGGACATCAAACCAACAAATAAAAGTCCTTTGAGCGTACTGCCTAAAAATGTGGTTTCAATGTCACCAAAAAGATGAAATAACAGCCAGTCACTACCGAGTATCCAGCCCGTGCCAACCAGACCATAAAGAACGACAATCACTAATTTCTTTCGGGACAGAACATCCATTTAAATCAATTCCTTAACCATCGGATCAACCTGATTTTCTATGGTGCTGCCACCCAAAATAGTACTCTCTGTATCATCTGGCAACGATTTTGTTTCTCATTAACCGCTTATTTACCGCTCTCAAACTTGAGCGGAACACAGTCAAGCACAACGGGCAAATTGACATCTGCATACCAGCACCTGTTCCACACAAGCTATCCCCGGTCAATGGACAGCCTTGACGGACTTTCAACACCCACTTAATATAAATGAGAATGATTACTATTAGTTTTTATGCGGAGGGTCAAAATATGGGGTATCTCATTCACACGCATCTCAAAGAGGGTCGCCCGTGCCTTCGCATAGTCGATGCCGAGTCCGGCCAGGAATGCCTGCATTGGTGCTGCGAGCGCCCTCCCGGCGCAGAAGAAGAAACCGCCAAGCAGGAAATGCACAGACTGGTTAGTAAACTTTTGCTGCTCAGCTGCCAGCAGACGTTATGCAGCCCTGCAGATACAACCAAAATCAAGCGAACCCGCTAAAAGAAACCGAACAAAAAAGGCGGTCCGAATGGACCGCCTTCTGGAAGATGGGGTGGCTGACGGGGATCGAACCCGCGACCACAGGAATCACAATCCTGTGCTCTACCAACTGAGCTACAGCCACCATTGTATTACTTGCTGTCTATTGCGCCAGAACTGGATGGCACGCCCGGCAGGATTCGAACCTGCGACCTACGGCTTAGAAGGCCGTTGCTCTATCCAGCTGAGCTACGGGCGCTCAACAAGCAGTTTACAACAGTTTCCGAAGATGAGGGTGGTCGGGGAAGAGGGATTCGAACCCCCGACATCCTGCTCCCAAAGCAGGCGCGCTACCAGACTGCGCTATTCCCCGTTCTTACTCTGAACCCTCATTTCGAGAGCAGCGCATAATACTGACGCCAACCCGCTTCGTCAATCAAAAAGCCGGATCGGTTGCCGCCGGTTACTCGCTTCACAGACAAGAGGCGAAGTGCGAAAATGCGTGGATTTACACCCGGACTCAGGAGTCATACTTACCATGGCAGCAATCATTCTCGATGGCAAAGCCGTCGCCCAGCAGACCGAGGCCGAACTGAGCGAACGGGTGGCGCGACTGAAACAGAAAAGTGGTGGCCAGGCACCGATTCTCGCCACCATTCTGGTGGGCGGCGATCCGGCATCAGCCACCTATGTGAAAATGAAGCAAAATGCCTGCAAGCGCGTGGGCATGGAATCCATCGCGGTAGAAATGCCCGACTCCACCACCACTGAACAGCTACTGGCCAAAATTCAGGAGCTTAATACCAACCCCAACTGCCATGGCATTTTGTTGCAACACCCGGTACCGGAACAAGTTGACGAGCGTCTCTGTTTCGACAGCATCGCCCTGGAAAAGGACGTGGACGGTGTCACCTGCCTCGGTTTTGGCCGCATGGCCATGGGTGAATTCGCCTATGGCTCTGCCACACCTCAGGGCATCATGCGTCTGCTGGCCGCCTACGATATCCCCTTGGCAGGCAAGCACACCGTCGTCGTCGGCCGCAGCCCGATTCTCGGCAAACCCATGGCCATGATGTTGCTCAATGCCAATGCCACAGTAACCATCTGCCACTCCCGCACAGAAAATTTACCGGCAATTATAGGTGGTGCCGATCTGGTGGTCGGCGCAGTGGGGAAACCCGAATTTATCAAGGCCGACTGGATCAGGGATGGCGCAGTGGTAGTGGATGCCGGTTACCATCCCGGCGGTGTCGGCGATATTGAACTGGCGCCCCTGCACGATCGCGCTGCCGCCCTCACCCCGGTACCGGGTGGTGTCGGCCCCATGACCATCAACACGCTGATCCTGCAGTCCGTTGATGCCGGTGAGAAAAAACTGGGCTGAACAGCCATCATCAACCCCGATAGCGATTGTCGTTACCCCTGCCCTGCTCTAGGATAAAGAGATAGGCGCACGACAGGATATCATCATGATAGCGAAGCGACTGGTCGCCCACCGGGGCTACCCCAGGCACTACCCGGAGAACACCCTGCTCGGTATGAGCAAAGCAATTGAAGCCCGGGCAAAATTTATCGAGACTGATATCCTCTTCAGCGCCGACCAACAGCCGGTGCTTTACCACGACACCCTCATGACCCGTATCAGCGGCGTGGAAAACGCCATTCATCTGTTGACCCTGGATGAACTGCGCCAAAATCCGGCCCACGAACCGGAGCGGCTGGGCCAGGCGTTCGTCGGTGAGCACATCACGCCTCTCTCGGCGCTGGTCGGGTTGCTGTCGGAGCATCCTAATGTCACGGCTTTTATCGAGCTGAAGCGCACCGGACTGGAAACTGTTGGTATCAAAAATGCTTACCGCATTGTCACCGAGATACTTGACCCGGTTATCGGGCAGTGCGTACTGATCAGTTTCAGCGACGAATTTATCCAGTATGCCCACGAACAGCAGTTTTCCCGCCTCGGAGTGGTACTCAAGGACTGGCAGGACAGACAGGGGCCCTGGATCACCGACATCCAACCGGAATTTATTTTCTGCGACACCGACAAAGTGCCGGAAGGAGCCACGCTGGACGAACTGCAAAGCACTGTAGTGGTCTACGAGGTGGAAGACCCCGATCAGGC
Organism: Porticoccus sp.; assembly: GCA_002707685.1. Classification (GTDB taxonomy): domain Bacteria; phylum Pseudomonadota; class Gammaproteobacteria; order Pseudomonadales; family Porticoccaceae; genus Porticoccus. Next base: position 46,946 of record PANQ01000013.1, on the reverse strand, counting down.
CATTGACTGGTTCAACCGCGGTGCCGATATGGTGGAAACCTTTGATATCGGCAGCATGATTACCAACCTCGCCCACCGGGCCCTCTGACAGTGGCCGACAACAACCCCAGCGAACCCCATCCGGGCAACCAGTTCGATGTGGTGGTGATCGGCGGCGGCATTATGGGCGCCGGGGTGGTACAGGCCGCCCAGGCCGCCGGCTATCACTGCCTGGTGCTGGAAAAAAACAGTTGGGGTTCAGGCACCTCCAGCAAATCCAGCAAACTGATTCACGGCGGTCTGCGTTACCTGCAAAGCTGGGAGTTCTCGCTGGTACGGGAAAGCCTGCGGGAGCGCACACGCCTGTTATCGCTGGCTCCGCAGCTGGTTTATGGCAACTGGTTCTACATCCCCCTTTATGAAGGGTCGCGATTGCGCTCCTGGCAACTTCGTGCCGGTCTGACGCTCTACTGGCTCCTGTCGGGCTGCCGCACCGATGCCCGGTTTAACGTGGTTCCACCGGCCGAATGGCCCGAACTCGCAGGTCTGAAAACAGCCGGGTTGAAAAAAGTGTATCGCTACCGCGATGCCCAGACCGATGACGCCAAACTCACCAGCGCGGTAATTCAGTCCGCCGCATCGCTCGGGGCCGAGGTTGACAGCCCGGCAGAAGTCATCGCTGCGGAAAGCACGCCGGAGGGTTACCGGGTCCTGATGAAAGCGGCGTCGGGGGAAAGAACCGTCCACTGTCGTTTTCTGGTGAATGCCGCTGGCCCATGGGCCAACCAGATCGCCCGGCGGATAACTCCAGCACCCGGTCATCTCGACGTGGATCTTGTGCAGGGAACGCACCTGTTGCTGGACAGGAAAATCAGCGATCGCTGTTTTTATCTGGAATCCCCCAGCGATGGTCGCGCCGTGTTTGTATTGCCCTGGTATAACACCACCCTGCTCGGCACTACCGAAACCGGCTTTGACGGCGACCCGGATCAAGTGCTGCCCACAGCGGCAGAGAGAGACTACCTGTTAGGTATTTTGAAGCATTATTTCCCCGACTATGATGGCCGAGTTTGCGGCGAAATGGCGGGGCTCCGGGTGCTGCCAAAAGCCGCTGAAGGATTTCACCATCGCAGCCGCGAAGTGGAGTTTGTCGAAAACGCGCACTATCTGGCGATCTATGGCGGAAAACTCACCGGCTACCGCGCCACCGCCGAAAAAGTCCTGGAACGGATTGAGAAAAAACTGGGGCCGGCCAGTGCCGGGCGACGCGGTGACACCCGCCGGTTACCCCTACCACCCGCTAAAGGGCAATCCTGACTCCAGGCCCTGTCAGACAGACCTTGCCGTCGCGTCCGCCATGGCTTTAAGCCAGTCAGTGTAACGCTGCTTGATAGCCCCATCAGGCTGCGGCTTAAACTGCTCAAATGCCGACGGCCAATCTCCCGGCTGACCTGCCAGCAAAAAAGCCGCGCCTCTCGCGGTGCTTTCCGTTTCACCACTGCGCAACACGATCAACCCGGACAGGTCTGCCAGCCGCTGACAGAAGCCGTCGATCATCGACAGACCGCCGCCGACCACTATCTCCACGACAGGATCGCGATCCTCGCGAAGGCGGGTCAGGTTCACCATCAGCATAAAAACCACGCTTTCCAATACCGCGACGAGCTTACCCGCCGCCGAACCCTCACCGATAAACCGGCTTTGAAAATCACTCTGCCACCAGGGCGCACCCAACCCACCTACCCCATTCAGAAACAGCGGGACGTTCTGTTCACTATCACACCAATCCGCCAGATAGCTTTGATAGTGCTCAATGCCCAATTCGGCGCTGATGCTGTCGAGGGCACTGGCCGCCCCATTCACCGTGCCTTCGGCAACAAACAGACGTTGCCGGGCAGACTGATAGACGAGGGTTTTCAGCAGGCCTGTCGGTGCCGGATCATCGGCCGGCCAGGGCCTGGCAATAAATGCCCCGGTACCCACATTGATATAAAGACGATCGGGTTCCAGCGGGCCAACACCAAAAAACGCGGCATTCTGATCGCCATTCATCAGCGCCAATGGCACTGCTTTGCCACCCAGATCAAGGTCCCCGAAATCCGACTGACTGAAACAAACCGGGGGTAGCACCCGGCGGGGAATAGCAAACTGGCGCAACAAGGTTTCATCCCAGTCACCATGATGAATATTCCACAACAGGGTGCGCTGGGCATTACCAGGGTCTACTGCCACCGAGTGCTCCCGGGTAATGGTAGACAACAGATAGCTTGCCAATGGCCCGCAAAGCAACTGATCGGTAGCCATTACCTCGCTTACTGCGGGAATGTGATCCAGACACCAGCGCAATTTGCTGGCCCCATAGTGGGCATTGGGGCGCAAACCCGTGAGATCAGCCATGGTTGCCGGGTCGAGTTTGATATCGGCCAGATACGCGGCAGCGCGGGTATCCTGCCAGCTGATGACCGGAGACAGCGGCTCACCGGTTTGCCGATGCCAGCACACCAGACTGGAGCGTTGGGTCACCAACGCAGCGGACTGCAGCCGTTGCAGATCCGGCCCCAGCCTGTCGGCAACGTCTTCCAGTAACTCCCGAATGGAATTCACCACATCCGCTGGTACCTGCTCCACCCGGTTTCCCGCAATAAACCGTGTCGCCACAGCGCGCCGAAGCAACAATGCAGTGGTGCCCTGGGCATCAAACACCAACGCCCGACTGCTTTGGCCACCCTGGTCAATTACTAAATAAAGCGAATCATTCATAGGTGTATTACAGGTCAGTAGGGCAAGTTACTCAACAATTTATTCAAGCGTCTCTGGTTCAAGCGTCTCTGGCTACCCCCACTTTTTTGAAATCCCCTTTATTCCTTTATTCGCTAGTAAAGAATTAAGGCTGTCAGCTCGATTCCGACCCCTGGGTTAAGCTGCTAGGCTGAACGATTTGAACCTTGAGTGAACGTCAAACCATGCCAAACGCCTCCCAACATCTGGCCCGACCGCTGGCCATTGCCATTTTGGTTACCGGTTCCTTTCTGTTTGCCGCCAATCATGTCGCGGCCCGGGTGGCCTTTGATGACGGTACCGGCGTGTTGCTGGCTATTCTGACGCGTGGCAGCATTGCCTTTCTGATGATGCTGACGCTGGTGCTTGCGCAAAAACACAGGCTCAGCATTCCCTCGGGTAAACGGCGCTGGCAGTGCTTACTGGGTATCATGATCGCCGGGCAAAGCCTGTGTCTCTATTCGGCGGTAGCACGCATTCCGGTGGCCGTGGCCCTCTTGCTAGTGAACACCTGGCCCATTCTGTATACCTTGTTGACGTGGCTATTGGGCGGTCGACGACCGACTCTAAGACTGACCCTGATCATGACGATTATTCTGATCGGTCTGGTCATGGTGCTGGATTTGGGCACATGGCTGGCAGATCCCGCCGCAATGGGGCCGGATTGGTTGCCTGGCGTGATACTGGCTGAATCGGCTGCGTTGTTCTTTGCTGTTGCCATCTGGGTGACCGAGAACCGGCTATCCCAGCTGCCCGGTGCGATACGCAGTGTATTCACCATGATGACGGTGCTGGTGTTAATGGCACTCGGTGGCGTACTGGGCATCGTACCTGGTGGGTTGAACTTGCCCCAAAGTCAGGCCGGCTGGGTCGGGCTGGCCAGTCTGGCGGCCCTGTATGGTACTGCATCCACTATATTGTTTGTGCTGGTGCCGCGCCTGAACATGGCTCGCAACGCCCCGGTAATGAATCTGGAACCGGTCGCCTCCCTACTGCTGGGTTTTCTGATTCTGGGTCAGACACTGGCGCCGGTTCAGTTACTGGGTGGCGCTGTGGTGCTGAGTGGCATCGTCTGGTTGAGCCTGATGCGACAGGGGTAACGTCTCAATCACACCAGCCCGTAACGCAAGCTGTTCAGCATAAAGACGAAACTGTTATCTGGTTTAGCGTGCGGAGCTTTGCTTTCAAACTGCTGTAATAGAGCCTACAACAGCGGAAAAGATGGGGCACAGGCGAGCAATTTTTGCCGGAAGACGAACGGATCGAAAGGGGTTAAATGGGTTACATACCAGAGATCGCCAGCAGCACCGGTTGCTGGCGATAAAACTGGCACAACAACCGATAGACTTCGGGCATCGCTGCCTTCATGGTTTCCGGCGTCTCGAAAAATGCTTCACTGCACACCGCAAAGAATTCAGCCGGACTGGTCAGCGCATAATCATCAAGGGGCAGTGATCGGTGATGCTGCCGATCATTTTGCAATCGATCCCACGCGGCCGTAAAAATATCGTGCCACTCGCCGGGGCGCATATCGGGATGCATTGGCGGCGCACCATTCGCACCATCACGCAACATATCGAGTTTGTGCGCCAACTCGTGGATCACCACGTTAGCGGCCTTACCGTGACGCGTATCTGCGCCGCTGTCGCAGATCGACTGCCACGATAAAATCACCGGACCACGATACCAGGCTTCGCCGCTCAAGCCGGGACCTCTGGCATGAACCACGCCATCATCAGTGCGATGGGAGCGGTTCGGCACGAAATCTTCTTCGTAGAGAATCACCGTCTGCCAGCGGTCATACCAATCCAGGCCGAGATGTAGAACGGGCACACAAGCCATTGTCGCGAGTTTCAGACACATGGCATCAGTGAACTGGAACTCACCGCCAGAAACGAACGTTTTACGCGCGAGAAACCGAAAGGTCATATCGCGCAGGGCATCGCGCTCGGACCCCTGATAACGATGCATCACCGGCCAGTCGACAATAGCGGCCTCCCATTGCGCGGCGGTAAAACCCATTTTCTTAACGCGTCGACCTTCCAGCCAGTTGCGCAATCGCTTAAACATGTTTAACGCACCATAATTCACTACAGCATAACGTCTTGAACGGTTCAGGAACGACAGGATTGGAACGTCTGAGAAACACGATTTTTCATGCAGACGCTCACTGCGAACAGCTTACGGAAAATTCTGCTTTCTGGCACCGCCAGTTTTCGAAAGAACTAGACAGGCGTCTATGGAACGGCCAATGACCAATCCACAAAAAAATATCGTCAGGCAATCAATGAAGTCGTTAAAGAAAAGGACTCAAACCACATGAAACGAACTGATTTACCACAATGAAACAGGTGGTAAGCCATGCAAGCCGAGCCTATAAAAAATATCACACATAAAAATGTGGGCCAGGCTTCCATAAATTAGAGAAGCCTGGCCCACAACTATTTTTAATCAGACGAGCCTGTCACTCACGTTACTGATTCATTAGATCCGAACAGCAAATGGGACTGCTGGCAATCAGGCCAGAGCACGTCTACGACGCTGCAGACCGAGGCCAGCCAGGCCCAGACCAACCAGCAACAGAGTACCGGGGACTGGAATCTGACCGGTAGCCCGGGATGTTGTATAGGCCAGATCGTCCGATGCAATCTCTGACCCGGAAATGGTGATTGACCCAATAGCAACCGTAGACAGCACGCTCACAAACTCCATAGTGCCATCACCCGGGCCAAAACCGTTAGCTCTGGAAACGATATCCAGCGATTCCGCGGCAAGACCAAAAAACTCGATAAACTCCGAACCGGCACCGGCAGCACTGAACCAGCCGCTGAATCCGAAAATCCCACCCAGTCCAGAAAAATCCAGGGAATAGCTACCGAAGCCATACCCAACACCAAAGCGTGAGCCTGAATTCGGGACAATCGCACTTGATGACCTGAAGTCAATCCAGTCACCCGCGTCAACCGACCGATGATTTACTGAACCATCGACAACACTCACGTCTCCGCCAAACAACGTGGTTAAAACTGTTCGACTGCCAGGCGTGCCTTCGTAGTCTTCAACCGCATCGGGAGTGAACAGCCCGCTGGTAATGGGACTCGCATGAACACTGAAGGCGCTAACCGACATGGCCATTCCCAAGCCCAATCCGAACAGAATTTTTTTGTATTGACCACGCATTATTTAGTACCCCTTCTTTTCGATATATTCATTGTTTGACGATAAATCAATCGTCACTTTTTACATTCAAGTTTAAGGCCTAAGCAAAATCCAGGCCAAAATATAAATATAACTAAAAATCAAACAGTTAACTAAACTTCTTTGATACTTGAATCCCAGCAATGTAAAGGAACCTGACGACCTCAGCGCCATGATCCTTTTACCATCTTTACAATGAAGCCAAAGGCTGGAACTCAAACATGAATAAAAACTCCCCATTTAAAACAGCGTTGAAAGTTATCGGCAATACTTATCTTTACCCTGCCACAAACTCATGCCAATCCTGAATACATTAACAACATCAGCACTCTGTCCAGCATTAGCCCATCTTTTGACCTGGGGATTCACTGCCATGAGCTCCATGCCGCCTTTGGGTGTTTGGCACCATTGTGCATGGTAAATTTCAGACCTTTTTGGGTGCGTTTCGGTACGGGTCGGGGCACCAAAAATATTAATCATAAGCGGTAAAAAATCAGATTTCATAAAACTGAAATCTCGCGTATCGCCGCTTTTCAATGAAGCACTGATATTACAAATAAAAGGGGGGTCTATTCCGGCCGACTGTTGATGAGCAAGCCACATTTTGAATCCTTGACTGGGAATATCTACTTTGAACTCCCAATCGTCGATGGTTTTGGTGGGTGTGCTACCCCGTGAAGGTTTATTTAAGCCATCAGCAACCAAACTGGGCATGACATGCTTGATGTCATCTGTCTGGCACAACTTGATATACTTTTCGGTCAGATCCAGCACTTCCTTGATGCCGTCAGCTGCGACCGAATGAATAGAAAAACTTAAGGTAAATGACAAGATAAAGCCTGTAAAAACTGATTTCATGATGCCTTCTCCGTTTGACATATCAGGTTCAAATCTTCCATTCCCCACCCGATAGTTGCGTTCCAACACATCCGGACTTTGTACGTTGGAGGGTGAAAAAACCACGGCTGGGAGACAGGATTAAGGCATCCCCACCACCTCGTTAAACCGAATCCCATTAACTTCAGGACTGCGTTTTATTAAAAGTTGACGTCACTGATATTAATCCAGACCTGACCGATAATCACAAGGGCGACGATAATAAACCAGCTACCGTAAACAAGGTTATGACGGCCAATCCTGCCTTGCCGGTGCAGCCTGAATCCGTACAGAATCATCGCCGAAAATATCACCTGAATTCCAAGAATTCCGAGCGCCGAAGCTAGCGAGCCAATATCCGGTTTAAACCCCAGGGCAACAGCCAGAAACCCAACGACACCAAATGTGAACAGCAACCAACTAAAAATTCGCAGAAAATTGAGCATATGCCCCCTAAATATCACAGTTGCGTTACAGGCAGGAAATAACCTGTAGATAACCAACCTTATGAGCGTTTGCCACTTGGCAGTCAGACTGCTTGATCAGCGCAAGTAGCCAAAGCAAGCAGCCAAAAAAGTCATAATGGTTCAAACATACCTGAATTATGTTAAGTGATGAAAACAGATAACAATAAATGGTTAATAAATAATTGTGATGCCCCTTTAGATTTGAATTCTCACCGCCCCCTTTAATTAATTCTCAGTTGTTACCAATTCTTTCATCTTCTAAAAATTGGCATCACGTGCTTCCCCGGCTTACTGTCAAAATAATTTACAGTCAGCCAGCATCTACACTCAAAGCCCCCATTAACTTATTGTAATTTAATAAGATAAAAATATGGCACACTTTATGCTTATGATTGTGTGTTAGACAAACTACAAAACGTTGGCGTCACCTGGCAGTGTCAGGACACTGCAACGAAGACCACCTAACTGGCAGTAAAATTTGGAGAACAACATGATTACAAAGAAATTCCTGGGAAAGTGCGCCGCCATATTTGCGCTGGTATTCAGCAGCTCCCTGTACGCAGCACCCATTTATGTCGGCAGCTGGGACACCTACAATGCCGACGGCCCGAGCTGGAGTGACTTCACAACGCCAACCTACACCGGCCAGGAAGTTGCCGCGCTGCTGTTTGGTGGCAGCTTTAGCAATTACGCGATTTCAACTGTGAGCACAGATCCCCTGGCCATCAACAACATGGTATGGCTTGACCAGATCTATATCGGGGTCGACCTGTTCGGCGAAAGCTACCGGGTAGATTCCAACAACAACGGCATCTACGATATTAATGGTGACACCACCGCCTGGGTCAGAGACAACGGCCAGGGTGGCGGATACATCAACTATGCCTTTATGATTGAGCAAACTCCCGGCGGCACTGTGCCCGCACCCGGCACCTTGCTGCTGTTGGGCATTGGCCTGGCGGCCCTGAGCCTGAGAGCCAAACTCGCCGCACGCTGAACAGGAACCACCCGGGTTTCGCCCAGGGGGTAACCCTGGGCAGTACAGCTTGCTTCATATTGAAGTCCGCCCCGCATCGCGGGGCTTTTTTATTCTAATTTCTAATGCAACGCGTCCACATCAGGAGCAATGCGTCCACTTTCAGGGAAGTCGGCCAGCAGCCTATTCAAAACTCGTGATTTTGTGCCTTCATTAGTAATACATTCCCATTGGCAACCTGCTCTTCGGCTTTATAAAGCTCCTCCAGCAGCGCCAGCCGCCCTCGCATCCTCCCAGATTTCCGGACGTCCACCAGCACAGCAACTCCGCGCGCTCTCTGTGTTAACACCATAAGATGGCAGGTTTCATGGATCTGCTTTACAAATATGGAGACACCCGCCAGAAACACAGAAAGCGGGCGGATATCTTTACCTGAGTGAACTCTTGACGTGGGAATTACCTGCGTACATTTAAATGCACTTCTATATTGTGAAGCAGACAAGGTGGGTCGCAGTGAGTGATTTATCGGTGCAGCGCGCCGACAAAACAGTACGATGGCATGGGCTCTACGCCAATCAAAATGGATGCCGGGCCCTTTGTTAAACCGTACTCAACAGGTTGAGAAAACCATATTTTTAAGTTCAACCAGGACCCGGGTTTCTTGCTCGAGAGTAGAAGCCCCTGCCTCAACGGCTACTTCAAAAGACGAGCTCGACTGGCCCAGATCCCGGCGAGCCCAAGGAGGAAAAGGGGCAGTATCGCGGGTGTTGGCACTGGGGTCGCAAACCGGCTTGCAAGATCTTCAGTGGAAAAAGGGCCATCAGAGGAAAAGGTCCATGTAGCAAAATTTATGAACTGCCCTGAGAGCACCTGGTTATTCAGGATAGCGAGGGAGAGATTGATCAGATCGTCGGTAATCTCGAATGAGAGCAGGTCGGACAGCAGGTAGTCGTTCAAAAAAACGCTGTTGTTGCCTGCGCCGCCGTCGAAGATGCCGTTAATCAGCAGGCCCGAGGTCAACCCCTCCACGGTTAGCAGGTCGTCGCCCGCACCAAAGATCACATCGCCGAAGATCTTGCTGTCGCCCGAGACCAGCAGACTGCTATCGCCCTGTTCGGGGGCAAGCTGGATGGCGGTGCCGGACCGACCCCGCAGGGTGCCGCTGTTCTCGATGGTGATCTCGGAGGTGCTGGCCTCATCCGTGCCGATGGCGCGGACACCTTCGATATAGCCTTCGTTGATGATGGTCAGTGGGCCGGCGGGGCGGACATCGCCCTGCGTAGGCTCAAATAATGTATCCACGTCGATGCCGCTGCCGCCATCCATTGAATCACTCGCGGATCCGGTGGACACAATCACACCAGTGGCATGGTTGTGCACCCGCCCCTCGTCAATGTCGATCCCGTCATCGGTGCCGAGAATCACGCCATGGTTATCCGCCGTCCCGCTGGCGAATTGCACACCGTCTTCGTCGTCGGTCGCCATCGAGCCATCTATGGACCAACTGCGAGTCGTCGCGTTCCACTCCAGCCCGCGGAGGGCAATGGTGCCACGGTTCTCAATGGTGAAGTCCTCACGCGCTTCGACCACTTCCTCACCGCCCCGCAGTGTGCCGTGGTTAATCACGGTGCCGCCCGGTCCGCGACTCTGGATGGCGCGGCCCTCGGTGCTTTCGATCAGGCCATAATTGGTGATATTAGCGTTTTCCAGTTCGTCACCATTGTCCAATCGGACAGCCTGATTGCGTGCGAGGATTTCACCGCTTTCCCGGTTGATCAGGGTGAAATTGTCAGCATCGTCCTGAAGGCGGATACCCCGGTCACTGCCACGGATAGTGCCGGAATTGTCGACCGTCAGGTTAGCACCTGTGCCCCGGATCGCATCATCGTCGCCGCTTTCGATCAGGCCCTGGTTGTCGACCGACTGATCCGACCCGCCCAATTGCACCGGACGTCCTTCCGTACGGACGATTTGCGCATCGATTTCGACGGTCACTGACAGATTGTTTCGGTCGTCGTCAATATTGCCACTGTCTGCCGCGGTGCAGGTCAGCGTCGGGGAATCGACAGTGCCACCTTCAATGCATTGCTCCGCCATTGCTGGCACGCCGGACCAGGCCAGTGCTGCAGCCAGCACCAATTTATGGGTATTTTTCACGTATGCCTCCAAGACTGATCATTAACATCAGGACTGATGCTAGAGGTCTATCGTGACAACCCGATGAATCTTGTATGACAGGGATATGGGCCACGGCGTTTCAGAAACCGGGCACAACGCGATGGCTGCGAGGGAAAATCCACCGGCAATCAATATCGCAATGACCTGAACTTCGTAAGACTAGAAATTAAAGGGGTCGTGGCAGCCCATACTGCCTGTGGTGTGAGTTAAGTGGGACAAACAGAGGGTCAGTAGATATGGTCAAAAAATAATCGTTACGACCTATTTTTTGATGTCCTGGGGCTTTGCCGCGCAGGACTACGTATATAAGTTATAATCCTTCCTTAGTCATATTTTAATCTACGAATAGCATTTTGCTACGTGGACTGCAGCTTACTTTGTGGAGTGACCGAGAAGATGGAAGACAATATAGCTCCCCCACCCGTTCAGAAAATATTAACTACCGAACTTGGTTTCGACTCAGATAACCCACGTTTTTATAGATTAAACAATGAACATTCTCAGGAAGATCTTATTGAGGATATGTTTGATGATGAAGGTGTAGCAGACCTGATGCGTTCAATCGGTCAAAAAGGGTATTTCGAAGGTGAGCCTTTGTTGGTGACGAGGGAGAATGATAAGTTCATTGTTGTTGAGGGTAACAGGCGCTTAGCAGCAGTAAAGCTTCTCAATGGTGAGATTACTCCTCCACCCAAAAGGACTAACAGTGTTAAACAAATTGTCGAAGAGACAATAGTCGAACCACCTTTTGAACTTCCCTGCATTATTTATCCTGAGCGCCGAGACGTTCTACGATATCTTGGATACCGTCACATCACTGGAATCAAGGAGTGGGACTCTCTTTCTAAGGCTAAATACCTCGCAAAGATTCGCACCGAATTCTATGCTGAAGAAACGATTGATAACCAAATGCGAGATCTTGCAAAAGATATTGGCAGCAGAAGCGATTATGTAGCTCAGCTGTTGACTGCTCTAAATCTATATTTACACGCCGAAAGGAAAAGTTTTTTTGATCTTCAAATGACAGCTAAAGATGTTGTTTTTTCTTACATAACGACAGCGTTGAATTATAAAAGAATAACTGATTGGCTAGGGTTAGAAAGTAAAAATGATCTTGAACCTGGTAGCCTAAATGAAGAAAACTTGAAAAGTCTTTTTTCATGGATGTTTGTAAAGGATCAACAGGGACGGACCATTATTGGTGAATCTAGAAGACTATCCGAAATTGCTGCTGTCGTTTCTGATCAGGCTGCAGTTAATGTACTTAAAGAGACGTCCATTCTTGATGAGGCATTCCTGTATAGCGACGGCCCTCAAGAGGCACTAAATAACGCCCTTCAATCTGCTATAAGTAAAGCGGAGAGTTCATGGAAACTGTTATTAAAAGTTGATCCTCTTAATCATTCGCATCTTTCACTTGCTGAGAAACTTGCAAATAGTGCGCGTGATATTAGAAATCATCTAAGGGATAAATTAGAGGACTAGGGCAAATGTTACTTCTTGCACTTGAGATACCACCAGATAAGTCGGATCAGTTATTCTGGACTGATTTTATCGAGCTGCGTGCTTTAATCCATCCAGATAAATGTTTCTCGTATGGTGATCTGTATAGTTTACAAAATCGTTTAAGAGATACTAACGTACGTACATTTTCTGCAGAAGAACGTTGGCGGGACATAACTTCTTTTGCCAACGTACGCTCCCATGAGTTTTCAGGAGCATACCCGTTTCAGGTAAGTGAGGATGGCGACACCCTGGCGTTAACTTTTGACCCTGAGAAGAAAGAGCAAGTTACTTATTTAAACTTTCTGCTTGCTTCACTTATGCGCCACATCCCTAGTGACTGTCGGGCAGATTTAGCTAGGTATTTTGAGAAAGCGTGCTTTAAGATTTTTCAGAGGCTTATGCCGCAAGGAGCAGAAACAAGGGCAACTTGGGCCGGTGGAGGAGAGGAAGCTCCATACCAAGGTACACTATTTGAAAAGATGCAGCTCATTGCCAATGACATACGATGTAAAGCTAATTTTAAAGAGCGTGATTTTAAGAAAAATGATCGAGGCGATGGAGGTATCGATCTGATTTCTTGGCATCCAATGGCTGATAGCCGCAAGGGGATACCTATAGCTTTTGCTCAATGTGGCTGTTCAAAAAACCAGTGGGATTTCAAGCAACTTGAAGCGTCACCCGCTAAACATTATCCGCACTTTCCTGTCATGCACCCATGGGCGACTTACTATTTTCTGCCTCTTGACTTACGTGAATCAGATGGGGGATGGGCGTATGAAAGTGATATAGGGCAAGCAATCTTTGTTGATCGGCTTCGGTTAATTAGGCTTGCGGACGAGTACGAGCTGCATAATGAGCTTCCAAATCTGGATCTACTCGATACAGTAATGGATGTTGTATATAACTAACCCCACATATCCGGTAATGCTTTAACTACTGCCTCAAAAAGAGGAGGCGGTACGGCATTACCAACGACCGTATAGCGCATATTTAATGTGCCTGCCGGACTGTCGGGGAAGATCAGGTCTTTAAACCCTTGGATAGCAGCAGCTTCCCGATAGCTGAACCGGCGTGCATTACCATCATATTCAAAGCGCCAATCATTATGCTCATACTTGATCATTGGTGGGCTAGATGGGTGTAACGGCATATGGCGAGGATTAGCTACTATTGTTCTAGATTGTTGATCCCATGCCTTGTAACGGTCTCTAGACATGTAATACCAATGAAAATCGAGATCGTAAAATTCCCCTTCTGGCCACTCAGGTAAATGACCAATAACATCACGTATGGTAACTTTGTCTAGGCTGGCATTTTCCCCATGGGTTGGTTTGGGAAAATGATACTCAAGGCCAAGATCATTTCGCAGACCGACGATAAAGATCCTTTTGCGATCCTGAGCAACACCATAATCAGAAGCTGTTAAAACTTCTGCCTTGACTCTGTACCCTGCCTCTTCAAATACGCGAAACTGATCTTCTAGTAAATGTTTAAAGTTTTTGCGTACCATCCCTGATACATTTTCAACTACAAAAGCTTTTGGCTGGATTTGGTTAAGAGCACGAGAAAACTCAAGATATAGCGTATTAATACGCCGTGATGGATCTCGCACACCACCTTGACTAAATCCTTGGCATGGATAGCAGCCAAGAAGCAATTCAGCATTAGGGAAAGTTTCTATATCGGTAACACTACCTAATACGTATTCAGTTTCCGGGTGGTTTGCCAGATATACGTCTCGTGCATAAGGCAAAATATCATTGGCTAGCACAACATCAAAACCAGCTTTAATAATGCCAGCGTCAGAGCCACCACAGCCAGTGAATAACGAAACTGCCTTAGTCATTACATTTGCCCACTATATAAATAAATCGATGTATGAGCCCTATTAGCTCCTAATAGCCTTCTATCTTTACATCCTATATGTTGATGTAAAAAGCAGAGGTGGATCATGACAATCAAAAAGGATAGGTTAACATCTAGTGTATCGCCTCTCTACTCGCAAGATCATGGCATTCAAGCCCATTTTTTCAAATAACAAATCTGACCACTCATCATTAAATGTGCATTACAGTCCCCGCTGCCACTCCTCCCTTAATGGAATCACGCCGGGCCGCTGGATAGCGGTGCGTACCTGCTGCAACAACTGTGCTTTATCGCGGTTAAGGGTGCCTTTCAGGACCAGATAGTTGGAGGCGTGGTCGCTGCGGAATACGGTGCGCTCCAGCTCCAGGGTATCCAGCAGAATTTCCATTTCCTGAAACAGTTGCTGCTGCGTCAGCGGTTGGAATTCACCGCCAAAACCTTGCTGAAACCGTTCAATGCCTCCGGGGAAACTCACTACCAAAGTTGAAAGAAATTCCGGCTGGGCCTCGTTCATTAATTTCGCGGAGTTGATGGCGTGCTGCTCGGTGTATTGTTGCCCGCCGAGTCCATTGAGGATCATCACCGAGCTTTTCATGCCGGCCTGTTTGATTTTGTGCAGGGCATCCAGTGATGAGGCGTAGTTTTCGCCCTTGTCGATTTTTTCCAGCACCAGATCGTCGCCGGACTCACAACCCACGTACATCAGGCTGAGGCCGAGCTGTTGCAGCTCCGCCAGTTCATCCACGGATTTGTTTTTCATGTTGCTGGGCAGGCAGTAGGAGGAGATGCGCTGCACATCCGGCAGGTACTGGCGGATGGCCAGCAGAAGCTCCCTTAGGCGGCGGAAGGACAATGTCATGGCGTCGCCGTCGGCCAGAAATACCCGGCGCACGGGGTAGCCGCTGCTGGCCACCTGTTGCAGTTCCTGTTCAATCTCCGACTGGGGTTTGACGCTGAATTTTTTCTGCGGGGCGGTGTACATCTCGCAGAAGGTGCAGCGGTTCCAGGAACAGCCGTTGGTGACCTGCAGGATCAGCGAGCGGGCCTCGCTGGGGGGACGAAAAAGGGGTTCTACGTAGTTCATCAGCCTATCTTACCCTCTTGCGGGAAAGTTAGCTTTTAACTGAACCCCTTTAGGATACTTACTCCCTTCTCCATGTGGTGCCTTCTCGAGAATCTTCCAGCACCACACCTTGTGCGAGCAGATCGTCGCGAATCTGGTCGGCGCGGGCGAAGTCACGATTTTTCTTGGCAGCGACGCGCTCGGCAATCAGTGTTTCGATTTGTTCGGCGTCCGGGCCATCGCTGGCGATTCCCTGCAGAAAGGTTTTGGGTTCCACCGTGAATATACCAAACACACCGCCCAACGCTTTTAACTCGGCGGCCAGTTTCGCCGCCTGAGCCGGGTCGGTTTTGGCACAGGTGTTCATGTCCCGCACCAGGTCATACATGGCGGCCAGTGCATCGCGGGTGTTGAAGTCGTCATCCATGGATTCGACAAAACGGCGGTAGTAGTCACTGGCGTGCAGTGTATCGAGAGCTGCGGGAGCCACTTCGGTAAAGGGAAGCAACGCGGTGTAGAAACGGTCGAGGCCGCCCTTGGCCTCGATCAGATTCTCTTCGGAATAATTGATGGGACTGCGGTAGTGACTGGACAGCAGGAAGTAGCGCACCACTTCCGGATGATATTTTTTCAGCACTTCGCGGATGGTGAAGAAATTGTTCAGTGACTTGGACATTTTCTCGTTGTCCACCCGCACCGCACCGGCGTGCATCCAGTAATGCACGTATTTTTTACCGGTGGCGGNTTCGCTCTGGGCGATTTCGTTTTCGTGGTGNGGAAACGGCAGATCCGGCCCGCCACCGTGGATATCGAAGGTNTCNCCCAGACANCAGGTGGACATGGCNGAGCACTCNATATGCCAGCCGGGACGACCGGGNCCCCAGGGNGATTCCCAACTCACTTCGCCGGGTTTGGCACTTTTCCAGAGNGCAAAATCGCGNGGGTCTTCCTTGGCTTCGTCCACCTCGACGCGGGCACCNGCCAGCAGGTCTTCGGGGTTGCGACCACTGAGTTTGCCGTAGTCGGCAAACCGNCTGACCCGGTAGTAGACATCNCCATTGTCGGCGGCATANGCGTAGTGGTTGTCCACCAGAATCTGCACCATGGCGAGNATATCGTCCATATAGGCGGTNGCGCGGGGTTCCAGNTCGGGCCGCANCACNCCNAGNGCATCCTCGTCNNCGTGCATGGCGTCGATCATCCGNTCGGTGAGCGCCNTNTAGGGTTCGCCATTGTCGTTGGCGCGGTTGAGAATCTTGTCGTCGATGTCGGTAATGTTGCGNACGTAGGTGACNTCCCAGCCCCGGGTTCTCAGGTAGCGGGTGATCACGTCAAACGCCACCAGTACCCGGGCGTGACCGATATGGCAGTAGTCGTAAACGGTGATACCGCAGACGTACATGCGAATCTTGCCCGCCTCGATGGGTTTGAAGACTTCTTTCTGCCGGGTCAGAGTGTTGTATAGAGTCAGTGCCATAGTGCCTTGTCTTATCAATAAGCGGGGTCTTCAGTTGGACCCCGACGGTCAGCTTTTCCAGTTATCCCTGAGTTCGATGGTGCGGTTAAACACCAGGGTATTCTCGCTACCGGNTTCCGTATCCCGACAGAAATAACCTTCCCGCTCGAACTGATAGTTATCCCCTGCAACGGCCTCNGCAAGACCGATTTCGNCCTTGCAACCGGACAATACCGTCAGCGATGCCGGGTTGATGAAGTCGAGGAAGTTGCGATCGCCCGCNTCCGGCGCCGGATCGCTGAACAGCCGGTCATAGAGCCGCACTTCACAGTCNACGNACTCCGTCGCGGATACCCAGTGAACCACACCGCGGGGACGAATGCCCTCGGGCGGGTCTTCGCCGTGNGTGCCGGGAATCATTTCNGCCAGAATCTCGANGATCTCNCCNCGGTCATCCTTCACCACNTCNTTGGCCTGAATGACACAGGCACCGCGCAGCCGCACCCACTCGCCGGGCACCAGCCGCTTGAATTTCTTGCGGGACAGGCTGCTGTCTTCGTTGAAATCCTCGCGGTCGATATAGATTTCCCGGGTAAAGGGNAATTGGCGCTCGCCGAGNTCATCGCGATTGGGNTGACCGGCCACNGTGCGCATNTCCACCTCGCCCTCGGGCACATTGGTGAGNGTCACTTTCAGNGGATGCAGAACNCACATGGCCCGCGGGGCNTTATCGTTNAGATCGTCGCGGATAAAGTGCTCGAACTGGGCCATGTCCACCACNCCGTCNGTNTTGGCCACNGCCAGGCTGTCACAGAAATTGCGAATNGCCCGGGGGGTTACNCCNCGACGGCGCAGACCGGAGAGNGTCGGCATNCGCGGATCATTCCANCCNCTGACATGGCCCTCNTCCACCANCTGTTTGAGCTTGCGNTTGCTGGTAATGCTGTAATTCAGATTGAGCCGGCCNAACTCGAACTGACGCGGCTTTGACGGCACCGGCAGNTTGTCGATAAACCACTCGTACANCGGTCGGTTGGCGGCGAATTCCAGTGTGCAGATGGAGTGGGTCACCCCCTCGATCGCATCTTCCTGACCGTGGGCGAAATCGTAGGAGGGGTAGATGTTCCAGGTATCGCCGGTGCGGTGATGGGANCTTTTCTTGANCCGGTACAACACCGGGTCGCGCAGGTTGATATTGGGCGANGCCATGTCAATNTTGGCCCGCAGGGTCATGNGNCCCTCGTCAATGGCACCGGTNTTCATCTGTTCCAGCAGNACCAGATTGTCTTCAACGGAACGATCCCGCCAGGGGCTGTTTTTGCCCGGCTCGGTNAGGGTGCCACGGTATTCGCGCATCTGNTCGCCATTCAGCTCGCAGACAAAGGCCTTGCCCTCCCGAATCAGGTACTGGGCCCACAGGTACANCTGCTCGAAATAATCNGAGGCATAGCGCACCTCACCATCCCACTGAAAACCCAGCCAGCGCACGTCGTCGATAATCGCCTTGACGTACTCGTCCTCTTCTTTTTCCGGATTGGTATCGTCAAAACGGAGGTTGCACGCGCCACCGAACTGCTCNGCCAGNCCAAAGTTCAGGCAGATGGATTTGGCGTGCCCGAGGTGCAGGTAACCGTTGGGTTCCGGNGGNAAACGGGTNANCACNCTNGTCACCGAGCCATCGGCCAGCTCCCGGGAGATCAACTGCTGAATAAAATTGAGCGGTTTATTATCGTCTGCCATACTGCAGCCCCGCCGGGCCATCCTCCGCAAAAAAGAGCCGGATTATAGCCTCCGGGGAAGCCTGTATAAACAACTGATCACCAACCGTCCGGGATTCTTCAGCTTCCGCCCTGTATGAATCCTCTGCAAAACACCAGAATCGAGCCGTGAGTTAACCCTATTCCTGCCATGCATCCCAATCTCCGAGCCATTCTCTACCTGCAGCTGTGCCTGATGTTTTTCCTGGTGGGCGACTCGGTGGCGAAGCGCCTGCTGGAAACAATACCCCTCGGCCAGATGATCTGCCTGCGCACCGCCGCTTCATTGCTGGTACTGACGGTGTTTATTCTGGCCACCGGCCGCCTGCGAACCCTGCATGTCAGCAAACCTGTGCACCAACTGTTGCGCAGCCTGTTCTTTACCGTGATCAGCCTCGGCTACTATGTGGCCATCAAACATTTTCCGATCAGTGCAGTGAGTGCCGCCACTGCGGGTGCACCAATCCTGATTTCGGCCATATCGCCACTGATTCTGAAGGAGCGGGCCAATGCCATTCAATGGCTGGCCACCATCACCGGTTTTATCGGTGTCTGCCTGGTGCTGAAACCGGACGTCAGCAATTCAGGCTGGCACTATCTGGCGCTGACGGTCCTGCCCCTGGCCTTTGCCATCATGATTCTCTGGTCGCGCTATCTGTCCCGCACCGAATCGGACTGGTCGATGAACTATTACATCTATATCCCACTTTTGCTGGCGGCATTTTTCTGGCAGCAGGAAGTCTGGATTGCCCTGGACAACAAAACGCTGCTGATGGTTCTGGTCTCCGGCAGCGGCGGAGCATTTGGTTTTATCATGATGGTGGCGGCCTACAGGGTCGGCAAGCCGGTGATCGTGGCACCGTTTCAGTACACGGCCATCATCATGGCGCTCGGCGTGGATATAATCTTCTGGCAGTTCTACCCCAATCTGGGCCTGTGGATCGGAATCAGCCTGATTCTGTTGTGTGCAGCGATACAGGGTTGGCAGGCCCGTATTGAGGAACCGGCGATCACCCCGCATCTGCGCCCGGAGGACACCCACACCCCCTGAATTTGCTGTGAAGCCCGGGCACTGCCGCCGGGCCGCTGCAAAGCGGTTTAAATTCAACCCTGAAAAACGTAATATACGCAGCTCTTTTGACAGTCACAGGGTTCACTACAGATGATTACACTGCACACAAATTACGGCGATGTCAGCCTTGAGCTGGATTTCGATAATGCGCCGGTTTCCTCCGCTAATTTTTTGCAGTACTGCCGCGACGGTTTCTATGAAGGAACTGTCTTCCATCGCGTCATTGACGGATTCATGATTCAGGGCGGTGGCATGACCGCCGATATGCAGAACAAACCCACCCGCGATCCCATTCAGAACGAGGCCGATAACGGTCTGGCCAATGAAACCGGCACCTTGGCGATGGCACGGACCAATGATCCCCATTCCGCCAGTTCACAGTTCTTCATCAACGTTTCCGACAACACTTTTCTCAACCACAGCGGCAAGAACCCCCAGGGTTGGGGCTATGCGGTATTTGCCCGGGTCACCGATGGCATGGATGTGGTCAACAAAATCAAGGGTGTGCCCACTGGCCGTCACGGCATGCATCAGGATGTGCCCAAGGATCCGGTGGAAATCCAGAAGGTCACCGTCAGCGATGCCTACGCGGATAAATAAGGCCGCTCCCGGCCACGGCAGGTGGTGCTGATGACCACACTGCTGATTTCCGATCTGCACCTCTCCCCAGAACGCCCGGCGGTAACCCGGGCGTTTTTTGCTTTTCTGGAAAAGCAGACCGACGACGTCGAGGCACTGTATATCCTCGGCGATCTGTTTGAGGCCTGGATCGGAGACGACGACCCCGCGCCACTGGCCCGCCAGGTGATTGCAGCGCTGAAAAAACTGTCCGATAGCGGTGTCAGTCTGTTCTTTACCCACGGCAATCGCGATTTCATGATCGGCAAACAATTCGCCCGGGAAAGCGGAGCCACCCTGCTGCCCGACCACCATCTGGCGGAGCTGGGCGGCCAGCGCGTGCTGCTTCTGCATGGCGATACCCTGTGTACCGGCGATGCCGACTATCAGAAATTTCGCCGCAAGTACCGCCATCCGCTGGTGAAATTTCTGTTGCGCCACCTGCCGCTCAAAAAACGTCAGAAGATGGCGGTGGAGTGGCGGCAGAAGAGCATGCGAGCCAACGCCAACAAGTCGGACAATATCATGGATGTGTCGGAGGAGACTGTGGCGCAACTGATGGCACAGTACCAGGTGAAACTGATGATTCACGGCCACACCCACCGCCCCTATCACCACCATATGGCCTTTGGTGAACGGCTGGTTCTGGGTGACTGGCATCAACGGGGCTGGTATATCCGCATCAAAGAAGACCACTCGCCGGAACTGATTTCCTTTCCCATCGAACAAAGCTGAGCCGGGAACCTATTCAGCCCTGAGCGCATCATTCAGCCCTGAGCGCATCAATAGGGCTGAGCCGGGTGGCGTTCAGCGCCGGTCGCACACCGGCCATCAGGCCGATCAGCATGGACATCAAAAGCGCCACCAATACGATTTCCCCCTTCAGGGCCACCGGCAGTCCCGGCACAAACAGCCGTACGCCCACCACCAGCAGGGCAATCACCAGCACACCGGCCAGCCCGCCCACCAACCCCAGCATTACCGCCTCACCCAGAAACAGGTTGCGAACCTGACTGCGGGTGCTACCCAGAGCCCGCAACAACCCCACCTCGGAGGTGCGTTCGGTCACGGTGATCATCAGGATGGTGGTGATGCCGACGGCTCCCACCAGCAGGGAAATCGCCCCCAGCCCGCCGCCGGCGTATTTCAGGATGCGCAGGATATTGTCCATGGTCGCCATCATCTGATCCTGGGTGACGATGGTGAAATCCTCGAAACCGTGGCGCTCGATCAACAGCCGCCTGATGTTTTCCGTGAGTCGCTCGGTGGGCACGGCGGGGCTGTAGAAAACGTCCACCTCCATGAGGCTTTCGCGGTTGAATATCTGCAGTCCCTTGTTGGCGGGGATATAGATCATGTCGTCCAGGTCGGCGCCGAGGAACTGCCCTTTGGGCGCCATGACGCCGATCACCCGGAAACGGTTGCCGCCAATGTGGACAAACTCTCCCAGGGGATTGTCACCGCCAAACAACTCCCGTTTCAGTTTGCTGCCCAGTACCGCAAAGGCCCGCGCCCGCTGAATGTCTTCCTGGGGCAGGAACGAACCCTGTGACACCTCCAGTTTCCAGGCCTTGTCCGCCAGGGCGCCAACGCCGGCCACGTCGGTGTAGCGGCTGCGCCCCACCGCCTTGATCTGCGCGGTACCGAACACCACCGGCACCACCTGTTCCACCCCCGGGATGCGCTTCAGCGCCTCGGAGTCCTCCAGCGACAGCGGACGGGTGGTGTTGAGGATACCGCCCATACCAAAGGTCTCGGTCTTGCCCGGGGTAATGGCGACGATATGGCTGCCGAACTGGGTAAACTCCTGGATCACGAATTGCCGCAGCCCCTCACCCAGAGAACTCAGCAGCACCATGGCGGCGATGCCGATGGCAAAACCGACAATGGTCAGCACGGATCGCAGACGCTGCATCCACAGGGCCCGGAAAATCCAGCGCAGGTAGTCGAGAAAATTCACAGGTTCTGTCCCCGCATGGCCAGCACCGGATCCAGAGCCGCCGCGCGCCGCGCCGGAATCAGCGAGAACACCAGTCCCGACAGCAGTGCCGTGGCCACTGCCGCGGGCACCGACCACCAGGGCGGCGCCAGGGGAAAGACCGGCCAGAGTCGGGCGACAATCAGCACAGCCCCCCAGGCCACGACAACACCGGCCACAGAGCCCAGGCTCACCAGCAGCAGGGATTCCCCGAGAAACAGCTGCCTCACCTGACGGCTGCTGCCGCCCAATGCTTTCAACAGACCGATTTCCCGGCGCCGCTGGCTGACGGAAATCAGGCTGATATTCATGATCAGGATGCCCGCCACCAGCAGGCTGACGGCCGCGATGGCGGCGATGGCCAGGGTCAGGGTGGTGAGGATATTGTTGAAGGCCGCGAGCATGGAGTCCTGGCTGATCAGGGTAACGTCATCCTCGCCTTCGTGGCGCTCGCGGATCACCCCGCGCACCCGCTCTTCAACTCGATCGAAATCGGCATTGGCATCCAGCTCCAGCAACACCCGGAACAGTCCCGGCGAGTTGAACATCTGTTCGGCGGTGCGCACCGGCACAATGATCATGTCCCGCAGATCCAGCCCCAGGGATTCGCCGCGCTCCTCCAGCACGCCGATCACCCGCATGCGGCGATCGCCCGCCCGCACCCACTCGCCGATGGCGCGGCGGTTGCCAAACAGCTCCCGTTTCAGCTTGGAACCCAGCACGCACACCGCCAGGGCCTCACTGCGTGCACGCTCCGGCAGAATTTTTCCCTGGGCCACATCCATCTTGCGCACCTGAAAGATAGCCGAAGTACTGCCCAACACGATCACCTCACGGGAGCGACTGCCCCGAGTCACCGGCGCAGTGCCGGCAATCACCGGCGCCACCGCCCTGATTGCCGGCAGGCGCTCCAGGGCCCGGGCATCTTCCAGGGTCAGGTCCCGGGGCGCGGCGCCGTAGATGGGTGGCGCGCCGCCGGTGGTTTCCTTGCGGCCGGGCAGAATGATCAGCAACTGATTGCCGAGTGCTGAGAATTCCCGGTCCACGTAGCGGCGGGCGCCTTCACCCAGGCTGGTGAGCATAATTACCGAGGCAACGCCCAGCCCCACCGCGAGCAATAGCAGCACGGTGCGCACCCGATGGCGCAAAAAGAGCTGACCGTTAAAGTGCAGTTGATCCAGCAGGCGCATTGCCGTCACCAGTGTCGGTTTCGATCTGACCATCCACCATGCGGATGCGCCGCAGGGCCCGCTTTCCGAGCTGGGCGTCGTGGGTCACCACCAGCAGGGTGATACCCTCGCGATTGAGGTTTTCCAGCACCTCCACCACCTCGGCACCAGACGCCTGATCCAGGTTGCCGGTGGGCTCGTCCGCCAACAGAATACGCGGTCTCATGACAATGGCCCGGGCGATGGCCACCCGCTGCAACTGTCCCCCGGAAAGCTGGTTGGGCCGGTGCCCGGCCCGATCCGCCAAACCCACCTGCTCCAGCACATCCAGCGCACTCTGGCGGCGTTTTTTGGGGGCAATGCCCGACAGCATCATGGGCAACTCGACATTTTCCAGAGTGGTCAGGCGGTTGATCAGGTGAAATGCCTGAAAGATGAAACCGACATAGTCGGCGCGCAACCGCGCCCGCAGCTCCTCGCCCAGTTCTTCCGTGGCGGTTCCCTCCAGACGATAGCTGCCGCTGTCCGGGCGATCCAGCAGGCCAACCATATTGAGCAGGGTGGACTTTCCCGAGCCGGAAGGCCCCATCACCGACAGGTACTCCCCGGCGTCAATGGTGATATTCACATCCCGCAGCGCCCGAAGCGGCGACTCACCCACCAGATAGGTCTTGTTGACGTCCTGCAGTTCAATCATTGGCCGTCCGGCCAGTTTTTGCCGGAGCGCCCGCTTCGACGCACTCGCTGCCAATATTACTGACGATCAGCTCGCCCTCTTTCAACCCCTCCAGCACTTCGGTATAGCGCCAGTTGGTCAAACCCTTGCGAATCTGACGGCGTTGCAGAATACCCTCGTCGTCCACCACCAGCACATACTCGTCATCCACCACCAGTTCCGAGGGAATGCGCAGAGCGTTGTCGCCGCTGTCGAGAATGATTTCCATATCTGCGCTGTAACCGGCCAGCAATCTGACATCTTCCGGCAGTGGCTCCAGCTCCGCTTCCACTTCCACAGTGCGGGCCTGTTTTTCCTGATCGAGAATGTAGGGCGAGATGCGCCTTACGGTGGCGGGGAAAACCTGATCCCGGAAGGCATCCAGAGTGACTCGCACCGGTAGGCCCAGGGCGATATCCGAGGCGTCCACCTCGTCGATGGGCGCACTGATGTAGTGACAGTCATCGGTGAGCAGATCGATGGCCGGCGGCGTCATGACGCCCGGCGGAGACGGCGTGGCATATTCTCCCACCTCCCCGGTCACCTCGGCGACGGCACCTTCAAAGGGCGCCCGCAGGAAGGTCTGTTCCAGCACGGCAGCGGCGGCGGAAACTGCGGCGGCTGCCTGCACCACCCGAGCCTTGGCCGCCTCGCAACTGGCAGAACTGGCCTGGGCCCTGGATTCGGCCAGATCTGCCGACTCCTCGGACACCAGATTCCTTTCCGCCAGGTTAGTCAGTCGCCTCGCCTCGCGCAGATCGGATTGCGCGGAAATACAGATACTCTGGCGCTCCTGCTGGGCCGACAGCTCGGAGGCTTGCGCCACCTGTAATTGCGCCTCGCGATCCTTGTTCCACAGCACCATCAGCAGTTGCCCGGCCACAACCTGATCCCCCTCGTCCACCAGCAACCGGTCGATGCGCCCGCCAATGGACAGGGCCAGCCGGGAGCGCTGGCAGGCCTCGACGGTGCCGGCCCGGGTATTGGCCACAGTGCGCTCCACCACACCCCGCTCAACCGGGACAACTGTGACAGTGACCGGTTCAGGGCGTGACCAGTAATAAAAGAGCGCGGCAAGAACTGCCAGAACGACCAGCGTGATTAGGCTTTTTTTCATCCGCAACGTCCCATGCAAGTTGAAGTTACGCCAGGCATCATAAGCTTTGTTGTGCAGGATGCGCGTTGACCTGTATCGGCCAATCTGTAAAAAAATGATACCGCAAAAAAAACGGCCCGCAGGCCGTTTTGATTAGACTACTGAAGCACCGTCCATGAACGGGCCATCCACGCAGATTCTTCGACCGTCCGGGGCGGCACAGGCACCACAGAGGCCAACGCCGCATTTGGTCAGGTAATCAATGGCACTGAAGATTTGATCATCGCCACAGAACTCCCTTTCCACGGCCACAGCAGCGCGCACCATAGGGGACGGCCCGCAATTGTAGAAAATGAGGTTTTTTCGTTCTGACGGGGCCAACTGCTGTAAATACTCCCGCAGCAATTCGGTGACAAAACCGTGAAAGCCTTCACTGCCATCGTCAGTGGAAACATGCACCGGGGCAATCTTGCGGCATTCATCAAGAAAGTAGAGGCGCTCCGCGGTGCGTGCGCCGGTAAAAATTTCACTGTTGGGAAAATCCCGGGCCAGTTGGTAAACCGCTGCGAGACCGGTGCCGCCGCTGACGGTGACAATTTTGGCACCGGCCGGTGGGGCAACAGGAGTGCCGTGGGGGCCGCGCACATAAGCTTCAGTGCCGGGCTGCAGTGACATCAACTCGTGGGTAAACAACCCCACATCAATCACCGCCAGCGAGAAGGGGTCGTCGGTGAGAGCCGAGAACGGTTTTTCACCCACCCCCGGTATCCATAAAAAGACAAACTCACCAGCCTGTACATCCACCTTGCGGTCAAAGGTGAGGATGCAGATATCGTCCGTTACCCGCTCGTTGGACACCAGTATCACGGGGCGGAACTGCATATCCACATCGTAACGAATCATCTGCTCCGCAGCGTTGCTGCCCTGCGCCATGTCGCGCTCCAGGGTACGGAAGTACTCGCCCATTTCGTCGGTGGTCAGGCTAATCAGCGCGGAACCCACACCGACAATATCGGCACCGGCATCGCGGAAAGCCCGCACATCATCAGCACTGCTGACGCCGCCGCAACCGATGATGGGACAATCCACCGCCTCGGCCATTTCCCGCACGCATTTCAGGCCGATAGGCAGAACACCCTTACCGGACATGCCGCCGGAACCGTGACTCAGCACCGGATGGCCGTGGGACGAAGTGTAACCAGGCCCCACTGTATTGATCGCGCAGAGCGCATCGGCTCCACCGGCCACGGCTGCCCTGGCGATTTCAGCAATATTCGGTGTATTGGGTGTGAGCTTGGGGATCACCGGGATATCGACCACAGCTTTGACCGCTGCGGTGATCTGGCGGACCAGCTCGGGATCCTGGCCCATCGCCATGCCGTAACCCTTCGCGTGGGGACAGGACAGGTTCAGCTCCAGGCCATCGGATACCGGGGCGACAATTTTGGCTACCTCAACAAATTCTTCGACACTGCCGCCAAAAATGGAGGTGAGCAGGAAGCGATCTTCCGGCACCCGCAGGGTTGCCAACTGGGCAGCGAGCTGTTCGGCACCGGGATTGGTGAGTCCTACCGCATTCACGAAACAACCGGGCGCATACTGGCTGATCACGGGCTCCCGGTAACCGGACCTCGGGGTCAGACCGACACTCTTTGTCGTGATAACACCGACTTCGGGCATGGTGTCAAAAATACGCTGAATAATGGATGTGGCCGTGGTCACAATACCGGAAGGAATGGTGTACGGGGCGGTAATCTGCTTGGTAAGAAAGGGTACTTTTGACATTGACAGGGACTGACCTGAGAGAAATAAGGAAGGAGCTGAAGGATAAACGTCCTCGGGACTGAAATCCACCCGTCAACTACGCGAGAGTACCCATCGATACAACCTCGGACAACCCTCTGTCCGAGGTTACAGGCGCACCGGAATGAAAGCGGAACTCACTGTCCGGCGTTTCCACCAGAGACCGCTCTTCCCGCCGGAAAACAGCGAGACGATCGTTCACTTCTTTCGGACCACCAGCCTGGAGGGCGAGGTCGAGATAATCCCGATAGTGCCGTCCCTCGGAGGTGAGCAACGACTGGTAAAAATTTTGCAGCTCGGGATCCAGGAAGGGTGCCACTCTGGCAAAACGTTCACAGGAGCGGGCCTCGATAAAGGCACCGACAATCAGGGTATCCAGCAATTTCGCCGGTTCATGGGTGCGCACCCGTTGCCTCAACCCTGCAGCATAGCGGGATGCACTGATATTGCTGTATGGAATACCCCGCTTTTGCATGATGGCAATCACCTGCTCGAAATGGCGCATTTCCTCCCGGGCCAGCCGTGACATTTTGTTGAGCAGCTCAAAATGGTCGATGTAGCGGTAAATCAGGTTTAACGCCGTGCTGGCGGCTTTCTTCTCGCAGTTGGCATGATCTATCAGCAAAACAGCCTGATTTTCCGGCTTCACTGCTTCCTCGACCCAGCTATCGGGGGTCGGACAGGGTAAGAAAGCCTGAATTTCATCGAGCGCGGATACTGCCACAACAACGTGCCTTTGGTGTTTGAATCTGTAGCCCGCCGCGCAATTTGTGAAATTCCACCGGGTAATCTGTGAAACTATTGGGGCTGGGCATGGTGGATTTAAACTCTAATTAACCGACCGAACCGTACCACTTAATCTGTGAAATTTCACCAACACAGGTTAAACCTCAACAGAGTCCTGCGGTAACGTCAGCAGTACCTGACGAACCTCTCCGTCGAACACCAGCACCCGCTGGCCAGCGGTCCCGGGGCCTTTTACCCTGACGGAGTCGCCACCTTGGATGGTGGACAGTGACTGAGCCATCAGCGTTGTCTGGCAAGATTGTCACGACGACACCCTGTTCGTTGGCCACTTCCAACTTAGCTTAAAAACCACGAAATCTGAAACGGTGAGTTCTGGTCAGTGGTCGTCAAACCCTAAATACAAACCGTCCTCCCATCCAAATTCCCGCCTCCAGAATATGACCATATCGGACTGATGCTCATTGGCCTGATTTTTGCTTAATTTAATCAAGCCAGTTCAAATCAAGGTCCAAGCTGCTTGCGGCTCCTGCACAACGCACCGTTTTGGAGCGCCACGAGACCGGGGCATGGTAGCGGTGCGTTTCGATACCCCTTGTTCCTGCCCCAAACAGCTCAAGCGAGCGTAAACGATGCGCCCAGCACAACAGATCTTTCGCGTCCGCCGACACTACAATCAGTGGGTGGGCGACGAGACACTTGAGGACTATGCCCTGCGGTTTACGGCTGTGGGGGCAAGGCGCTGGAGTATTGACCATGTTGCCAAGACCGCCTTGGGGGCAACCGCCTTTCTCGCCCTGGAGGCCATCAGCGCCTCGGTGACCCTCAGTTACGGTTTCACCAATACCATTGCCGCCATGCTGACCGTGGCAGTGGTGATCTTTATCACCGGTTTGCACATTACCTACTACGCCGCCAAACACGGCCTCGATATCGACCTGCTGACCCGAGGCGCCGGATTTGGTTATCTGGGCTCCACCATTACTTCACTGATTTACGCTTCTTTTACCTTTATATTTTTTGCTATTGAGGCCGCCATCCTGGCTTCGGCGCTGCACGCACTACTGGGGATTCCCCCGGCAATTGGTTATATCATCTGCGCTCTGGCCGTTATTCCTATTGTCACCCACGGCATCAAAGCCATCAGCAAATTCCAGGTGGGCACCCAGTCCTTCTGGCTGCTGCTGCAATGTCTCGCCCTGGGTGTGGTCGCCTGGTATGAAATCGCGCAAGTGCATGACTGGACCCAATACACCCCGGCCAATCTTCCCGGGAGCGACCATCTCAACCTGATTCTCTTTGGCGGGGCCGCATCAATCTTTTTTGCCATGGTGGCGCAAATTGGCGAGCAGGTGGACTACCTGCGCTTTATGCCCAAAAAGACCCCTGAAAATCGTTTTCGGTGGTGGTTCTGGCTGGTGCTGGCGGGTCCCGGCTGGATTTTCATCGGCATTTTGAAGATGTTGTTCGGCTCGTTCCTGGCTTACCTCGCCATCAGCTCCAATGTACCCGCCGAACAAGCTGCCGATCCCACCTATATGTACCAGATGGTGTTTAACTATCTGACCGATTCCCCCACCCTGTCACTGATGCTTGCCGGATTGATGGTGATCGTCTCGCAGATGAAGATCAATGTCACCAACGCCTATGCCGGTTCCATCGCCTGGTCAAATTTCTTTTCCCGTCTCACCCACAGCCACCCGGGGCGGGTGGTGTGGCTGGTTTTTAATGTCACCATCGCCCTGATCCTGATGGAACTGGGTATTTACCGGGCACTGGAAAGCGTCCTGGGCGTGTTTGCCATTATTGCCATTAGCTGGCTAGGCTGCCTGTCTGCGGACCTGTTAATCAACAAGCCCCTCGGCCTTAGCCCATCGTATGTGGAGTTTAAACGGGCCCACCTCTACGACATCAATCCGGTGGGCACCGGCGCCATGCTGGCCGCCTCCATCATGGGTATTCTCTGCTATCTGGGTTTCTTCGGGGCGACGGTGAAGAACCTCGCCCATTTCATCAGCCTGGGAACCTGCTTTGTGCTGGTACCACTACTGGCCCTCCTGACCCGGAGCCGCTTCTATCTCGCCCGCCAATCATCCGGACTCATCGTCACCTTCAGCCCGGCAGAGTTGCCCGATATGCCGACGGCCTCTCCGGTAATACAGTGTTGTATCTGCGAAAACCCGTTCGAGCAGGAAGACATGAGTCACTGCCCCGCGTATCAGGGACCGATTTGTTCACTGTGCTGCTCCCTCGATGCACGCTGTCTGGACAGCTGCAAGCCAGATGCCCGCTTCTCCAAGCAATTGGTCGATTTTCTGCAGATATTCGTTCCCGAACGGGTTGCGCGCCTGGCGGAATCACGGCTGGGACGCTTCACGGCCACGTTGTTCTGCGTCAACAGCCTGCTGGCGGGCATCATGGCACTTGTCTATGCGCAAATGGCGCCGGTGACGAACACTCAGGCGTTATTGCTGGGCAACGCCCTGTGGACCCTGTTCTTTATCCTGCTGATCATTTCCGGTGTCATCACCTGGCTGTTTTTGCTCAACCACGAAAGCCGGGTGGTGGCACAACAGGAATCCAACCGCCAGACACGCTTGTTGCTGGATGAAATCGATGCTCACCAGGAAACAGATCGCGCCCTGCAACAGGCAAAAGAACAAGCGGAAAGCGCCAACAGCGCCAAAAGCCGCTACCTCACTGGCATCAGCCACGAACTGCGCACCCCGCTGCAGTCGATTCTCGGCTATGCCCAATTACTCAACAGCGACCAATCCATTGTTTTTAAACACCGCAACGCCCTGCAAATCATCAAGCGCAGCGGCGACTACCTCAACGACCTGATCGAAGGTCTGCTGGACATTTCCAAGATCGAGGCCGGCCGCCTGGATATCTACCGCAACCATGTCAAACTGCCGGAGCTGGTTGATCAGATGGTGGAAATGTTCCGCCCACAAGCCGAAGCCAAGGGCATCGAGTTCTTCCATCATATTCACAACAGCCTCCCCAAAACGGTCATTGCCGATGAGAAACGGTTGCGGCAAATACTCATCAACCTATTGTCCAACGCCGTCAAATACACCGAAAAAGGCCGGGTGGACCTCCACATCCACTACCGCAATCAGGTGGCGGAATTTTCCGTTATTGACACGGGAGTGGGCATTGATGGCAGGGATCTCGAGCGGATCCTGCAACCTTTTGAACGGGTCCGCAACAGCCACGTGCCAGTGGTCTCCGGCACCGGGCTCGGCCTGACCATCACCCGACTGCTCACCGATATCATGGGGGGAGACCTCAGTATCACCAGCACCCCCGGTCAGGGCAGCTGTTTCACCGTCTCATTAATGCTGTCCTGGGTGGACAGCGCTGCAGAGGAAATTCAGCCACAGCAAAATATCACCGGCTATCAGGGCAGCACACGCTCAGTATTGGTGGTGGACGACGAACCCATACACCGGGGACTGCTCTTTGACCTGCTTGTCCCCCTGGGCTTCAAAGTGCTGGAGGCCCAGGATGCCGAAACCTGCCTGGAAATGCTGGAAACCCTGGCCCCGGATCTGCTCCTGCTGGACGTCACCATGCCGGGCATGGATGGCCTCGAACTGGCTCACCAGTTGCGTAAACAGGGCCTGCAGGCACCTATTGTCATGCTCTCGGCGGATGCGCACGAACACCACCGCCACAGTTCCGATACCACCAACCACGATGCCTACCTGGTCAAGCCCGTCAGCAACCAGAAGTTGCTCGATACCCTGGCACTGTGCCTGAAACTGGAGTGGCGCACTGGCGAGGAATTGTTGCCGGAGACCAGAACCGTCAACCCCCCGCTGCTCGAACTGAATCTCGAGCAGCCACAACACCCCCTTTTCAAGGAGCTGCTTGCCTACGCCAAAATCGGCTACAAAAAAGGCGCCCACGAAAAACTGAATGAAATAAGATCCCACGCCATGATCGATCTCGACACGTTCAATGGCCTGCAACAGTTAATCCACAACATGCGTTTTGATCGGCTCATCGCGATAATGAAAACAACGGAATGATGGAAACAACGGAATGAACAGCACCCAGACCAGAACCAATCCGACCGACAACATCTTTTCCAGCGGCATCGTACTGGTGGTAGACGACAATCCGGATGCCCTCAGCCTGATTAATGACACCCTGGAGCAGGCCGGTATCAATGTGCTGGTCGCACTGGAGGGGCATCAGGCGCTGACCATTGCCAGACGCCTGCGACCGGACATGATTCTGCTGGATGCCCTGATGCCCCAAATGGACGGCTTCGAAACCTGCCGCCAACTCAAGGCGGACCCGCAATTATCGGGGATACCGGTGATCTTCATGACCGGCCTGACCGATACGGAAAGCGTCGTCAGAGGTTTGGAGGTCGGCGGAGTCGACTACCTCACCAAACCCGTCCGCCCCGAAGAAATGCTGGCAAGAATGAGGGTGCACCTTCTCAATGCCCGCCTCACCAACAGTGTCAGCCAGGCACTGGACTCCACCGGGCAGTTCCTGTTTACCGCAGACCACATGGGCCATGTTCTTTGGGCCACCCCGCAGACTTACGCCCTGTTCACCCGTGCTGGCGCCACCGATGAATGGCAGCAGCGACAACTGGCGGAGTTATTGCGCAACTGGCTGAGCCGTCGCCCCACAGCGGGACAGTGTTTAAAGCTGTCCCAGCTGGATACTGAATTGGTAGTGGAATTGGTAGAGCAGCGCGGCGATGCCGAACTGTTGTTAAAACTGTCTGATGAATCACAGCCTGCCGGTGAAAGTCTGCTGCGGGAAAAGCTGCACCTGACCCAGCGGGAAGCAGAAGTGTTGTACTGGGTCGCCAACGGCAAGGCCAACCGGGAAATAGGCGAAATCCTCGGCGTCAGCCCGCGCACCGTCAACAAGCACCTGGAACAGGTATTCCCAAAACTGGGCGTGGAAAACCGGACTGCGGCGGCAGGCATTGCCATCCGCCTCCTCAACCAGTATTAGAAACGGCCGTCTTTTTCCCTGTCCCTGGCATAAAACACC
This sequence comes from Porticoccus sp., assembly GCA_002707685.1. Classification (GTDB taxonomy): domain Bacteria; phylum Pseudomonadota; class Gammaproteobacteria; order Pseudomonadales; family Porticoccaceae; genus Porticoccus. The sequence goes on along the minus strand of PANQ01000013.1, from coordinate 14,620 downwards.
GCGGCGACCACACAGATGACCAGGCCACCCAGCATCCAGATCAGATGTTCCAGGTCGTGGCTCGCCCCATTGCCACCGTGACCGGGATGAGCCAGTGCCAGCGTGGCAAAAAAACTTAACAGCAGTGCAATAAACCTGTGAATAACTTTCTTGCTTTGCATCATTAGTCCCCTGTTTTTCTCTCTGTGAAAATTAAATAACCGCTTGGGCACGGGGCAGGCTTTTTTCGGCCAGCATCCCTTCCCGGACGATGAAATCGATCACATCACCCAGCCCCTCAACGGTCTTCAGGTTGGTAAACACAAAGGGCTTGTCACCGCGCATGGTGCGGGCATCCCGATCCATCACCGCCAGGGAGGCACCGACTAATGGGGCCAGGTCGGTCTTGTTGATGATCAGCAGGTCGGAACGGGTTATCCCAGGCCCTCCCTTGCGGGGAATCTTGTCACCGGCAGAGACGTCGATCACGTAGAGGGTCAGGTCCGACAACTCCGGGCTGAAGGTAGCGCTGAGGTTATCGCCACCGCTTTCGACAAAAATCACATCCAGGGCGCCATGGCGGGCCAGCAATTGGTCAATGGCCGCCAGATTCATGGAAGCATCTTCGCGAATGGCGGTGTGGGGGCAACCGCCGGTTTCTACCCCGACGATTCGGTCAGCACTGAGTGCTTCGTGGCGCGTGAGGAAATCTGCGTCCTCGCGAGTATAGATATCATTGGTAACCACGGCGATATCGTAGTGATCGCGCAGCGCCACACAGAGAGAGCGCAGTAGTGCAGTCTTGCCGGAGCCCACCGGACCGCCGACACCCACGCGCAGGGTTTGTTTTACTGTCATATTGATATCTCCTCTCTGATCTCAGGATCGGAATAAACGACTGTACTGGGTTTCGTGCCAACTGCTGGCAATGGCCAGCGCGGGCAGGCTGCCACCCAACTCATGGTCGTGTAAGATTTTTGCCAAATTGATCGCTTCAGGGACCTGTTGCTGTAACTCGCCGAGCAGCCGCTGGGCCTGACTCTGCCCCAACGGCACTAGTTTGGTGGCCGCCGCCACCTGATTTTCCAGCCAGGACCAGCACAATCCCAGGCAGGCACTATCAGGCGCTATCTGCCAGGCATGGCTGGCCAGGGCAAAAGCCGTCACAAAGCTGGCCTGCGGAACCTGAAGATCAACCGGCCAGCTGACCGGCACCTCAAGTTGACGCAGCAAGCGCAGCAGCGCCTCCCCCATGGCAGTATCCGTCAGTAACAATTCGCGGCTTTCCCGGCAGGCCAGCACAGTGCTGTTCCAATACGCCAGAGCCTCAGTGTCACGAGCCATCAATGCCGCCATGAGGCGCAACAGCAACGGCAGATCCACACGGGCCAGAGAATATTGCAGTTGCATGGACAGCCAATGACCAACCTCGTCGGCACTGCTCAGCCACTGATACTCTATGGCCGTTTCCAGCCCCTGTGAAAACGAGTAGCCTCCCACCGGCAGGCTGGCACTGCTCAATTGCAGCAGCCGCAGCAACCCGGCTTCAGTGGTGGTGATGGCCATGGGTGTAAGCTCCGGATTCCGGCACAAATACCGCCATTTCGTGCGTCAGGGTCAATCCCATCATCACCAGCATTTCCTCCAGCACATGATCCGGGGGTATACGCAACCAGCGATCACCGATCTGTAATTTCACATGACGATTGCCCAGGTGATAACAGGCCCGACTGAAGATAAACCAGTCATCACAGCGGGCGGTGGTCACCGGTTCCTCGGCCCCCGCCACCCTCAGGTAAGTGCCGCACTGACTGAGCAGTAACTCGCCAACCTGGAGGGGCTTGCCGCGCTCCAGGAAGATGCGCACTTCCCGGCCATTGCTGGCGGTGGTACGCAAGCGGCCCTTGTCCCGCTGCTCCTGCGTCAAAACCACTTCAGCTTCCGTTATTTGTTCACTATCGACGCCAAGTCGCTCATAGATATCCATCAGTTACCTCTTAAAACAGACAATAACGCTGGGCCAGTGGCAATTCGGTGGCCGGCTCGCAGGTCAATAATTCGCCATTCGCCCGCACTTCGTAGGTTTGTGGATCCACGGTGATGTTCGGCTGCCAGTCGTTCAACACCATATCGCCTTTACCGATGTTGCGGGTATTCCGGCACGCGACCAGACGGCGCTTTAACCCCAGAGATTCGGCGACACCGGCATCGAGGGCCGCCTGACTGGTAAAGGTCACAGCGGTGCGGGCCGGGGCCTGGCCAAAGCTGCCAAACATCGGGCGGTAATGCACCGGCTGGGGGGTCGGGATGGAGGCATTGGGATCGCCCATGGGAGCCGCGGCAATCATCCCGCCCTTGATGATCAGGGCCGGTTTGATGCCAAAAAAAGCCGGCTTCCACAGCACCAGGTCCGCCAGCTTGCCCACCTCGATAGAACCCACTTCATGGGCAATACCGTGGGCGATTGCAGGGTTAATGCTGTATTTGGCGATATAGCGTTTGACGCGGTAATTGTCGGCGCCAGCGGCGTCCTGCGGCAACGAACCGCGCTGCACTTTCATCTTGTGGGCCGTCTGCCAGGTGCGGGTGATCACCTCCCCCACCCGCCCCATGGCCTGGGAGTCGGAGGAGATCATGCTGAATGCACCGAGATCGTGGAGGATATCCTCGGCGGCAATGGTCTCCTTGCGAATACGGGAGTCGGCAAAGGCCACATCCTCCGGGATACTGGCATCCAGGTGATGGCAGACCATCAGCATATCCAGGTGCTCATCCACCGTATTCGCCGTGTACGGCCGGGTCGGGTTGGTCGAGGACGGCAGCACATTGGACAGTGCACAGGCCTTGATGATATCCGGTGCATGGCCGCCTCCTGCCCCTTCGGTGTGGTAGGTATGAATGGTGCGTCCCTTGAACGCTGCCAGGGTATCGTCGACAAAACCGGACTCATTCAGCGTGTCGGTGTGAATCGCCACCTGTACATCGTATCGCTCCGCCACGCCAAGGCAGGTGTCGATGGACGCGGGCGTGGTGCCCCAGTCCTCATGCAGTTTCAGGCCGCAGGCACCGGCTACCAGCTGCTCCTCCAGGGATTCAGGACGGCTGGCATTGCCCTTGCCGAGGAAACCCAGATTCATGGGCATGGCATCGGTGGCCTGCAGCATTTTGCCGATATACCAGGGACCAGGTGTGCAGGTAGTGGCATTGGTGCCGGTGGCGGGGCCGGTGCCACCACCGATCATGGTGGTGATGCCGGACATCAGTGCCTCTTCGATCTGCTGCGGGCAGATAAAGTGAATGTGCGCGTCGATGCCCCCCGCCGTGAGGATAGAGCCCTCGCCGGCAATCACCTCGGTGCTGGGTCCGATGACTATCTCCACCCCTTGCTGGATATCCGGGTTACCGGCCTTGCCAATAGCGGCGATACGGCCTTCCTTGATGCCCACATCCGCCTTGACGATGCCCCAGTGGTCGAGGATCAGGGCATTGGTAATCACCAGATCCACCGTATCGGCACTGGTTAGCTGGCTCTGCCCCATACCGTCCCGAATTACCTTGCCGCCACCGAATTTCACCTCGTCGCCATAACAGGTGTAATCCTTTTCCACTTCGATCCACAACTCGGTGTCGCCGAGCCGTACCCGGTCACCGGTGGTGGGACCGAACATCTGTGCATAACCCTGCCGATCCATGCGACTCATATCACTGCTCCCCACCACCATCGAGAGGCCCCATCACCTCACCACGGAAACCGTACACCTCGCGTTTACCTGCATAGGCCACCAACTCCACCTCCCGGGACTGCCCCGGTTCGAAGCGCACCGCGGTGCCCGAGGCAATATTGAGGTGAAAACCGCGCGCCCTGGGACGGTCGAACTTCAACGCCGGGTTGGTCTCGGCAAAGTGGTAATGGGAACCCACCTGCACCGGGCGATCGCCGGTATTTTCCACACTAAGGCTGAGAGTTACCCGGCCCTCATTAAGCAGAATATCGCCAGCGGCAACCTGAATTTCTCCGGGGATCATGCTGTTCTCCTGAGCAAAATAGCTTTCATCAGCCGATGGGGTTGTGCACGGTGACGAGCTTGGTGCCATCGGGAAACGTCGCCTCCACCTGCACCTCGTCAATCAGCTCTGCCACACCGTCCATCACCTGTTCGGCGTTGAGAATTTCGCGGCCATGGCTCATCAGCTCGGCGACCGTTCTGCCGTCGCGGGCGCCCTCCATAATCTCCATGGTGATCAGCGCCACCGCTTCCGGGTAGTTCAGTTTCAGGCCGCGGGCCAGCCGGCGCTCGGCCAGCAATGCGGCGGTGAACACCAGTAATTTGTCTTTTTCACGGGGTAACAGCTCCATAAGCGTCTCGTTAAAAATCAGATTTATGCAACATCAGGTGGACCAGATCCGTGGCGCACAGCCAGGTCGACCAATCAAGTGCGGGCGCAATCGCTGCCAAAGGGCAACGAACAGCCGGCGGGCCTGTTCAGAATTCGAGCCCAGGTAGCGGGCCAGTAAAAAACCGCCGACCACACTGACACCCACCAAACAAGCATTTTTCGGTTCAGCCAGAACCTCGCGACACTGGGCCAGCAACAGGTCATCCAGGGTCCGTTCGTCAAAAGGCCCCGCCACAAAAATGCCATTAATGGGTAGTCCCTGCATACCTGCCCGGCTGCCATACAATGCCGGGCTGTCCTCCGACAGCTGCAGCGCTTCTATCAGCAGTGGCCGACCTTCTCGGGAAATGATCAGTCGCTGCTGTAACTGGCCGCGATCAAAATCGACCCCACTGGCGGGCAACCCCAGAGATGTCACCTCCCAGCCCATAAAGTGGCTGTTTTCCCCAAGCTCCACCCGGGTTTCCAGGCATGCATTGGCGCCCCGATAGACAATATTTTCCAATGGCAACCACTCCAGGCTGGCACCATCCGCCACCACCAGATGGTTGCACTGTTGCTGCAGGGTACGATCAAAGCGGGCCCGGTAAACCCGTCCAGCGCCCGGGGTGGTAAACAGCGCCTTGGCCCCGGCCTCCACGGTGGCATCCAGTTGCAGAAGATCTCCGGATACCAGGCCGCCCGGTGGATGCAGCAAATAAATATGCGCGAGATCCGGCCCCTCCGGATAAAAAGGCTTCTGCACGTAGAGGGGGCCACGATGGCGACAGCGGCTCAGGCGCGAACCTCGGGACGTACAACTAATACGTAATTCCAACCGGGCGTGCCATCGGCTGTCAGGGGTATTTTCCCGGAGGGAACTGATTGGTATGACCAACGCATTCATGACAAAACGGTCCGTCTCAAACAGCCAGGTGTTGATTGATCAACTGGTTGCTCAGTCCATCCATGGCACCCGCCGCAACCACCCGGCCCTTTTCCATCAACCGGAACTCCTTGCCGACCCGGCGCGCAAAAGCCAGTTTCTGTTCCACCAGTACCACCGTCAGGCCCTCCTCTTCATTCAACTTCAGGATCACATCGCCAATCTGTTTGACGATGTTGGGCTGGATGCCCTCATTGGGCTCATCGAGAATCAGCAGTTTCGGCTCAATCACCAGTGCCCTTCCAATGGCCAGTTGTTGTTGCTGGCCGCCGGACAGGTCGCCGCCGCGACGGTGTAGCATGTCCGCCAACACGGGGAACAGCTCGAAGACCTTGTCGGGAATTTTCTTGCTGCGATCCTTGCGACAGGGCAACCCGGTGAGCAGGTTTTCCTCAACCGTCAGCAGCGGAAAAATATCCCGGCCCTGGGGCACATAACCAACCCCCAGATGTGCCCGACTTTCCGCGGGCTGACCCTGTATGGCCTGCCCCCGATAGCGAATATCCCCACTGCTGATGGGTAACAGCCCCATCAGGCACTTCAACAGGGTGGTTTTGCCAACACCGTTGCGGCCCATGATGCAGGTGCAAGATCCTTCGGCAATCTGCATATCCAGCTCCCAAAGGATCTGGGTACCGCCGTATTTTTGGTTCACTTTCTCAATGGCAATCATAGGTTGTGCTCCGCCATGGGACTCAGATTTCCTTACCCAGATAAACCTCGATAACATCGGGGTGATCCTGCACCTGATCCATGGTGCCCTCAGCCAGTACTGATCCCTGGTGCAACACTGTTACCGTGCGAGCGATACTGCGAACAAATTCCATATCGTGCTCCACCACAATCACCGTGCGCTCCCCCGCCAGAGAGGTCAGCAGCTCCGCAGTGTGCTCCGTCTCCTGCGCCGTCATACCCGCCACCGGCTCATCGATCAGCATCAGGCGCGGCTGAGATACCAGCAGCATGCCGATTTCCAGCCACTGCTTCTGACCGTGGGACAGTGCGCCCGCCGGCATACCGCGGTGGAAATTGAGGCCAATAATATTGATAACCTCGTCTATCCAGTCCCGCTGCTCCGACGTCAGGGTGGCAATCAAGGCAGGCCAAACACCTTTCTGGGTTTTCAGGGACAGCTCTAGATTGTGAAACACTGAATGTGCCTCAAACACAGTGGGCTTCTGGAATTTACGACCAATACCGAGCCTGGCGATCTCGGCTTCGGATTTCTCCAGCAGGTCAATTTTCTGACCAAAATACAGGGTACCGGCATCGCAGCGGGTTTTACCGGTGATCACATCCATCAATGTGGTTTTGCCTGCACCATTGGCGCCAATCAGGCAGCGCAATTCACCATCGTTGACATAGAGGTTGAGGTTGTTGAGCGCCTTGAAGCCATCAAAGGTGACACTCAGTCCCTCCACATACAGGATCACCTGATGGGACACATCGACCGGCCCTCTGCGCTGTGCCAGAAACGGCCATACTTCATCGGGCTTCATCAAATTCCGGGTTGCACTGAGCAGGCTCATGTTCTCACCTCGACTTTGTCGCCATCATCGGTATCCGTTGCCATTTTTTTCTGTTGCCAGCGATCCAGAAGCCCGGCCAGGCCTTTCGGCAGGAACAATGTTACCCACACGAACAACGCACCGAGTCCGAACAACCAGCCCTCTGGAATGATGGCGGTGAAGCGCGTCTTGGTGTAATTCACCAACAGCGCGCCCACCACGGCACCGTAGAGTGTGCCGCGCCCCCCTACCGCCACCCAAACCACCACCTCAATGGAGTTGAGTGGTGAGAACTCGCCGGGATTGATAATGCCCACCTGGGGCACATAGAGCGCGCCCGCCACTGCTGCCAGCACTGCGGAGTAGACAAATAGCCAGACTTTGTACATTTCCGTGCGATAGCCGAGGAACCGCGCCCTCGATTCTGCATCGCGAATCGCCACCACCACTCGTCCCATTCGAGAATCCATAATGAAACGACTCAACAGATAGGCGATGGCCAGCAAAATGGCCGTGATGACAAACAGTGCCACCCGGGTGCTGTCCGCCTGCAAATCAAAACCTAGAAGATCCTTAAAATCCGTTAGGCCGTTATTGCCCCCAAAGCCCATCTCGTTGCGGAAGAAGGCCAGCATCAGTGCATAGGTCAGTGCCTGGGTCATAATCGACAGGTACACCCCGGTGACCCGCGAACGAAACGCCAGCCAGCCGAACAGAAATGCCAGCAGGCCGGGCACCAGCAATGCCATCAACATGGCGAACCAGAAATGATCTATGCCGAGCCAGTACCAGGGCAATTCCTGCCAGTTGAGGAACACCATGAAATCCGGCAGTTCGGGGTTGCCGTAGACACCCCGGTCGCCAATCTGACGCATCAGGTACATGCCCATGCCGTAACCACCCAAGGCAAAAAAGGCGCCGTGGCCCAGGCTGAGGATGCCGCAGTAGCCCCAGACCACGTCCACCGCCAGCGCCAACATGGCGTAGCAGAGGTATTTACCCAACAGGGTGATGGTATAGGTACTCACATGGAATACAGACTCCGGGGAAAATATCTGGTTTGCGAATGCTGCCAATAGCGTCACTGTGAACAGCACCACCACAAACACCATCGTGGTATTGGCAGGCAGACGCCATTTGCCAAGGGCTTCGCTCAATGAATTCATTCTGCAGCCCTCCCCTTTTGCGGAAACAACCCTTTAGGTCGCTTCTGGATAAACAGGATAATAAATACCAACACCACCACATTGGCCAACACGGCGCCAGTGACGGGTTCCAGAAACTTGTTGGCAATACCCAGGGTGAAGCCGCCCACCAGAGTGCCGAGCAAATTGCCTACCCCGCCAAACACCACCACCATGAAAGAGTCGATGATGTAGGACTGACCCAGATTCGGTCCCACATTGGTGAGCTGGCTGAGGGCCACTCCGGCTACACCGGCGATACCGGAACCAAGCCCAAAGGTCATGGCATCCACCCACTCGGTGCGGATACCCATGCACTTGGCCATATCGCGATTTTGCGATACCGCTCGAACATTCAGACCCAGGGAGGTTTTTTTAAGAATCAACTGGAGAACAAAAAATACCAGCAGCGCAAACAGCAAAATGTACAAACGGTTGTAGGTAATCGAAAACACGGGATTGATCTCCAGAGAACCGCTCATCCATTCTGGTGTCGACACCTGCCGGTTTAGCGGAGAAAAAATAGTCCGTACCGCCTGTTGCAGAATCAGGCTGATCCCGAAAGTGGCCAATAGGCTTTCCAGCGGACGGCCGTGCAAATGACGAATCACGGTTCGCTCGATCAGCACCCCCACCGCACCGGATACCAGAAAGGCAGCGGGAATCGCCACCCACAGTGAATAGTCAATCAAGTTGGGCATCAGCAATTGCACCACGTAGGTGGTGTAGGCACCGAGCATGATCATCTCGCCGTGGGCCATATTGATCACCCCCATCACCCCGAAAGTAATGGCCAGCCCAATAGCCGCCAACAACAGTACCGAGCCGAGACTGAGACCGAAAAACAATTGCTCCACAAAGCCGTAAAATTCGCGCTTCTCATTGATGGTGCCCAATGCCTTTGCAGCTGTGGCACGCACCTTGCGGTCACCTTCAGCATCGTTATCCACCACGCCCTTGAGGAGGTTGCGAACAGGCGGCTCCAACCGACCGGAGAGGGTTTCCATGGCCAGCAATCGCTCGGCGCTATTGGCGGAGTGCCCCACCACATCCATGGCCAGAGCCAGCTCAATCATCTTCAGCACGTCTGCATTTTTCTCACTCTGCCGGGCGTCCTTTAACAGCACTATATTGTGCGGACTGAGGTCATCCAGCATGCTCAGCACAGCAGTCCGACGCTCCTCCACCGTACCGGTTTTCAGATTAATACGGGCCATGGCTTCCCGCAGGTGGCTACGCAAGCTGTTATTAACACGTATTTTCTTAATAGTTTTCTTATCGAGGCTATCCAACCATTCGCCGCTCAGAGGGTCGCTACCCCGTAGACTGCCCTTGGCCATTTTCGTGACGATCAGCACACGCTGGGAATCCAGTTGGTAATAGAGGTCACCCCCCAACATCGCGTCGAACAGAGGGAGGATTTCCTTGCCGGAAATGTCTTCTATTTTATCCAACACTTCTGGCGCCTTACTCAAACTCACCTTTGTCAACTCAGTCAGCAGTGCTTCCAAAGAGGTTTTCTGAACCGCAGATGGTGCAGATGGTGTTTCGGCGACTTCATCGGCGTAGACGTTGATAGACACAAGGAAAGCCAACAAGCTTAAAATCACTGCCAGCAACCATTGCAGAATCTGTTCTTGCCTCACGAGCGCTTTCCCCTTTGAGAGTTGATTTCATGTCGAACGTTGTATGCCAGTTGAGCGGGGGTTCCCCCGGCTGTCTGTCGGGTGACAACCGGGAGCCCTCGAAGTTACTCGTAGTTTTGACCAGAACAGCTCTTGGTCAACGTGTTGTAGTTGCCGCATTTAATCGGCGCCGTCCAGTCGGAAATGATGTCTTTGGAGCCGGGCAGGAAGTCGGACCAGGCATCGCCGGGTACCAGACCGTCCGTTTCCCAGACCACCTCAAACTGGCCGTCATCCTGGATTTCGCCAATCAACACCGGCTTGGAGAGGTGGTGATTCTTGTTCATCACCGCCATGCCGCCGGTCAGGTTGGGAGCCGTGATACCGATCATCGCCTGCTCAACGGCATCGACATCGGTGGTACCGGCCTTTTCAACCGCTTTGCTCCACATGTTGAAGCCGATGTAGGTCGCCTCCATCGGATCATTGGTGACGCGCTTGGGGTTTTTGGTGAAGGCTTTCCACTGGGCAATAAAGGCTTCGTTGGCATCGCTTTCCACACTCTGGAAGTAGTTCCAGGCAGCCAGGTGCCCCACCAGCGGCGCAGTGTCGATACCTGACAGTTCTTCTTCACCCACAGAGAATGCGACAACTGGGGTGTCCTCGGCGGAAATACCCTGGTTAGCCAGCTCCTTGTAGAACGGGACGTTGGCATCACCGTTGATGGTGGAAACAACCGCGGCTTTCTTGCCAGTACTGCCAAATTTCTTCACCTCGGAGACAATGCTCTGCCAGTCAGAATGGCCGAACGGCGTGTAGTTGATCATGATGTCTTCCGCTGCCACGCCCTTGGCTTTCAGGTACGCTTCGAGGATCTTGTTGGTGGTGCGGGGGTAGACATAATCGGTACCGGCCAGTACCCAGCGCTTCACGCCCAGATCATTCATCAGGTAATCCACTGCTGGAATCGCCTGTTGATTGGGAGCAGCTCCGGTGTAGAACACATTTTTGGATGACTCTTCACCCTCATACTGTACCGGGTAGAACAGCAGACCATTTTCCTTCTCGATGACCGGCAGTACCGACTTTCGCGATACCGAGGTCCAGCAACCGAAAATGACGTCCACTTTATCTTGGGTCAACAGTTCGCTGGTTTTTTCTGCGAACAGTGGCCAGTTAGAGGCAGGGTCAACCACCACAGCTTCCAGTTGCTTGCCGAGCAGGCCGCCTTTTTTGTTCTGCTCTTCAATCATCATCAGTACGGTGTCTTTCAGGGTGGTTTCACTAATGGCCATAGTGCCGGACAGGGAGTGCAGTACACCCACCTTGATGGTATCCGCCGCCAGGGCCGTGGCAGTCAGGGTCGAAACCCCAACACTCAGGGCAATGCCCACAATCAGTTTTTTCATGTTCATCATTACGTTGTCCTCAGGTGGCCGAATCAGATCTGCAGCTGTACGCCGAAGGTGAAGGTATCGATATTCTCGTCGCTGGCGTAACCGCTGATATTCGCGTCACCGGTAACGAAATTGGCATTGAATCGAATGTTGTGGCCGGAGATGACGTAGTTCAGGCCGACTTCAGTTGAATCACTCTTGTCACCATCATCCGGGTTGTTTTCCACGTAGCGCACGTAGGGCTGGAATTTGCCCGGACCAACCATCTTCGGGAACAGAAAAGCCAGGGTGCCGAACGAAGAATCGCCTTCAAACAGGCAGAAACAGTCGCCTACCGCCGGGGGGCTAGCCAGGGTGTAATCGGCATCAAATTTTTTGTACTCACCTTCAAAAGTCAGCACACCGCCGCCATCAAGCACGGTTTCCGAGAGCAGGTCGAAGGTATAACCCCTAAAGTCGCCCGACTCTTCGGCACTGCCAGTGCCATCGGACTGGGTCTGGAAAGATATGGCGGCGGTAAGGATGTTGCCCAGTGCACCATAGTAGGTGGAACTGGTGTAATAACCGGGGTTGGATTCCATGTTCAGGAAGTTGTAGGCAAAACGGCCGGCAAACAGCAGATTGTCAGACTGGTTGCCATAGCCTTCCAGCCCGTCGAATGCACCCACCGCATACTGGAACTTGCCGAGGGTACCCCACACGGTGATACCTTCATCGCGGCCCAGACGACCCGCTTCGCCACCTTGATCCGAGGGATACAATGGCTGTGTATACTGGTTCCAGCTCAGGGCGTAGTAAGGACCATTCATCTCGATCCGGTCCGCCGGCGTCAGCATCTTACCCATCCAGACATTGAAGCCGGGGGAGAACTCGAACTGGGCAATAGCGTCCAGCACTTTCACTGATTCGTCATCGAGTTTTTCGGTATTGAAAGTGAACTTGATGTACTCATGGAGCTGACCGCTCACGTAAATACGGGTGCTCGCCACGCTAAAGTCGTTGCTGTTGTCCTTACCATTTTCAGCGCCATCTTCAACGGATTTGAACTCGGTGCGCATACCGGCGCCGATACTGATCCAGCGTGTATCGTCCAACTCCATTTTAGCCCCGGCAAATGCTGGTGCAGCGGCGCAGGCAAGGCCCAGAATCGCCATACCGGCAGCGCCTTTCATCAGCCCCTGTCGCGGCCTTTTAAGTGACCACAGATGAGAAGTATTCATGGTTAATCCCCTAAGCAATGAGTGATATGGATTGCGATACCCATTATTCGAGAGGGATCGAGGCGCCACCATGCGCACAATGCCCCATGCAAGTAAGTTATTTGACGTAACTGCACAATTGGCTGGCGGCCAGAATCTGGTAGAGAACAGAGGAACAGTAGAAATGGGAGGCTACGCTGTGCCCAAAGCATTTTATTATCTGGAAAGGTAATATCACGAATGCCCAGCCTGACGTCAGGATCAGGTCACGGCGTAACGGTCAGGCATCACCTGGCAATCGTGTCACAAAGAAGGTGTTATGAGGACTCAGAAAGACATCGAACACAGCGTACCGGCTGGTCGCAGAGATTATCGGCCTGGCCGCCTGAGAATAGGTATCCGTCAGTTCCGGGCGATACAGCGCTGACGAAGCACATGAATGACGAGTTTTTCTGGTTGGTTAAAAATCTGTCGATCAGGAATCAGCTGAAAAAGTGTCCTGTTCGCTGATCAGTGTATTGTCCATCTGGTGAACGATCGGTCGAGTGGCGACGGTGTTGCGCCAGTCTGCCAGACCGGCCATATCGTCGATCACTGTCCAGGGGCCAAACTTTTTCATGGTGCTGTTGACCAGATCCAGAGAGTGGTAAGCAATGACGTCCGCATAACTGAAGTCTTCGCCACACAGGTAAGGGTCAAACCTGGCCAGTCGGGACAATGCGTCCAGGCCCTGCTCCACCTCAACCGCCACCTGATCCACCTGTGCCTGATCCGGCGTCCCTCCGCTGTCGGCATGATCAAGCAGACGGCTGACCGGCTGTTCAATATGCTGCAGCAGGATACTCATTAACTCCCTGACCTTGGCCCGATCGAAAACATCCTCCGGCAACAGTGGCACCTCCGGAATAATTTCCTCGAGAAATTCCATAATCACCGGGACATTACTGATGTAGCCCTCCCGGGCTTCCAGAAAAGGCACTTCGCCCATGGGACTCATGGTCAGGAACAGGGGCTCCCGGCTGGGATAACTGTGGACTTCCTCAAATTCGAAGCCTTTTTCCAACAGTGCCAGTTTCACCATATTGAAATAGTGGCTGGTATGAAATCCGTATAATTTGAGCATGGCGGTTACCCGTTCTGAAACCCTCATCGGGCCTAATGGTGATGCTGGAAATTGTAACAGAGAATTTACTGGGTGAATGACCGTTATCAACTGGAGCCAAGTTACCCTGAATTTTGATCTGTAGTAAGATAGCGACCCCTATGGGCACGCCAGTACGCCCAGCCAGAATACCCACATCGGTGACCCGTCACCGATAGCCCAACCGGTGTTGATCCCGGATTGGGTACACTCACACAAAAAGAGGACACAAACCGTGCTTGAAGCTTATCGCCAACATGTGGCAGAACGTGCCGCCGAGGGAATCCCACCCAAACCCCTGACACCCGAGTGGACCGCCGATCTGGTGGAACTGCTGAAAAACCCGCCCGCCGGGGAAGAAGAATTTCTGCTCGACCTGATCGCCAACCGCGTTCCACCCGGTGTGGATGAAGCGGCTTACGTCAAAGCCGGCTTCCTCAGTGCAGTAGCCAAAGGCGAGATCACCTGCCCACTGATTGACCGCCCCGCTGCGGTAACATTACTCGGCAATATGCACGGCGGCTATAACGTCGAAACGCTGGTTGAATTGCTGGATGATGCCGACCTCGCCAACGATGCGGCGGAACAGCTGAAAAGTACCATTCTGGTTTTTGACGCATTCCATGATGTCGCCGAGAAAGCCGATGCCGGCAATGCCCAAGCCAAAGCCGTGCTTCAGTCCTGGGCCGATGCCGAGTGGTTTACCCGACAGGATGCTGTCCCCGAAAGTATCAAGGCCATTGTTTTCAAGGTGACCGGCGAAACCAATACCGATGACCTGTCACCTGCACCCGATGCCTGGTCTCGTCCGGACATTCCCCTGCATTCCCTGGCGGCCTATAAAATGACCCGCGACGGTCTGACGCCCGATGAGCCGGGCAAAATCGGCCCGATAAAACAGATCGAGGAGATTAAATCCAAAGGTCTGCCGGTCGCCTTCGTCGGCGACGTGGTGGGTACCGGCTCCTCGCGCAAGTCTGCAACCAACTCGGTGTTGTGGTTCTTCGGCGACGATATCCCCGGTGTGCCAAACAAACGTTCCGGTGGCATCTGTATCGGCAACAAAGTCGCCCCGATTTTCTTTAATACCATGGAAGATGCCGGCGCCCTGGTCTTTGAAGCACCAGTCGACGATATCAACATGGGCGACGTGATTGAAATCCGTCCCTATGACGGCAAGATTCTCAGCGAGTCCGGTGACGTATTGTCCGAATTTCACTTCAAATCCGGTGTGATTCTGGATGAAGTACAGGCCGAGGGCCGC
>PANQ01000012.1 GCA_002707685.1 Porticoccus sp. | reverse complement strand
GCATCAGGGTTTCCCCCATTGTGCAATATTCCCCACTGCTGCCTCCCGTAGGAGTCTGGGCCGTGTCTCAGTCCCAGTGTGGCTGATCATCCTCTCAGACCAGCTACGGATCGTCGCCTTGGTGAGCCATTACCTCACCAACAAGCTAATCCGACGCAGGCTCATCCGATAGCGCAAGGTCCGAAGATCCCCTGCTTTCCCCCTTAGGGCGTATGCGGTATTAGCTCGGGTTTCCCCGAGTTGTCCCCCACTACTGGGTAGATTCCTACGCGTTACTCACCCGTCCGCCGCTCTACTCGCTTCCGAAGAAACTTTCGCGCTCGACTTGCATGTGTTAGGCCTGCCGCCAGCGTTCAATCTGAGCCATGATCAAACTCTTCAGTTTAATCTTTAACCTCTACCTTTCGATAAGAGGGAGCAGTTTCACGAAAACCCGCGATACTACTCAAAAACTTGGCTCAAACACTTTGGCTTACCAAATCGTATGAATTGATGAGTTACTTGCGCTTGATGATTCGTTATCACTCGAATCGTCTCAGCAAGCACCCACACGCATTATCTGATCTATTGTTAAAGAACGGTTGCTCTGTGCTTTGAGCGGGCTGCGTATTCTAATCATCGCTGCCTTAATGTCAACTGGTTTAAGCATTTAATATTGCTTGGCAAATTCATGCCTGCCTTGCCAGTTAACCCCGCTTCCGTGTTACCCGAAGCGGACGCGCATTCTAGCGCTTTGAACCTTGTTGTCAACGGCTTTCTTCAAAAAATTTGTTAGCCGTTGAACTCTCAAATTCCGGGCTTCACCCTGAACCGAGGCGCGCATTCTAGCGATTTATTTCTACCCGTCAACGCCTTTATTAACTTTTTTCATCTTGCGCCAAAATCGCCTAGGCAACCCGAACACATAGAAAGGCTATCGACGTTTATGACAGGGGGAATATTTCTAAACCAATTCAAGCAGATGGTATTTTTTCTTGCCCAGCTTGACGATAAAGAAACGGCCAAATAATGCATGATCCGATGCAAAAGAATGACTGGCCAAAAGATTGTCAGCCTCATCTTTGGCAATACCGTTAACCCACACCGCCGATCGACTCAGCGCATCTTTAACTTCCCTGCCGGCCTTGGCCAGCCCACAGTCTACCAACAACCTGGTCAGCGGTTTATCGTGTACATCTGCAGCACTCAAGTTACTGGCTGGCATGCCATCCTGCTTTAATTGCTCGAGATCACCTTCAGAGAGCTCATCCAGACCATCCGTGAAAAGCGCCTGTGTTATCCGTTCGGCAGCCGCTAGGCCTTCACGCCCGTGAACCAGCTCTGTCAGCTCCCGAGCCAGCAGGCCCTGCGCGGACCTCCTCCCCCCTGACTCCTGATCAGCCCTCTCTATTTCCTCAATATCGCTCGAGGGCAAGAAAGTAAAGTAACGCATGAATTTGTAGACATCCGCATCGGCTGTATTTATCCAGAACTGATAAAAGGCATAGGGCGATGTTTTAGCCGGGTCTAACCAGACAGTACCTGTTTCAGTTTTACCAAACTTTGTGCCGTCTGACTTCGTCACCAGTGGCAGCGTCATGCCGTAAACATGTTCACCGTTCAGCCGCCGGGTGAGGTCAATGCCGCCGGTGATATTCCCCCACTGGTCAGAGCCTCCCAGCTGCACCGTACAATTATAGCGCCGATTCAATTCGGCAAAATCGTAGGACTGCAGCAACATATAGGTAAACTCGGTAAAGGAGATACCCTCACCTTCCCGACCAAGCCGCTGCTTGACCGATTCCTTATTCACCATATTGTTGACTGAAAAATGCTTGCCGACGTCACGCAAAAACGTCAGCAAATTCATCGAACCCACCCAGTCCAGATTATTCACGACCTCTGCAGTGCAAAGACCTTTATCAAAATCAATGAAACGCGAGACCTGATTTTTTATAGACTCCACCCATCCCTCGACCACATCAGCAGTGTTGAGCTTGCGCTCCTGGGATTTGAAACTCGGATCCCCGATCAGACCGGTGGCGCCGCCCACAAGCGCTATAGGCCTGTGCCCGGCAAGCTGAAACCTGCGCAGGGCCAATAGCGGCACCAAACTCCCTATATGAAGGCTGTCAGCAGTTGGGTCAAAGCCACAATAGACGGCACGCGAGCTGTCAGTCAGGTGTTCAACGAGCGCGCCATCACCCGTCATCTGGGCGACCAGCCCTCTGGACTGCAATTCTGCGATTATATTCAGGGCATTTTCAGACATGCTGCCAATCCCAAATGGATGCTTTTGAAGGGGGGCAAACATTACCTTATCCGTTCACAAAAACAAGTATTGAGGCAGATAAAACCTGTTGGCGAAGGTGGGACTGGCGGACTTTCTGTTATATATTGATGCCTTAAACCAATAACCTAAGACGATTATTGAATTATCATGAGCCAAGCCAGATTCTCATCAAGCACAAAAAGCGAATCAATCGGACGTCAACTGCTAGCGGCAAAACACTCACGTCACCATTTGGTGATACTCGGTTCATTGGCTGCGGCCATTTTTATCGGCTTGTCTATTTTGCCCAGTGAAGAGGTCGAAGCCAATCGCCAGGCCACTGCCATTGACTTAACTTTCCAGGACACCACGAACCGGTTGCCTCAGGAGCCTACGGCTACGCTCACTAATGCCAACGAAAAGACAACGCCTGCAGAAGATAGTCCTGAGAACAACTCTGGCCCTGCAGATACGCTGACCTGGTCGACCACCACTGTGCGCAGTGGCTCAAATTTGTCGACCATGTTTCAACAGGTTTCGCTGAGCGCCAGAGACGTTCACCGGTTAATGTCATCGTCCCCATTGACCAAACCATTGACCAAGATGCGTCCGGGTGAGGAACTCCTGTTTGGGCTCAATGAGTCCGGGTCGCTGGGCCAGTTGATCTACAATAAATCCAGGCTCGAATCCTACGTCTTTACTCAACAACCGGAAACCGGTGGCCCGGCCTTCAGTGTCGAGCATGTGGTCCGCCAGCCCGATGTCATAAATGCCTATCGGGAGTCAACCATTGATGATTCATTGTTTTTGGCTGGCGAACGGGCCGACCTACCCCATAACACCATCATGGAAATTGCCAATATCTTCGGCTGGGATGTGGACTTTGCACTCGATATCCGCAAAGGCGACAAGTTCTCGGTGCTATATGAAGAAAAATACCTGGATGGTGAAAAAATTGGTACCGGCAATATCCTGGTGGCGGAGTTCACCAACCGCGGCAATACTTTCCAGGCGGTGCGTTACGAGGACAGCAAAGGTGTCGCGAGCTACTTCACCCCCGACGGCATGAACATGCGCAAAGCCTTTTTACGCGCACCCCTCGATTTCACAAGAATCAGCTCCAATTTCAACCTGCGCAGGATGCACCCCATTCACAAGAGCATTCGCGCGCACCGCGGCGTTGACTATGCGGCACCCCGAGGCACACCGATCTTTGCCTCTGGTGAGGGCAAGGTCATCGCATCCGCATACAGTAAAGCCAACGGCAACTACGTGTTTATCCAGCATGGTCAAGGATACACCACCAAGTACCTGCATCTCGACAAACGCACCGTGAAGCGGGGCCAACACGTCAAACAGCGCCAGGTCATTGGCACTCTTGGCTCTACGGGCTATGCAACCGGACCACACCTGCATTACGAATTCCTGGTCAATGGTGTTCATCGAAATCCCCGCACCGTTTCACTGCCAGAAGCAGAACCAATTGACCCGACTGAAAAAAGCAGATTCGTCAGTGCCACCAAGACATTAATGAACCGGCTGGCACAAAACCGTCAAAGCTTCAGAGTGGCCCTGCTCACCGACAAAAAACCCACTCAAGCCGATTGATCGTACGATAAATGCCTGACAGAGAACTCTACATAGGCTTGATGTCAGGTACCAGTGCCGACTCCATAGATGCCGTTTTAGCCGACCTGTCAGACGAACAACACCGTCTTCTGGCTACATTCAGTTGCGAGATAGCCGACCTCAAACATGACATTCACGAACTGGCCACCCCCGGTCCTAATGAGATTTCTCGTATGGGGCAACTGGACCGGGAGCTGGGGATTCGTTTTGCCAATGCTGTCAACACACTACTTCACAGTGAGTCCATTGACAGCAGTCAAGTGATCGCCATAGGCAGCCACGGCCAAACTATTCGTCATCTCCCTCCGGAACATGGCGACAACATACACCCATTCACCCTACAAATTGGCGACCCCAACACGATTGCCCACCTGACAGGCATCACCACGGTTGCCGACTTTCGCCGACGCGATATTGCACTTGGCGGGCAGGGCGCACCGCTGACCCCGCTTTTCCACCGCGCAGCATTTGAGAAAGCCGGAATACCGAGGGCCATTATCAATATCGGCGGGATCGCCAATATCACACTGCTTTACGGCGATGGCGTGTCCACCCCACAGGGTTACGATACCGGCCCCGGGAACGGACTCATGGATAGCTGGATTCTGCGGTGTCTTGGCAAAGACTACGATAACAACGGCCAGTGGGCTAGCCAGGGCCGTGTCATTCAGCCCTTGCTGGAACAGTTCTTTAAGACACCCTACCTACTCAAAAAGCCCCCCAAGAGCACCGGCAGAGAACTGTTTAACCCCGATTGGCTGTCACAACAATTGGTCAGCTTCGGTGAATCAACAGAGCCGGCTGACCTGCAGGCCACGCTGCTTGAATTTACTGCACAGACCATCAGCGCGAGTGTCAGAAAATCTCACAGGCCAATAGCAGAAGCCTACCTTTGTGGTGGTGGCGCCTATAACGGCGCCCTTGTCAGCCGTATTAGTGCGCTGCTGGACCCAATACAGGTAAGCACCACAGAGGCTTTGGGGATATTGCCAGGATGGGTTGAAGCGATGGCTTTTGCCTGGCTTGCTCAGCAAACCCTTGCCGGCAAACCGGGGAATGAACCTACCGTAACCGGGGCTTTAGCAGCCACCGTTTTAGGCGCCATTCATCCTGCCTGAGCAAGCTGGCCACATGGCACTGCTGAAAGCATGGTCGTTAAACTGATTTCTTGAAATGTGGTGGGTGGGTAGAAGAACACAAGCATCTCTGCCACTTCTACCAGACCATCTCGCTCAGCCCTGTACAGGAAATTGGCAACATAACGTCAATATTTACGGGCGTATATCTTGAACACGCTGAATTCCAGCCAACTAGACAGAAAATGAGGAGCCACAGCCACAGGTGGTGGCGGCATTGGGGTTGGTTATCGTAAAGCGCGAACCCTGTAAGCCCTCTTCATAATCGACAGTTGACCCTGACAGATACTGAAAACTGAGCGGATCCACCACCACAGCCACACCATCCTTGCTGACCAGAGTATCGTCTTCAGCAGTAACCTCATCAAAACTGAACCCGTACTGAAACCCCGAGCAGCCACCACCAGTGACAAATACCCGCAGCTTGAGATCAGGATTTCCCTCTTCTTCGACAAGTGCTTTTACCTTTTCGGACGCGTTATCCGAAATGTATAAAGGCATCGGTGTAAATGTTGCAATACCTGACATGCATGCTCCTGAATGAATCGTAAGGAATGCATTAACCAACAATACCCAAGCATTCCACTCAGGTATTCTATCATGAAGCGTGGCTCTGCTGCCTAGTGGCTTAGGCTTTTTCCAACGAAACTTCGGCGGCGACTTCCGGCGCATTCTCTTCTGAAGGGGCTGCAGACTCTGGATCAGTCTGGCTTTGATGGACAAAATTGCCGTTAACTTGAGCGCCTTTCTCAATTTCGATCAGGCAATAGTGCAAATCACCATCCACCACCGCCTTCGCCGCCAGCTCTACCTGATGATTGGAGTAGATATTGCCTTCAATGCGGCCATTTATGACAACCACCGGAACAGTAATATCGCCCACCACACGACCTTGCGGCAGGATACGAACCCTCGCATCGACACCATCATCAGCCTTGATATTGCCGGTAATATGGCCTTCCACCTCAAGATTTCCAGCGAAATGAATATCACCTACTACGGAAGTCCCTCCGGCTACCAGTGTTGTCGCACCCGCTGCAAAGGGTGCCGGGGTTGTTTTCTTTCTCATGATCCACCTCATCAAGCCTCATTCAGCTGCCAATCAAAACTCCGCTCCACGCGGGTATTTTCGGCACCGTCTTTCCACACACTCACCAACACCGTCAATGGCTGGAAACCAGCAGGTATCCGTATGCTGCCTTCCAGAACTTGAAAATATTTGAACGTGGCCTGCAACGGCAACGTATCGACCTCGGCATCCAGCGTGTCAAACCCTACAGCGAATGGCTGACCGTCACTGAGACCCTCTACACGAATAACGACATTCACCTTGATTTGCTTCAGATTGGCCGCTTTTTGCTGAACAATCAAACGGTAGGCTACCGCCCCGTTTTTCCCGCCGGGTTTCAGCACAAGCCTGCCGATTTGCAGGCCTGCCTCCTTGTCATTCTCCTGCAGAAGGTTTTGATACAAACCCAGCTCCTCTTCGTTTGCGGCCAACTTTTGCTGCAAAGAGGTCACCAACTTCCTGACGGATTCCAGAGAGGTCGCATCAACCTGGGCGCCAAGTTCTGCATTGGCCAGCTGCTGCTGCAGCTGCAAATTCTGCTCACGGACCGATTTAAGCTCTCTGGCCAAAGCCCGGCCATCCAGCACGGTCCGATCAAAAAACCCGCCCCCCAGTAAAAATCCAACACCACAGGCGACAGTCACAGCCAACACCCAAAGCACCAGCTCCAATCGTCGATGGCCTGGCCTGTGAGGCCTGACGATTAACTGCTCCGGCTCTGTTCTGGACATCAGGGAAGCAGTGCTGGCGCCAGTAAACCGGCCTTCTCTGAAAGACCAAACATGATATTCATGTTCTGGATAGCCTGACCTGATGCACCTTTTACCAGGTTATCCTCAGCCGCCAACACCACAACCTTGTTTCCATTCTCCGGCCGAAACACGCTTATCCTGCAAACATTGGAGCCGCGAACCGAGCGCGTCTCCGGATGGCTACCGGCCGGCATCACATCGACAAAAGGTTCATCCCGAAAGCGATCTTCATAGAGTCTCTGTAAATCCACCCCGGTATCCAGCAAGTTGGCATAGAGCGTGGAATGAATACCCCGGATCATGGGCAGCAGGTGCGGCACAAAAATCAGCCCCACCCCAGATCCCGCAATGTCCTCCAGACCCTGCCTGATTTCCGGCAAGTGCCGGTGACCGGGAACGGCATACGCCTTGAAATTATCACTGGTTTCAGCCAGTGACGTTCCGATATTCGCCTGACGCCCGGCACCACTGGCACCGGAGGCCGAACTTGCAATCAAGTCTCCCTGATCCACCAGGCCCTGCTCCAGCAGGGGCAGAAAACCAAGCAGAACACTGGTGGGATAACAACCGGGGCAAGCGATCAGACGACCGTGCCGGATCGCTTCACGATTCAGTTCCGGCAAGCCATAAACAGCATCGGACACGAGCTCCTGAGCAGTATGGGGCTGCTTGTACCAAGTCTCCCAAAGGGCCACATCGCGGATCCGGAAATCCGCTGACAGGTCAATCACCCGCACACCTTTCTCGAGCAGGCCGGGCGCTGTCAGTTGGGCAACACCATGCGGAGTGGCGAAAAAGACCACATCACAGTGATCGAGATCGCCGGCGGCAGGATCGGTAAAGCACAAGTCAAAGTGCCCGCGAAGATTTGGAAACAGCTCGGCCACAGGCCGCCCGGCCTCACCACGGGAAGTGATCGCCGTCACCACCACATCGGGGTGAACCGCAAGCAATCTCAACAATTCAACGCCGGTGTAACCTGTCCCGCCTACAATACCTACTTTGATCACGATATAAATGTTCCTGTTATGCCTGGATTGAGCTACCTATAATAACGCAAACCTCAGGCCAATAAACGGGCTCTGTCCCGCAACAATCGGAGCGCAGCAAATGACCTCCATAGAGGAACAGAAAAGCCGTCTCGGAAAACACTGGCCTTCACGGCGACTGGATGCCTTCCGTGCGCGCCTTGCGCACACCGATGCCCTGCCCCAGCTAGCTGTGCTGGGCTGCATTAGCGGACTACTGACGGCGCTCATCGCTATCGCTTTCCGGCTCTCTTTTGAGTGGCCCCTTGCCTTACTGCTACCGCAGGGCAGCGAATCTTTTGAAATGCTCAGCCGCACCGCCAGTTTTATCCTGCCCGTAGTCGGGGCACTGGTGATCGGTCTGATCATGCACAGCTGCAAGACGGAATACCATACCGTCGGCGTCGGCCACATTCTCGACCGGATGCAATACCATCAGGCACAACTGCCGGCGGCCAACGGACTACTGCAGTTTGGCGGCGCTGCCATTGCCTTACTGAGCGGCCATTCCGTGGGCAGAGAAGGACCTGCCGCCCACTTGGGCGCCGTCTGCTCCAGCCTGCTGGGTCAGAAGCTGCAATTGCCGAACAACAGTCTGCGCATACTGGCTGCCTGCGGGGTAGCGGCGGCCATCGCTGCATCATTTAACACGCCGCTGGCAGGGGTTATTTTTGCCATGGAAGTGGTGTTAATGGAATACACCATTGCCGGGTTTATCCCGGTCATTCTGGCAGCCGTCAGTGGCGGCGTGGTTTCGCGAATCGTCTTCGGCTCAGAACCCGCCTTTGCCATTCCCCTTATCGAAATGGGTAGTCTATGGGAAATCCCTTTTCTGCTGGCATGCGGCCTGGTCATCGGTCTGGCGGCAGCGGCCATGCTCATGCTCTACTCTCTCTCCACAAGATTCCGGGAGCGTCCGGTGCTACTGAGAATGCTTTGTGTGGGGGTATTGTGTGGCACCGTCGCGACTGTGATACCGCACATTCAGGGGGTCGGCTATGACACCGTCGAACAAGCCTTGTTGGGCGAACTGGGAGTGGGCCTGCTGATCGGGATTGTCGCGGCAAAAATACTGGTCTCCAGTGTCTCGGTCGGACTGGGTTTACCCGGGGGTATCATCGGACCCAATTTTGTCATCGGTGCCTGCCTCGGCGGGGCACTGGGCATCGCGGGCAGTCTTTTTCACCCGGATCAGGCATCGTCCACCGGCTTTTATGCCATCATCGGTATGGGTGCAATGGTGGGTGCCGTACTGAACGCACCCCTTGCTGCGCTTATCGCTGTACTGGAACTGACCTATAACCCCAATATTCTCTTACCCAGCATGCTGGTCACTGTTATCGCGACGATTACCTGCCGGATGCTGACACGCATGCCCGGTCTTTTTTCCATTGGTCGCGATGGCTATAGCTCCCCGCGGTTCCAGAGTCTGAGCCGGGCCGGTGTCACCAGCCTGATGAAGCGTGACTTTATCTCACACTCCCGCCATCTGCCATTNGAGCGCATTGATGACCTCCTGAAAAGNAAACCCCAATGGATTGTGATTGANGATGTNGGCGAACCGAAANTCATCATGAGACCNGCNGATCTCGCNCGNTATATGGAGGAACAACTGGCCCTGGAACCGGATACCACTATCGATCTACAGGAGATTCCTGCNGAACGCTGGNCTATCGTGCCGATACACCCCCGCGCCACCNTGCAAGAAGCCCTGCTGGTCATGCANCAGAACGATGATCAGGCNGTNTATGTCAGCCAAACCGCAGCGCCGNTNATGAGCGANGTTGCTGGTATCATCACCCGCCAGGATATCGACAACTATTACCAATAAGGATCAGCGAATGGCACTGATAAAAGAATTTCTGCTGGGCGGCCAAAGCTGGATTACAGCCTTTCATNTCATCGCTGTGGTCAGCTGGTTTGCCGCGCTGTTCTACCTGCCAAGACTGTTTGTCTACCANGCCATGGCCGAGGATCGGATCAGTATCGAACGNTTCAANATCATGGAGCGCAAACTTTACCGGGGTATCGCAAACCCATCGATGNTNGTCGCCGTTGCGCTGGGCATTGCACTGTTTTCCATTTACCCNAACTACTTTCTGAACAGTGGCTGGTTTCAGGTAAAGCTGGCACTGGTACTACTNCTCATNGNCTACCANTACAGTTGCCTGTATCTGCTGAAGCAGTTCAGGGATGACAGNAACACNCGCNGTCATGTGTTCTACCGGTGGTTTAANGAAATTCCCGTATTAATGCTGATTGGTATCGTNGTNATGGTTATNGTCAGGCCGTTTTAATCCNCCCGGCTAAAAGCCNCTATCAGGCTGCGAGAGATATTCCAGTTCCTCAGCGGTAGACACTCTNCCGAGCACCTCATTGCGATGGGGAAAACGNCCGAATTGTTCAATNACGGNCGCATGCCGCTCGGCATAATCCAGAAACCCGGCNAANGTTTCNCNGTGTGNCGCGGGCACNTGGGCCAGNAAGTGTCGATACAGCACCACGCTGCGGCGCTGAATATCCGGGCTTTCCGCATGCTGCAGGGGCAGGTAAAAGAAAACCCGCTCAATCGGNCGCAACTGTTTATCCATACCGGCNTCAATACCGGATAGACTCCAGTTCAGCGCCAGCCTGTCGGCATTGAAAGCAATTGACNAGTCCCGATAGATATTCCGGGAGAATTGATCGAGAACNATGATCGCAGACAGNCGACTCTCGGCGAATTGCAACCAGTAGCGGTTACCGCCATTAATGAGCACCTGCAGGAAAGGTTCAAAGCGGTCGCGAATATCAGCGTCCACCTCAAGGCTTTTACTCCACCAGATTGGCGACTGTTGACGGGCGCAAATTGCATCGTCAGGCTCTGTACCAAACCAATAGTCAAGNATCAGTTGCCAAGCTGGCTCCGCCCTGTTCATCGCACCTCCGTCGTGGCATAGCGTCTTCATGCCCAATCAAGGATAATAACTTTCTTTNATTTATCAACGAAAATAGCTTAAAACCATGCAACGATCAGAGCAACTNTTTACAGCAGCCCAGCGNCACATCCCCGGNGGCGTCAATTCACCCGTTCGCGCATTCAAAGCCGTTGGCGGCACCCCGGTGTTTTTTGATCACGCNGCGGGCTCACACCTTTTCGATGTGGATGGCAAACGCTATATCGACTATGTCCTTTCCTGGGGACCGATGATCGCCGGGCACAATCACCCCGATGTCATCGCCGCTGTCAGTGAANAACTGAAAAAAGGCATGACCTTTGGTGCACCCACGGCACTGGAAATTGAACTGGCAGATGAACTCTGNGANCGGGTGCCGGGGCTGGACATGGTGCGCATGGTNAATTCCGGCACTGANGCCACCATGAGTGCGATNCGTCTGGCGCGGGGCTTTACCGGTCGNGACAANATCATCAANTTCGAGGGTTGTTACCACGGNCATTCGGACTCGCTNCTGGTGAAAGCCGGTTCCGGGGCATTAACCCTGGGGGTACCCAGCTCACCGGGGGTGCCCGCGGCNNTGGCNGATCACACCGTCACGCTGACCTACAATGACNTCGCCGGGGTAGAACAGGCGTTTGCTGAAATTGGCGACCAGGTGGCCTGTGTCATTCTGGAGCCCGTCACCGGCAACATGAGCTGCATTCCTCCCGCGCCGGGCTTTCTCGAAAGCCTGCGCAGTCAGTGCACCGAGCACGGGGCATTACTGATTATTGATGAAGTGATGACCGGTTTCCGGGTGGATCCCCGCTGTGCAGTGGGCCGCTACAATATAGATGCCGACCTGATCACTCTGGGTAAAGTCATCGGCGGCGGCATGCCGGTGGGCGCCTTCGGCGGCAAGCGCAAAGTCATGGAGCAGATCGCTCCGCTGGGACCGGTCTATCAGGCCGGCACCCTGTCCGGCAATCCGGTGGCCATGGCCGCCGGGCTGGCGACACTGGCCTTGATGACGCGACCCGGCTTTCACGATGAACTCTTTGCCAAAACCACGCTGTTGGTGGAAGGCCTGCAAGCCCGCGCCGATGCAGCCGGCATCCCCATGACCACCAACCATGTGGGCAGCATGTTCGGGGTATTCTTCACTGAAGAAAAGGCCGTCACCAACTATCAGCAGGTCATGGCCTGCGACACCGTGCGCTTTGGCAAATTCTTCCACGGCATGCTGGATGCCGGCATTTATCTGGCCCCGGCAGCCTATGAAGCGGGATTCATGTCCTCCGCCCACAGTGATGAGGATCTGGAATTCACCCTTGATGCGGCGGAGCGGGTTTTTAAAACACTGTGAGACGGTAGCTCTTGGAAAGCGCCTCTAGGGCAAATCGGAGTTGTGAGAGAACCTTCCGCTCCGCAGAAAGTGTTGCACCTGCCTTATCACCGGTTCCGCACCCATCATAAATGTGTGCGTGTAGGGCATCTCGATAAAATCCGCCATCCCCTCGACCCGGGTGTTTTCAACACTCACCTTGCCATCGTCTGGGTTGGGCAGACTCTGCGACAAAATGGGATTAATCGAACGGGTCCCGGCAATAACCCCGAGGGGGAAATCCACTGGCCCCAGTGCTCGCGGCACACTGTCCTCGCCGGTCCCCAGCTGCTGCCCCGCGGGACCATTCAGCCACTCGTAACCCGGCACGCCATGCCACTCGTCCACGACTTCGCTCCCCTGGTTCGGCGGTGCCAACATCACCACACGACCCAGCTTGGCAATACTTGTATCGGCCAGGTAGTAGCGAACCAGAATGCCCCCCAGCGAGTGGGTGACAAAATGAATCGTTTCCACTGACGCTTGGTCACAGCCCACGATGCCCTCCTCCACCGCCATCGCCGACAGACGATCAATGGTTTCCTGCCGGGACGGATAACCGACGTTCACCACGCGATAGCCGCTGTCCGACAGGGCTTCCTCCAGCTCATCCATTGAGTCGGCTGTCCGCACCAAGCCATGCAGCAACACCACACACTCATGATCCGCCTTTGCGACCAGAGGCATAAACAGAAAAACCGACAGAAGAGAGATAAGTATTCTCATAGCGTAAGTATACGTGAGACTTGCGTCTGAAATTCATCTCCGCCGGCTTTGTGCCGCAGTGAACCCGGGGGTTGGCCTTGCATGATTACCAGACAAACACCAAACTGGTTCGAACAACCGCATAACAAGGAGAGTCTCAAGCCATCTGGAGTTTTGAATTAAGGTCGCCATGAAACCACTCTCACTTGTACGAACACATAAACAAAGATACATACTGGCCCTGGGTTTAGCAGTTCTTCTCGCCCTGATGTGGTGGCTAAACACCAGTCGGGTAGAATCGGCAAAACTTCCCGATTTCAAGATCATTAGGGATATCCCCGAGCTGAAAACCCGTTTTTTTGGGTTTCTGGAGCCCCTTGCCAAGGCCGCCAATCAGGCTGTTCTGGATGATCGCGACTGGCTGCTTCAACTAAAAGCTGAACTGGATAAGGGCAAACAACCCGGCTGGATCAAACAGCGGTCGCTAAACCACATTGCGGATCGATACGGTCTCGATGACAAAGAGTCAGCACCCAGTGAACTCGTCAAGCAGTTACTACTGCGCGTCGACACCATCCCCATTTCCCTGATTCTGGTTCAGGCCGCCGCCGAATCCGGCTGGGGACGATCCCGTTTCGCCAGGCAGGGCAATAATCTTTTCGGAGAGTGGTGCTATACAAAGGGTTGTGGCCTTGTCCCCAAAAACCGGCCAGTGGGTGCCACACATGAAGTTAGGGCCTTTAATCGCCCCTACGACTCGGTAACCAGTTACCTCCATACCCTGAACACCCACCCCGCCTACAAAATGCTGAGACAGAAACGTCAGGCATTGCGCAAAGCCGATCGGGCAGTGACCGGCTTTGCCTTGGCGGACACACTGATTTTTTACTCGGAACGGCGTCAGGCCTATGTCAACGAAATAAAAACCATGCTCCGCCAATACAACCAGTTGATGGA
Organism: Porticoccus sp.; assembly: GCA_002707685.1. Taxonomy (GTDB): domain Bacteria; phylum Pseudomonadota; class Gammaproteobacteria; order Pseudomonadales; family Porticoccaceae; genus Porticoccus. The sequence goes on along the minus strand of PANQ01000012.1, from coordinate 116,707 downwards.
TAAATGACCACTCTCAAAAATTGGCCAGCAGTACTCTGCCTGCTCGTTTTTAGCAAACTGGCTCTGGCCGCAGACCATGGCGTGATTTTGCTGTATCACCATGTCGACACCGACACCCCAACAAGCACCAGCATTAGCCCAACCGACTTCAAAGCCCACCTGCAATTGATCGACGAGCGTGGCTATCGGGTCAAACCCCTCAGCCAACTCCTGACAGAACTCGATAGTGGCGGCACGGCAGATAAGGCAGTTGCCATCACTTTTGATGATGCCTATATCTCGGTCTACCAAACGGCCTTCCCCTTGCTAAAAAAACGCGGCTGGCCCTTTACAGTTTTTGTAAATGCCCAGTCCGTAGACGAACAGCAAACCCTGCAAATGAACTGGGATCAGCTTCGGGAACTCGCTGACTATGGTGCCGAAATCGGCAACCACAGCCTGACTCACGCCCATCTGGTGCGCTATCTCCAGAATGAAACCCATAGTGAATGGCTGGCGCGCATGGATCATGAAATCGTCGAAAATGAGCGGCGTCTGAACCGTGAGATACCCCAGCGCAGCCAGGGCGAACAGCGTCTGTTCGCTTACCCCTTCGGCGAATACAACCCTGAACTACTGAGCCTGCTCAAACAAAAAGGCTATTACTCCATCGCCCAGCAATCCGGTGCGGTCACCAGCCCAACCCAGGATGTCATTCCCCGCTTTCCACTGGCGGGCAACTGGGCCAGGCGGGAACGGCTCAACACCGCACTGCAAAGCCAGCCACTGCCCGTTATCCGCGTCGATGCCGGCGCTATGATCGCAACGCCGGAGCTAGCAGCTTCCGTACTGACCCTGACCACAGCTCCCGGCTTTAATCTGGCCAGCATTGGCTGCTACAACGCCAGTGGTACCAAACTGGCGGTGAACATATCGGGAAAAAATCAGATTGAGGTCACCCTGCCGCGCTGGACACCGGGCCGTCAAAAAGTGAACTGCACGGCGCCGGTTGGCAATGAACCGGGCGCCTATTACTGGTATAGCCAGTTGTGGATCATTGAGGAGAAGGATGTCGCAAATCCCGGCTCCTGAGGCACTCTCCCAATATAAGACGCTCTTCATAAAAGCAGCAGAACCCCTTTTGGCATTACCCGAAAAGACTAAAGCCGTCGTTAAAACCCATGACACCCGGGCCAGAATAGCGGCCAGTTTTCCGCGCCGCTGAAGAATCATCTGCGCCAGCCATGGTCCAGTCCGTTGCCTCGCAGTTTTGGCCGGGCATAAGCCTCCATAATGCCGTCGGATTTCATTATCATGTGACCACAACCAACAATACCTGGCAGGCTTCATGGCACACCGTTTTCTTCCCCGCTGGCTTATCCATGCCCTACTACTGCTCACGCTCTTCACGCTTGTCGCCGTGAGCTATGGTTACTGGTTTCTGCGCGAGAGCCTGCCGCTGCTCGAGGGCACGGTCACCAGCGAACACTTGCTGGGCTCCGTCACGGTGGAGCGGGATGCTCAGGGTATTCCCACCATTGCCGGTGAAAACCGCAACGACACAGCCTTTGCTCTGGGCTTTCTCCACGCCCAGGAGCGTTTTTTCCAGATGGACCTGCTGCGCCGCAACGCTGCCGGCGAACTGGCCGACCTGTTCGGCATACTCGCGCTCAATCACGACAGAGCCGTGCGCGTTCACCAGTTCCGCAAACGCGCGTTGCGAGCATTCAGGGCACTGAGCCCGGAAGACCGGGCGCTGTTGCAGACCTACACCGAAGGGGCCAACAAGGGATTGAGCGAACTGGGCAGGGCACCCTTTGAATACGCTCTGCTGCGTGCGGCCCCGAAACCCTGGCAGACAGAAGATACCTTTCTGGCCCTGTTCAGCATGTACATCGACCTGCAACCGGAACAGAACGAGTACGAACGCTCTCTGGCGGTACTGCGGGATACTCTGCCCGCCGACTGGTTCGCCTTCCTGGTTCCCGAGGGCGGCGAATGGGATTCGCCCATACAGGGTGGGACCTATGCCTTCAACGACTGGCTGCCCAAACAGCCCCTGGCGCAGTTGCAATTACCGGACGATATCGACGCCACCGCTGCCGTCTATCCCGACGCTTATCATGATTTCGTCGCAGTGGGCTCCAACAACTGGTCTGTGGGTGGCACGCTCACCGACTATTCCTCCGGTATGCTGGCCAATGACATGCACCTGGGGTTGAATGTGCCTAACATCTGGTATCGCGCTTCCTGGTATCTGCCCAAAGACAATCGTCGCGTCACCGGCGTCACCCTGCCCGGCGTCCCGGTGATGGTGGTGGGCTCCAACCAGCATATCGCCTGGGGATTTACCAACTCCTACGGCGACTACCAGGACAGCATCGTGCTGAAGGTGAATGACGCCGGGGACGCCTATCTGACACCCGACGGCTGGCGGCCCTTCACCACCGAAACCGAAAACCTCAAGGTAAAAGGCGAACCCGACCAGACCCTGAAAATCAGACACACCATCTGGGGTCCGGTGATCGGCGATGATCACAAACACCGCCTGTTGGCCCTGCGCTGGGTCGCCCACGACCCGGAGGGCGCCAACCTCAATCTGCATCGCCTTGAAATCGCCGACACCGTCAGTGAGGCCCTGACCATTGCCGCCAGCGCGGGCATTCCGGGACAAAACATCAATATAGTGGACAGCGCCGGCAATCAGGGCTGGAGCATTGCCGGGCGACTGCCCAAGCGGGTGGGATTCAGCGGTGAAGGGCAGTCATCGAAATACCCCCAGGACTGGTCCACCGGAGAGTACCGCTGGGATGGCTACCTAAGTGCTGCCGACTACCCTCGGGTAATCAACCCGGCGGACAGCCGTATCTGGACTGCCAACGCCCGGGTGGTCTCCGGCGCCATGCTCGACAAGATCGGCCACGGCAGTTATGCCCTGGGGGCCCGCCAGCAACAGATTGCCAAAAATCTGCACGACAGCGACCACTTCAGCGAACAGGATATGCTGGCCATCGCCCTGGATGATCGCGCCCTGTTCCTCAGCCGCTGGCAGCAATTGCTGTTGAATCTCGCCCGGGAACACAGCGACAGCGACGCAACCATCAACAACGCCGACACCCTGATTGACCTGCTGGAAAACTGGCAGGGCCGGGCCTCGAAAAGCTCCACCGGCTACCTGATCGTCAAACGTTTCCGGGAAAACGTCATCGCTGCCAGTACCGGCCGCGTAATACAGAAACTGGATAAAAAGATCGACTTCTTTGATCCCGTCCGTGTCAGTATTTACCTCGAATACCCCACCTGGATGCTGATTAACAAACAGCCTGCCGAACACACCCCCGCAGGCTACCGCAACTGGCAGGAATTTCTGGTGGTACAGGCCAACCAAACCATTCGCGACCTCACCAAAAACGGTCAACCCTTGCGCGAACAGACCTGGGGTGAGACCAACACCCTCGACATCCGCCACCCATTGAGCGGCTCTATTCCCTTGCTGGGTGGCCTGCTCAACACGCCCAGTGAAAGCATGGCTGGCGACACCTATATGCCACGGGTGCAAAAACCCAACATGGGAGCATCGCAACGCATGGTTGTGGCACCGGGCCACGAGGAGAAAGGGGTTTTCCATATGGCCGTCGGCCAGAGCGGCCACCCGTTATCCAGCTATTACACACTGGGCCACCGGGATTGGGTAGAAGGTAATGCCAGCCCGTTTTTGCCCGGACAGGGAAAATGGCATTTGACACTAACGCCTGAGTAGAAAATTGGACTGACTTATGAAAAGAATAAGTTCTGACGATCAAACCACTGAGAGATTTTTATACTTCTTCCGCTTATTCATTTACTGACATTAGGTTTATCTAACCAAAAAAAAGCTGTCAAACCGAACAGTGACATACCTCCCAACAAAGCAGCAATAACCTGATTTGACGAGGACAGATTGAAAGACCCACCAATTGTTCCCGCAAGCATTAACAGCACAAACGCGAGCACTGAAAGAACGCCTACTACCTTACATAAATTTGTAACTAAAATTGTGAGTGGTATATAGAAAATTGAGAGCACTATCAGCATGGCTAACACCAGAAGAAATAGATGCCCGACAGAAAATCCAAAAACCGAGCCACTATAAAAAAACATGCCGATGCTTGTTGTTGCTAAAAACAATTTAAGTATGTTCGTTATCACAACAAGATTCTCCTATTACATATAACGTCCAAGTTAAGGGCGCGATGTATTTTCCACGTCCTGCTTAAGCCTATTGTCAGAAAGCATGTGATTGGAAATATCCCATATCATCAGCAGCAATATTAAACAGAAGGGAGCTATCATAAACCATGCATAATAATTACCGGGACTATTAAAGTTTGCATAGTAGTTATATGCGTCCAATGACACACCGCCCAAACTTAGTATACAACAAGCAATAATTATTTTTGATCGTAGCAATGTTTTGCGTGCAAACTTACCGCCCAAAAATTCGCCAACTATGCCAAACACTCCCGCAAGGGTTGCGCCCCATGCAAAATTATTAAAAAAAATCTGGCCAAAAATAAATCCGGATGCTGCTACAAATATTAAATAGATACGTAAAATTATAAGTAAATTATTCATTTTTATTTTTCTTTCTCATGCCAGCGGTCCGCTGCATTTTGATTGTTGGACGGCCTTCATTCGAACCACACTGACCGCTCACAGCCAGAAGTGGCCTGGCCCATTCATTGCGACTCGTGCTCTTTCTCACTCAACGACAAGTTCTACACGATTACAGCGCTACTCCTTCACACGCGGCGGCACATGCGGACGTATGATAACGCTTGACCGCGGCCGGATCTCTGCAATCCCAACGATGCTCTGTCTTCCAATACCTGCCACAACGGCTTGGGTGAGATTACTGGCACTTGCTATATTAATTTTTAATTTGCTCCAGATACTCTTTGCCCACATTGATTTTTTTGGCTAAGACCAAATATAGTCGAAGTGAATATATTTTGATCGACCTAGTCGTGGAAGTGGTTAAAAAATATTCGTTACGACCCCTTTAATTTTGGCAACAGCGGCTGGTTATGCATTATTCGTAGTGGCTCCAGAGCCTGAGAACTTTCACCACTCGCTCGTCCTCGAGCACTTGGTAAACCAGACGATGCTGAATATTGATACGGCGTGAATAGGCCCCTACAAGGTCGCCAATGAGTTTTTCAAGCGGGGGTGGCTTGCGGTATGGATCTTCCGCGATTAAGTCCAATAGCTCCTGGGCTTTTGGCTTGAGACCGCTGGAGGCCAACTTCTTTGCATCTTTCTGGGCTTGCTTGGTGTAAACCAACTTCCATGTCACCAGTCCAACTCCTCATCGCATTCATCCACGGGGGTCTCCATCCCCTCACGAATAGACTCCCGCATACCAGGTACGGAGAGCAGGTAGAGTGTTTCCTGAATGGCCGACCAGTCTTCCTCGGAAACCAGCACGGCTTTGTTCCGCTTACCCATGATGACGATTGGTTGATGAGATTCAGCTGTTTCATCAATCAACCGGTAAAGGTTGCTACGCGCCTCAGTTGCAGTGATTCCGGTCATGACGCACCTCTTGTGTGTTTAACTTTTAACCGAATTGTACGTCTTTAGGTACGTACGTCAAGACGAACGTTTTGTATAACGCTTGAGACCAAAGGGGTTGGAGTGAATAAATCTTGATCAGCCTAGCGGTGAAAATGGTTAAAAAATATTCGTTACGACATCTTTATTTACCTTTGTTTAAAAAGTCTTATCTAACCCCAATTATTTTCGCTTTATCACTAATCATTTAACAACTTCTACCATTTCGTTGTAATGAACTTCATCGACCTCTTGAAGCCAAGTAAAAATATCACCAATTACATTTTGACTTTCACCAACAAGGTTTTCCGCCGAATCCTCGTTAATCTCTATCACAACACTATGAGAATATTTATTGATGAATCGGTAGATTTTTTCTTTTGTTGCTTCATCCGTAACTTCACAATTTTTTAGACCACGATCCATTAACTGGGCAATATCACTTCGATACTTTGGAAACTTGAAACTAAAGAAGGATTCAAGCAATTTTCTCGCAAGATTTGCTGTCAAGAATGCTTCGTCTCGTGATAATGCAGGGCTGTCTCTATATGCATGAAGCCTTGAAAAAATGTAGTGGTATTCTGAATTGTAATTCACCAAGCTGGAATCAGCGTCTTTAAATGTTGAATGACGAGGAATAGCTGTTGATGCTTCAATTGTATAAAAGAACGCATTCTGGTCTTTAGGTGGGTTTCTTCTTCTCCTATTACGGTTTATTCCTTCGAACCAATCTCGAATCAATTTGAAGTAGGTGAAGTTGTGTGTAAATACAAATAACTGTTTTGCTGTATCACAATTACTTCTAAGGAACGAATATGCATGAAACAGGTGATTCGAATCAAAACTTGATACTGGATCATCGACTACAACAATAGTGTCTTCCATCTTGTTATCGTTTTCTTTTAGCTTAGTGATAAAGTAAACAAACGCAATGGCGGTTTTCTCACCTTCACTCAAATTCCCTTCTACCAGATCAGAATCATTTCGAAGTAATTCATAACCTTTTTTTACCGGGTTGAAATGAAGGGTTAATTCACTGCGACCAAGGAACTTGTGAAGTGATTCGTTAAACTGATCAGCGCCAAGACCTTCATTTGATAGTGACTCTTCAAGGGTTCGAATTTCGATATTTCGGTTATTTATGGTTGTTTTTAACGTATTGTTTGCGGTTGCACGTTTTGCAACTTCGCTTTTCTTGTCATGATAGCCAAAATCCTTGATTTCAGTGGTGGCATAGTGAAGTTCAAGCTGTTTCTTGGCTTTGTCTGTTTCTTCTTTGAAGTTGGCTGACTTGTGATTGTGCTTTCCAACACTTGCGCTAATAGCGGCCATGGCATTGTTGAAAGCCTTTATTGAAGATTCTTTGATAGCTTCGACCGCAAGACCTGTTTCAAGCGGGTTTGCAGTCTTTTCCTTCAGGGCAGTGTGCCAAGCTGATATTTCTTCGTTCAGGTTTATAGTAGCTTTATCCAAAGCTACACAGGCTTCACTGTATTCCTTTTTAAGTTCTTCGTAAAAGTCACTTACCGCTGGAAGCATTGGGGCTTGTACGTATTGACCAGCAAGCCAGCTATCAGCCTTTACAAGCCGATCTTGGAAGGCTTTGTAATCTTCATTGAAATGGGCTTCAAGCTGTTTGGCCCGTTCTTCGGTGATATTATTACCACAAAATTCACATTGGTTTGTATCGTGGCGCTTGTGAATTTCAAGGCCGGTTTCCACCCAAGATTTTATATCTCCATGTCCAACAAGCCGTTGAATAGTTTTGCTGACTACACTGGTCTTTAGAAGGTTATCAAGGCGTTCTTTCGCCTTGATAAAAGTTTCCTGACTTATGGTCTGTTGGATGAAACTGGCAGGGTTCTTTTGATTTGGTTTAGCCGCATTGGTTAATTGGATAATTTTCTCTTCATCAAGAAGCGGGGCGTCTGTTTTCATTGCTTGACGGTTTGCGGTGATAAATGCTTCGAACTTTGTTTTATTATAATTAAGATAATGACTATCAGACGTATCAATAGATTGGAGGCTCATTTTCAAGCGACGAGCACTATCAGTTCCAAATTTTGAAATGGCACCTTCCAAGTTTTTTATTTTTTCTGCTTCTTTGCTATGCGCTTCGGAATCGGTCTTTTGCGTCTTCTTCAGTTCTTCCAGCTTTTCGTGTTCTTCAATTTTGGCTTTGTCTACAAGCAAAATACTTTTGACAACGCTATCCCATGAAATATTTTCGTCAATGAAGTTTTGATTGAAGGTGTATACGTTCAGGTCAGATTCAGCGATGTTTTCTTGTGTGATTGCGGTGCCGGCGTCAATACCTACTGTCAATTCAGAAGAAGGGAATTTTTCTGAGTTAGCTTTGTTCTCGATGCACCTGAATATACCTGAAAGCGTAGATTTACCGCTACCGTTCCAGCCATAAAACAGATTGTATTTTCCAAAATCCTTGGCATTAGCGTTCGTGTGATTATGAAAGATACCGAACCGCTTTAGTTTTTGTATATTCTTTATTGCCATAACATCCCTGACCTAGAAATCACCCAATGCTAGATGGGCGTATAAAAGTTTGTTAATGAGGCCTTCGGCCTCATAATAATTATTAAAAGGCGGCCACTGTAATATATTACGCTTGCACCCACAGTCTTCCGTAACACGTTGACTTTCATAACAATCTATACACCATCAGATGTCCAAAATCTGTTATCAAGGCCGCGTTTGGTTTGCTGGACAAAAAAAGCTGGCAGGCTGAATCCGCTACCGACTCGAAATGATATTTTTGCAATATCGCCATTACCCTTCCTTTGGTTTTGGTTGCTTCCCGCATGCAGCAATTTGGCCGACTGGCCTTCACTAGTGCCACAAGTATTTCACTGCGGTCCTGTAGTCGCAACCGCTGTTAGTGGCCCCAGCCACCAACAAATTGATTAACCGTCCCATCCCACCTATCATCTTCACGCTTATCTGAATCCGGAGCCTCCATGAGTTTCAGCCATAATCGCGGACCCTTTCCCGCCACCCGCCTGCGTCGCAACCGCGTCGACGATTTCTCCCGCCGTCTGGTGCGGGAGTCGGTGCTGACCCCCAATGATCTGATTTACCCGGTGTTTGTGCTGGAGGGTGCCGGCCAGCGCGAGGCGGTGGGCTCGATGCCCGGCATCGAGCGGCTGTCCATCGATCTGCTGGTGAAACAGGCGCGGGAAATTGCGAACCTCGGCATTCCCGCCATTGCGCTGTTCCCGGTGACGCCGCAGTCCGCCAAGAGTCTGCTGGCGGAGGAAGCCTACAACCCGGATGGTCTGGCCCAGCGGGCGGTGAAAGCCATCAAGGATGCTGTGCCGGAACTGGGGGTGATGACCGATGTGGCGCTGGACCCGTTTACGGTGCACGGCCAGGACGGCATTATCGATGACCAGAGCGGCTATGTGTTGAACGACATTACCGTGGAGACGCTGGTGAAACAGGCCCTGTCCCACGCCGCCGCCGGTGCCGATGTCGTAGCACCCTCGGACATGATGGACGGTCGCATTGGTTCGGTGCGGGCAGCACTGGAACAGGCCGGGCATGTGAATACCCGCATCATGGCTTACTCGGCCAAATATGCGTCCAGTTACTACGGTCCATTCCGGGACGCGGTTGGCTCAGCGGGCAATATCAAGGGCGGCGACAAAAAAACCTATCAGATGGACCCGGCCAACAGCGACGAGGCGCTGCACGAATGCGCCCTCGATTTGCAAGAGGGCGCGGACATGATCATGGTGAAACCGGGCATGCCCTATCTGGACGTGGTGCGCCGGGTGAAGGATGAATTGAAAGCCCCCACCTTTGTGTATCAGGTGAGTGGCGAATACGCCATGCATGTGGCGGCGTTCCAGAACGGCTGGCTGAATCGCGAGCAGATCATTCTCGAATCACTGTTGTGCTTCAAGCGCGCCGGTGCCGATGGCGTACTCAGCTATTTTGCGATGGAAGCCGCCCGCCTGCTGAACGACTAGCCAGCGCACCTTTCAACCGGCAATATCCCGGGCAAAAATTGCTTTCAGATAGCTGGTTTCCGCAATGGCCGGATGCACCGGATGATCGGGACCCTGCCCGCCCTGTGCGAAAACCTGCAGCTGGCGATGCCGGTGAGCCGCCGCTGTTTTCACCACATCCATCAGCGCTTCACGCGACAAATGCATGGAACAGGAGGCGGAAACCAGTGTGCCGCCCGGGGCCAATAGTCTGAGCGCCAACTGGTTGATCTGATGATAGGCCTTTTCACCCTGACGCTGATCCTTGCGCCGCTTAATAAAAGCCGGGGGATCCAGCACCACCAGGTCGTAGGTACGCCCCTGATCCAGCACGGATTTCATTAGGTCATTGGCCTTGCCCTGCAGGGTGGTAAACTCGCCCCGGTAATCATTGAGTACCGCGTTCTCCTGCGCCAGAGCCAGAGCATCGCCCGACACGTCGATACAGGTGACCGAACTGGCCCCGGCGACCGCCGCCTGAACACCCCAACCTCCGACATAGCTGTAGACATCCAGCACTGACTTGTCTTTTGCAAAATGCTGCAGGCGCTGGCGGTTTTCCCGATGATCGTAAAACCAGCCGGTTTTTTGACCGGTGAGCAGCGGCGCCATAAAGCGAACACCGTTTTCCTCCAACTCCACCCGTTCAGGGATGTCTCCGGCCACGACCTCCACGTACTCCGGCAAACCTTCCATGGTGCGAAAAGAGCCCTGGTTGCGCAGCAGGATACCCGCCGGAGAAAACACTTCATCCAGCGCCTCAATCACCTCATTCCGCCGGCTGTCCATCGCCGCCGTGGTCAGCTGTACCGACAGATAATCGCCAAACCGATCGACAACCAGACCGGGCAGAAGGTCGGAATCACCAAAGATCGCCCGATAAAAGGGCTTATCGAAACACTGTTCACGCAGCTTCATGGCCTGCCTTAGGCGCAGCACAATCAGGTTGCGGTCGAGCTGGCAGCCCTGCTCCAGAGAATACAGCCGGGCGCAGATCAGGGTAGACGGATTCACCGAGGCCATGCCAACAAAATGCCCCCTGGCATCTTCGACAACGACAACCGCACCAGCCGAAAGGCCTTTCAGCGGTGTCATATCAGTGTTCACCTCATTGCTATATATCCACAGGTGGCCCGCGCGCAACCGACGGTCTGCACCGGTCTTGAGGCGCAAACTGGCTACCGGGGTTTGCTCGACGGGCGATTCAACTGACATGGCTAACTCCAAAAAAAAGGTAAAGCTACAAACAAAAAGAGCTGCCACCTGGCAGCTCTGCGTGGCGGAAACTGAACCGCCTTGATCCTGCTAATCGACTTTACTAATCGCTGGCCAGATCCTGATAACTGTCGGCGTCGAGCAGATCTTCCAGCTCATCGGGGTCAGACATTTTGAGCTTGAAGAACCAGCCGTCGTCATAGGGCGAATCGTTGATCGTTTCGGGGGCATTCTCGAGAAGCTCATTAATGGCAATCACCTCACCGGAAACCGGGGCATAAATATCCGAGGCCGCTTTTACTGACTCGACAACCCCGGCGTCATCACCCGCCACCAGCACAGCACCAATCTCGGGCAGTTCCACATAAACCACGTCACCCAGGCTGTCCTGTGCATGCTGGGTAATCCCAACGGTTACAGTGCCATCGCCCTCATCACGTGCCCATTCATGGGTAGGAGCATATTTCAGGTCCCCGGGTGTCTCGCTCATGGTGATCTCCTCGATATTGACGATCTAAAACTGTCGGCGATTCTAAACCCGATCGAGCGCAAACAGAAGTACCGAATCAGCCGAACTCACTATGTCAGGCCCATAGCCTGCCGGATCAACTGCTTTTTCAATGGTCCAGCACCGTTAAACAGGGCCATGCCGTCATTGCGCAGCAGTCGCAACGGCAGCTTGTCAGATTCAAACAGACGTTTGAAACCTTCCATCGCGGCCATCATCGCCAGATTCTGTGGCTTGCGGCGGCGCTGGTAGCGTGCCAGTGCCAATCGGTCGCCGGGGGGCAGCCCTCGCTGCAATGCCCGCTGCACTTCCTCTGCCAGCACAGCCGCATCCTGTAGACCCAGATTGACGCCCTGCCCCGCCAGGGGATGAATACTGTGGGCCGCGTCTCCCAGCAGGGCGACACCGGGAACCGTGTAATCGACCGCATGGCGCTGCCAAAGCGGGATGCAGTAACGGCGATCGGCAGCAACCACTTCGCCCAGACAATGGTCTGCCGCCTGACCGAGAGCCTGACAAAACCCCGTGTCATCGAGCGCCATCAGCGACTCCGCCACCGGGGTTTGTTGAGACCAGACAATGGAGCAATGTCGAGTGTCACCCCCGTCGCCCAACAGTGGCAGAAACGCCAGTGGCCCGGCTGGCAGAAAACGCTGTCTTGCCGTATGGCCATGGCTCTTTTCTGTGGCTACCGTTGTCACAATCGCATGATGGCCATAATCCCACTGCCTGAGCTTCAGACCACACAACCTGCGAATACCGGAATTCGCACCATCGGCTGCAGCCACCAGCCCGGCACTGATGGACCGGCCGTCCGTCAGGGTCAGAACGGCCATGTCAGAATCACTGCCGGCAATGTTCAGGTCCTCGACCACCGCAGGGCACAACAGCTCCACATTGGGCATGTCCTCCAACCGTTGCAGCAGCGCCCCGACGATCAGTGCATTTTCCACAATATGGCCCAGATTGGGCTGACGCACATCGGCGCAGTCAAACTCGATATGACCGGTGCCATCGGCTTCCCAGATTTCCATACGATGGTAGGCGCAGACACGCTGCGCCGCGATCGACGACCAAACACCCATTTGATCGAACAATTGTCGGGAGGATTCCGTCAGCGCCACGACCCGTGGATCAAAGCTGCTCGAAAGGTCGGGCATCGCAAAGGGACGCGCTTCCAGAACCCCGATGCGCAGTGATTGTCCCCAACTGGACCCGGCGATAAGCACGGCCAGACTGGCACCGACCATGCCGGCACCCACGACGACAATATCAAACGACTTTTCGGTCACCCGCTCTTTTTCAGCCACCGTTGGTATTTCCTAACACAGTCCCCAACATGGGCGTTCCCCGGGTCTCCAGCCCCATACCGAGCCGGGTAAATTGATGGCGCAGCAGCGGCACCGTATCCAGTGCCAGCAAACCGGTGTTGCGCAACAACGCCATCGGGATGGAATGCATGCCGAACACCCGGGGGAGTAAATCGCTCAGTAAAATGGTCTGTTGCTGGTCCAGTTGCTGCCGCTGAAGGTACTGTTGCAGCACGCTCAACTCTCCCGGGGTCTGGTGGTTTTCCGCTGCCTCACCCAGTGTCTCCGCCAGCACAGCCACATCGCGCAGGGCAAGGTTGAATCCCTGCCCCGCCACCGGATGCAAAGAATGCGCAGCATTGCCGACCACAACCAGATGCCTGCGCACCTGTTCTTCACTGGTGATCAGACTCAGGGGATACACCTGCCGACTTCCCACCCGGACAAAGGGGCCCAGCCGATAGCCAAACCGCTGCTGTAACCGGGCGAGAAATTCCGCCTCATCGGCCGCCAGCAATTCAGCCGCCTGCTCTGGCGGCATGGTCCAGACCATTGCACAGCGGTGCTCTCCGGCCATTGGCTGCAGTGGCAACATGGCCATCGGGCCAAGATCGGTAAAGCGCTCATAGGCGATGCCGCCATGATCCAGCTGCAACCCGATATTGGCGACCACGGCAGCCTGCCCATAATCCTTGCACCGGGAATCAATCGCCAACCGTTGACGGGTTTGGGATTGCGCACCATCGGCCACTACCAGCAGATCGGCACTGATCATCTCTACGGCATCCGTGCCATCGGAGGAAACCTGCAACTGCATACCGCCACTCGACGGGCTGACAGCCGCGACCTGAGCCGGTGCCGTCAACTCGACATCCGGCGCCCGCTGCAGCGCAGCCATCAATACGTCGCCCAGCTGGCGGTTCTCGACCACATAACCCAGCGCGGGCAGGTTCTGTTCGGCAGCCGTGAGCCGCGTCCTGCCAAAATGGCCCCGATCGGAAACGTGTACTTGACGGATCTCGGTGAGACCTTCATCCAACGATTGCCAGAGCCCCAGCAACTCAAAAATCTCCCGGCTGCTGTGAGAAAGCGCTGTAGAGCGCCCGTCGAAACTCGGCGGCAGGGCTGCATTGCTTTGCAGGGGAAAGGATTCAATGATCCGGATGCGCCAGCCTAACCTCAGATGGGACAGTAGCAATGCCAGACTGACCCCCACCATGCCACCGCCGACAATAGCGATATCCACCGCAGATTCGGAGGCAGCGCGGCCGGTCATTTGCCGGCCATCAGGGTTTCAATATCACTGGTTGTCTTGGGCGCATCGGCGCTCAGCACTACCGCGCCCGAACCACTCAACAGGATGTCATCTTCAATGCGTATGCCAATGCCCCGCCAGCGTTCATCGACCCGGGTATTATCCCTGGCAATATAAATNCCGGGNTCGACGGTCAGANCCATCCCGGACTCCAGCAANCGCCANTCATCGTGCACCTTGTAATCGCCCACATCGTGGACATCCATACCCAGCCAATGGCCGGCGCGGTGCATATAGAAGTCGCGATANGCGCCGGTTTCAACCANCTCATTCCGCTCNCCATCGAGAATACCCAGNTCAACCAGACCGTCAGTGATGACTCTCACCGTGGTCTGGTGNGGTTCATTCCAGTGATTGCCCGGNTTNCANGCTTCGATGGCTTCAAGCTGNGCCTGCAATACCACGTCATAAATCGCTTTCTGTTCAGCCGAGAAACGGCCGTTCACCGGNAANGTGCGGGTAATNTCAGAGGCNTAGTGCTCCAGCTCACANCCNGCATCGATCANTACGAGGTCACCACTGGTCAGCTTGGCNCTGTTTTCCACGTAGTGNAGNATNCAGCCGTTGGCACCNCCACCGACGATAGAGTTGTAGGCCGGGAANCGNGCACCGGCCATGGCGAATTCGTGTTCGATCTCGGCCTGCAACTGATACTCGTACATGCCCGGACGACAGACCTGCATGGCGCGGCAATGGGCTCTGGCAGAAATACTCGCCGCCGCCCGCATGATCTTCTGCTCACCGGCACTCTTGAANAACCGCAACTCATGTAAAAAATGATCGAGATCGACAAGCTCCCCCGGCGGACTGGCCCCGGCCCTCGAGCGGGAACGGATACTGTTGATCCACTCCATAAGGTGGCGATCGAAAGAGGGATCCCGACCCATTGCGTAATAGACCTTTTCTCGNCCCTCGAGCAGACCCGGCAGAATGTCGTCAATATCGTCGATGGGGAACGCGTCGTCTGCACCGTATTCGCTGCATGCTCCCTCCGGACCAGCCCGGTAGCCATCCCATATTTCGCGCTCGGGATTGCGCTCCCGGCAAAACAGGAGGAACTGGCCCTGTTCGCGACCGGGGATGAGTACNAGCACNGCCTCGGGCTCCGAAAAACCGGTCAGATAATAAAAATCNCTATCCTGCCGATAGGGGTAATGCGTATCCCGATTNCGAATGCGCTCGGCAGCGCCGGTGATGACGGCAATGCTGTTATCTGTCATCAGCTCCATAAGCGTCCGGCGGCGGCGGGCAAATTCCTGCTTGCTGATCATATNATTACGNTGTCTCCGGACAAGAATCCTGGCGGTAAAAATCTAGTGAAGTGTTGGGGATAGGGGGTCNTCGACTTTCTTGTTCAACTCCGCATAGACCAATAGTANGGCCACCCTGACGTATTCGACCAGTTCAGTATAACTGACCTCGTCTTCTTCACTTTCTTCATCCAGGGTTCCGATCTGGGAAATGGCGGCCAGATCACCCAGCGCATCGGCGATATCCNCGGTCANCGTCGCNTCTTCGGAAAGTCCGGCGCTNCCGAGACCGAACAGGAANCCCTGACACCATTCTCCCAATGACAGCAGGCGCTGATTCAGCTCNACNTCGTCACCTGGCAGCAAGGGTTGAAACTCATAGGTGCCACTGCTGATCGATTCAAGNGACAAAAGGTGCAGATCCGGCAATACGTCGCCGAGATCCTCCACNCGCTCCNTGACCACATCAAGCAACTGGCAGNCCATGGTGATTAATTCTTCTCCCCCGGCATGCTGGCCNCCACTGATACGACCACACAACANNCCATGCAACTCNGCAGGGCTACCCGGCAAATTNGCGCGTAAAAACGCATCGGCAATGTCATTAAAGTCCATATCCACCTGTANTTCCGGCAAGCAAATGAAGGGGGAATCCTNCCACCCTTCNAAAGGCCAAGCATCCCGCCGTATNNCAGAAATAAAAACCCCAGNNNCCATAACAGNCTAGACAATATTTCTCGAAGCACTNTTAAGGATTATTGACCGGCGTGTTAGGGCACAATATAGTGGTCTGCAATTATATTCACGGTTGGGTCCATGTCAGAAGATTTACAAACCCTTGAACAGAAAATTGATCGACTGATCAATATCTGTGCGCGCCTGCAGAAAGAAAACCTCTCCCTGCGCGAGCGTGAATCAACCCTTTTAANGGANCGCAGCAAGCTCCTGGAAAAAAATGAACTGGCTCGCAGCCGGGTTGAGCACATGATTGTCAGACTCAAAAACCTCAATAACGAAGGCTGAACCGGATGAACCCGCAGACTGTCAACATCCGCATCCTCGACAAGGAATATCAGGTCAGTTGTCCACCAGAGGAACGCGATGCCCTGCTGCTCTCTGCCCGAGCACTGGATGAGCGTATGCGCTCAATCCGCAACAGTGGTGGCGTTATCGGACTGGAGCGTATTGCCGTGATGGCGGCATTGAACCTCACCTATGACCTGTCCAAACTGGAAGCCCAAACCGCTAGCCATAGCCTTTCCGCTGAGGCCTTTCAGCGCCTGGACCGCAAACTCTCCTCCGCCCTGGAAAGTTTTGAGCCTTCCACCTCCTCCTTTTAACGACTCTCTGAGCTATACTGTCAGAACGCCCTGGGGTGCTTGCCAGTCGACAAGTCCTTGAGCCGATAATCTGTAACCTGGAGGGTAACAGTCTGTACGGTGAGCAAGTCCGCGTGACGGAAAGCCTAAAGTATTGCGTTACCCACCACCTTGAACTTTACGGTTCAAGGCCACATTGACAGCGGCACTTCCGGGGATCCTCCAATCAACACCGAATAAGACCGAGCAGCGATGGACAACAAAGCCATTCGTAAAGAGATGCGTCAAAAACGCCAGTCGCTGTCCGCACCACAGCAAGCCGATGCCAGTCACGGACTTGCCCGGCAATTATGTCGGTTACCGGTCTTTCTGTTCGGCAAGAACATCGCTTTCTATCTGGCCAATGACGGCGAAATAGACCCGGGTATAGCGATGGGCATCGCCGAAGCGGCCGGCAAAGCCTGCCACCTACCCGTATTGCACCCACTGAAACAGAATCGTTTGCACTTTGTCCGTTACCGCACAGGACAACCGCTGACCGCCAACCGCTTCGGTATAGCCGAGCCCCCCCTGCGCCGTAACCGGATCGTTCCGCTACTTGCCATAGATGTGGTTCTTTTACCTATGGTCGCCTTTGACCGACAGGGCAACCGGCTGGGCATGGGCGGTGGTTTTTACGACCGCACGCTGAGTCAGAGTTTCAGGCTGACCAAATTCATTGGTTTAGCCCACAGCAGTCAGGAAACTGATAGTATTGCTCCGCAACCCTGGGATATCCCATTACAAGCCATCGTTACCGAACGGGATATTATTCAGATTCGTTAGTCCAGTCAGGTCAAGAAGCCTTTTCGATATGCGCAAAACCAAAATTATTTGTACTATTGGACCTGTTACCGAGTCCTACGACATGCTGGAACAATTGGCCAACGCCGGCATGAACGTGGTGCGACTCAATATGTCACACGGCGACCATGAATCCCACGCCAGGGTTATCAAGGCAGTCCGAACCCTCAACAAAAAACGCCACCATCCGATTGCCGTCCTGATAGACACGCAGGGCCCTGAAATTCGCACCGGTGACATCCACAATGAACTCGACCTGAAGCAGGGCGATGAAATCTCGGTGGTTGCGCGGGGCGAGGACGACGTGGAGGCAAGCTCCATTCGCATCAATTATGAAAACCTGATCGACGATGTGGAGATCGGCGATAAAATTACTGTGGATAACGGCCTAATCAATCTCGAGGTTCTCAGCAAGCAAGATCGCGTAATGCGCTGCCGCGTCGTCGATGGTGGCGTACTAAAAAGCAAGCGCCATGTGAATTTACCCGGCATCAGGGTAAATCTTCCTGCCATTACCGAAAAAGACAAGCGCGATATTGAATTCGCCATCGAACAGGAGGTGGATTTTATTGCGCTCTCTTTCGTGCGTGACGCCGAAGATATTCACCAACTGCACCAACTGCTCGGGGATAAAGCCGACAAAATCAAGGTGATCTCCAAGATCGAGGATCAGGAGGGCGTCAAGAACGTCCGGGAAATCATCAAGGTGTCGGACGGTTTGATGGTGGCGCGGGGCGATCTCGGCGTGGAGATTGCTATTGAGAAACTGCCCCGGGTGCAACGGCGCATTATTCGTCTCTGCGCCCAGGAAGGTAAACGGGTCATCGTTGCCACCCACATGCTGGAATCCATGATTGAAAACCCCATGCCCACCCGCGCCGAGGTCACGGACGTAGCCAATGCCGTCTATGAAGAAGCCGACGCCATCATGTTGTCCGGCGAGACTACCATCGGCAAATACCCGGTTAAATGTGTGGAGATCCTCGATCGTATCGCCCGTTCCATCGAACTCAGTCGGGGCCTTCGTTTTACCGATAACCTGATTCTCAAAAATGACAAGGAAGAGATTGCCGCCGCCGCCGTGAAGCTGGCTGAATCAATCAAAGCCAAAGCCATTATTGTGCCCACCCGCCGGGGACGCATGGCAGGTTATGTCACCAATTGCCACCCCCAGGCACCGATTATCTGCGCCTTTACCAACGACAGCCGCACTCGCCGTCAACTGGTACTGAACCGCAACGTCCTGAGCTTCCGTATCAACTTCAGTGAAGACCCGGAAAAAACCCTCGCCACAGCGGCCAACATCCTCATTGAGCGGGCCGAGTTTACCCCGGAGGACCGACTCGTGGTTATTTCCGACGCCCTCGCCGGATCCGGCATTGATGCCATTCAGATCCGAAAACTGGGCGATTTGTTGAAAGTGCCTATCGAGTAGCACCAGACAAGACGATGCTTAAGGTCTGCCGAATACTGGCAACACTTCTC
The DNA here is from genome assembly GCA_002707685.1 of Porticoccus sp. Lineage (GTDB taxonomy): Bacteria > Pseudomonadota > Gammaproteobacteria > Pseudomonadales > Porticoccaceae > Porticoccus. The sequence goes on along the minus strand of PANQ01000012.1, from coordinate 97,884 downwards.
ATCAGCGGACTCCTCGGTACTGGCGTAGTATTCGGCGATACCGTCAAGCCAGCCAATGTGATTCTGTTTATCGGCGATGGCATGGATGAACACCAAATCACCATGGCACGCAATTACCTACTCGGGCCGGATGAGGGTCTCCTGGCGATGGAGCAATTGCCAGTGCGCAGTTCTGCCCGGGTTCAGACCCTGCTGGAAAACCGACCAGACCGGTTCACTTTTATCGCCGATAGCGCCAACTCCGCATCGACGCTGGCCACCGGCCAACTCACCAGCACCGGCCGCATTGCTACCAGCGCCGGAACGGACTTCGACCAACCCACCCTCCTGCAGGCCGCTCGCAAATCCGGATTCCTCACAGGACTGGTTACCACCGCCAGCCTGACCGATGCCACCCCCGCCGCGTTTGTTGCCCATACAGCACACCGCAATTGTCAGGGACCGGAGGATATGAATCGCCCCATCAGCTACGCGCCGCCCTCTCAGCAGTGCACCATCGACTCGAAACAACAGGGCGGCCCCGGCTCCATCGCAGAACAACTCATTGATGCCCGCGTTGATGTCTTGCTCGGTGGCGGCAAAAAATACTTTGCCCAGAAAAATCATGTGGGCGTACAACTGCTGGACCAGGCCAGGTCTCAGGGCTATCAACTGATCGACCATATCGGCCAACGGGATGCGTCAGATCAGCCACGACTGCTCGGTCTGTTTTCACCGGGACACCTGCCGGTGGAATGGATCGGCAGCGGCAACCGCAGGGCCGAGGCTGTCGAACTGGCGTCCGGAAAACCCGTGTTCGCCGCGCCTTTTGACTGCCTGAAAAACCCCCAACACAACGGCACACCGACGCTGGCCCAAATGACCAAAAAGGCACTTGCCCGGTTATCCAGAGACCCTTCGCGAGGCTTCTTTCTGATGGTCGAGGGAGCATCCATCGACAAGCAGGCCCATCGGCGCAACCCCTGTGGTCAGATTGGTGAATTGAATGCGCTGGACAGCGCAGTGACGGTCGGGCGCGAATTTGCCAAACAGCATCCCGGCACCCTGGTCATCGTCACGGCCGATCATGGTCAAGCCGGCCAGGTTGTCCCCCTGCCCGACGACTACAGGGCCATGACCGAATCGTTGAAAAGCCCTCAATACCCCCCGGGGTATTACGCCGTACTGAAAACCCGGCACGGTGGCCTGATGGCTGTTGGCTATGCCACCAATGCTCCACCCCACGGGGGATGGGAACAGCACACAGGGGTCGATGTTCCCGTGTTTCTGGAGGGAATTGACGGGCGGGAAGTTCCAGCGTCGATGAGTCAGCGGGATATTTTCCGGTTAATGCGAGCGCATTTGCAGCTGCCCTGAGCGGCCGCGCCGATAATACTGCTAACCCAGCAGGATGCCGATACCCAGCAGCACCGGAGTCAACAACACCAACAATACATTCTTGCCCAGGGCGGGCACCATGGCCGGAATATCGCCACCACTACCCAGCAGATCACGAGTAATCAGCAGTCCCAGTGGCAGGGTGGTCAATGCCAGCAATGCCGGCCACGGCAAAAGACCAAGCACCACGCCGATCACCACAGAACCGTATGCGCCCAGCAGCAACAACCGGTAAATACGAACACTGGCCACCACCCCCAGCAATACCGGAAAATGACGTCGACCCACCGCCCGATCTGCATCGATATCCGGGAGCTGATTGAGCAATAACAGGGCATTGACCAGAAAGAACACCGCCCAGCCAACGGATTGTCCAGCGGCGAAAAAATCCCCTGTCAAAACATAGACGGTCCCGTTAACCATCAGCAGCCCGAAACCCACACCGGGGGATACCAGGCACGCCATCGGCATTCGGTTTATCAGGCGGGTGTAGGCAACGATAATCAATCCACCCAACAGGCCCAGCGAGAGAATTCCCGGTCCCACCCGCCATGAAAAGTAGACGCCGATCAGCACCATGAGCAGAAAAGCACCGATAAAAAGCCACAGTGCAGTGCCCAGCAGAAAAGGCCGGTCGGGCAGCGTCCCGCTACCACCGCTGAACGGCGTTCGATGGGTGATATTATCGAGGCCGCTTTTAAAGTCCTGGTATTCGTTGAGCGCGTTGACCGCCACATGAGCCGCCAGTGCGCCCACAACAATCAACAACAGCAGATCTAGTGGCAATCTGCCGGTTAGCTGAAAACTGACCGCGGCAGCTGGAAACAGTACCGCCGGCGTCAACAGCAGGAAAGGGCCTCTGGCAATCGCAAATATGGCCTGGAATCGCCGGGCTATCAGCACGAGATGACCTCCCCATTTTCCCCAGACGCTAGCTCAGAAAAAACTGGTAAGCGGGATTTTGGGTCTCTTCCTTCCAGGTGTAACCCAGCTGGTCAAGGAACTGACTCACCAGCTTCTGTTCGCCCAATGGCACCTGCAGGCCCACCAGAACCCGTCCATAGGCAGCGCCGTGATTGCGATAGTGGAACATGGAAATATTCCACTGCCCACCCAGCTGGTTGAGGAAATTCATCAGTGCTGCAGGCCGCTCGGGAAACTCAAAGCGGTACACCACCTCTTCGGTCGCCTCCGGCGCACGGCCGCCGACCATATGACGAATGTGCAGCTTGGCCATTTCGTTGTCAGTCATATCCACCAGCGGATACCCCTTGTCGGTCAGATCCGCCACCAGTTGCTGACGATCCTCATCACCGGAGACCTGCACACCGACAAAGATATGGGCCTCGGCGGGATCGCCCATGCGGTAGTTGAACTCGGTAATGTTGCGCTTGCTGAGAGAGGTGCAAAAGGCCTTGAAGCTGCCCGGTTGTTCGGGAATCGTCACCGCCAGAATCGCCTCGCGTTTTTCACCAATTTCCGTGCGCTCGGAGATATAGCGAAGCCTGTCAAAATTGATATTGGCGCCACAATCCACCGCCAGTAGCGTCTGCCCTTTTACACCAGTGCGCTCGACATATTTTTTCAGTCCGGCCAGACCCAGCGCTCCGGCGGGTTCACAAATGGATCGGGTATCCTCAAAGGTATCCTTGATCGCCGAACAGATCTCGTCCACCGACACGGTAATCACTTCATCAATGCTATTGCGGAGTACTCGAAAGGGTTCCTTGCCAATCTGGGCCACGGCCGCACCATCGGCGAAGAGACCCACATGTTTCAAGCGCACCCGACGACCCGCTTTCATCGCGGCATCAAGACAGGCCGCATCCTCCGGCTCCACGGCGATCACCTTGACTTCAGGTCGCACATACTTAATGTATGCCGCCATCCCCGCCGCCAAACCGCCACCCCCAACCGCAATGAACACCGCATCAAGCGGACCGGATACCTGCCGTAAAATTTCCATCGCAATGGTGCCCTGACCGGCAATCACATCGGGATCATCAAATGGATGGATATACGTCATGCCCTTTTCCGTCACCAGCTTGAGCGCATAGTCCGAGGCTTCATCATAGGTGTCACCCTGCAGGACGACCTTTGCCCCACGGGCCCGTACCGCATTGACCTTGATCTGTGGTGTGGTGGTCGGCATGACAATGATTGCCTTGACACCCAGTTTTTTGGCGGCCATGGCGAGGCCCTGGGCGTGATTTCCCGCCGATGCAGCGACCACGCCTTTGGCGAGTTGCTCCTCAGTGAGGCAGAGCATCTTGTTGTAAGCCCCGCGCAATTTAAAGGAAAACACCGGTTGCAAATCTTCCCGTTTCAGTAGCACCCGGTTACCGAGACGCTGGGACAATTGTGCGGCCTCATCTACCGGGGTTTCCACCACCAGATCATAGATACGGGCATTTAGGATACGTTTTACGTAGTTTTGTGGCATTTTTCTGGATACTGTCCAATTAGGTTATCAACGGGCAATAGTAAATTTTCCCCTCTGACAACACCAGCGCTGCGGGGGATTATCTGTCTTTTCGTCCGTTGATCCGTATAATCAGCCTCTTCTGAAATCGGGCAAACAGAACCATGAGCGCACCATCGAACAGCCAGGATGCCATGAAACAGGCCGTCGCCGCCGCCGCTGTGGAATTCACTCTGCAACGCATCGACGACAAAAGCACCATTGGCATTGGTACCGGCTCAACGGCCAATGCCTATATCGACTTGCTGGCAGAACACAAGGCCAAAATAACGGGTACGGTGGCCAGCTCCGAGGCCTCAGCCGAGCGGTTGCGGAGCCATGGTATTCCCGTCTACGACTTGAACAGTGTCGATGAGATTACCCTCTATGTGGACGGCGCCGACGAGGTAAACCCCCACCTGGAGCTGATCAAGGGTGGCGGCGGCGCCCTCACCCGCGAAAAAATCGTTGCGGCGGTGGCTCGCGAATTTCTCTGTATTGCCGACCAATCCAAGTGGGTCGAACATCTGGGCACCTTTCCACTACCGGTGGAAGTGATCCCCATGGCACGCAGTCATGTGGCCCGTGAACTGGTCAAGCTGGGTGGTGATCCGGTCTACCGACAGGGTGTAGTGACAGATAATGGCAACGTCATTCTCGACGTACACCACCTCTTCCCCATCAGTCCGGTACGCAAACTGGAAGAGCAGATCAACAATATCACCGGGGTGGTCTGCAATGGCCTGTTTGCCCTGCGCCCGGCAGATGCTCTGATGCTCGGCACATCGGCCGGCGTCAAGACCATCTACCCGGGCTGACTGCTGTCAGCGGCGCTACATCACCTGTAGGGGCGGTTCTGCCATCGCGGCGAACTGCTCGCGCAATTCAAGAATGTGTTCACTCCAGTAACGCACCGTATTGAACCAGGGAAACCCCATGGGGAAGGCAGGGTCGCTCCAGCGACGCGCCAACCAAGCCGCGTGATGAATAATCCGCAGTGAGCGAAAAGCTTCCACCAGCTGCAATTCGCGTGGGTGAAAATCAAAGAACTGGTTGTAGCCGTCAATAATTTCCGATAATTGCGCTGTCTGGCGATCCCGGCTCCCGGACAGCAGCATCCAGATATCCTGAATGGCCGGTGCCATTCGCGCATCGTCCAGATCGACAAAATGTGCATTGTCATCACGCCACAGGATATTACCGGCATGGCAATCCCCATGGACCCGGATATAGTCGATGGAACCGGCATTGGCAATCGTTTGATCCACTGCCTGGAGCAGATCCCTCACCAGTGAGTCGTAGGCTTCCTTCAGCTCGGAGGGAATAAACTGTTCGCTGACCAGTGCTGCGGCCTCGTGGCCAAAAATCCTGCTGGTCAGGGTTGGCCGGTACACAAAGGGGCGCACGGCCCCCACGGCGTGGATACGTCCCAGCAATTTGCCCAGCAAATAGAGATTATCGAGATTATCCAGCTCCGGACCATACCCCCCTTTCCTCGGGTACAGCGCAAAACGGTAGTCTTTGTATTCGAACAGGCTGCGCCCCCGGTCATCGCGAATGGGGGCCACCACGGGCAACTCATGGGCTTCCAGTTCAAAACAGAACTGGTGCTCTTCGAGGATCTGATCGTCGCTCCAGCGACCGGGGCGATAAAACTTGCCAATTAACGGCTGACGATCCTCTATGCCAATCTGGTAAACCCGATTTTCATAGCTATTGAGGGGGAATTGCCGCCCATCGCAGTGATAGCCAATGCTCTCCACCGCATCCATGACGATCTCGGGCCCGAGCCGATAAAACGGCTGCTCCTCAGGATTGACAGCGTGACTGACCTCCCGCTGCTCATCGCTGTTCATGAGGATTGGACATTGTGGTCGGCGAGTAGCTGCCTGTTGTCTCGAACAACCTTTGCATAAAAGAACAGCCCAAACGCCCAGAACATCATGCCTGACCACAGCAACCAATGCAGGAACTGCTCACCGACCAGTATCTCCGACGCCATCATCGCACCCACAATAGCAAACAGGGGTATTGTCAGAATCAGTGGTGAGAACCGTCCACTGCTATCCAGTTTTGCCAGCAAGCCCATCAAATAGGCTGCGACAAAAAATCCGGCAGCACCCACCAGACCATACGCCGTGAGATAACCGGTTTTGTCCGGTTTAACCTGCAATAACGCAACGGCCACCAACACCAGCACCCCCGCCACAGCAACGGGCAGCAAAAAACCCAGGCGGGCCGCCAAAACTGCGCTCAGCAAAGCACCGCAGACTCTGGCCAGCAAAAGAAGCATGATCGCCGAAGCACCCAACCCCAATACCGGCTGCACTGTTTCAAACTGCAGTTGATGCGACGACCAGAACAGGCCATACCCCAAAAAGATCAACAACCCGGCCACTGCCACCTGAAGCAACTGTTTGTCGGCCTGACTGTTGCGACTGCTGAGCAGACTCAGACGTTTGGCGCCGCTGGTGGGCAGCAGGCGGCTCAGCAATACCGTCAGGAATGCCAACCCGGCCAGCGCCAATAGCACCTGCTTGGGGTCGATACCCGGTGCAAACGACGGCACCAGAAAAGTGAGCCCAGCAGCCGTCAGGGCCTGGACGAGAAGTGCCCAGGCAAAACTGCTGACCGGTTTCGCCGTATCGCCCAGACAACTGACCACCACACTCAGCCCGAAACCGGCAAACAGACCCGCCAGACCATGGCAGACCATCAGCCACAGTGCGCCGGAGGCCAGAGCTGCTCCCGATAAGGCGAGGGCAGAGCCGAGCCCTCCAATCAAGACCAAACGCCGCCAATCACCCAAACGGATAAAAAATAATGCCAGTCCCGAGGCCAGCAGTGCCCCTGCCGAAAAGAGTCCCGGTAACAGCCAGTGGTGCAATGACACAGCCGCCGCCAGGTCCTGCTGAAAATAGGGCAACGCCTGCCAGTAAAATGACAGACACAACCCCACCAGTATCGCCGTCAGGCGCACACCAAAACGGTTCACATCCGCACGTTTCTTTTCAAACAGAATTGAAGACATTTCCGTTATCCGCCCCTCGCTTTGAAAGGGGGGTACTTTGCTGCCTGCAGAAATAAATGTCCAGATGGATTTATTGTAATGAAACGACTGGCCGACCTGGCTGTGGTGACATCAATTTGTCACAGCAACTTCATTTTTCTGACATAGAGGCTTGCTAGCCTCGTCAGCGAATATGAAAAGAAATGAAAAGGAAAAAGCCATGAACAAGGTACAACAAACAAAACAGAACGAACCCTCTATCAACAACTTGATGCGCGATCAAGCCGCCAACTTCTTTGTTGAGGTAACAGGCTCCGGCGAACGTATTTACCACTGGATTGATACTCGGGTAGATATGTTGTCCAGCACCAAGCTTTGGGAAATTTTGCGTATCTCGGAAATACCCGGCTGTGATCTGGAAGCGGCTTTTATTGATGCCATTACCAATGAGCTGATTCGCCGCACCGATTATTTCGACGGGCGCCCACGGCTGCCGAGGCACTGACTGGCAGGAGTTCAAATCCCGTAAACGGCTACCTTCGTGTGCACCTACCAGCAACACTATTCGCTGCTCAAACCCACGAATGCAAACCGCTTCACCCTTACCCCATTCCGTTCGACCATCTCGTCGAACATGGCCAGCGGGCGAATCCACAGCTGGCTCTCGCCATAAAGTGGCCGATAGACTACATGCCAGTCACCGGTTTCACTGTGACGGGCCAAATCGGTCACCTCATACAAGCTACCCTTGAAATGTCGGTAACGTCCCAGCGGAATCAATGTCCCGTCACTCAAAAGAACCCCGAACCCGAAGGCTTTAACCTAGAGGATCGTAAACTAAAGGACCTTGAACTAAAGGAACTTGAACTAAAGAACCCCGAGGATCTTTTCTGCGGCACTGACATCGACCTTACCCTCAGGTTCTATTGCCAGATGGGTCACCACACCATCCTCTGCAACCAGCGCAAACCGCTGGCAGCGCAGGCCCATACCATGACCAGTGGCATCCATCTCGAGACCCAGTTTTTTGGTGAGTTCACCGTTGCCATCGGCCAGCATCAGTAGCGCGTCGGCATTCTGGTCCTTGCTCCAGGCATCCAACACAAAGGCATCATTGACCGCCATACAGACAATGGTATCGACCCCTTTCGCCTTGATACGATCCGCGTTGGTCACATAACCTGGCAGGTGGCTGAGAGAGCAGCCGGGGGTGAATGCCCCCGGCACGGCAAAAAGCACAACCTTTTTACCCTTGAATACACGATCAGTGGTGATATCTTCCGGCCCCTTTTCACCCGGGGTTTTGAGAGTCAAAGCGGGAATAGTGTCGCCAACAGAAATAGTCATAACTACACCTTTTATCCATATCAAAAAATTTGATCCGGCACACAATACCGAAAAGAGAAAGGATTCGGCATGAAGCGCCGGTCGCCACGTATCAGCGTGCCACCACTTCGGTAGACACGGCAAGCAGGTCACCCAACTCTACCAACAGCCGGTCACCGGGGGCCAGAGGGCCAACACCGGCGGGCGTGCCGGTGAGGACAATGTCGCCAGGCATCAGTGTAAAAAAACCGGAGATATAGGCGATCAGTTGCGTAACCGGTGTCAACATCATGGCGGTACTGCTCTGCTGGCGCAAGTCACCATTGACCGTCAATCGTATTGGCAAGTCCTGCAGATCGGCGACCCGGGCGCGATCCACAAATGCAGAAGTTGGGCAGGCCCCATCAAAGGCCTTGGCCTTATCCCAGGGAAGCCCTTTCTGTTTGAGTTGCAATTGCAGCTCGCGCAGGGTGAGATCCAGCGCCACCCCCACCCCGGCAATCGCAGCGTCGGCCTCCTGTTCGTTGCACTGACACAGTTGTTCGCCGATCAGCACCGCCATTTCTATCTCATGGTGGCAGGCACCCAGGGTGGTTGGTATCGCAATCGGTTGTTCCAGAAATGCCAACGCCGTCGATGGCTTCATGAACAGTACCGGCTCGGCGCCGGGCTGGATGTTCATCTCGCTGATATGATCACGGTAGTTAAGTCCCACGCATACCACCTTGCCCGCGGGAATCTGCCCGGAAAGGCCATCGGCAAAATGGATACAATGATCAAAGTAATGCATCGTCGAGCCCCTTTCTGTCGCTGAGTGCCAGCCAACCCCTGACAATCCGATAGATATACCAGATGTAGAGTAGACCGAGAATGAGGAAGCCGACCAGCACCAGGGTCAGTAGCCAACCGACAACCAGACCTGCCAGTAACCACCAAAAGGTTCTGATCTGCCAGTTGAAATGCGATTCAAGGTAGGTCCCCCGCACTTCATCCCGCTTGAGATAATTTACGATGATGCCCGCCACCGCTGTCAATCCGATCACCAGGCTGATGATTTGCAGGATGTAGACCATTTGCGTGAGATCCCTCAACTGCCCGCTCACTTGAGGCACGGCCTTCTTCACTGTTCCGTCCGTGCCGGTAAGCTGCGCCGCATGCCCGAATCGTGATGGCACCTTCTCATCCGACATCAGTGGAAGCTCTCGTCAGACTGCATCAAATATCTTGCCCGGATTCATGATGCCATTGGGATCGAACACCTGCTTGACCTGACGCATCAACTGCACCTCTGTGGCGGAGCGCGAGTGTTCAAGGTAATCCTTTTTCAGCAAACCGACACCGTGCTCGGCAGAGATACTACCGTTGAATTGCCCTACCAGCGCTGCAATCTGCTGGCTGGCCACACTGCATTGCTCGGCGAACTGCTCCACAGGCAGGTCATCCGGTTTCAGAATGTTCAGGTGCAGATTGCCATCGCCGATATGGCCGTACCAGACCAACTCAAAGTCCGGGTATTCTGCGGCAGCCAGTGATTCCACCTCGGCGAGAAATTCCGGCATGCGTGAAACATTCACGCTGATATCATTTTTATAGGGCTTCCAGCGGGACAGGGTCTCCGACATATCCTCGCGCAATTTCCAGAGATTCTCCGCCTGTGAGAGGCTCTGACTGATGACGCCATCAAGTACCCAGCCCTCCATGACGCAGGTTTCAAACAGCGCCATCGCCTGATCCAACTGCGTCTCGGACAGTGACTCGAATTCTACCAGCGCATAAAACGGTGCTTCAGATTCAAAGGGTGCGGGCACATCGCTGTGGACCAATACTTTTTCCATGCCGTTGTGGGTAAAGAATTCGAAGGCTGTTAGCTCCATACCATCGTTGTAGGTTTTCAGGACATCGATAATGCTGGGAAAATCCACCACCCCCAACACCAGTACACTCAACTCCTTTGGCGGCCGGGTGAGTCCAATAGTGGCCTCGGTAATAATGCCCAAAGTGCCCTCTGAACCAATAAACAGGTGCCGAAAATCCAGGCCCGTGTTGTTCTTCACCAGACCATGATTCAGCTCGAGGATATCGCCATTGCCGGTGACCACCTTCAGACCAAGCACCCAGTTGCGGGTCATGCCATAGCGAATGACTTTGATACCGCCGGCATTGGTCGCAATATTGCCGCCAATCTGGCTTGAACCAGTCGATGCGAAATCAACCGGATAGAATAATCCCTGTTGCTCGGCAAAGGCCTGCAACTGCTGAGTGATCATGCCCGCCTGCACCGTCACACTGCGGTCAATGGCATTGAATGCCACGACCTCGTTCATCCGGTCCAGCACTAGGACGATCTCACCGTTCAGGGCCACAGCCCCGCCACTGAGGCCTGTGCGCCCCCCGGAGGGAACCACGGCGATGCGCTCGGCAATGGCCAGCTGAATGATGGCCTGCACTTCCTCGGTGCTCCCCGGCAATACTACGACACCGGGTGACGGCGACCAAAGGGTCGTGCGATCGACGCCGTACTGCTGAAATGAAGTTTCATCCGTCAGCACACGCTGCTGACCGACGATCTCACGTAATTTTTCAATGACCGGGGGGGCAACAGTCATCTGGCGGACCTCCACAAAAAGGGGCAGTTATCGAAGGGCGTGCATGGTATCATAGCCGCCTTTTTTTCAGGTAGCAGTACGGGCCACCCAACCGAGGAGTGTATGGTCAATTTTTCTCTCGATAAGTCCAAGATCAAATTTCTCCTGCTTGAAGGCGTGCATCCCTCTGCGGTAGAGACACTCAAAGCTTCTGGCTACAGCAACGTCGAGTATCTTAAAGCGGCACTGTCAGAAGAACAGCTGATCGAAAAGATCCGGGACTTCCACTTCGTCGGGATTCGCTCCCGCACCCAACTCAATCGCCAGGTATTTGAAGCTGCCAGACGGTTGATCGGCGTGGGCTGTTTCTGCATCGGCACCAACCAGGTGGATCTGCAGGCAGCCACAGAACACGGCATAGTGGTATTTAACGCGCCCTATTCCAACACCCGCAGTGTCGCAGAATTGATTATTGCTGAAACCATCATGCTGATGCGGGGCATTCCCGAAAAGAATGCTGCTGCCCACCGCGGTGACTGGCTCAAAACGGCCACGGCCTCTCACGAAGTTCGAGGCAAAACCCTCGGCATTGTTGGCTACGGCAATATCGGCAGTCAGCTCAGCGTCATGGCCGAATCCATGGGCATGCGGGTGAAGTTTTACGATGTGGTCACCAAACTCCCCCTGGGCAATGCAGAACAGGTCGGTTCTCTCAAAGAGCTATTGGAGCTGGCCGATGTGGTTTCACTCCATGTGCCCGACAACCCCGCCACGCGCAACATGATTCGTGCAGAACAGCTTGCTGCCATGAAAACCGGCGCCATCCTGATCAATGCCGCTCGCGGCAAAGTAGTGGATATTGATGCACTGTGCGACCGACTGGAGAACAAACAACTCGGTGGTGCAGCTATTGATGTTTTCCCGGTTGAGCCGAAGTCCAACCAGGAAGAATTCGTATCACCTCTGCGCAAGTATGACAACGTCATACTGACGCCGCATATCGGCGGCTCCACCCAGGAAGCACAGGAAAATATTGGCCTGGAAGTCGCTGAAAAACTGGTCAGGTACAGCGATACCGGTGCCACCATCAGTGCTGTCAACTTTCCCCAGGTATCGCTGCCCTCCCACAGTGGAGCCCACCGCCTGTTGCACGTGCACCACAATGTGCCGGGCGTGATGACGGCCATCAACCATGTGTTTTCCGACAACAACATCAATGTCAGCAGCCAATACCTGCAGACCAATGAGTCTGTAGGCTATGTAGTGCTGGATGTGGACAGGGAATACAGTGATGTGGCACTGAAGGCACTCAAGGCCATTGATGGCACCATTCGCTGCCGGGTGCTGTTCTAGAATCTCACCAGAGACCGGTGGACACCCGACTGCCGGTTCTTTCCACTACGCCACCTAGCCCTCACCGAGCGACTTGAAGACCCGGTCTCGCATGTCATCGATCTCATTGACCAGATGGTGCCCGGCACCGGGGATCAATACCAGTTCAAAGTTGGGGAATTTTTTGCGGATCGACGCCACATTATAGCGCCAGTCCACCGTGCCGTCACAATCGCCCTGAACCACCTTTAACGGATAGTCACTGGGCGGCAGCGCGGCAAACTCCTCTGTCCAGCGTTTCATCGATGCCACCCATTCAATGGGAATGTAGTTGTACTGCAACGGATCACAGTTGATCAGAAATTCGTTAAATGCCTCGTTGGTGGTATTGGGGCGGAATGTCCGTGATACTTTTTTCAGCACCCGGTGAAACAGCTTGTAGGTGCGCAGACTTTTCATCCACTCCCTGGGCCGGATGAGTGGCGCCAGCACAGTGACCGCAGTGAGATCATTCGGGTAGTGGTAGGGTTTGGCCGCCATGACATACTTCATCAGAATAGCGCCTCCCGTGCTTTGACCAATCCCTTTCCAGGGTCTGGGAAAACTGCTCACACATTTTTGCAGCAGGTCGGAAAACACATCCACGTAGCGATCAAAGCTGTCGATACTGACCCGCTCGCCACTGGACAGGCCATGCCCCGGCAGATCAAATGCCACCACGGCATAACCCCGCTGCAGCAGGTAGTGAATCAAATGGCCATAAAGCCCGACATGATCAAAGTAGCCGTGTACCAACAGGTAGGTGCCACGCGGACTCTCCGGCAACCAGTAATGGGTGGCCAGCTGGAAATCGCCGGAGGCGAAGGTACCCATGCAATGACTGACCGCCGTCAACGAGTCTGGCGGTATCAGCCCGTAGTGACGCAGGTAAGCCATTTCGTCTGGCGTCTTGTCCCGCCGATCCTGCTCAGAATCGAATGTCAGCGGCAACAAACCACTGCTCACGCGTTCCAGCAGAGCATCATGCAAGGACTCTCGAGTGTCAGTCACGCAGGGCAGCGGATTGTCACCCATCTTTTTTAATTACCAGACTGACCAGCCTGCTCACCAGGGGCGCCACCACCAACACCGCCGGGAACGCAACCACAAAGGCAAAGCCCCATGCATGAAGCCAAATCTGCAGAATATTGTCCACCAGACCGACATTAAAAATACTGATCACCAGGGACATCAGACAGGACATCAGCCCTGCCATAAAAAAGGCAAACACCAGATGCTGATACTTACTAAGGATCATTGTTCTGCCCCGTCTGCCTAATTGACCTGGGGATCCAGTTCGCCGGACTGGTAACGCTCGGACATTTTATCCAGGTTGTAGGGCCTGATTTTGCCGGCATTGCCCGCGGTACCGAAGGACTCATAGCGGGCCACACAAATCTCTTTCATGGCATCCGTGCTCGCCTTCAGGTATTTGCGCGGATCAAACTCGGATTTATGACTCGCGAGAAACCGGCGCACGGCACCCGTAGAGGCCAGACGCAAGTCAGTATCTATATTGATTTTGCGCACCCCGTGCTTGATACCCTCAACAATTTCCTCCACTGGCACACCGTAGGTTTCCGCAATATCGCCGCCAAACTCATTAATGATTTCCAACCAGTCCTGTGGCACAGAGGAGGACCCGTGCATCACCAGATGGGTATTGGGGATCCGGGCGTGAATCGCCTTGATTCGCTCTATAGCAAGGATATCGCCCGTGGGCGGACGGGAAAACTTGTATGCCCCATGGGACGTACCAATGGCTATCGCCAACGCATCAACCGCAGTCCGCGACACGAAATCCGCAGCTTCCTCCGGGTCCGTCAGCATCTGCTCGTGGGACAACATCCCCTCAGCACCGACACCATCTTCCTCACCGGCCTGACCGGTTTCCAGCGAACCCAGACACCCCAATTCACCCTCGACGGAAACTCCGCCAGCATGTGCCATATCAACCACGCGCCGAGTGACTTCAACATTGTAATCATAGGAGGCCGGTGTCTTGCCGTCCTCCTGAAGGGAACCATCCATCATCACGGAGCTGAAGCCCAGTTGGATAGACCGCTGGCAGATTGCCGGGCTGGTGCCATGATCCTGATGCATGCAGACCGGTATATGGGGGAACTCCTCAATCGCCGCCAGAATCAGGTGACGCAAAAAAGGCGCGCCGGCGTATTTGCGCGCACCGGCTGAAGCCTGCACGATCACCGGGGAATCCGTCTGATCTGCGGCTTCCATAATGGCGCGCATCTGTTCCAGGTTGTTGACATTGAATGCCGGCACGCCATAGCTGTGCTCAGCAGCATGGTCCAGCAACTGTCGCAGTGAAATAAGTGCCATGTAATTATCCTTCCATCCTGTTTGGTTACTTGCCGCCGGGGAATGGCTTTTCAGCACTCACCGGGTGCCGTGAAAAACTGGTCTGCCGTCAAGAGGTCGCACGCGACTCAAGCATCGCCACTGCGGGCAGGGTTTTACCTTCCACATATTCCAGAAAAGCTCCCCCACCAGTTGAAATGTAGGAAACCCTGTCGGCAATGCCGTATTTGTCGACTGCTGCCAGCGTATCGCCACCGCCCGCTATCGAAAACCCGTCATTGGCGGCAATGGCATTGGCGATGGCTTCGGTTCCGGCACCAAACTGGTCAAACTCAAAAACACCCACCGGGCCATTCCAGATAATTGTACCTGCACCTTCGAGTATTTCGGTCAACACCTTGATGGTATTCGGACCAATATCAAGAATCATATCGTCTTCCGCCACATCCGCCACCGCCTTCAGCGTCGCTTCGGCCGTGGCGGAAAACTCGCCCGCGACGACCACATCGCTGGGCAGTGGAATGCTTGTTTTGGACATCAACTGTTTGGCCTCGGGCAGGAGATCGTGCTCACAAAGGGATTTGCCGACAGGTAGTCCCGACGCGGCGAGAAAGGTATTGGCAATACCACCCCCGACGATCAGCTGATCCACTTTTTCTGACAGTGTTTCAAGCACGGTCAGCTTCGTGGAAACCTTGGCACCTCCGACGATAGCCACCAGCGGACGAGCGGGATTGGCCAGTGCTTTTTCCAGTGCCTCCAGCTCGCCCGCCAGCAGTGGGCCGGCGCAAGCCAGTGGCGCAAACTTTGCGACACCGTGGGTGGAAGCCTGGGCGCGATGAGCCGTGCCGAAGGCATCCATGACAAAAATATCACAAAGCGATGCATAGGCTTTCGCCAGCACCTCATCATCCTTTTTCTCGCCGGCGTTAAAGCGCACATTCTCCAGCAATATCAATTGCCCATCCTGCTCGATACCCTTTTGCCAATCGCGAACAAGCGGTATCTCTCGCCCCAGCAAGACACCCAACCGGTCGGCCACCGGTTGCAAGGAAAACTCGGCATCAAACTGCCCTTCGACCGGACGTCCAAGATGGGACATCAGGATGACCGTGGCACCGGCCTGGAGCGCCAATTCAATAGTGGGTAGCGTTGCCCGCAATCTGGCATCGGATGTAACAACACCATTGCGGACAGGGACATTGAGGTCTTCACGAATCAGCACCCGCTTGCCCGTCAGGTTCAGATCCGTCATCTTGAGTACATTCAATGGCATGGTGATTACTCTGTCTCTGCTTATTGTATTTCAGGTTATTTGGACCCGGAAATGGACAGCCAGTGATTTACCAGCTCCACCATCCGGTTGGCGTAGCCCCACTCGTTATCAAACCAGAGCAGCACTTTCACCAGATGCCGTTGGCTGACCCTGGTCTGCCCCGCGTCCACGATACCGCTGCGTGGATCATGGTTGAAATCACAGGAGGCCAGTGGCTCCTCGGTATAACCGAGTATGCCGGTCAGCTCAGTGTCAGCGGCAGCCGCCAGCACCCGGTTTATGGTAGCGACATCGACGTCTGTATTGAGCAATATGGAAAGATCAATCGCAGACACATTCAACGTGGGAACACGCATGGCCTGAGCTTCAAAACGGCCCTTGAGTTCCGGCAGCAGGCGGTCGATGCCTCGCGCCAACTGGGTGTCCACCGGAATAATGGATTGCATCGCAGCACGGGTTTTACGCAAGTCTGTGTGATGGTAGGCATCGATAACGGGCTGGTCATTCATAGCCGAGTGAATTGTGGTGATCACCCCACCCTCTACTCCAAACACCCGTTGGAGGGTTTTAATCACCGGGATCACACAATTGGTGGAACAGGAGGCATTGGATATTACCGTCTCTTCACCGGTCAGGATCCCCTCATTGACACCCAACACGATGGTGGCATCAACGGTTGCTTCAGCCGGCTGGGAAAACAACACTTTCTTTGCTCCCGAACGCAGATGCCCCTCGGCAGTCTGACGATCAGTGAACGTGCCGCTGCATTCCAGCACCACATCCACTCCCAGTTCACCCCAGGGAAGGCTGGCAATATCCTCACGGTGATAGACCGAAATGGCATCGCCATTGACTGTCAGGGTATCGCCCAGAACCTCTACTGTCCCGGGAAAACGGCCATGGGTGGAATCGTATTTGGTCAGGTGGGCGATGGTCTTGCAGTCAGCTGGTTCGTTTATGGCAATGACCTGGATGCGTTCGCGGAACCCGGACTCATAGAGAGCCCGCAAGACCGAACGGCCTATTCGACCATAACCATTAATTGCCACACGAATCATTGAGCTGAATTCTCCTTTATCGGCGACGCGACGTCCCGCCTACAATACGGCTTTGACAGCTTCAACCACATTCTCCACGGTGAAACCAAACTGCTTCATCAGCTGATCACCGGGAGCAGACTCCCCAAAGGTGGACATGCCAACTACCCTGCCATCGAGGCCTACGTACTTGTACCAGTAATCCCGGTGCCCTGCCTCCACGGCTACCCGCACTCTAACCTCGGGCGGCAACACACTGTCCCGATAGGCTGAGTCCTGAGCGTCAAATAATTCAGCACAGGGCATGGAAACGACCCTTACCGCCACCCCCTTGCTTCTCAACTCTCCGGCAGCATCCATAGCCAGTGACACTTCTGAACCCGTCGCAATCAGTATCGCTTTGGGCTTGCCATCGCAGTCTTTCAGCACGTAACCACCGCGCTGGATATTGTTCAGTTGAGCTTCGGATCGCGACATCGGGGCCAGGCCCTGCCGGGAAAAGACCAGAGCACTTGGACCGTTCTTGCGAACAATTGCCTGCTTCCAGCTCACCGCCGCTTCCACTGTATCGCAGGGGCGCCAGGTGTGCAGATTGGGGGTTGCCCGAAGTGCTGTGAGCTGCTCCACCGGCTGATGGGTGGGGCCATCTTCGCCCAACCCGATGGAGTCGTGGGTATAAACAAAAATGCTTCGTTGTTTCATCAAGGCGGCCATACGCACCGCGTTCCTGGCGTATTCCATGAACATCAGGAACGTGGCGCCATACACGACAAAACCACCGTGCAGCACAAGGCCATTCATGATAGCGCTCATACCAAATTCGCGAACGCCATAATACAGGTAGTTCCCCGACGCATCGTCAGCAGTGATGCCCTGGCAACCGGACCACAGTGTGAGATTGGATCCAGCCAGGTCTGCAGAACCACCCAGCAGTTCAGGCAGCAGTGGCCCAAACGCATTGAGACAGTTTTGCGAGGCTTTGCGGGAGGCCACTTTTTCCATGGCTTGCTGACACTGGTGAATATAGGCATCGGCCTGATCAATAAATGTCGCCGGCAGGTCCCCTTTGATACGCCTGATAAATTCAACCGCCAAATCGGGGTGTGCAGCCCGGTAGCGCTCGAGCTTCTCCTGCCAGTCAGACTGGGACTTACTACCCTTTTCACAGGCATTCCAGCCACGATAAATCTCGTCTGGCACATCAAAGGGGCCATGGTTCCATTGCAGTTGTTGGCGGGCCAATGAAATTTCTTCAGCACCCAGAGGAGCTCCGTGACAATCTTCCTTACCCTGCTTGTTTGGCGAGCCAAAACCGATGATCGTTTTACAGCAAATCAGGGTGGGCTTTTCCTCATCCATTCTGGCAATTTCGATGGCCGCTTTGATGGCAGTGGCATCATGGCCATCCACATCAGGGATTACCTGCCAGCCATAGGCCTCAAAACGGGCCGGGGTGTCATCGGTAAACCAGCCAGCTACTTCACCGTCGATGGAAATGCCGTTGTCATCATAGAAGGCAATCAGCTTACCCAGCTTGTGGGTTCCCGCCAGAGAACTGACCTCATGGGATATTCCCTCCATCAGGCAGCCATCGCCCAGAAAACAGTAGGTATAGTGGCTGACGATTTCATGTCCCGGGCGATTGAACTGCGCTGCCAGAATTTTCTCTGCCAATGCCATACCCACGGCATTGCTAAGCCCCTGCCCCAATGGACCCGTGGTCGTCTCAACCCCCGGGGCATAGCCATATTCCGGGTGGCCAGGTGTTTTTGAATGCAATTGCCGAAAATTTTTCAATTCATCCAGTGGCAAGTCGTAGCCACTCAGATGCAACAGGGAGTACAACAGCATGGAGCCGTGGCCATTGGACAAGACAAACCGGTCACGATTAGCCCAGGCGGGGTCGGCCGGGTTGTGTACCAGGTAATCGTTCCATAACACCTCAGCGATATCCGCCATCCCCATGGGAGCACCGGGGTGACCGCTATTGGCTTGTTGAACAGCGTCCATACTCAGGGCGCGGATGGCATTGGCTAGATCACGTCTGGAAGGCATTTGGAACAGGCTCCTGGAGGGCAAATCGGGGAAATCGAAAGGGGCGCTATTTTCTCGTACTCGCGCAGCACAGTAAACAACCAATAGCACGCTACACCTATATCAAACTATTTTGATATAGATTTTCAGCTGTGTTAGAGTCGCCCCATGATCACCAGCCCTCAACCCGCAACCTGGGAATCTACCGGGTCAGACACCGATTCCCTTGCCACGCTTTGCAAGGCGGCCGGTGATCCCCTGCGGGTGGATATCCTCAGGGTATTGCGACACAACGCCTACGGCGTACTGGAATTAAGTGAAATTCTGGATATTGGNCAGTCCGGGATGAGNCATCATTTNAAAATACTNACNAAAGCGGGTCTGACNGCCACCCGCAGGGANGGCAATAGCATTTTTTACCGGCGNTCGCCGATACCGGAGGAACCACGACTTCAGTCGTTACACCGCGCNCTGTTCGCCGCCATTGACCAGACTGAACCCAGCCTAAAATTGCAACGACGCATACAGCATATCAATGATGAGCGGACCCGGGCATCGACTGTTTTTTTTGAACAGAATGCAGACCGGTTTCACAGCAATCAGGATTTGATTGCCAGCTTCGATCAATATGGTGAGCCCGTCACGGACTTTCTGGATGCAACACNGGGATTCCGAGGCACGGTACTTGAGGTTGGCCCCGGGGAAGGANGCTTTTTACCTGCGCTCTCCCTGCGCTTTGATCANGTTATTGCATTGGATACATCGGCGGAGATGCTCAACCGCTCGCGTGAATTTGCCGAATCACGCAATCTGGCNAATATACAGTTTATCCACGGCGATACCNGACTTGCTGTCGAGCATTCTCTCAACCCTGATTACATTACCCTTAACATGGTACTGCACCACACCNCGGATCCAGCGCTGATTTTTAAACATCTCGCCGAGCTCCTNGTACCNGGTGGAGCNCTGATCGTGACTGAGCTCTGTCATCACGATCAAAGCTGGGCCCGCGAAAACTGTGGCGATCTATGGCTTGGCTTTGAACCGGAGGATCTCAGCAGTTGGGCATCAGCTGCGGCCCTGACTGAAGGAGAAAGCCTGTTTCTGGCCCAACGCAATGGCTTTCAGGTTCAACTGAGACAATTTTTTAAACCCAATCCCAATCGGAAGTAGCTGATGCTAATCAGCACAGGAACCGCTACCTATGTCAAATTACAACTTGTTCACCTCTGAATCCGTTTCCGAAGGCCACCCCGANAAAATGGCCGACCAGATCTCCGACGCCATTCTTGATGCCATTCTGGCCGATGATCCNAANTCCAGAGTGGCNGTGGAAACCNTGGTAAAAACCGGAATGGCCATTATTGCCGGNGAAGTGCGTACCAACACGTATGTCGACCTNGAGGAAATTGTTCGNNGCGTCATTCTGGATATTGGTTATAACAGTTCGGATGTGGGCTTTGATGGCGCATCCTGTGCTGTATTGAATGCCATCGGCAANCAATCCCGCGATATCGCCATTGGCGTTGACGAGGCCAACGAGAAAGAACTGGGTGCAGGTGATCAGGGACTGATGTTTGGTTATGCCAGCGACGAGACCGATGTCCTGATGCCCGCCCCGATCTATTTCGCCCATAGGCTGGTAGAGCGCCAGGCGCAGTTGCGCAAAGATGGCGTATTGCCCTGGCTNAGACCCGATGCCAAGAGTCAGGTGACCCTGCGTTACGCTGATG
This sequence comes from Porticoccus sp., assembly GCA_002707685.1. Lineage (GTDB taxonomy): Bacteria > Pseudomonadota > Gammaproteobacteria > Pseudomonadales > Porticoccaceae > Porticoccus. The sequence goes on along the minus strand of PANQ01000012.1, from coordinate 77,355 downwards.
GCAAACCAGTGGCNGTGGACGCAGTTGTGTTGTCGACACAGCACGCACCCAGTATTTCCCAAGCCAATTTGCAGGAGGCCGTCCGAGAGGAGATCATCCAGCACGTGCTCCCTGAAGAGTGGCTCCACAAAGGTACCCGCTACCANATCAACCCTACCGGTCAATTCATCATCGGCGGCCCCATGGGTGACTGCGGACTCACNGGNNGGAANATTATCGTNGATACCTATGGCGGTATGGCGCATCACGGTGGCGGGGCCTTCTCCGGCAAGGATCCCTCCAAAGTTGATCGCTCGGCCGCTTATGCCGGGCGTTACGTNGCAAAAAATATTGTCGCTGCCGGGCTGGCCGAGCGTTGTGAAATTCAGATCTCCTACGCCATTGGNGTCACTGAACCCACGTCGATCAGCGTCAANAGTTTTGGNACGGGCAAATTGACGGATGATGAAATCGCACTGCTGATCCGCGAAAACTTCGANTTGNGNCCCCAGGGNCTGATAGAAATGCTCGACCTCAAACGNCCNATTTATCGGCCAACNGCCGCCTACGGCCACTTCGGTCGNGAGCTTGATAATTTTACCTGGGAAAGAACCGATNGGGCTGAAAGCCTGAAACGCGCTCTGTAATTCTCATTTAACAAACAGGAATTCACTATGACAANCATGGCCATNAANAACGATTACANGGTTGCGGACATTTCCCTCGCCGAGTGGGGNAACCGNGAAATTTCNATTGCTGAAACCGAGATGCCGGCNCTGATGGCNCTNCGAGAAAAGTATCGTGCAGAACAGCCCCTCGCTGGCGCAAAAATTCTCGGTTGCATNCATATGACGATTCAGACAGCCGTACTAATCCAGACACTGGAGGCACTGGGAGCCCAGGTGCGCTGGACATCCTGCAATATCTTTTCCACTCAGGATCACGCTGCCGCAGCTGTTGCAGCAAATGGTACNCCGGTTTTTGCCTGGAAAGGTGAAACAGAAGAAGAGTACGAATGGTGCCTGGAACAGCAAATTCTCAAGGAGGGNTCTCCCTGGGAAGCGAATATGATTCTGGATGATGGCGGCGATCTCACCGCCATGCTTCATGAAAAGTTTCCTCAGGTGCTCAAGGGAGTGCATGGCGTTACTGAAGAAACTACGACNGGCGTGCACCGTCTCTACGAGATGCTGAAAAAGGGTGAACTNAAAATACCNGCCATCAATGTCAATGACTCCGTGACCAAGTCGAAAAATGACAATAAATACGGGTGTCGTCACAGCCTCAATGATGCNCTGAAACGNGCCACTGACCATTTACTGTCTGGCAAGAAAGCACTGGTGATTGGATACGGTGATGTGGGCAAGGGCTCTGCCCAGTCGCTCCGTCAGGAAGGCATGATCGTCAAGGTGACCGAAATAGACCCGATCTGCGCCATGCAGGCCTGCATGGACGGTTTNGANNTCGNCTCNCCCTATCTNGAAGGGAATCCCGANAANGGGGTTAATTCAGCGTTGTTAGCAACGACAGACCTGCTNGTCACCTGCACCGGGAACTACAATGTTTGCGATGNCGANATTCTTCACGCNCTGAAATCNGGTTGNGTNGTTTGCAACATNGGNCACTTTGANAATGAAATCGACACCAGTTACATGCGCAAAAACTGGCTNTGGGANGAAATCAAACCCCANGTNCANAANGTNTANCGNAANCGTGACACCAATGACCACCTGTTGCTGCTCTCTGANGGCCGACTGGTNAACCTNGGCAATGCCACCGGTCACCCGAGNCGTATCATGGATGGCTCTTTTGCCAATCAGGTTCTGGCCCAAATTCACTTATANCAGCAAAAATTTGCNGACTGCGANCAGNCTACAAGACAGGCCTTGTTNCGCGTNGAGGTATTACCCAANAAGTTAGACGAAGANGTGGCTGCNCACATGGTNTCCGGCTTTGGCGGTGTACTGACAAAGCTGAAACCCACACAAGCTGCCTATATCAATGTGCCACTNGATGGNCCATTCAAGGAAGACAGNTACCGTTATTGATTACTGGNTNAGNAAATTTNNCATNNCCGNAGGGATNATTGATCAGNCATGAATGATCGACATTTAAGTTTTGAATTTTTTCCACCGAAAACACCNGAAGGACGCGANAANNTGCGCNTTGTACACAGTCANCTGGCNCGGTTCAATCCCGAGTNTTTCTCTGTGNCCTATGGTGCGGGAGGCNCCACGCGTGACCACACCCGGGANATCGTNCTTGAAATAAACCGGGCCGGNTCAAATGCCACNCCACACCTNTCCTTTGGCGGGGACAGCAAGCAATCGGTTTTATCCCTGCTGGAAACNTACCGTGAAGCTGGCATACGCCGTATCGTAGCCTTNCGTGGTGATCTNCCCTCTGGNATGGGCGGCTCAACACAACTCGTCTATGCCAATGAATTGGTTCAGTTTATTCGTGAACATTTCGGTGATACGTTTGAANTGCTTGTNGCGGCCTACCCGGAGATTCATCCNGAAGCCGAAAGCTATNANAAAGACATTTATTGGCTCGNCCAAAAATTTTNGGCNGGGGCNAGTCGTGGTATCACCCAATATTTTTATAACATNGATGCNTATTTTTATTTCCGCGATCAGTGNCTTGCAGCGGGGATTCAGANCCCGATAATCCCCGGTATTATGCCAATNACCAATTATCAGAACCTTATCCGTTTCTCNGATAATTGTGGTGCCGATGTGCCCCGTTGGATCAGACAACAATTGAAATCCTATGGTACGGATNCNGCCAGNATTCGNGCTTTTGGCCTGGANGTTGTCTCCCGNCTTTGCGAAAAACTNTTGNCGGNAGGAGCACCCGGTNTNCATTTTTATACNATGAACCAGGCTGACACCTGCACNNCNNTATGCCGTAATNTNGGNTTNCCNATANCNGATGCGTGATATCAGAGTATTCANNNANCAACCTCTGNCNGTAGATGCTGAAGTACTCCTCGAGGAAAACAGTACTCACCATTTAACGACCGTATTACGTCTCAAAACTGGTGCCGCAATTGTCCTTTTTAATGGAACTGGAGGGGAATATCACGCCATTTTGGGTCAGGCCACAGGCAAACAAGCGCGGGTTTTAATTACCGGGTTTACGGAGACAAACAGAGAATCGCCTCTGTATATTTCCCTCGGTATTGGCCTGTCACGTGGGGACCGGATGGACTGGGTTATCCAAAAAGCCACGGAAGTCGGTATTGCTGAAATTACTCCCCTATTTACCGCACGCAGTGAGGTACGTCTCAAGGGGGACCGGGCTGACAAAAAAATTCAACACTGGCGAAAGATAGCCATTAATGCTTGTGAGCAATGCTATAGAAACATACCCCCCATTATTAATGCCCCAATTTCTCCTGACCTTTGGTCTCAATCTTTATCTACAGACCAAAACTTTGTACTCCACCATCGTAGCAATCAAACAGTTGGCGAACTGCGTACTCAGTCGATTAACTGCGTCGGGTTATTGGTCGGCCCTGAGGGAGGGTTAACAGATTCTGAAATTACATCTTCACTGCAAAGTGGCTTTCAAGCACTGACTATAGGTCCCCGGATCTTACGGACAGAAACAGCGCCCATCGTCGCAATCACCCTGTTGCAATCTCTTTGGGGAGATTTCATCTGACACAGACACTTTTTACAGTTTATAAATCCCAACCTGTTTACATCGTTTCCTCTCATTATCCACAAAAAACGCTGATCAAAATTTTGATCAGCGTCCACGACAACGTATCCAATGAACCTACAACACAACAATATAACTTGAGGCCCTGGCCTCTCTACAGTTATTGAGTAAGTTGTGCCTTTTTATCTTTATACAGTGCATCAAAGTTGACCGGTGCCAACATAAGAGGAGGGAAACCGCCTTTCAGCAACATATGGTCTACAGTCTCACGCAAGTAAGGAAACATAATAGCCGGACATGCCGAACCTAATGCCTCTTCAAGACGATCATCTGGGAAGTTGCCAATCAAAAACGAAGCGGCCTGATCAACTTCTAAGCGAAAAGCAACTTGCTCTGCATTATTTGCAGTAATTGAAATCGACAGAATCACTTCATACCTGTCTTCTTCAAGTTTCTGGTCCTTGATATCGAGATCCAAGGTCACTTCTGGGTTCCAGTCCGTCTTAAATACAGAAGCAGGATTGGGTGCTTCATAGTCATTTTTCTTCAGATAAATCTTCTGCATTGAAAAATGTGGCGTCGTTTGCGCTTTTTCATTCTGAGACATAATTTTTCCTCTGTATGTCGCACAGGATACCAGATCACAAAACAAACATGCGCAGCCTGCTTATTGTGTCATCGATACCTTTTTTGAATAGTCTGCCGGCCCGATACAATTCAGATCGAGTTTCAGGCGGCATGAAAGGGGTGTGTAATACATTTGCCAGCCAACCACTAACAGTCAGCGCATCACTTTTATCGTGGAAACTTGTAACTAAAATTTTATACCAGACATAAAAAAAGGTCCCGGCCAAAGGCCGGGACCCAGCACCATTAGATCTTAGCCGGTGCAGGCATATCCAACCATTCGAAGAAAGTCTTCAGGTCAGGCTGAATATCATGCATAACAGGGTACCAGGGAGTTGGTGCTTCCACATCATGCATAATACCGCACGACGGGCAGTAGTACTCACGGTATACCTGCCAGTTGGTATCCGGAGCCATCAGCTCTGGATAAACCTCTTTCATCTTCTCCACATTGTCACGAACATAAATCAATGCGTTAAGTTTCCAGTTTTTGCTGTAATGACCAAATTCATGGCCACAATCGCACTTGATGAGAATTTCCTGATCTTTGGAGGACTCAACAATGTTCAGGTGAGGACCAACAGCCAGAAGGATTTTGTCATCATAGGAGACATTTTCCTGCAGCACTTCCATATACAGCTTGTAACGAGCCTCGTCTTTCGGCATGGACAGCATCAGGTGAACTGTATCCCAATCCAAGGTGCCTTTGACCAGGTCACTAACCTGCTTCTTAGTGTAAGTAGACATAACTAAACTCTCTTATATTCTGTCAATTCGTCAAGTGATAGGGTGAACCACCGAAGTGGCCACCCTGCTCATAGGCAGATTAATACCTTATTCTTCTACCATGATCACTGGATGGACGTCGGGCAGGTCACCAATATCAATATTGTGTCTTGCACCGTACATCGGGGTTCCCAGCTCTTCTTCAGGCAATTCCCAATCTGCAGGAAGATCCCAGAATTCCTTGAATTCGGCAAGGAATTTGGCTGACAGATAGAAGCTTGACGCGAACATCTGCTGGACTGCCAAAGATGCGTCTTTATCGATGATTTTAGCGCGCTCTGTTTCCATCCACTCACGCACTGGAACACCGCGACCAATACGCTCTTTGCGGATTTCAGCCTGGCGAGCTCTGGTCTTCGCTGCGTCCATGGTGTAAACACCTTCTTCATCTTTGGTGAATACTGCACCGTAGATTTTTACAGCGAACTCTTCCATCAGGAAGTTCTGGTTAAGGTCTTCTTGGATGTCTGCAATTTCGCGATCCAGCGGATCACCAAAACCAGGACCACCGCGCAGATAGTTCAGGTACAGGTCACCATTGTCGAACATGTCTTCAGTGGTAATACACTGCTTGTCACGCTTAACAATAGCATCCGGACCGAGGTGTTTTTCGTATTCGCAGAGTGAAGGATCACGATCCTGACCCAGTGGCAGAGATTTACCTTCGGCGATACGCTCTTTCAGGCCGGTGTTATGAGCTTCAAAACGGTAGCCGGTAGCTGACGGATAACCACCCATCATGCCCCAGTCACTGTTCATGTAGCCATTGCCCATGAAGAACATAGTCCAGTCAGCTGAGTTCCAAACCATACGCAGGGTTTCATAACCCAGACCACCGCGGTACTTACCGTAACCGCCAGTATTGGTTTTGATACGACGACCCATGTACAACAGCGGTTCAGCCAGTTCCCAGATCTCGATATCACCCATGTCACCTTCAGGGTTCCAAATCGCAGCAGCGTGGTTCAGGCCGTCTTTCATAGCACAGGCACCAGTACCACAAGCCGCAGTTTCGAAGCTGTTAACCGCGTGAACTTCGCCGTCCTGGTTTACACCACCACCTTGCAACCAGTTACAGGGGTTGGAGTTACCGGCGTTAACTTCTTCCAGATAACCGCGAGCGAAGTACGTACGGCTGATGCCGCGCCACAAGGAACTCCAGGATGACACCAGGAAGTGCCACGCGTCAGCGTGTGCTGTACGGCGATCCTTCGGGTTGGTCCAGGTACCCGCAGGGCAACGGAACTCAGTCGCGTAACGAGGACCATCATTGATACGTTCAGTAGGAACCAGAGACTGGGTCATCATTACCCAGATACCGGAGGTGAACGCAGTGGGGTTTGTGTTATAGGTGTGCCAGCCCCAACGGCTGCAGCCTTCGAAATCAAGGCGCCAGGTACCATTGGGTTTCACGGTAATTTCACAAGGGGCGTGCATGATGGAGTCCATTTTTGCAAAAGTGGACGGAACATGGACATCCGGGTGGCTGTAGGGTACGTCGACAAAAGCAACAGTCTTCACTGTACCAGGCACACACATTGCCTTGATACGTTTAACCAGACCACGGCGACCGTCTTCAATCACCTCATACATGAATTTTTCAACCGCTTCAACGCCTTCTTCTTCGATTACCTCAGTAAGCATCTTGCGGATCATGTGGCAACCGGCAATACGGGTTTTCTCATCGAGAATCCAGTATTTGGTCGTACGAATGTTGCGTTGACTTTCATGCAAATAGTCGCGCAGAGGGGTATCGTTGATACCTGTTTTGCGACAGCTGATCTGGATGCCATCACCAAAACGCTGGATTTGGCCATTGGACATGGAACCAGGACCTACCGCGCCGGTATCAATTACGTGAGTCATACCACCGACCCAACCTCTCAGCAACCCATCATAGAAAATGGGTACGATAGTCGCGATATCACAGGGGTGAACGTTACCAACTTGACAATCGTTGTTGGTGAACATGTCGCCATCGGCGATACCGGGATTGCTTTCCCAGTCATTCTGGATCATGTATTTGATCGCTGCACCCATGGTACCCACGTGAATGATGATACCCGTAGAGGTAGCAACACAATCACCAGCAGCGTTGTACAGGGTAAAGCAAAGCTCACCTTCCTGTTCAACAATGGGCGATGCAGCAATTTTCTTGGCCACTTCACGGGAGTTAACCAAACCCGCACGAACTTTGGAGAAGATACGCTCGTAACCGATCGGATCTTTGTCCTTGAATTCGAGGGTTTCGTGACCGTTATAGAAACCAGTTTTGGCTGTACGCTCCATGATGGCATTACGGTGGTCATTTAGAGTCAAGCCGCTTGCGAGTAGTACACCGGGGGTGTTACCCAACGCATTTTTCATAATAGTCATAATTATTCCTCTGTATCTTTTTCGTCTATGTAATCGACGTTAGCAATTATCTTAGTAGATGTTCGCTATTTATTAAACTTCGATCAGGTGGAACAGACGGTGTCCATCCAACCAGGTTTCAAAGCCAGTCGGGATTACATATGTGGTTGCATCAGACTCAATAACTGCTGGTCCGGTTATTCTGTTGCCAGGCAACAGGCTTTCCATTTTGTAGAGTTTTGCAGTAACCCATTTACGACCATAGTAGAACGGACGCTCGCCAATTGCTGCTTCAGCTGGAGGATTTGGACCGGCATCTGGTTCAGAAGGAATGCTTGGCTTCTTGGTTTCAACAGATCCACGCATGATAGCAGCAGTCACACCAAAACCGAGCTCAGGAGAACGAGCAGCGTCGGCGTATACCCGGCCATAGGTTTCATCAAAAGTGGCAACCAGCTTATCCCAGTCTTCCGGAGAACCGATATCGGAAAGTGGTGAGCTCATTTCCAGGTCATTCAACTGACCCAGATACTGCATGCGGTAACCGGGGGTGAGTGTGACGTCATCTTCGGTAAATCCGTTGATTCTGAACTCTTCCATCACTTTGTCGGCCAGCTCTTTCCAGGCACCGCCCAAGGTATTCACAGCTTCCTGCTTCTCGGCAGTCGTTGAGTCTTTGGTGATACCGATATCTGTACTCTTATCATAGCGGTATTCAAAGTCTGCGGTCGCACAACCAAATGCAGAGAAACCAGCAGCCCAAGCAGGAACGATAGTTTCTTTAAAGCCGAGACCCATGGTATAGCCATAGGCGTGAACCGGACCACCACCACCGTAGGAGAAACACACGAACTCACTGGGGCTGTAGCCTTTGGCACTGATCATGGCGCGCAAATGCTGACGCAAGGAAAGGTCAAGCAGCTCAATCACACCCGCCGCTGCATCTTCCAGAGACAGACCGAGGGGATCAGCGATCTGTTCTTTGACGCACTGCTTAGCACGTGGAACGTCCAGCTCAAGAATACCGCCGAGGAAGTTATCGGGGTTCAGGTAGCCCAAGATGATGTGGCAGTCAGTTACAGACACTGTGTCAACACCACCAGCAGGCCAGCAAGTACCTACACGGTAACCGGCACTATCAGGGCCGAGTTTCAGGGAGTTACTGTAGGGGTCGATACGCACAAAGCTACCGGCACCCGCACCAATAGTATCCATGGATACCAGCGGCAGAGACAGTACCAGTCGGGCGCAATCGCCGTCCTGATGCATGGACACTTTGCCCTTAACAATCAGCGCCATGTCGAAACTGGTACCACCGATGTCAGAACAGGCAACGTTTTCGTATCCGAGCTGCTCAGCGAGGTAACGAGAACCCATCACACCGCCGATAGGACCAGACACCAGCGTACGAGCCAGTTCTTTTGCCTTCCAGCTGATGGTACCACCGTGGCTGGCCATGACACGAACGTCATATTTAGCACCGACGTCTTTCATGCGCTGGCTAAGGTTAGCCAAAATTTTGCGTGAAGGCTCGGCAGCGTAGGCTTCCAACAAGGTTGTGTTGGTACGGTGAGTTTCTTTACGAACCGGGTAGTAGTCGACAGAAGCAAATACTGGAATGTTAGAGCCCATCTCTTTGGCAACCTCAAGACACACATCGCGAACAGCGCGCTCATGTGTACCATTAAGGTAAGAGCTCAGGAAGCTGATCACAATGGCTTTACAGCCTTGCTCAATCAGTTCACGGGCTGCTTCACGGGCCTCATGCAGACGAACGGGAATTACTACACCGCCTTTGGAGTCAACACGCTCGGTAACACCCCGAGTGTCATGGATGTGCGCCAGAGGCTCATCATAACGGTGGGTGTTGAGGTGGAGACGGTCTTCAAATGCATAACCCAGATAACACTGGATAGCACGCCCCATGCGATGGAAGTCTTCAAAGCCTTTACTTACGATCAGACCAGTGCGAAGACCCTTGCGACCAACAACGCGGTTAAGCATCGCGGTACCAGAGAATACGCAGGTGACCATTTGCGGGAAAACTTCTTCAGGAGTTACGTCCCAGTGAGCCAGTGCATCAACACTGGACGTCAGCACCGCGTTGGCTTCATCGACGTCACTTTGTGCTTTACCGACGACGAAGGTGCCATCTGCACGCACAAAAAAAGTATCGGTCATCGTGCCGCCGGCATCGATACCCAGAACTTCAACGGGATTGGTTAAATCATTCAAGTGTATATCCTCTTATGTTGATTACTTCTACCCCTGTCCACCTTAATTTGATTTGCTTCTTATAGTTAATACTACAAATCATTCGCGGACTGGGGAGCCCTCGCATACGACTATAGCAATAGCCGTGCCAATAAAAATTTATTGTTAAATTTTATTATGTTATAAGAAATATCAAATTAATGTTTGGCGGAAACCGACTATAATCGTTCGAATATCAGTCGCCGGCCGGACATTAATCGAACTGGATTAAAACACGGCTTAATGGTTCATGTCTACGATATTGCTGACTATCTAGACTCTCTGGCCAACAGAAACCAGTGCTTTAGTGTCTCCTGGACCATTATTACAAACCACTTGTAATTGAATGACTTGCAAGTGACTATATTTAATGAGGCCTAAAATCCAGAAACGTCCTATAATCGTACAACGACTTTTTTCATAATAACAACCCGGTGAGATAAGAGTGTCATGAGTTATGAACCTTCCCTTAAGGGGTCCACTGCCGTTTCGCACCCGACGCGCGTTGCTTCTGCACGCGAGAAACTTCTGACAGACGGCAACCTGCCGGACAATACCGTGCGATCAGTCATTGAAGCTTCCTGGAAGCGTTGCGTGACAAGTCAGGTTGATCCGCTAATTGCAAAACGGGCACTGGAACTCAGCGGTGAAGAGCTGACTGGAATCAGACGGCAGCACCGGGAACTGCTCTCTGCCTCCGAAATCATCATGCGCGAAGCCAAAGAACTACTGGCAGAATCCGGCACCATCATGCACCTTGTGACGCCCTCTGGGATGATACTGGATTACGAAGGAGATCCCGACACACTGGAACTGGCCAACAATTACAGCTTAATCCCGGGTGCCAACTGGAACGAGCAGGCAGCGGGAACGAACGCCATTGGCACTGCCTTGAACATTGGCGCACCTGTACAGGTTCACGCATTTGAGCATTTCTGTGAAAACATCAGCCGCTGGACTTGTTCTGCGGCAGTTATTCGTGACCCGTTCGAGAAACGCCTGCTTGGTGCACTGAATATTTCAGGTTTGAAAAACACACTGCATGATTACTGCCTGGCACTGGCCATTTCCGGTGCTCGCAGAATTGAAGGTCAGTTTGCACAGCTGAAACTGGCGAAGAGAGATCTTCTGCTCGGCACAACCATTGATCATTTTGCCTCTTCAGGAAATGACGGGGTACTGCTGTTTGATATGGATGGCAAATTGGTTCGCACCAATACTATGGCAGACAAGGTTCTGGCCGCCAGAGGTATAAGAATCAATCTGACGCCATACAATCCTATTCTGACACTTAACAGTGAGGGAGCCTACACCCCCGAGCAGGACAGTGCTCTCCATCAGATAGATCAGCAGTGGGTCCAACCTGTCACCCACCAGGGGGAGCAAATTGGTTATCTGGCGGTCATTCCTCTCCCCGCACGCTCTTCACAGAGAGCATCAGGCAACCCGACCACTATCCCCCCCCCCTCCAAATCTACCGGGTTTTTCCGCCTGGTAGGACAGAGTGCTCCTTTCCTGAAAGCGGTACAGCAAGCGAAGCGGGTTGCCAAAGCACCCATACCTGTTTTGCTCCAGGGAGAAACGGGGGTTGGCAAAGAGCTTTTTGCCAGGGCGATGCACGAAGAGGGGCCATCTAACACAGGTGAGTTTGTTGCACTTAACTGTGGCGGGCTTTCCAGGGATCTGCTGGCAAGCGAACTGTTTGGACACATTGAAGGGGCTTTCACCGGTGCCCGGCGCGGCGGCATGATTGGCAAAATAGAAGCCGCTAACGGCGGCACACTATTTCTGGATGAGATAGGCGAGATGCCCTTCGACCTCCAACCAATGTTTCTCCGGGTACTCCAAGAATCAGAAATCTGCCGGGTAGGCGATACCAGACCGCGCAAGGTCAATTTCAGGCTGATCGCCGCCACCAACCGAGACCTGGCTCAGGAAGTGGCAGAAGGTCGCTTCAGGATGGACCTTTACTACCGAATCTCTTCAATGACACTGACGGTACCGCCATTGCGGGAGCGAACCGGAGATGTCTCACTGCTCGCTCACAATATATTCGCTCACCTGCTGGAACAGCATTCCGGCGACCAGAAACGACTCAGCAAACCATTGCTCGATCTACTCGAGAAGCATAGTTGGCCGGGCAATATTCGCGAACTGGGCAACCTGATTACAGCCGCTTTCTTTCTCTCCGACCGGGAAGAACTGGGGCCGGAAGACCTCCCCAAGGATTTCCTCGCTGCCAATCTGGAGGGTCATGAAGGCGAAGAAGTGGCCAACCCCCTGGACTTTGCCGAAAAAGAGGTGATTATCCGGTCCATTCGTGAACAGGGCGGCAACCTGACAAAAGTGGCCAAACAGCTGAACATTGCGAAAAGTACCCTGTACATCAAACTGAAAAAATACAATATCAAGCGCGCCTGAATAACCTTTTCACAGGCTCTCTGTGAAAATCCTGTCACTTTTGGCAAGGCTTCATTAAAGCGCAAACAGGTCAGATCAACTTATCTGGCACCAACATCCTCAAAGGAAAACTCTCTGGCTACCCTTAGTGTGCGGGTAGCCAGCTGAACCTCCTTGAGGAATAACATCAGCGCGACAATCAACAATACCAGTGCCAACACAAAGAACCCGATAATCAGACCACCTATATGCAACTGCCAGAAACCGCCCACAAATAGACTGACAATTAATATGCAGACCAGCAACCCGGCTGCCGTGCAAAGCCCAATAGACCAGTTGGTGACTTTAGTCCTGCGCCAAAGAAACTTAAGTTCCTGCTGACAAATCGCTTTCTGTTCAGGGTCACTCAGGCGGAGTTCCCGTTGACCCACCACCCTGGCGCGATCAACAATTCGCCCTAGCCGACCGGATATGACATTGAGAAAGCCCGCTATGCCTGCCAGCAGGAATACCGGCGCAACCGCCAGCTGAATAACCAATGCCAGATCAGTGACCTCAATCATCGAATTCATCTTTTAGTCGCTCCTCGCGATCGGTTGCTGGCCCGCACTGAATTGCGCCCTGATACGTTCACCCGTGAGATAGATCGAGGGCACCAGCAGCAGAGTGACAAAAGTAGCCAACAAAACGCCAAAAGCCAACGAAATTACCATGGGTATCAGGAATTGAGCCTGGGCACTGCGTTCAAACAGTATCGGTGTCAAACCAAAAAAAGTGGTCAGTGATGTCAGCACGATTGGCCTAAACCGGTCCCTGGCCCCCTGAACAACTGCATCCATCGCATGCCACCCCTCTTTTTTCAACTGGTTAATGCGATCAATCAGCACAAGATTATCATTGACCACCACACCGGCGGTTGCCAACACACCCATCATTGAAGGCATGCTGATTTCCTTGCCAAACAATATGTGGCCAATAATGGCTCCGGCAATACCAAACGGCACGGCGCTGAGCACAATAATTGGTTGCCAGTATGAGCGGAACTCCACAGCGAGCAAGGTATAAATGGCCAAGAGCGCCAGCGCCATCATCTGTACAAAGCCTATTTCAAAGGCTTTTTGATCTTTCTGTGCACCGTCAATTTCCAGCGTTAGGCCCGGGAATTTCTGCACCAGTTCGGGCCAATGGTCCCGCATAAACACTGCCACGATTTCATCGGCAGAAGCAGCACCACTAACCAGCTCGCCTTCTATCTCTACCATACGCTTCCGATCGCGGCGCTTGATCTCCGTATATCCCGGCACAAACGCGATATCTGCCACAGCATTAAAAGGCAACTCACGGCCATCATCCGTTCGAATACGCAGCTCATCCAGTGACGAAATTCGGGCTCGCTCCGCTTCAGGATAACGAACCATGACTTTGACGTCTTCCCGCTCCCGTGGAATCCGCTGAGCTTCGACACCATAAAAGGCATTGCGCAATTGTCCGGCAATATCACTCAAACCAATTCCGAGCGTGTCCGCATTGTCTTTAAGGCTGATTTCTATTTCTTTGCTTGCCGTACGAAATGAACTGGAAACATTAAAGACCCCGGGGTATTCCAGCAACAGGGACTCAATTTCCACCGAGGCCAAACGCAACTCATCAATCTGCTTGCCCTTGAGAAGTAAATTGATCTCCTTGGGCCGCCCCATCAGGGTATATTCGACCCGGTAGTCCTCGACATTTTCAACAGCCCCTATATGTTTCTGCCAGAGCTCGGCCACCGCCTTTGACGAGACTGAGCGGGTTTCGTTACTGGATAATTCCAGAACAACCGAGACGATATTCTCCCGACTCTCGGCATAGTGGTTTTCAATGACCGAGCGCCCATCGTCGCCAATCAACAGAGGCTCCTGCTTTAACCCCTCCACGCCTTCTTCTATCTGTCGCATGACCGCCAGAGAGCGATCGAAACTGACACCTTCCTGTAGCTCGGCTGATGCCCGCAGGTATTCACCCTCAACCACCGGAAAAAAAGCGACACGCAACCAACCTGTAAAGAAAACCCCCAGTATGACAATCAGAACTGCCAGAAACAGCGCCATGGTGGTGCCGCTGTGACGCAGGCAACTTTCCAGTACCGGCCGGAACTGATAATCCGCAAACTGCTTCATCCACCGGGAAGCCCCGTTTCTTGCCTTCTGCAACCATTTTGCAAACAGCCATGTAGCCTCTTTCTCAGGTTTCATATGACGCAGGTGCGCCGGCAAAATCAGGAAGGACTCCAGCAGCGAAAATGTCAGCGCAATAATCGCTACCTTGGGCATTTCTGCCATCAGTTTGCTGGAATCACCGGGCAACAGCAGCATCGGCACAAACACTATGATCGTGGTCAAAACGGCAAAAGTGACCGGCTTTGAAACTGCCAGGGCCCCCAGTGAAGCACTGTCATTGCCATTCAGACCGCGCTCGTGATGTGAGTAGATACTTTCACCCACGACAATGGCGTCATCCACTACGATGCCGAGGATGAGTAGAAAGGCAAATAACGAGACAATATTGACGCTAATCCCCAGGTAGGGCATTAACCACAGAGTACCCACGTAGCAAATACCTATTCCCGCAGCCACCCAAAATGCCAGTGCCGGTCGCAAGAAAAGTACCAGTAAGCCGAACACCAGCAATAACCCACCGAGGGCATTTTTTGACAGCAGATCAATTCGACTGCCCAGGTATACTGACAAATCGCGCCACACCACCAATTCGACGCCAGGCTGAAGACTGGGCAACTTCTCCGCAACATAAGCTCTGACGGCCTCCGAGGAAGCCACAACATCGGGATTGCGGGTATTGAATAGATTGATAAATACAGCGGGTTTGCCATTGAACATGGACACCAGATCCTGTTCTGCAAAACCGTCGTTAATACGGGCAATATCACCCAACAGAACCTGTGTACCGTCGGTATCCCGCAAGACCACAATACGCTCAAAATCTTCCCGCTGGTAAGCTTGCCCCCGGGTCTGCAGGACAATGTCCCCCGCTTGCTCGCGCACCTCACCGGCGGGCAAATTGACCGATGAACGCCGGATGGCGGCAACAACGTCCTCAAACGTCAGCTGGTAACGGCGCAGTGTTTCCTCGGATATTTCCACAGCGACCTCCTCAGGCCGCGTGCCACCAATTTCCGCCAGAGTGACACCAGGTAACCCGATGACCTCATCGCGAATGGACTCGGCAAGTCGCTTGAGGTCATCTTCCGCCATCGGTCCCGCCAGAGCCAGGCTGAGAATCTGCGTTCTTGCCAACACCTCTTTGATCCGAGGTCGCTCGGAATCCACTGGTAACGTATTAATGGCATCTACCCGTGATTTCACATCATTGAGCAACTTCTGGGTGTCGTGACCGTCGGCCACTTCTATCTCAATCCGCCCCATGCCCTGATAGGCAAACGAGCGCAGCTCCTCAATACCATCCAGATCATGCACCTGCTCTTCGATGCGGATACAGATCTGCTCTTCAACCTCCCGCGGCCCGGCACCCGGGTAGGGCACCTCGACCTGAACCACGTCCCTCGGTATTTTCGGAAACATTTCCTTGTCGAGGTCCGGCAAACTGGTCAGGCCACCCACCAGCACCATGAACATTAACAAATTGGCCGCAATGGGATTGCTGACCCACCAATGAATCAACCCCCGACCTGACGTGCTCATGGGAGGTCCGGCGCCGACACAAGCACTGGAGACACCTTCATCCCCTCAACCACATAACCCGGCCTCTCCAGCAGGATCAGCTGCCCCTCCGGGATACCCGTGATCAACAGGCTTTCCTCCAGTACCTGCAGTACCCGAACAGAGACCGTATGCAACCGGTTTTCTTCATCCAGCACGAGCAGTTGGTCTTTCTCATACAGGGCCTGGCGAGGCACACTAACCACTGCATCAAAGGAGCGACCCACTACTTCTGCGTTGACAAACAGACCCGCCACCAAGGGCGGCGAATACTGATAGGGATTGGTTATCTCGACAATCCCGTAAATGACCCGGGTTCGCGTATCAATGGTGGCGTCTGTGCGCACCAGCAGGCCAGGCCAGTCGGCCTGCTGCCCATCAAACCTCGCCGACAGTGTCACCTGAAGCGGGCTGTCGGCTTCGGGCCGGAGCGGCAGATTCAAACGCGACGCCTGACTCGCCGTTAATGGCAGGCGTACCTCCATGGTATGTGTCGCGAAAATCTCTGCCACCNGCATGCCGGAACTCACATACTGTCCGCNGTTCACCTGNGTCTGACGTATCAGGCCATCAAAGGGTGCNACAATCGTCGTACGCTCNAGATTGATACGGGCCTGCTCGAGATCCGCCCTGGCCCCAGCNAGGGCAGCTTCTGCCGCCTTTAACTGTGGCTCACGNAGAAACAATGCGTTGCCTTCTCTATTACCCAAATCCCGCCACTCTCGCTTTGCCTGCCTGGCTTGTCCTCGCTCCATGGCAAGGGTTTTCTCNGCCTCGGCAACCCGTGATGATGCCCGGATGACTTCAATATCGTAGTCTCTGGCATCCAGTTGCANCAGCACTTCGCCTTCACTGAAAAAACCACCATCGACAAAATTTGGTGAAACAGACAGCACCNGTCCCGCAACCTGGGNAGCCAGCGCCACTTCAACCTTGGGCTGAACCGTGCCCTGGGTCAGCACACTGACCTGGCGGCGCGCNGGAATGGCTGTCATAGCGGAAATTTCCGGCGGNGCCGGTTCCGCCCGGGGCTGTTGGGCTGGCTCAGGCCTGATTCCGGCCAATANGACCACTACCAGAATNGCCACCAGCACAATCNTCAGGGGGACAAGCGCTCTTTTTAATTGACCCATAGTCTGTTGATTATCCTTCTAATTGGGGGAAGTGACATTATCACAGGATCACGTGANATCCCGGCCCTTGNAGCNATCAAACTGGCNGNAATCTGCNNAAANTACNAATCTCNCCTCAAAACAGTTGCTGTCATCAAAGCTTCTTCAATATGCCATGCCCCCGTCATCTGAGGCCACTAAGTTTCCAACAAAGCTCTGTAATCANGAACTGTGAGGCCAGCTATGCACTATAACGCCATATGGCTATCGGACATTCATTTGGGCTANCGGGACTGCAAGGCAAATTTCTTGCTGGANTTCCTCAATAAAACTCACACNAACCGGCTTTANNTGGTAGGNGATGTGGTCGATTTGTGGGCAATGAAACGNTCTTTTCTCTGGCCACCCAGTCATCACGAGGTNTTGCGCAAAATCATCGATCTGGCGAATAACGGCACCCGGGTGATTTATATACCGGGCAATCACGATGATCTGATGAGAGAAGTGGCTGGNACCGTGCTTCTCAATATCGAGATTCACCANCAATTTGTCCACACCACCCACGANGGCAAAAAATTACTCTTGCTGCACGGTGATGAGTTCGATCATGCTGTGCTGTGCANCCGGTTTGCNCGNCTGGCAGGCGACGCCGGCTACAGCCTGCTGCTACATTTTAACCGCTGGAGCAACGCCTTGNGNCGCTGNTGGGGNCTGCCNTACTGGTCGCTCGCTCAGTACGTGAANAACCGGGTCAGAAATGCCCGTGCGGCCATNATCGCTTTTGAAGAAGCNGCGGCCAAGGAAGCNGTTCGTCAGGAAGCAGACGGTATTGTCTGCGGGCACATCCACCAACCNGAAATCCGAACGATNGANGGGATTCTCTATTGCAATGATGGCGATTGGGTNGAGAGCTGCACGGCATTGGTCGAACATCGNCAGGGCAANCTCGAGCTGCTTCACTGGGGNGACCTGCAACAGGCGATCAAATGCGATCAGGCNGCCAATGACAGNNCNATCAGNGCNCCGTATTCACTACCNCGGCTCTCCTGANGGACANCGNCCNCNGGNGCAATCAGNTCACACTGNCTNCGCCAGCNTNTTGNNCGCNNCNATCACTGCNNNGCNACTNTTGNCCCCCTGTTTCACGACACCCGTCCGNCCCATNGCCAGNTAATCAAAACCGGCTTCGGCAACCCGCCTGGGATCAAACAGGTTGCGGCCATCAACAATNANGGGTCGCTTCATTTTCTCGGCAAGCGCTGCAAANTCAGGNGCCCAGAAGTGNTTCCATTCTGTACAGATCACCAANNCATCNGCACCNTTCGCCGCAGACTCTTTGGTGCCNNCCANCACCAGNTCGTCGCGATCGCCNTAGATGCGCTGACACTCNTCCATGGCNCGNGGGTCNTATGCCTGNACCAGGGCNCCATGCTGCCAGAGAGACTCCAATAGCACNCTGCTCGGGGCCTCGCGCATATCGTCNGTTCGAGGCTTGAATGCCAACCCCCACACGGCAATGGTTTTCCCCTTCAGGTCACCATTAAAGTAATGATAGAGCTTCTCAAACAGCCGCTGTTTCTGCTGGCTGTTCACCTGCTGTACAGCCGACAACAGGGATGTGTGGTAACCCACCTTTTCAGCCGTCACCTGCAGGGCACGGACATCCTTTGGAAAACAGGAGCCCCCGTAACCACAACCAGGGTAAATAAAATGGTAGCCAATGCGGGGGTCCGCACCGATGCCCAGACGAACTTTTTCGATATCGGCACCCAGGTATTCGGCAAGATTCGCTATCTCATTGATAAAACTGATTTTGGTGGCCAACATCGCATTTGCTGCGTATTTGGTCAGCTCCGCTGAGCGAACGTCCATGACCATCAACTTTTCATGATTTCGGTTAAACGGTGCATAAAGCTCCCGCATAATGCCGGTGGCGCGTTCGGAACCAGTGCCAAGTACAATCCGGTCCGGCTTCATAAAATCACCGATGGCTGCACCTTCTTTCAGAAACTCGGGGTTTGAGACCACGTCAAAGGGTATATCGAGCGCACGATGATGGAGCTTCTTTTCAATCAGGGCCCTCACTTTATCGGCTGTGCCCACAGGCACCGTGGATTTATTAACAATCACGGCAGAGTCCTGCAGATACTGGCCAATGGTGTCTGCCACTGACAGGACATGTCGGGTATCCGCCTCACCATCTTCATCACAGGGCGTGCCCACGGCGATAAAAATCACTTCGCCATGGGTAACGGCTTCGGCGACGTCGGTCGTAAACACCAACGATCCCTGCCGCTGTGTTTCTACCAGATAGTCCTCAAGACCGGGTTCAAAAATAGGGGCTATCCCTCGACGCAACGCATTTATTTTCAGTGCATCCTGATCAATACAGGAAACCTGATGGCCAACATGGGCAAGACACACACTGGTCACCAATCCCACATAGCCTCCACCAAATACTGTCACTCTCATTCCACTCACACTCACCCTGTCATTTGAGTGAATTCATGGTGTGACTGTGGCATGACAGCCTTATGGCACTTTTTTAGGGATTTTGTGACAGCCCATGGNCTCTTGCAATGGCGGCAATTCAGTTACACTTAGCTGGCCGGAAATCATCCACGTTCAACCCTTTGCTCTGCAGGGTGCTACTTGCCCGGGNAGACAAGAACACGATTTTTGCCTGATAAGGAATTTAACTTGCCGCTACTAAAAAACCGTTTGGCCCTACTGACTGACGCGNCCGGGGATCAGCTCCTGACCGGGATGGTCAGAGGTATNGAGAAAGAGAGCCTGCGGGNGACNCCNGCCGGCAAACTGGCACAGACNCCCCANCCATTGGCATTGGGGTCTGCGTTGACCCACCCGAAAATCACCACNGATTACTCGGAGGCNTTACTGGAATTCATTACGCCACCTTNCAGGGATGCCGATCTGGTATTGCAAACNCTGGAGGATATNCACCGCTTCACTTACCACAGGATTGGCGATGAATTGCTCTGGGCCAACAGTATGCCCTGCCAGCTCAGTGGCGACAGTGATATNCCGGTNGGCTATTACGGCACCTCCAATATCGGCAAGATGAAAAGTGTTTACCGGGTTGGNCTGGGCCACCGCTATGGCCGACTGATGCAGACNATTGCCGGTATCCACTACAATTTTTCAGCCCCGGATTCACTCTGGGAGATGTTGCGCAAGGCAGANAANCCCGNCCAGTCGCTACAGNATTTTAAAACTGAAAACTACTTTGCCCTGATTCGCAATTTCCGCCGNTACTTCTGGTTATTACTCTATTTGTTCGGTGCNTCGCCCGGGGTTTGCCGCAGCTTTGTCAGAGGNCGTGAGCATCGNCTGATACCCTTNGGCAAAGACGANCACAGNCTNTANGCNCCCGACGCNACNTCACTGAGAATGGGCGANCTGGGTTATCAAAGCACGGCCCAGGAGCAACTGATTGTCTGTTATAACGATCTGCNCAGCTACGTGACCACCCTCCGCGGTGCGCTGGTCAAACCCTATCCGGCTTACGAATCAGTAGGACTCAAAGACCACCATGGCGAGTACCATCAACTAAGCACCCATTTACTACAGATTGAAAATGAATTTTACAGCACCATCCGGCCAAAGCGGACAACCAACACCGAAGAGACTCCATTGAGGGCACTGTGGGAGCGCGGTGTTGAATATATCGAGGTGCGCTGTATTGACCTTAATCCTTACCAGCCACTGGGTATTGATCGTGAACAGATAGATTTTCTCGACATTTTTCTGCTCACTTGCCTGTTGGCCAGTAGCCCGGACACCGATGACCAGGAATATCGAAATATCCTGGATAATCAGCGACGCACAGTTTATCGGGGACGGAATCCGCTGCTTACCCTGCGGGATGGAGGGGGTGAGCGATCACTTCTCGAGTGGGCCGAAGCAATATTTGCCGATATGGCACCAGTGGCTAGCATGATGGATGATCACCATGGCGATGACCGTTACCAAAAAACGTTGCTGTCACTACGCCATCGGTTAAAAGACCCTTCGCTGACCCCCTCCGCCCGGATGCTGGAGGAAATGGCAGAAACCAACCAGACATTCTTTCGCGTCGCCATGAAATACGCCACCCAGCACCGCGAATACTTCCTGGACACACCACTGGATCGGGAAACTGAGACACACTATCAACAGCTGGCCCGCGAGTCGCTGCGACAACAACAAGAGATTGAGCAGCGCGATGACCGGAGTTTTGACCAGTTTCTTGCCGATTATTACCGGCAGTATGATTTTCAGCTGTGAACTACCTCGCCCACCTCTACCTGTCAGGTCATTGCCCGGAGCGGATGATCGGTGGGTTGCTGGGTGATTTCGTCAAGGGTCCCCTCCGGGGAGACTACCCGCCAGCGATCGAGGCGGGGATTTTACTGCATCGAAAAATAGACGTTTTTACCGACAATCTTCCGGCCGTCCGGACTGCCATCACTCGCTTCGAGCCACCCTACCGGCGCTTTGGCGGGATACTGCTCGACCTCTGCTACGACCACTTTCTGGCCGATAACTGGTCGAGGTACCACCATCGTCCACTCACAGATTTCTGCCAGGATTTCTACCGCAATCTATCGGATTATGCAGAGATTTTACCGGACAGGGCCAAACATTTCAGTGAAGTGGCACCCCGGGTGAACTGGCTTGAAAACTACGCACAGTTTCAAAATCTGGAATATATGCTGGAACGCATCGGTCAACGTTTTAAAACCCCAATACCCCTCCACCAGGCTTTCCCGGAACTGCAGCGGGACTATCGGTTGTTGTCCAATGAGTTTCACCAGATTTTTCCTCTGTTGATTGAGTTTACTGAAAGCCAACGTCTAAAATGAATGGCCTCCTGAAGGGAATAATCCAATGATACCGACAGCAAGACAGACCAATCTGGTGATCTTTCTCGGCTGCACGCTGTTGATCCTGATTGCCCTCTACATGCAACACATAATGGGACTGGTTCCCTGTTACCTTTGCGTCACCCAGCGGGTTTTCGTCATAGCCACCGGGCTTATCGCCCTGCTGGCATTTCTTCACCACCGGCACACACGCTTTTACGGTGCTATCACCGCCCTCAGTGCACTGGCAGGTGGTTTTTTCTCCGGCAAACAGCTCTGGATGCAACATTTGCCAGAGGAGCGGGTTCCCGCCTGCGGACCACCGGTGGAATACCTGTTTGACGTTTTCAAATTCAGCGATGCGTTGGGCATGCTGCTGCGCGGTGACGGCAACTGTGCCGAGGTGCAATGGCTGTTTCTCGGTCTCAGCATTCCCGGTTGGACTCTGGTTTGTTTTATCCTGCTGGCTGCGCTGGGCCTGTGGCAAATGGTTCGCCGGCAGTGAATTTGCTGCGCGGACTCGCCGTACTGATCCTGTTTCAGGGCATTGGTGAGGGAATCAGCCACATCACAGGGATACCGGTACCCGGCCCGGTAATCGGCATGGTCCTGTTATTTCTGGCACTGCAGTTCAGCCACACGGAAACACCGGCCTGGCTGGGGCGAACGGGCCACTCGCTTATCCGCTGGCTGTCTCTGATGTTCCTGCCCGCCTGCACCGGCCTGTTTTTTCTGCCTGACATCTCCCGGAACCAATGGCTTCCCATCGCCGGGGCCATTGTTCTGGCAACCCTGCTAACACTGCTATTGGCTGCTCTGTTGATGCAAAAACTGATGTCCGCTGAAGGCGAGCGTCCATGACAGCGTGGCTGGCCACTACCCTGCTGTTGGTGCTGACCTTTGCTGCTTTCGCCGCCGCTCTCTGGCTGTATCGGCTCAATCGGGGTAGGCCCACCCTACAGGCGCTCATGCATCCGCTGGTCACAGGCCCGTTAATAGTCAGCGTCATCCTAGTCGCCACCCATATTGATTACGACCAATACCGGGAGGCCAATCAACTGTTCTTTTTTTTGCTGGGCACCACGACCGTTGCGTTGGCAATCCCGCTTCACCAGCAATTTCATCATATTAGCCGGCTATTCAGACCGCTAATCATTACGCTGATATTTGGTGCCAGTTTTGCCGTAGCAAGTGCCCTGGTAATCGCCTGGTTACTGGGTGGCTCCATAGAGACACTGATTTCATTGGCACCCAAATCAGTCACCACCCCTATCGCCCTTGGCCTGTCGGAAAAGATTGGCGGTCTGCCGGCATTGACTGCCGGTGCGGTTGTGTTTACCGGTGTTGTTGGAGCGGTGCTGGGCCCCCTGATTTTTCGTTGGCTGGGTATCACGGACGACCGTATCATTGGCTTTGTCACAGGCATTTGCGCGCACGGGGTCGGGACAACCCGGGCTTTTGAAATCAGCGCCCGTTGCGGCGCTTTCGCCAGCCTGGGACTGGGTATGACCGGCGCGCTGACAGCTTTCAGCCTGCCGTGGCTGGTCATTTTCTTCCTCGATTAGCCCTGACAGCCAGTGTGGCCGTGCGCGCCTAATGTGTGCTTGCCACGCACACACTGTTTCCCTATGCTTGGTGCATTCCAACAATCACAAGCAGCATCGTTTATGCTAGAAAATTGCAAGTCGGCCCAGGAGCGCTGGGGAGGTGTCAGCCAACTGATAGATCATTGGCTGGAGGAACGGCAGGAAATGCTGGTTCGCTTTTGTGCGCTGGGTGAAATTCGCCATTTCAGCAATGAGGACCCCTCACAGGGCAAGAAGGTCAAAACCTTTTTTGAAATTCTTGTGGACTACACCTCCGCAGGCCACTTTGAAATCTACGATCAGTTGATCCGTGAAGGTAACAGCTATCAGGACAAAGATGCACTGGAGGCCGCCAACGGACTGCTGGAAACAATTGATGCAACAACAGAGCTGATCCTCGACTTCAATGACAAATATCTGGAGACCGACGATCTCACTTCTCTGGCAGCCGATCTTTCTACTCTGGGAGAAGCCATTGAATCGCGCCTTGAGGCTGAGGATTTCATGATTGAAGTCCTGCACTCTGCACACCAGGATCAATCCCCAAAGATCAACTAGACCACTCAACCAATCGCATCCGAAATTTTTGGGCATCATTACTGAATTGACTACCAATAAAAAAGGCCCTCATGGGCCTTTTTTGATTTACTGGATAATGCTGTGCTGGGCAGCAATTAATCAGAGCCCAATATCTCTACCAGCTCCACTTCAAAAATCAGTGTCGCATTGGGACCGATCAGCCCGGCTGTGCCATTTGGGCCGTAGGCAAGATCGGAGGGAATGTAAAGCTCCCACTTGCCCCCTTCCTGCATTTTCTGCAGTGCTTCCGTCCAGCCCGGAATTACCTGTCCGACATTCAGCTCTATCGCACCACCGTGTTTCTCTGAGGCATCAAACTCAGTACCGTCAACCAGGGTCCCCCGATACTCAACAGAAACCTGATCGTTGGCATCGGGCGATGCGCCTGTACCGGCCGTAATGACCTTGTATTGCAACCCGGTTTCAGTGGTAATCACACCGTCTTTATTGGCGTTGGCAGCAAGAAAGGCTTTTCCCTCAGCGGCATTTTTCTCTCCAGCTTTTGCCATCTCCGCCTGCTTTTCACCATTTAATGACTGTTGCTTGGCCTGCTGCTCCGCATGGAAGGTTTCAATCACTTCGGCCAGCTCTTCGTTATCAATACGCGGAGGACGATTATCGAGTGCGTCAGCGAGACCCGCGGCAAAGGTTTCGCGATCCAGCTCAATACCACCCATCGCCAATTGGCCACCCATATCCACACCAATGACATAACTGTACTTCTGTAATTGCGTTTCCAGAACAGGCTCCTGATCTTGATCGTTTGTTTGCTGTGTCTGGGGCTTTTCACTGCAGGCGCCAAGGGCAAAAATGGCCGTCGAAGCCAGCAGTAGATATTTCATTTTCATAATCAGTACCTTGTATGGAAAATCAATTTAAGTGTTATGTTAACGTAAATTCAGTTTTTGGGCTTTGCAGAAGCCACCGGCCAAACCAGTGGGCTTCCGTAATTTATTGTAATATCGCTTGTACGGCTCAAGTAAAGATTCAGATTTTGCAGCTGTTGTTCGCCGCCTGGCTCGCTTCTATTGGTACTGCCCGTGTCCCTTGAGCTGCCGTATTTTGTCTGCCACCAGTTACACAGCCTATTCTGGACAACTCGCTCGGCCCTGAGTTCAAGTTGCTTAACTTCCTGCGGCCATTCCTGATCGGCGAAGCCCGCGAATTCTGACCGGACAAAACGCCGAACGCCACGCAACGGCTCGACAACCTGTTCATTCCAGTCTCGAATGACCTCTTCCGCTTCATCCAGATCCTGGACAGTTAATACCTGTCCGAAACTGCCGAGCCAGCAACAAAACAGGACCAGATTAACATTGGCACCAACGCCTTCCTGTAGCTCGAGACACGCCCGGGCCACTTCGGAGCGACCGTAGTGAACCAGCGAATAGTCCCAGAAAGGGTTGTCCGCTAACTGGCTCAAAGCTCAAGCCATTGCCAGTACTGCGTCCACCAGTTTATTGATGCCCGTGGCCGCTTCACTGATGCGGCGGGCCAGCAGATAGGCGGGCGTGGTAACCAGCTTGTTCTNCTCATCNATACAGATATCGNCGACACCACAGGTCCGNTGNTCNGCNCCGGTNGATTCNATNGCNGCNGCAATNTCNGGGTTNTCNCCCACNGTGCACTTTACTCCAGCACCAAANANCACNCCNGACATCACCGGTGCGATNCACATCAATCCAACCGGTTTACCGCTNTTGTGCATGGNACGNATAAANTTACTGAGNTCCTCNCGGACACTCAACTGCGCACCCTNGACAGCGAAATCGGACAGNTTTTTGGCAGCGCCAAAGCCNCCNGGCAAAATGACCGCATCAAAATCATCGGCATNGGCNTCNGCCAANTTTTTGATGTCACCTCGAGCCANTCTTGCCGCTTCCACCAGCACATTGCGGGTTTCACCTTCAGCGACTTCACCNGTNNCGTGATTAATTACATGCAATTGCTCAATATCAGGTGCAAAGCACTGAACCTCGGCACCAGCCTGATCAAGACTAAGCAGGGTAATCACGCTTTCGTAAATTTCTGAGCCGTCATAAACGCCACAGCCGGACAGAACTACTGCCACTCGCTTGCTCATCACTTACCTCCTTCTAATTTCCACTACTCAAACACATGGATACATCTCAGTACCAACCAGGAGTATAGGCAGCGATCTGCTGGATTCCTACCATCGCCTCCCGGTCTTCAGACTGACTTGAACAGTAAATCCCAAACACCGTGACCCAGGCGTTCACCACGCTGCTCAAACTTGGTGGTGGGGCGGTAGTCCGGACGCGGCGCATAATGACCAGCCCCGACCACATTTTCGAGGCCACTGACCGACTCCATTATCTCCAGCATATGCTCTGCGTAGGGCTGCCAATCCGTTGCAAAATGCAGCATGCCCCCGACCGTCAGCTTGTCCCGAAGTTGCTCGACAAATGCCGTCTGAATTAACCGTCGCTTATTGTGTTTTTTCTTGTGCCAGGGATCCGGAAAGTAAATCTGNATGCGTTCGATGCTGTGGTCGGCAATGCAATCGGTCAGAACATCGTTTGCATCGGCCAGATAAACCCGCAGGTTTGGCAAAGCCAGTTTGCCGGTATTATTGATCAGGCGCCCCACCCCTGGTGGATGCACCTCAATACCAATAAAATCCTTATCCGGTTCCGCCTGCAGCATGGTCAATAACGAATCGCCCATACCAAAACCAATTTCCAGTACCCGAGGGGCCTTGCGCCCAAATGCGGTATCTGCGTCCAGTTGGCCCTGGTACAAACTCAGTCCGTAAACGGGCCAGTATTTTTCAAAAGCAGCACGCTGGCCCTCCGTCATCCGACCCGCCCGCACCACATAACTTCGAATAGACTTCTTTTTAAACTCCGGCCTGATCTCCAACCCTATACTCCGCTGTCTCTCGCCATTGCAACGAGTCGAACCAGCGCAAAAGACAGCACCACCCAACTTGCCATAAACAACAGCCCACCAAACGGGGTCACCATACCGAGGGCCGCAAACCCGGTAATCACCAGGGCATAGAGGCTACCCGAGAACAACAGGGTTCCAGCCACCATCAACCAACCGGCCACATCCAGTAATCGCAATGGCTGACGCACGGCTGCGACGACGAGAGTCACTAACACCAAGGCGTGGAACATCTGATATAACACCGCTGTTTGCCAGACAGCCAGCATCTCGGGGCTCACCGAGCCACGCAATCCGTGGGCCCCGAAAGCACCCAACGCCACGGCGAGAAACCCCGAAATTGCCGCACAGACGGCTAATAGCTTCATTCATTTCTCCAGAAAAACGCTTTTCAATAAAAAAGCCGCGGGAATCGCGGCTTTTCAAGTATACAAAAATGTCGCCATCAGGCTTCCATGGTCGCCCGTACTTTTTTCATGGCATTTTGCTCCAACTGGCGTACCCGCTCGGCAGAGATGCCGTATTTGTCCGCCAGGTCGTGCAGTGTGGCTTTATCATCCATCAGCCACCGGCTGTTGATAATATCGCGACTGCGGTCATCAAGCTCGGCAAGCGCCTTGACCATCCGCCCGTGGTTATCTTCCTCACTGTCGGACTGCTCCAGCTGCCAGGCCGGATCTGCACGGCGGTCTTCAAGATAGAGTGCCGGGGCCTGGTAGCTGTCCTCATCGCTGTCTTCCGGCACATCGAAGGCGGTATCGCGAGCCGACAGTCGCTGCTCCATTTCCAGCACCTGCTTCACGTCCACCCCCAGATCCTGGGCAATGGCTTCGGCTTCATTGTTGGTCAGCCAGGCCAAGCGGCGCTTGGCGCTGCGAAGGTTAAAAAATAATTTGCGTTGAGCCTTGGTGGTGGCCACTTTGACAATGCGCCAATTGCGCAGAACATATTCGTGAATCTCGGCTTTGATCCAGTGGACGGCAAAGGATACGAGCCGCACACCTTTTTCGGGGTTGTAGCGTTTTACTGCTTTCATCAGGCCAACATTGCCTTCCTGGATCAGATCCCCCAGGGGCAGACCATAGCCATTGTAGGAGCGGGCAATGTGCACAACAAAACGCAAATGCGAGAGCACCAGTCGACGGGCAGCGTCGAGGTCTTCACGATAATAGAGATCTTCGGCGAGGGAGCGCTCCTGTTCCACAGACAAGACGGCAATGGAGTTAACACCCTGCATGTAGGCCGCAAGATTGGCACCTGGCGCCATCCATTCATAAGCCTGTAACGCTTTCTTCATATCAACCTCTAAAAATCAGGGAGCAATAGTTTAGCAACTTGTGATTGGATTTTCATAGTATAAAAAAGTTGCATTCGCCAGTTTTATCTGACAAAAGTCTAGTCNGGCTCAATACTGGACAGATGCCTGGCCACCGCCAGCCACGCCCCCAAAAGACCCAGCAGAGCGCCCGCNGCCATGAGATAGAGCAGGCCAACCAAACCCAGCCCCTCCANCTNAAAGACACTTTGATAGAGCGCAGCCAGCCTCGACACCAGCCCGGAAAGGGAAAATANNGCCAANGCCACCANCANCCAGGCCAGNANACCNCCAATGAGGCCATACCATACACCNGTGTAAAGAAAAGGCCGGCGGACATAGTTGTCNGTTCCACCCACCAGCTTGACCACGACAATTTCATCCCGNCGATTTTCGATCGCCAAACGGATCGTNTTNCCNACGATCAACAGCACACCCATNGACAGAGCCAGNGCCAGAGCGAGCGCCAATCGTTCCCCAACAGACAATATTGCCTGCAGGCGNTCCATCCACTTCATATCCAGCCGNACTTCATCCACCCCCGGCAGGGCCATGATNCTTGCNACCAGCAGTTCGCTGGCCACCAGATTCCCCTGGAACCGGTTATCCGGCTGCACCAGCAACACAGCGGGCAGGGGATTCTCCTCCAGCATCTCCAGCACATCGCCAAAACCGGACAGCTCGCGAAACTCTTTCAGAGCCTGCTCTCGAGAGATGTAACGGACTGAGCGAATATCGGCATCATCCGACAGGCTCTGCCGCAACTGCCCAATCGTTTCATCTGAAGCAGATTTGTTCAGAAAGAGCGTCAACTGAGCCGTTGTTTCCACGCGACTGCCAAGCTGCTCGAGATTGACAATACCGAGGTAAAGCGAGGCCGGTAATCCCAGCGCAATGGCTACAACCAGTGATGTCATCAGAGTCTGGACTGGCTCCGCCAGCAATTTCCTGCTGGTGCTGACGAGCAATTGCTGATGATGCTGCAAATAACTTTTCAGCTTGTCAGGCCAGCCGACTTGCCCGCCACTTGCTCCGCGTCGCGGTTCTTTTATCTGCGGTTTTTTGCCCGCCCCAACCTTGCGCTCCACCGACGTCCTGCGATCCTGGTTCTGCCACCGGTTAGCCGACATGTGCAGGCCTCTCATCACTCGCCAACCTGCCCTGCTGCAACTGCAGGACACGCAATCCCATCCTGGAAATCAGATCAATATCATGGGTAGCAATCAGGACGGTGACACCGACCTCGCCAAAATCGCGGAACAGATTCATGATTTCTGATGACAGTTCCGGATCGAGGTTTCCGGTGGGCTCATCTGCCAGCAGAATACGGGGCTTGTGTACCACTGCCCGGGCAATACCCACGCGCTGCTGCTCGCCGCCGGACAGTGTTATGGGATTTTGTTTTTCCTTGTCGAGCAGACCCACTTTATCCAGAGCGGCTCTCACCCGGCGCCCCACTTCACGGGGTTGATAACCGGAAACCAGCAACGGCAGCGCCACATTATCAAACACCGTTCGATCAAACAGCAGCTGATGATTCTGAAACACAACACCCACATTGCGCCGATAGTACGGAATCTGGCTGCGGTGTAACCGACCGAGGTTTTTGCCATTGATCAGCAATTGTCCCTGCGTGGGACGCTCCATCAGCATAACCAGTTTTAATACCGTACTCTTACCGGCACCGGAATGCCCGGTAAGGAAAGCCATTTCACCGGCATCCAGATTCAGCGTCAAACCGCTCAGAGCCTCTTGGCCCGTCGCATAACGTTTGCTGACCTTATCAAAGCAGATCATGGGATTTGGTTTGTCACTCAAGTGTTCTGATCAAACAATGCCGCCACATATTCCTGAGCCACAAAGGGTTGAAGGTCATCTATACTCTCACCCAGGCCCACGTACCGAATGGGCACGCCAAAACGTTTACAGAGGGAGAAGATAATGCCGCCCTTGGCGGTACCATCCAGTTTGGTCAGCGCCACACCGGTGACCGTTACAGCCTCCTGAAATTGTTGCATCTGGTTGAGCGCATTCTGACCTGTCCCGGCATCGAGTACGAGCAGCACCTCATGGGGAGCACTGTCATCGAGCTTGGCCATCACCCGTTTCACCTTCTTTAGCTCTTCCATCAGATTACTTTTGTTGTGCAGGCGTCCCGCAGTGTCGGCAATCAATACATTTGTACCCCGGGATTTGGCTGACTGAATGGCATCAAAGATGACCGAGGCGCTGTCCGCTCCGCTATGCTGGGCAACCACCGGCACGCTATTGCGGTCACCCCAGGCCTGCAATTGTTCAACCGCTGCAGCACGAAAGGTATCCCCGGCAGCCAACATCACGGATTTACCCTGATTTTGAAATCGTTTTGCCAGTTTGCCAATGGTCGTGGTCTTGCCCACACCATTGACTCCGATGACCAAAATCACATAGGGCTGATGCTCCCCTGTGATGGAGAGCGCCTGCTCACAGGGTTCCAGCTTTGCTGCCATGGCGTCTTGCAGTGCGGCAAACAGGGCACGACTGTGGGCCAGTTCTCTGCGCTCTACTCGTCCGGCGAGGTCCTGAATAATCTCCACCGTGGATTCAATACCCACATCAGCCTGCAACAACAGTGTTTCAAGCTCTTCCAGCAACTCATCATCTATTTCTCGATCCCCGAGAAACAGATTGCCAAAGGTGCGGCCGGTCTTCGACAGGGCGCGACGGAACCGGTCACCCAGGGTCGCTTTTTGCGTATTTTCCGCAGTCACTGCCATTGAGGGCTCTGACTCAACCAGAGCAGGGGTCTGCTCGGATTTTTTGGATGAACGAAAACGCTGCAAAAAAGAGCGTTTTTCATTCGCAGGCATATCATTTTCCGGCTTGCTTGGGTCGGTCACAGTGATCCTGTTTTCTCAGTTGGTATCGGGCGGTGTATGCTACCACTTTAGGGAGTATATAACGTTTGAAAAACCACTCATCTACAGCGACACATGCTGCGAAGGTGGCTCGCGGTCAAGTCCGTATTATCGGCGGGCAGTGGCGCGGGCGCAAATTACACTTTAACGAGGTCGCAGGGTTGCGACCCACCGGCGACCGCATCCGGGAAACCCTGTTCAACTGGCTCGCACCTTGGATTGATGGCGCCAGGTGCCTTGACCTGTTTGCCGGTTCGGGGGCACTGGGAATCGAGGCATTGTCCCGGGGGGCAGCCGAGGTCACCCTGATTGAAACACACCCTCAGGCAGCGGAGAACCTGCGTGAGAACTGCGCCCGACTCAAGGCTGACGACGCCAGAGTCATTCAGNCANACACACTCNTCTGGCTGNCGAACANNTCACCAGACNANCCCTTCGANATCGTATTTCTNGACCCACCNTTTTCGTCAGACCTGCTGCAACCCTGCTGCGAGCTNTTACAGAAACCGGGNNTNCTGGCANCCGGNAGTCTGATCTACCTGGANNCCGACCGNTACCANCCCCTNCCNGANANCTCCCCCACGTGGGAATTACTGCGNGAAAAAACCGCCGGACAGGTCNGCTACCGATTGTATNGGGTCAGTTGAGCCTCCCCGACAAAACGTTTACCATGGCGGCCCTTTTCCGAGGCAAACCATCACTGTGAAAACCATTGTTTATCCAGGCACCTTTGATCCCATCACCAACGGACATATCGATCTGGTGGAGCGTGCCAGCAGCCTGTTTCACCATGTGATTGTCGCCATCGCCACCAGCTCAAAAAAGCACCCCATGTTCGACCTCAATGAACGTATTGATCTGGCAAGGCAGGCCCTGTCCCATCTCGACAATGTGGAAGTAAAAGGGTTTGATTACCTGCTGGTTAACTTTGTCAATGATTGTGGTGCAGATGCCATTCTTCGGGGGTTGCGCGCAGTATCGGATTTTGAATACGAATTTCAGCTCGCCAACATGAANCGCGCACTGGCACCGGATATNGAAAGTATTTTNCTGACGCCGTCGGAGAAGCTTTCCTATATATCCTCTTCNCTGGTAAAGGAAATATCCTCTCTGGGTGGGGATATCAACGAATTTGTCCCCCCCTCGGTGAGAGATGCGCTGGTNCAAAAATTCTTCAGCAGCTGATCACCGCTGACAGCTCGGNCAATAGACCGTGGAGCGCTGCCCCAATCTGATTTCCTTCAATACCGTTTGACAACGCAGACATGGCAATCCACCACGACCATANACAAGCAATTGCTGCTTGAAGTAGCCNGGNTTGCCATCACCNCCGACAAAATCCCGCAAGGTCGTACCNCCCNGCTCTATTGCCTTTCCGAGCACCTGACGGACCTGTTCAGCCAGGGACTCCAGACGCTGCCGGGACACCTTGCCGNCAGCCAGNGTCGGCCTGATACCACTCAGNAAAAGTGATTCATTGGCGTAAATATTNCCNGCGCCCACNACTACCCGGTTATCCATCAGAAAANCNTTNACTGCCACGCTCTTTCCNCTGGACAACCGATAGAGATANTCACCATTAAAATCGGANGCGAAAGGCTCNGGGCCCAGCNGGCAGAGCCGTGCATGTTGCTCTGGAGGCCCCTCGANCCAGAGTATCGAGCCAAAGCGGCGCGGGTCGGAATAACGCAGCACCCTATCGTCTGTAAAACAGATATCCACGTGATCGTGCTTTGCAGCAGGNGTGNCAGCCGTAACGATTCTGAGACTCCCCGACATACCCANGTGAATCATCAGATGGCCCTGNGGAAAACGAAATAACAGGTACTTGCCACGCTGTCGCCCTTCCAACAATGGCATTCCGCAAAGNTGTTCTGACAGCCCCGGNGATACCGGCCAGCGCAGGCGGGACTCCCGCACNACNACCGCCCGAACATCTCTGCCGAGGATATGCGGTATAACCCCNCGCAATGTCACCACNACTTCCGGCAATTCCGGCATAATTTACTCCAGCAAACNGCCCGCAGCNNAAATCTCTGGCATACTTTAAANNAGCTTCGGANAAANGGCATCAGCCANCCNNGGCATGNCNCTGTTCAACCCACATTCCAACAGGTAACCAGNATGGCCATAGGCAGGCGCAAAGTCGCNGAGGAACAGACGGACATCGATATGACNCCGATGNTGGATGTCGTCTTTATTCTGCTGATCTTTTTTGTNGTCACNGCCTCNTTTGTCCGGGAAGCAGGTATTGATATCAACCGNCCCCCGATNAGCGACGAGCCNCCACCNGACAGCCAGCCANCTGCTATTATTTTTCGTATCGCTGAGGACAATACNGTCTGNCTNGAAGGACGACGTATTGATGTTCGCTCAGTGCGCGCCAACGTCGAAAGAGNCCATGCAGANAATCCGCAGACAAAAGTCATTATTGAAGCGCACCCTCNNGCCAAAACGGAGACCTTTGTGTTGATTTCCGATCAAGCCAGAGAGGCCGGGGTATACGACATNGCCCTNGGCACCAAAAAATAGCCAGACAAACGCTCGACACAAAAAAAGCCCCGGTGGCTGCGGGGCTCGTTNGATGGAAACAGGAATCAGTGACTGCCGAGAGGCGAGTTACTTGATTTTCGCTTCCTTGTAGGGGACATGTTTGCGAACCACCGGATCGTACTTACTGAACTCCAACTTTTCCGGCTGGGTACGCTTGTTCTTGGTGGTTGTGTAATAGTGACCAGTGCCGGCACTGGATACCAGTTTGATTTTGTCGCGATTTGACTTGGCCATGGTTAGTCTCCTTAAACCTTAGCGTCGCGCTTGCGGATATCCGCCAGCACTTGGTCGATACCCAGCTTGTCAATAATGCGCATGCCCTTTGAAGAAATACGCAGTTTGATAAAACGTTTCTCCGCCTCAATCCAAAAACGGTGACTGTGCAGGTTGGGNTCAAACCGGCGACGGGTTCTGTTTTTGGCGTGGGATACATTGTTACCTGTCATCGGTTTTTTGCCGGTGACCTGACATACTTTAGACATTGCTTTGCCTCTGCTATTGGCGCCACCCCATCGGGCGACCGCTTTTGAAACCTGGCCGTTAAACCTGTTGTCCGAGAGACACCCCGAAAGGAGACACCCCGAAAAGAGCCGCGTTTTATACCAGAACGTCCCCCTGAAATCAAATACATTCACAGAATTGATTGCCGGAGCTATGGATCAAATCATTCCCCTCTCGGCGAGAGAAACGGTGTGGCCGCCTCCCACAATCACATGATCCAGCACCCTTACATCCACCAGTTGCAGTGCTTCCTGCAATTGACGGGTAATACATCGATCGGGNTCACTGGGCTCNGCCACTCCAGACGGGTGGTTGTGCGAAAGAATCACTGCCGCAGCATTGTGATGCAATGCCCGTTTGACCACTTCACGGGGGTGAACGCTGGCNCTATTGACGGTTCCGAAAAACAGTTTTTCCCAGGCAATCAAACGGTGCTGGTTATCGAGAAACAGCACCCCGAACACTTCCTGATGACNCTGGCCCANCTGTGCCAGCAGGAATTCCCCCACACTGGCNGGATTGCTGAACACCTGATCCCGCTGCAGNTTTTCCCNCAGNTGACGCCTCGCCANCTCCATCACCGCCTGTAACTGGACAAACTTNGCCTCACCCAGACCNCGGGCACGACAAAATGTGGGCTTGTCNGCGGCCAGCAACTGGCCAAGATTGCCAAANTGATGCAGCAGTGATCGCGCCAAATCCACAGCCGATTGNCCGGCACAGCCAGTNCGCAGAAAAATTGCCAGCAATTCGGCATCGGAGAGCGTCTCCGCNCCTTTTACCATGAGTTTTTCCCGAGGCCGCTCTCCCTCGGGCCAGTCTCGTATCGACATAACACCTCCCTGTGCGATCGATAATATAACCCCTGACTACGCAAACCTCCACGGCAATGTTATCTTAACCTNCCCGGTNTCATATACAGGATCNACCCGATGCTCTCTCTGGNAAACAAACGCATACTGTTGGGTATAACCGGTGGAATTGCCGCCTATAAAAGTGCCGANATTGTTCGNCGACTGCAGGATGCCGGTGCCGATATACAGGTAGTAATGACCNGTGCNGCCACCGANTTCATTACACCNCTCACGCTACANGCNCTCTCCGGACACCGNGTCCACCTGGCTCTGCTCGACCCGGAAAGCGAGGCGGCCATGGGCCATATTGAGCTGTCCCGCTGGGCCGATGTCATCCTNGTCGCACCGGCCACNGCGGATTTTATGGCCAAACTGGCCAATGGNGAAGGCAGCGACCTGCTCTCCACNATCTGCCTNGCCAGCCGATCAGCACTGGCTATTGCNCCGTCNATGAACCAGGGCATGTGGCGCCANCCCAGCACCCAATACAANCTGGAGCGATTGCGCGGNCGCGGCGTGCACATCTTCGGCCCNNCNGAGGGCAGCCAGGCCTGCGGCGACATCGGACCAGGCAGAATGACCGAGCCACAGGATATTGTTGAACTCACNGCCGACCTGTTTGAAACCGGCGCATTGGCCGGNAGNAAAGTNGTCATCACGGCGGGTCCTACGCGGGAAGCGATTGATCCGGTGCGCTACATCAGCAACCACAGTTCCGGAAAGATGGGNTATGCNCTGGCAGAAGCTGCTGCAGAGGCCGGTGCAGAAACTGTTCTGATCAGCGGCCCGGTTAATCTCACTCCCCCCGATCGAGTCAAAACCATCCACGTTACCAGNGCGCTTGAGATGTACGAGGCAGCNCTNGCTGAAACNGTGAACTGTCAGCTATTNATCGCCTCAGCNGCAGTGGCTGATTATCGGCCCGCCCGGNTCGCCGAACAGAAAATGAAAAAAGCCGCTGATCAGATGACCATTGAACTGGTGAAAAACCCGGATATTGTGAGTGCGGTTGCCGCGCTGCAGAATCGCCCTTTTACAGTGGGCTTTGCCGCGGAAACTACCCAAGTGGAAGATTTCGCCCGCAGCAAGCTGGAACGAAAAAAACTCGACTTGATCATCGCCAATGATGTCTCCGACCGGACCATTGGTTTTAACAGTGATGACAACGCGGTGCTGGTCGTGGAAATGCAGGGCGCCGAGGCCATTCCAAAAATTAACAAGTCCATTTTGGCGCGGCAGCTAATCGCCAGAATTGCAGACATGTTACCGACCGAATAAAGCGATATGAGAAATCCCAATCCCCGACGTGGTGCAATAATCCTGAAACTGGCCAAACACCCTGTTTTGATCGAATTTCTGGCACTGCTATTCTGCACTGCCGCTATCATTACCTATCTGCTACACCACCAGATGATGGACAATGCCAGAACTTCCCTTGCCGCATCGCTTGCCACTGAATATGCCACCAAGCAACGTATATTGGTCGACCACCATATTGATCAGCGTGCGCAGCAATTACTCGCCCTGTCACAGGATGACCTGTTCATTGAGGCATTGGCTACCGCCGACCAGGCCATGCTGTCACGCATGGAGCAGAGAATGAAGAGTCTGGTCGAAGACCTGAATAATGGCTATCTGCTACGCCCCGGGGAGAGCCGCCTCGCAGAATCGAATAATTTCATCGGGCAACAATTATCCCGACAGGTGCTGGAAGGCGAACTACCAGAACCCGTCGCGGCGAAAGTCAGTGATGACTGGGAGCTGCTGTTTGCCTACCCGGTAAAAAATACAGAGGGCAAAATCCTCGGCACATTGCTGGCCATGCTGTCAATGGAGCCTCTCAACAAGGCCCTTGCCCGAACAGTCGACCCTTCCCTGGGAACGACTGAACTGTTGCAGGATGTCCCCGGAGCCGGAGCCACTCCTTTTCTCACATTGATCAACAAGTCCAGAGCCGTGAATACCGTCAAGCAAGACACCCGCATCGGCACCTGGAAACTGCGCTTCACTGGCAGCGCGACCTTGTTGAAAAGAGCAGCCCCTTCCTACACGGAATTTATGGTGCTGGCAGGTGCCGTCGCGAGTATCACCCTGCTCCTGGCCTACCTGGCTATTCGTATCGCCCTTCATCGCGACCATCGGCAAAATTGGCGGGGACGGAGAAAGCCCGTGCCTGCCAGGACACCTGCCAACGAACCGACATCGTCTGCCGACGGGACTATTGATGAGACTGGTGACGAGTCTACAAACGGGACGAATTCCACTGACCCAGCACCAGATGAGCCACAGGAACAGGCAACCTACAGCGACACCGATAGCGACACGGACAACACAGATGGCAATGACGACATATCCGATATCCCGGCGGTGGTGTTTCGCGATTATGACATCCGGGGCCTGATGGGCTCACAACTAACGCCGACGTTCGCCCTCAAGCTTGGCCGCGCACTGGCTCGCCGGGCAATGCTGGTGGATGAGCACACCCTGGTCACCGGCTATGATGGACGACTGTCGAGCCCGGAATTGATCGAATCACTTGAGGAGGGAATCCGCAGCACAGGCTGTCACGTCATCCACTTGGGGTCAGTGCCCACCCCCCTGCTTAATTTTGCGACCAATCATCTGCAACAGACGGAGTGTGGCGTGATGGTGACGGCCAGCCATAACCCGGCACAGTACAACGGATTCAAAATTTTCTTTCAGCACCACGCACTCTGCGGTGCAGAAATTATGGCCCTGCAAACTGAAATGGCGGAGGAGGACTACCCCGACAAACCCCATGGCGAGCGCCAGGAACTGGATATTTCAGATGATTATATTGAGGCCATTTCCGGCGACGTGGTTCCCGCCCAGCACATCAAGGTGGTACTGGATGCTGGCAACGGCATAGCCGGTGAACTGGCATCACGGGTACTGGACGCCATCGGCTGCGATGTCATCCCCCTCTACTGCGACGTGGACGGCAGCTTCCCCAATCATGCGCCGGATCCCACGGTACCGGAAAATCTGACAGATCTTATCTGCCATGTGCAAGACAACCAGGCAGACCTGGGGATTGCGTTGGACGGTGATGGCGATCGAATTGTGGCGGTGTCTGCCACTGGCAAAATTATCTGGCCAGATGAGTTGTTGATGATTTTTGCCCGGGACGTCGTTTCGCGACATCCGGGAGCGGACATCGTATTTGATATCAAAAGTACCCGGCGCCTCAACACACTGATCAGCAGCTACGGTGGTCGCCCGGTGATGTGGAAAACCGGCCACTCCCACATGTATAACAAAATCATTGAAAGCAAGGCGCCGCTTGGTGGGGAATTCAGCGGCCATATTTTCTTCCAGGATCGCTGGTTTGGGTTTGATGATGGCATCTATGCGGCAGCGCGACTGATTGAAATCATGACCATTCGTGAACAGGGCCTGGATGAGATAATGGCCGGCTTTGAGGAACGCTGTTCAACACCCGAAATACGGATAGAAGTCGATGAACGAGAGAAGTTCACGCTGATTGAAAAACTGCGGGAAAAAGAGGCCTTTCAGGCAGGCAAGATGTCAACCATTGACGGAATTCGGGTCGATTTTCCAAAGGCATGGGGATTGGTGCGCGCCTCTAATACGGGCCCGGCACTGACCCTGCGGTTTGAAGCGGAGAACGAGGAGTCACTCGAAAAAATCAAATCGCTTTTCCGTCAGCAACTCCGTAGCATAGACGATCGCTTGAGCTTTTGAATTATCACACTGTCAGGAACACACATGTCACTAACGCGAGAAGCCGCCTCCAACACGGCTAGGGTTCTGTCCGAGGCACTGCCCTACATCCAGCGCTTCACCGGCAAGACTATCGTCGTCAAATTTGGCGGCAATGCCATGGTGGACGAAAAGCTGAAAGCCAGCTTTGCCCGGGATATTGTGATGATGAAGCTGGTGGGCATGAACCCGGTAGTGATCCACGGTGGCGGCCCACAAATTGGCGAACTGCTGGCGCGGCTGCAAATTGAATCCCACTTTGTCAACGGCATGCGGGTTACCGACAGCAAAACCATGGACGTGGTGGAAATGGTGCTGGGCGGTGGTGTCAACAAGGAAATCGTCAATCTCATTCACCACGCCGGCGGCAAGGCCGTTGGTATTACCGGCAAGGACGGCCAGTTAATCAAGGCCCGCAAACTCAAAGTCACCCGGCACACACCCGAGATGGAAGCGCCGGAGATCATTGATATCGGCCACGTGGGGGAAGTCGAATCGGTGAATACCGGCGTAATCGACATGCTGACCAACAGTGACTTTATTCCAGTGATCGCACCTATCGGTGTCGATAGTGAAGGCAACTCCTACAACATCAATGCCGACCTGGTAGCCGGCAAGATCGCCGAAGTCCTCAAGGCAGAAAAATTGATTCTGCTCACCAACGTCGCCGGCCTGCAGGATAAAAACGGTAAGGTTTTGACCGGCCTGTCCACCCGTCAGGTGGATGAACTGATCGCAGATGGCACGATCTACGGCGGCATGCTGCCGAAAATCCGCTGTGCGCTGGATGCGGTCAAGGGCGGCGCCAGGACAGCCCATATTATTGACGGCCGGGTCAACCATGCCACACTGCTGGAAATCTTTACCGATCTGGGTGTCGGCACGTTGATCTCCGATGAAGCAGCAGAGAGCGCCGGATGACAACAACAGCAAAAACTTCCAGAAAACAGCACATCCTGCAAGCCCTCGCAGGGATGCTGGAGGCCGCGCCCGGTGGGCGCATCACGACTGCTGCACTGGCCGCAGAGGTCGGTGTCTCCGAGGCTGCGCTCTACCGGCACTTCCCAAGCAAGACNCGGATGTATGAGGGCCTGATCGATTTTATCGAGGAGACGCTGTTTACCCGGATGCGGACGATCATTGTCGAAGAACCCGATGCCGCCAGTCGCTGCTACCGTATTCTGACGCTTCTGCTCACGTTTGCCGAGCGCAATCCTGGAATCACCCGGTTACTCACAGGCGACGCGCTGACCGGCGAAACAGAGCGACTGCACAAACGGATACAGCAATTATTTGATCGACTGGAAACTCAGCTAAAGCAGATTCTTCGCGAAGCAGAGGTATCGGAAAACCTGCGCCCGGCCATCACNGTGACGGCTGCAGCCAACCTGATATTGGCACTGGCCGAAGGCAAGATCAGTCAATTTGTTCGCAGCGAGTTCACTCGGTTGCCGACGGCGAACTGGCAGGAGCAGTGGTCGGTGGCTGCGACGGTTTTTTTTCGGGATTCAACGTCNTGAAGCGGTTTTTGTAACGCTNATAACGCGCCGCCACCACCTCATATTCCCGCTTGCGCAGCAACAACATATGCTGTGTATCCCCGGTTAATCTGGTGATCTCATCCATTCTTGCCAATAGGTCTTGGGGTAATTTTTTACCGGCCAGCTGATATCGGGCAGCCCTGGTTTCGGCCTTTTCAAGCTGCTCTTCATTTTTGGCCCGGTTGGACTCGATAATCTCTATTTCTCTGGCAAGCTGGGCCAATCGCCGCTCACCAGCAGCCTCAACCTCGCCAACATCACTGTAGCTGCGCAATAGAAATTGATCCTCTTTGAGTTGATCCGCCCGGCTTGCCTTGCCTGATACGGCCCCATCCTCTTCTTCCACAGGCTGATGTGGCGGGACAGTTTTTNCCACCCNGCCTGTGCTACTGAGCACCTCATAACCTTTAGCGACGTACTCCGGAGGCACTTGGTGGTCAATCACCAGATTGCCCTCGCTATTGTGATAGCGGAAAAGATTACTGGCCTCTGCTAACATGGACGCCGAACAANATAATGCCAACACCAGGCACCAAGTGGATTTGCTGTTATTGNTNAAATTGNCCATAGNGNCAGTCCGGTTT
Source organism: Porticoccus sp. (assembly GCA_002707685.1). Lineage (GTDB taxonomy): Bacteria > Pseudomonadota > Gammaproteobacteria > Pseudomonadales > Porticoccaceae > Porticoccus. The sequence goes on along the minus strand of PANQ01000012.1, from coordinate 36,529 downwards.
GTCAACATCACAGGTTCCGCCGGAGCCTGAAGACAGTTTCCCCATTTTGGAAACACGATCTGTCGGTTATCATACACTCTCCCAAAATCAGGGGCGATCATGCGAATTATCAGTGTTGCCGTGGACGGTATCCAACAGGCTGCCGATCTGGGGTTATTTCAGTGGCTGGCCTCCCAGGACGCTCACATAATATGCCTTCAGGATCTCCGGTTGCCGGAACCCGTTCTCAGTTCTCGTGCCGAGTTTCAGCTCGACGGTTACTTCAGCTACTTCTTTGATGCGCCCCAACCAGAGCAGAATGGTGTCGCCATTTACACCCGGGATATGCCCAAGGCAATAATGTACGGTTTTGGTGCCAACAACGGCGAAGATATGAATGGGCGGTATCTACAAGCCGACTTTGAGCATGTCAGCATCTGTTCACTGCTGGCCCCTTCCGACAGCGATGGCCAACCGCTTAAAGACCGTTTTTTTCGGGATCTTCTGGCCCATTTCAGCAAAATCAGCAGCAAGCGCCGTGACTATATTTTTTGTGGCAGCTGGAATATTGCCCATCGGACCATTGACGTGAGCGCACCGGAAACCTGCTGCAACCTGTCCGGTTTCCTGCCACATGAGCAGCAGTGCCTCGATCAGGTATTCGGTGACATCGGTTACGCCGACGCTTTTCGGCTCTTCAACATGGATGCGGACGAATTCACTTACTGGCCTACCGGTAAACCCCTTGGAGGGATGGGTTGGCGCACCGATATGCAAATTGTGTCAAAAAACCTCACCAGCCACGTGGAATATGCTGTGATTTACAAGGCCAAGACGTTTTCCAGTCACCTGCCAGTGATTGTGGATTATGATCTGGAGACACTCTGACAGCGGTGACGAGCAAAACAGCATGCTAACCTTGCGCCAATACACGCCCCTCTTTAGACTGCCGAAACACCGGCAAAAGCCAGCTACTCGTTGAATCATTGATGCCTGATGTAATTCCGGAAAACTCCGTTGGTATTGTCACACCGCAAGCGATTCACTTCGATGAGCCGCTCGTGCTTGCCTGCGGCAGAACACTCGACAATTACACACTGATGGTGGAAACCTATGGGGCATTGAACGCCGATGGCAGTAACGCCATCCTCATTTGTCACGCTCTCAGTGGTCATCACCACGCCGCCGGATACCACAGCATGGCCGATCAGCGGCCGGGTTGGTGGAACAACCATATCGGGCCGGGAAAACCTTTCGATACCAACCGTTTTTTTATCGTCTGTCCAAACAATATCGGCGGCTGTCACGGTAGCACCGGGCCCATATCCATCAACCCTGATACCGGTCAACCGTGGGGACCTGATTTCCCACCGTTGCGGGTCCGAGACTGGGTAGAAAGTCAGGCACGACTGGCGGACAAACTCGGNATNCGTCAATGGGCTGCCNTNGTTGGCGGCAGTCTCGGNGGCATGCAGGTTATGCGCTGGGCTTTGGAATATCCGGANCGGNTGCGNCATGCGGTTGTCATCGCCTCGGCNATGAAACTNAGCGCGCAAAATATCGCTTTTAACGAGATAGCCCGCAACGCCATCNGATCCGATCCCGAGTTTTGCAACGGNCGCTATCTCGAACAACAGACTCAACCCAGAAACGGNCTGGGGCTGGCGCGCATGATNGGCCACGTTACCTATTTATCGGATGAGCTGATGGGCAATAAATTCGGTCGGGAATTGCGCTCCGGTTCTTTTCAGCGCGGCCAGGATGCACCCATTGAATTCCAGGTGGAAAGCTATCTGCGNCATCAGGGTGACGCCTTTTCCGGNGCTTTCGATGCNAACACNTACCTTCTGATGACCAAAGCNCTCGACTATTTNGANCTCGCCCGNGAGTACGATCACAATCCGGTCGAGGCNTTCCGGCACGCCAGCTGCGATTTTCTTGTGGTGTCCTTTTCCAGCGACTGGCGCTTCTCNCCGGAACGCGCTGNNGAAATTGTTGAGGCANTGATCGCCGCNGATAAAAATGTGGCNTATACNGCCATTGAATCCANCCTNGGACACGATGCATTTCTATTGCCGAACCAGCGTTATGAGCAAGTGCTCACTGCNTANANAAACCGCATNNNAGCTGAGATTTCCTCAAAATGATGATNCGCACAGACCTGAACATTATTCAGCAGTGGATCCATCCGANGAGCCGNATTCTGGACCTNGGCTGCGGNGACGGCGAACTNCTGCAGACCCTCGNCAAGACAAAAGGCGTNTGGGGGTATGGGCTGGAAATTGATGCTGANAAAATTACGTCCTGTGTTGCCCGGGGCGTNAATGTGATTGAGGCCGANCTTGACGAAGGTCTGANCCAGTTTTCCGACAACAGCTTTGACACCGTGGTNATGACCCAGGCNCTTCAGGCGATGCGCTATCCTCACCTGGTNNTGGGAGAAATGTTGCGNGTGGGCAAACAGTGTGTGGTGACATTTCCCAACTTCGGCAACTGGCGCGCCCGCAGCTATCTNNTGTCACGGGGCCGCATGCCGGTCACCAGNCANCTCACCTTCCAGTGGTACGACACGCCCAACATNCACTTTTGTACNGTGAAGGATTTTGAGGCACTCTGTNCGGAGNAGCGTATCCGGATACTNCATCGNGAATTTGTNGCAGAGCGACTGCCGGACAGGNACATGAAAGGTATCTGGCCAAATATGTTCAGTGACACCGCCATCTACCATTTGAGCAAGTAGGCCTNTTCATGACAGGTAGCCACAACATGAAAATAACCCAAGCAATCTCGTTATTCCTGNTCATCGCAGGTTTGAGTTTCAGTGCNCTGGCTGACAACCGCCCCTACAAGGAATACGGCGACCTGAAAGTGTTTTTCAGTGCCTTCAACAGCAGCTTTATCCANCCGGANGTTGCCAGNTCGTACAATATTGTTCGTGGCAAGGATAAAGGGCTGGTGAATATTGCCGTGGTCAAANATGGCCANATGGGCGGTCTGCCAGCCNNNGTCAAGGGCACCGTCTCNAATATNTTCGGTCAACAGCAGGTGCTGGAATTCGCNGAAATCCGCGAAGANAATGNNGTTTACTATCTGGCGCCGTTNCGTTTTGACAAGGAAGACTGGATGACCTTCAAAATTGACGTCAGTCCGGATTCCGACANGGCGACACATTCGCTGANTTTTCAGCGCAAGTTCTATGTCGATGAGTAGCCTGTGACAGGCACCCCAGACTCTCCGTTCANCAGGGGCGCAATAGCGCACTTANNANCAACCTTTCTGTCATCCAGTTCAACATGAAAATTGTTCTCGCCACNGGNAACAAAGGCAAGCTTACAGAGTTTCAGCACCTGCTAGAATTACTCCCCTTCGACATTCTGCCGCAATCGGATTTTGAGATTCCAGAGGCGGTAGAAGATGGCCTCAGTTTTGTGGAAAATGCCCTGATCAAGGCCCGGCATGCCTCCCACCTCACCGACCTGCCCGCCATTGCAGATGACTCCGGTCTTGAAGTGGACGCACTCAATGGCGCCCCCGGAATATATTCCTCACGATTTTCCGGGGAAAACGCCACCGACCAGCAGAACAACCTGCGGTTGCTGTCACTGCTTCAGGAAGTACCCCGTGAGCAACGAACCGCCCGCTTTCATTGCCTGTTGGTATATCTGCGTCATGCGGAGGATCCGACGCCACTAATTTGCCAGGGCACCTGGGAGGGACTGATCGGGTTTATCCCGGAGGGTGACAACGGCTTTGGCTACGACCCACTTTTTTATATTCCCGAGCTCGGCTGTACCTCCGCACAGCTTGGCAAAGAGGAAAAAAATCGCATCAGTCACCGGGCCAAGGCCATGGCGCTATTACAGGAACGGCTTGTCAGCCTGTATAACCCATAGCCCCCAAAGCGCTGTCGCAACCAATTAGAATCCATTGTCATATACCAAGGTCCATAGGTATCGCTGTGCCCCGTCGCTCCTCACACACCCCCGCCAATCGCCAGCTCCACTGGCGCAGCTATCGGCGCACACCGCTGTTTGTTACCTACAGCGCCCTGCGGCCGTGGCTACTGGATCGAGGCTCACTCACCGAGCGCTTAATCCGGGCAAGCGCAGGGCAGTTTGAAGTAAAAATACTGTTTCAGGGCATGGGGGTACCCCAACTGTCCGAGCAACGTGCATTGGAGCTACCGGCCCGACAACGCGCCCTGATCAGGGAGGTCATCCTGTTTGGCAACCGCCAACCCTGGGTCCATGCCCGCAGCATCATTCCGATAACAACCCTGGCCGGGCGATTGCGCAAACTCCGAAAGCTGGACAACCAGCCCCTCGGCGCACTGCTGTTTAGCGACCCCGGCATGGCTCGCGGACCCATTGAAATTTCCAACCTGTCCATGCTCGAATCGTGGCCTTCTGCGGTACCGGCCAACTATGGTAGCCCCGTACAGGGACGCCGTTCACTGTTTTGGCTGGATAGCAAACCCTTGCTGGTGTCCGAGGTGTTTTTGACGGGGTTTACCCCGTACAATAAAACCCCCTGATTTCGCAACCATGCGGCATTTATGAGCAAAGCATTACAGCGACTTCCCGATTTTGTCCGGCTGATGCGCTTTGACAAGCCTATCGGTACGCTCCTGCTGCTCTGGCCGACGCTCTGGGCGTTATGGTTAGCCGCAGGCGGTGTCCCTTCCGCAAAAAATTTGCTGATCTTCGTGCTGGGTGTGATCCTGATGCGCGCCGCAGGCTGTGTCATCAATGATGTGGCCGACCGGCAGGTGGATGGCCATGTGACGCGAACACGGCACCGACCGCTACCCAATGGTAAGGTCAGCACCCGGGAGGCCATGGCGCTGTTTGTCGTGCTATGCCTGGTTGCCTTTGGTCTAGTGCTGCTGACCAACCCACTGACCATCAAATTGGCCCTGGTGGGTGTGGCACTGGCGGCCTGCTACCCCTTCATGAAACGTTTCACACATTTGCCGCAACTGGTGCTGGGTGCCGCCTTTGCCTGGAGTCTGCCCATGGCCTTTGCGGCAGAGAGCAACAGCCTGCCCCGGGAAATGTGGACACTGTACATTGCTGTGGTGCTCTGGACCGTCACCTACGATACCTTTTACGCCATGGTGGATCGGGAAGACGATCTGAAGATTGGCATCAAGTCTACCGCCATTCTTTTTGGCGACATGGATATACCCATTACCGCCTGTCTGCAAGGTCTGACACTGATCGCGCTGTTGATGACCGGAATCAACTTTAATCGCAGCAGCTGGTTTTTTCTGTCCCTGCTGGGAGCCGCCTTGCTGTTTCTCTACCAGCAGTATCTGATCCGCCATCGCGAGCGCGACGCCTGCTTCCGTGCTTTTCTCAATAATCATTACGTTGGTGCTATTATTTTTATCGGCCTGGCAGCGGACTACCAGCTCACTGCCGACTAGGTATCGGCCATTCATTTGTCGATTGTCATATTTTTGTCATGCTCAGGTCATGTAATGGGTATCTGGATATCAATGATGAAAAGAATATGAGTGATAAAACTGTACTGGTTGTAGACGATGAAACGGCCATTCGCGACATGATCTGTTCAGCGCTGGATGTGGCCGGATTTGACACCCTGCAGGCTGAAAATGCCCAGCAGGCGCATGCCATGATCATCGACCACAAACCCGACCTGGTGCTACTTGACTGGATGATGCCCGTCACCAGTGGCATTGAGTTGATCCGGCGACTACAACGGGATGACCTGACAAAAAATATACCGGTCATCATGCTGACCGCCAAAGCCAGTGAGGACAACCTGATCCAGGGCCTCGATGTGGGTGCGGACGACTATATCACCAAACCGTTTTCACCCCGTGCCCTGGTGGCCCGTATCAATGCGGTACTGCGCCGTGCCGAACCGGAGCTGCCCCCGGAACCGATAGAAGTGGATCAACTGCTGTTTGATCCCATCAGTCACCGGGTCACCATCAGTGGTCAACCGGTGTCCATGGGGCCGACTGAATTTCGGCTGCTGAGTTTCTTTCTCACGCACCAGGAGCGGGTCTATTCCCGTGATCAGATTCTGGACCATGTGTGGGGCGGCAACGTTTACATGGATGAGCGAACGGTGGATGTGCATATTCGCCGATTGCGCAAGGCAATTTCCCTTGCTGGGCAGGACCGCTTCATACAGACTGTGCGGGGCGCGGGTTACCGCTTTTCCACCAAGGTTTATGAAGAATAGGATCTGCATTGCACAGAGGGCTTAAGGCAGAAATACGGCGGATCGCCCTGCTCACCCTGTTTCTACTGCTGACAGGTTTTTTATGGGGCCACATTCTGCTCACCCTGCTCTTGGGTGGCGGCCTGTATATGTTGTGGACCTTCGCCCACATCACCCGACTCTACGATTGGCTCGACCAGAGCGCTGAAGGACCACCCCCCGAAGCAAGCGGCGTCTGGGGCGACATGACCGATTTCCTCTACCGGATGCAACAGCGCAACGAACGCGCCAAACAAAGTCGCCGACAACTGGCCGAGCGCGTCAAGGATATTACTTCTGCGCTGGCGGACGGCATTATCATTCTCACCCCCGATCGGGAACTGGAGTGGTGGAATCCGGCGGCTGAAAAACTGCTTGGCCTCGTCAAACAGGATCGCGGCCAATCCATGACCAACCTGGTTCGAGATCCCCGTTTCGTGGTATTTATCCAGAGTGACGCACTGCCCCCGCCACTGGAACTAAATTCGCCGGAAGATCCCACAAGAACCTTGCTGTTTACCGCCGCAACCTTTGGTGAGGGCAATATCATCCTGGTCGTGCAGGACATTACCCGGCTGCGCAATCTGGAACAAATGCGACAGGACTTTGTGGCCAATATCTCCCATGAGCTACGGACACCCTTAACCGTGCTCTCGGGCTATATCGAAACCCTGCAGGACAATGCCGACCAGTTGCCCAAAGGCTGGGCAAAAGCATTGCTGCAGATGGGCCAGCAAACGGAACGCCTCAACGCCCTGGCCAATGATCTGGTGATGCTGTCACAATTGGAATCCAACCGGAAACCCCCTTCGCGGGCACCCATCATGCTGGATCAATTATTGCAGCAGATTGCCGAGGATGCCCGCATGGTGGCTGGTGATAACTACCTCATCGAAACAGACTGCGCCACAGACACCCCTTTCAAAGGGGAATACAAGGAACTTTACAGCGCCTTCTCGAACCTTGTACTCAATGCCATCAAGCACAATCCGTCTGGCGTGCGCGTTCAAATACGCTGCTTTCACACCGCATCAGATATCGTGGTGGAAATCTGCGATAACGGTTCCGGTATTGATCCAAAGCACCTGCCCCGTCTGACCGAACGTTTTTATCGGGTGGACCAGAGCCGCGCCACCAGTACCGGCGGCACAGGACTGGGACTGGCCATTGTTAAACATGTGTTGATGCGTCACGGCGGATCAATGAAAATCGACAGTACACTGGGGAAAGGTAGCTGCTTTCGCTGCCAGCTGCCCCTGCTAACCTGATGATATACCCGGTCAGCTTTTCCAATCCCACAGGACCGATCCCACAGGAAACAGATGCAATATCGAGAATTAGGAAACTCCGGGCTGACTCTCAGCACCATTGGCCTCGGCACCATGACCTGGGGCGAGCAGAATAGTCGGAAAGACGCGTTTCAGCAGCTGGATTGTGCCCTCGACCACGGTATCAACTTTGTGGACACCGCAGAGATGTATCCGGTACCACCAAACGCACAAACCCAGGGCTTGACCGAACAATACCTGGGTGACTGGCTGACCCACTCGGGGCGTCGCCAGGACGTGGTTCTGGCCACCAAAGTGACCGGCGGTGACGGCAACAACAGCGGTTTTGACTATATCAGAGGCGGTCCCCGGCTGAATCGTAAACAGATTTTTCAGGCACTGGACGATTCCCTGCGCAGACTGCAGACCGACTACATTGATTTATACCAGGTGCACTGGCCGGAGCGTCCCGCCAATATTTTTGGCCGCTCCGCTCCGAGTGACTACTCACTGACTGACTACACCCCCATCGATGAAACCTGGCAAGCGTTGAATGACCTGGTTAAGCAGGGCAAGGTACGTCATATCGGTGTCTCCAATGAAACCCCCTGGGGTCTGATGCAATATCAGGCGGCCGCTGACGCCGGCCATGGCGCACCGATTGTCAGTATTCAGAACCCCTACAATCTGTTGAACCGACAGTTCGAGGTATCACTGGCTGAATGGTCAATCAATGAACGGATCGGCCTGCTCGCCTACTCTCCATTGGCTTTCGGTATGCTATCTGGCAAATACCTGCAGGGCCGACGGCCCGCCAATGGTCGGCTGACACTGTTCGAACGGTTCCAGCGCTACAATCACCCCTCGGCCTTTAAAGCGACCGAACGCTATGTGGCATTGGCCAGACAGTATGATATTTCACCGGTACACTTGGCACTGGGCTTCGTTCACCGGCAACCGTTTGTCGCCTCAACCATTATTGGCGCCACTACCCTGTCACAGCTGCAGGAAAACATCGACAGTCTCACCACACCCATGAGCGAAGCACTGCTGGCGGATATTGATCTGATTCATCGGGATATCAGCAATCCCGCCCCCTGAGAGGCAGACATTGGACATACGTGTTCTCGACAGCATTGACCAGTGTGACGCCCGGGACTGGGATACGCTGTTCGACAGTGACTACCCTTTTTTACAGCACCGCTTCCTCTCTCTACTGGAACACTCAGGCAGCGCCTGTACCCAGACGGGCTGGCACCCACAACACCTGTTGCTGAGCCAGGACGGGGTCACCGTTGCCGCGCTTCNGCTTTACCGTAAAACGCACTCGCGGGGTGAATACGTATTCGATTGGGCCTGGGCGGAGGCCTACCACGGGCGCCGCCTCGACTATTACCCGAAGCTGCTCAGCGCGGTGCCATTCACGCCGGCGTGCGGGCCGCGCCTCGGACTGTTGCCCGGTATCAGTCTGAGCGATATCAGCCCAATACTGCTGACGGCGATCCAGCAACTGGCGGGGCAGCAGGGCGCCACCGGCTGGCACTTGCTGTTTCCTCACGCGCCACTGTCGGACGCTCTGCAAACGGCAGGGGGGATGCTGCGCAGCGGCGTGCAATATCTCTGGAACAACCGAGATTATCGTGATTTCACCGATTTTACCGACACGTTCTCCTCAAGAAAGCGCAAGAATATCAACAGGGAACGACACACCCTCAAGCATGCAGGCCTGCTTGTCGAACGACTCACCGGTGCGCAGATCAGTGCTGACTGGTGGGAATTCTTCTTCGTGCTCTATCATCGCACCTACCTCAAGCACAGCGGCAACAGCGGCTATCTGACCCAGGCCTTCTTCCAGCAACTGGGTCAAATCATGCCCGATCAGGTGATGATGGTCGTCGCCATGGAAGGGGACGAAAAAGTCGCCGCCGCCCTGTTCTTCCACGATCACAATAACCTCTATGGTCGTTATTGGGGATGCACTCGCGAGTACGATTTCCTGCATTTTGAACTTTGCTACTATCAGGGTATCGAATTTGCCATTGAACGCGGATTAGGCACGTTCGATGCCGGAGCCCAGGGTGAGCACAAAATCAAACGGGGTTTCGAGCCCACTGAAAACTGTTCTGTCCACTGGATCAGACACCCCGATTTTGCCGCTGCCATCGGTCGCTTCCTGAAGGAGGAGCGTCAATACGTACTCAGCTATATTCAGGAAGCCCGGCGACAGTTACCATACAAAACCGCCGATCAATAAACTCGCACCGTTCCCCTGTGGAGGAATCTATTCGTGAAAACCCCTGTCTGGTTACTGGTCTTCAGCCTGCTGTTACTGCCCGCTGCCAGTCAGGCATCCAGCAAGCTGGAAATCGATCTGTTTGTGCAAGAAACCCTGGCCGATTTTTACAAGCAGTCTTCCGCGGGCCGGGAACTGGCCTCCCGCGCCAAGGGCATGTTAATTTTCCCGAAAATCTACAAGGCCGGTTTCTGGGTCGGCGGGGAATATGGTGAAGGCGCTTTGCGAATTAGCGGCAATACCGTGGGATATTACAACATTGCCTCGGCATCACTGGGGCTGCAACTGGGCGTTCAGAAAAAATCCCAGGTCATCCTTTTCATGACCGATGACGCCTTACAAAAATTTCGCAGCAGTCAGGGCTGGGAAGCCGGTGTTGACGGCAGCGTCGCCATTGCCAACTTCGGTGCCGGGGAAGAAATTGATACCAAAACGTTCCAGCAACCGATTATCGGCTTCGTCTTCTCCAACAAGGGATTGATGTACAACCTGACCATCGAAGGGGCGAAAATAACACCCATTCAGCCCCGTTGATTCGGAATCTTCCGACGCCTACCTCCGCTGCCAGACCAGCAGACGGTTATTTGCCGGCATGGCATGGTCGTCCAGCAATGTCAGCCCGGCCTTGTCGGCCAGACGATTAACCGCTTCGAAATCGCGGATCCCCCGATACGAGGCATTCTGCTTCAGCATCTGATCAAAGCGGGCATTGCTGTCACTGGTAAATTCACCGCCATAGTTAAAGGGCCCGTAAATCACCACATGTGCACCCGGCTGCAGCAGCTTTTCCAGCCCGGCAAACAGGCTGATCACCGATTGCCAGGCCATGATATGGCAGGTGTTGGCGGTAAAAACTGCATCGGCAGAGGTCACCGGCCAGGGCTGCTGATCAACGTCCAACACCAGCGGACGGCGCAGATTCTCGGCGGGATGTTCATCAATCCAGCTGTTGATAGCGTCGTGATTCACCGCCAGGTCGGAGGTTTGCCAGATCAGGTGTGATAATCGGGGGGCAAAGTAGACGGCGTGCTGGCCCGTGCCGCTACCCAGTTCAAGTACGTGGCGGGAAGACGCCAATACCTCGTGTAGCACCTGAAAAATCGGCTGCTGATTATTTTCGCAAGCCTGTGAAAAAGGTTTCTCCGCCATCATGCCACCTGCTCCGCCACGTCCCGAGTGAATACCCATTCCCGAGCTGACGACATGGCGGACTGAAACGCATAGCCACCGAGATCGAACGCCTTGACGCCCTCGGGGTCATCAATACGCTGTTCAATCAGGTAACGGCTCATCAGTCCACGAGCCTTTTTGGCGTAAAAACTGATGATTTTGTATTTGCCGTTTTTCCAGTCCTTGAATACCGGGGTAATGATGTCGGCATTCAGCAAACCCGGCTGCACAGCTCTGAAATACTCGTTGGAGGCCAGATTCAGCAACACTGGTCGCGACATCGCCGCCAGTTCAGCATTCAGGCCATCGGTAATTTTTCTGCCCCAGAACTGATAGAGATCAGCACCGCGCGGATTGGCCAGACGGGTTCCCATTTCCAGTCGGTAGGGTTGCATCAGATCCAGTGGCCGCAACAGACCATAGAGCCCCGACAGAATCCGCAGATGCTGCTGCGCCCACTGCAGGTCGGCCTCCGAAAGACTCTCGGCCGCCAGTCCGGTGTAAACATCCCCCTTAAAGGCCAGCAGCGCCTGTTTTGCATTGCTGGTCGTGAATGTCGGCTGCCAGTTGAGATAGCGGCCAAAGTTCAGATCACCCAGCTTGGCACTGATACCCATCAACTCCGACACCTGTGGTGGTGAAAGCTGCTGCAACTCGTCGATCAGCGCCTTTGAATCCTCCAGATAAGCGGGCATCGTAAAGTCCGCTGTGGTCGATGGCGTTTCATAATCCAGTGTCTTGGCGGGGGAAATAACAGTCAGCATGGTTTATCCAATGTATGAAATCATTACAGGTTACCATGGTCTATTATACTGCGTTGATCGCAATCTGTTCGTCAGGAGAATCCATGCCCCGGGTCGTGCCACTTTTCTTATCCACGCTAATGTTGCTCGTATTCTTGAGTGGTTGTTCGGTGAACCCCGTCACTGGCAAAAGCGAGTTCTCGTTGATGTCGGCGGAGCAGGAAGTGGCAATAGGTGCCAGCAACTATGCCCCCTCCCAACAATCCCAGGGAGGCCGCTATATTATTGACCCCGAAGTGCAGGCCTATGTCAGCGGCGTGGGGAAGAAACTGGCCGCCGTCAGTGATCGTCCCGACCTGCCCTACGAATTTGTGGTACTGAACAACTCGGTGCCCAATGCCTGGGCTTTACCCGGAGGCAAGATCGCCATCAATCGCGGGCTGCTCGTGCAGCTGGAGGATGAATCCCAACTGGCCGCCGTACTGGCCCACGAAATTGTCCACGCCGCTGCCCGGCACAGCGCTGCACAGATGACCCGCGGCACCCTGATGAGCATCGGTGCCGCCGCTGTCGGTGTGGCGGGCTCAAATTATGGTCTCGGCGAAATGGGTTCACAAATGGCACAGATGGGTGCCGCTGCCTGGATGGCCAAGTACGGCCGCAGTGCCGAACTGGAATCCGACGCCTACGGCATGGATTACATGGCCCGCGCCGGATACGACCCCAGTGGGGCAGTTAAGCTGCAGAAGACCTTTGTCAAACTGAGCGAAGGTCGTCAACAGGACTTTCTCAGCGGTTTGTTCGCCAGCCATCCCCCATCACAGGAGCGGGTAGATGCCAACCGCATCAAGGCCGCGACACTCCCCAAAGGCGTCATCAATCGCGAGCTCTACCAACGCAAAATTGCCCAGCTCAAACGCGATGAACCCGCTTACAAGGCCCAGGAAGCGGCGATGAAAGCACTCAGTGCCGATAACCCGAAAGCCGCTCTCAGCGAACTGGACAAAGCCATTGCCATTCAACCCAATGACGGCTATTTCTGGGAATTGCGCGGCCATGCCTGGGCCATGCAGGAAAACATGAGCAATGCCGAACAGGCTTTTACCACTGCCATCGGTAAAAACCCCGACTATTTCAGCCACCATCTGTCTCGGGGCCTGCTGCGTTTTGAGGAGGGCAAAAAAACCGCTGCCCGCAGTGATCTGGAAAAGAGTTATCAACTGCTGCCAACGCCCTATGCCGGATACTATCTGGGTGAAATTGCACTGGAAAACGGCGACCAGAAAAATGCCATTAATTATTTCCAGTCCGCTGCCCAGGGTGCCGGTGAAATGGCCAAAAAAGCCCAGGCGCGGCTGGCAGTACTGGAACTGGCCACCGCTCCCCACAAATACATCCTCAGCCAGTTGTCCCTGACGGACGACGGCTATCTGCGCGTCACCGTTAAAAACAACAGCCCGGTCACCGTCACCAATGTGAAGCTGCAGGTCACCGAGATGGTGAATGCCTATATTGCCGGCGGTAGTTCCACCATGAATGGGCCGCGGCAGTTATCGCCGGGCCAGCAGGTGTCCATGAAAACCAGCATAGGCCCGTTCACGGATGGCAACGACGCCGCCCGCTACCGCATTCAGGTCTCGTCTGTTGAGGTAGCCGAATAAACCGATACTGGCGCGCTAAAACCCCCGGCTCAATGCCTCCACCAGAAATACCAGGGTGGAGGACAGCATCATACGCTTCGGATTGGGGCCGACCCGCACAACCCAGATCACGGCAACAACCGACGCCAGCACAAAAGGGAGGGTTGATGCCAACCCTCTCGACCCCAGCCCAAAGGCCAGCGCCAACAACCCCAGCGTAGTTGCCAACAGCACCGCTGAAACGCGATAGGTAACCACGGCTCCGTGGCGCACCGCAAAGCACTGTTTGCCCGCCTGCCGATCTGTTTCGATCTGCGGCGGCTGGTGGGAAAACAGCAACGCCGTAGCAAAGGCCGCAAACGCGCCCATCCCCAATAGTGAGCTCCAGCCAAACGGCTGTTCTGCGACAAACCACAGGCCACCAAACACGCCGGGGCCATAACAGAGCGCCGTGGCCCACTCCCCGGCGGCAGTGTAGGAAAGTGGACGCTGCCCGGCGTTATACAACACCCCCAACACCGCAAGAGGCAGGGCAAAAACCAGAATCCACAGCTGCTGGACAAACAACAACACCAGCAGCCCAAGGGCACCCCCGACTGTCAGACTGATCAGACCGTGATAAAAGGCGGTGCGGACACTGCCGTCGTGAATACGCACCCAGGAATCGTACTTGAAAGTGTCGGCGCCCAGCTGCCAGTCCTTGGCATCATTGAGCAGGTTGATACCGTGTTGCAGCAGCACCACAGCCAGGGTCGCCAACCCTAGCGCAGTGTGACTGAACGGCTTTTCCGCCAGCAGCCAGACCGCGACGCCGGGCAGTATCGATACCAGATAGACGGCAGGGTTGAGCGCCTGCCACCATCTGACCGATGAGAATTGCTCTACACGCTCAACGTTCAAACAGGCTATTGGGCCACCGCCCCGGCTTGCGGTGAATGGAAATTATCCAGGGCCACCTGAAACCAGTGGGTGTGCTGGCGCTCGGAATCGATCACCTGTTGGTAAACCGCTGCGGTGTCGGTGTCGTTCGCCGCCAGCGCCTGATCGCGGAAACGGGGATAGATATCCTGGTATTCCCGCTCTTCCACCCGAATCGCCACCTGCAATGCTTTTTCCACCACCCCGTCGGGATTCAGGGCAATCAGCTCGTCGCAATTGCTACGAATAGCTTCCAGGGCGTCGATAGCGCGCTGGGTATCTTCACCCCGTTGTGGCACACCGATATCGCTGTACAGCGCCCGCAACCAGACCGCGTGCAGCTTCTCCTCACCGGCTACTTTGCGGAACAGGGTCGCCAGCTCCGGATAACCGGCCTTGCCCGCCCAACGAGCAAACTCCGGGTACATCACCCGGTTTTCGTACTCTTCCACATCCACAAACGATGCCGCCGTCCCGGCCATATCATCAGACTGGCAGGCAGCCGCAAAGCACCCGAAAATCATCTCTTCGCTAATCTCAGCCTTTTCCATTGCTTTTCTCCGTGAAAGTCGTTGGGTTATTAACAGGGTGTAAATGGAACAGCTACATTAACCCGTAACAGGGACTGGCAACACCTTTTGGATCATATTGTGGGTGGATGACCATTGATGACTATTGAGAGTCATCGCAACTAACGCTTCCACATTACAGCGCTACCCAATCGCCGTGTTAACCGACAGCGGTAACACCCTCTATTTGTACAACACTCATGGCTTCCGAACGTTCAATAATTTTAACCATAGCGGATTGAATCGCCTCATCCTCCCGGGCATCGATGACACTGGAAAAACGCTGCTCCTGTATTTCTGCTCCCTCTTCCAGGCAGAACTTCACTGACACCCCATCCGCACAACCAGCAGCCTTGCCAAAATATTCTATGGTAATTTCCGGATAGCCCTGACGGCTCATTTTGACGCGCTTGGCTATACGCTTTTTGGACTTTTCAAGATTCATAATATTGCCCTTTAGTGGAGGGGAGTATAACGCCAGGCATTGAAGCCGATCATGAGGTTTCTAATCTGACTCCAAATCATCTGTATTAATAAGTGATTGCCAATTGCTGCTTTGACTGGTTGACGCGTTAGCGCATCAGTCTTTCCGTCAGAAACTGGCTACAGGCTTTAACCCGGGCATTACTGCGCAAATCTCGATGGGTCAGCAACCAAAGGTCCGAATGAAAATCGCGGTCAAGGGTGCCCAAGGGTGGCAACCCATCGGCGACATCATCAGGCAGTAGTGCAACCCCGAGACCGGCTTTCACCAGGGCCGCCATGCCCATCAACGTATTGGCGCGGGCCACAATGCTGACTGCTGAACAATGCTTCTCCAGCCACTGCATGGGTTTGAGTCGCAATAAAGCTCGCTCCGGGCCAATCACCGGCATGCCACTCAATGTCTTTGCCGTGTAAACCCCGGATTGGCCATGGGCGAATCTTTCCGAACCATATAGCTGCCAGGGCATTGTCATTAATTTTCGACCCACCAGATGCTCCGGAGGGTTATTGGTGGCACGAAGGGCGATATCGGCTTCCATCCGTGAAAGATTGAGATCGTCACTGTCAGCAAGGAGTTCTATCTCAATGCCCGGGTATAGTGCCCGGAACTCCGCAAGCAAGGGCGGCAGCTGGTAATAGGCAAAACCGTCGGGGCAGGTAATACGCACCTTGCCTTCCAGGGTTTGATCACCGCCGAGAATCATTCGATCCACATCGTCAATGGCCTCGGCAACCTGCTCCACTCGCACCATCAACAGCTCACCGGCACCGGTCAACTGATAGCGGGTATCCCATCGCTCGAATAGACGCACGCCGAGTTTTTCTTCCAGCCCCTTGATTCGCCGGAATACCGTGGAGTGATTGACGCCCAGTCGCTTGCGGGCACCCGTAAGACTCCCGGTTTCCGCAACCGCCTGAAAATACCGCAGATCATCCCAACTATCCATAACGATGACTCACCCCGCTCTTTTTGCATTTTTGCAAATATCGTTTGAACATAATGAGAATTATATTTCATATTTGCAACACTCATACTGCACCTGAACCCATTCACTTACAGAGGATCGCAATATGAACAAGTACGCAAACCACGGCACCGCCCTGCTTCGCATCAGCCTTGGCGTTATCTATATCGCCCACAGTCTGTACCTGAAACTGGTGGTATTCACCCTGCCCGGCACAGCCGCCTTCTTTGCAAGCCTCGGCTTGCCCGCTATAGCGGCCTACGCCACGTTTATCGTTGAGGCAATAGGCGGTATTGCATTGCTGCTGGGCTATCAGGCCCGCTGGGCGGCACTGGCATTGATACCCGTCGCACTGGGTGCCACCTGGGCCCACAGTGGTGCGGGCTGGGTATTCAGCAATGCCGGTGGGGGTTGGGAATACCCCTTGTTTCTCGCCATCACCACGGCGGTCATTGCCCTACAGGGCAACGGTAGTCTGGCATTGCAACGCAAACACGCATCAATCCACTAACCGGAACCATGCAGATGTACAAACACATCCGGGCAAACGAGCGGGGCAGCACGCTGCTGCCCTGGCTCCGAAGCTATCACAGTTTTTCATTCAACCAGTATTACGACCCCGCGCGGATGGGCTTTGGCCCCCTGCGGGTAGTTAATCAGGATTGGGTGGCTCCCGGTGGCGGCTTCTCCAGCCATAGTCACCGTGACGCTTTAATCATCAGCCTGGTCACGCAGGGTGAGATGGTTCACCGGGACAACGCCGGTCATGAACGTTTACTTGGCACCGGAGACTATCAGTATATGAGCGCAGGTAGCGGTATCCACCACAGTGAATTCAATGCCAGTGATACCGAGCCAATGGAATTTGTACAGATCTGGGTAACACCCCGCCACAAAAATACAGCACCTGCTTACCAGGTCCGCCATTTTGACGATGCGGCGGCGCTGCAGCCAATCGCCGCCGGAGAGGCGGATGTGGACGTGGATACCAAAGTCTTTCTACTGGATCAGGATATCCGTATCTGGCAACTGCAACTCAACGCCGGAGAACATCTCCAGCAAAACCTGCCCGATCAATGGCAGCGCCGGGTGCAACTTGTCAAAGGTGAAATCACCCTGGAGAACATACTGTTGCAACCCGGCGACGCACTGGAATTTTGCCCAGACTTATACCCGAATCAGGTAACGACCTATCGGGCCAACAGCAACAGTCTGGCGCTGATTTTCGATATTCCCGCACACCACCAACAGAGGACAACCCCATGAGCTCACTTAATCAAGCCGCCCTGCAACAATTGTTTACCCATGCCCACACCCACAGTCACTGGCTGGATCAAGGCATCGCCGCCGATACCCTGCGCCAGCTCTACCAGCTCGCCGCCATGGGGCCCACCAGCATGAACGCCCAACCGGGACGGTTTGTATTCCTCACCACCCCGGCGGCCAAACAACAATTGCTACCGGCACTGGCAGAGGGCAACCGCGATAAAACCCTGGCCGCACCGGTCACCGTTATCGTCGCCCACGACCCAGCCTTCTACCGCCACCTGCCGGAACTGTTCCCACACATGGAAGGCGCGGAACAGATGTATGCCGAGAACGATGAACTGGCCCAAAGCACCGCCTTCCGCAACGGCACCCTGCAGGGAGCATGGCTGATCATGGCCGCCCGCGCACTGGGACTGGACTGTGGCCCCATGTCCGGTTTCGACAACAGCAAAACCGATGAGATTTTCTTTACTGAAAATGGCTGGAAATCCAACTTTCTGGTCAACCTCGGCTACGGCGATTCGCAGAAACTCCACGCCCGAGGCAAGCGGTTGGAGTTTGAAGAGGCCTGCCTGTTGTTGTAGAACAGCCCCTCAAACTTCAGGCAATAAAAAATGCCGCTGTTCTCACGAGCAGCGGCATTCACTTATCTTACGTTCTAACTTTTAGTTTTTACTCTGACTCCAAGTATCCTGTGATGTAAATATTTTGCCTTGGGAATACTCAGTTAGCCAGAAGTGCCCGCTTGAATTATTGGTTCAAAATATCTTCGATCCAATTTAGAAATCTGTCTGCACTTCTGGTTTCGAAGCTGTCCTTATTTGGTACGTAATAGCAAAAGTCTGATTTGACCGGTCGAGTTTCAAATTGTTGTAGAAGGTTAGATTTTACAAGCCTTGTAGTGAGTGTCGTAGAACAGAACACAAGTCCATTTTCTGCCATAGCCTGTTGGATCCCGAAAAGCTCTTGATCAAACTTTTTGAGTTTAATATCAGCTCCTTCCAGGCCATTTGTTTCCAACCAAGCAGCTAGTGGAGGATCCGGTAACGATTTATTTTTCCACTCCGTTGTAAAAAGGGTAATGGGTTCATTTGACCAGGAAGGAGGCGTCATTCCATAGGCACCAAATACATTGAATGATTCATATCTGATGACATCAGAATCCTTGGCGACTGAGACATCACCGAAACGAATTGGAATAATATATGATTGGCTGTCGACCGACTCCCCAGTCGATATTTCCATGGAAATATCGGGGTTGGCTTGTTCAAATTCATGCTGGGCGGGGATCAGCACCATAGCTGCCAATGATGATGTCGTCGTTACCCTGGCCGCAGTGCCAGCCTTCATCACTTCTTCCAAGACACTGTCAATTTTTCGAAATCCCTCCGAGGTGGCTTTAGCTAATCTTTTACCTGTTCCTGTGAGTGATATCCGCCTTCCCTGTCGATGAAACAAATTTACATTTAACCGACTTTCCAGGTTGCTAATGTGGTGTGAAATGGCTGTTGGCGTCAGCGAAAGTTCTTCTGCCGCCAACTTAAAACTTCCCCGACGGGCAGCCGACTCAAAGGCTTTCAGCGCCTGTAACGATACCTGCAAACTCTATCTCCAAATCAATCACTGGTTCATCGATAGTATAGATGATTTAAACTCATCTATACGTGTAATTCTTTCGTTTGTAGCATTCGATACAGACTCACAAAATAGCGCCTGTTCTTAATTAACCAAGGTAATGGACATGAGCACATTATTACACGTCGACTCTAGCGTTAGAGCTGTGAACAACCCGAACCCGGATCACGACTCAATATCGAAAAGTATCGCTCTCCGGTTTGTTGATACATGGCGACAGAATCGTCCTGAAGATGAGTATATCTATCGTGATGTTGGAGTGAATCCGCCTGATTTCATTACCCAGGACTGGATTGGCGCGGTGTTTACCCCTGAGGAAAAAAGAACCCCGGCACAGAAAGAGAGACTGGCACTATCAGATGAACTGATAGCTGAGGTGGCAGCAGCCGATGTGATCCTGATTTCCTCACCAATGTATAACTACGGTATGCCGGCTCAGCTAAAAGCGTGGTTCGATCAAATTGTACGTATCAACAAAACCTTTGATTTCGATCTCAAACGAGGTGACTTCCCGTTACAGCCTCTACTCTCGGGTAAGACATTGATCATAGCGACTTCCAGCGGAGAGTTTGGTTTTCAAAAAGGAGGAATAAGAGAAGATTCTGGTCACCTGGCACCACACCTACGGACACTGAGTAAATATTTGGGGGTGGACACAATCTATGAGATTGCCTCTGAGTACCAGGAATTTGGTGACGACAGACACCGTATGTCAGTCGCCGATGCAAAAGATCGAGCCGAACGTATTGCGTCAGAACTTACTATTTCGAGTCTGGCTCCATCGTCAAAAAATGAGGTCGCCAATGTGTGACCCTATTGATACAGAACTTCTCATAAAGTGTGGAGAAAACGTTATTGATTTGGCTGTTGGCAATGTCAAGGCAGGTGGTTTGCCGTTTGCAGCCATTGTCGTTAATCAGAATGGAGAAATTATAGGCAAAGGGGTCAATCAAGTCGCCAAGCATCTGGATTGTACCGCACACGCTGAAATCCAGGCGATAAGAGAGGCTTCACGGAATGAAAAAACTTTTTCTTTAAAAGGAACGATATTAATTGCTTCAGGAGAGCCTTGCGCTCTCTGTTATATGGCAATCCGTATGGCTGAGATTATGAAAGTTATTATCGTATCGGATAGATATGAGGCGGAAAAACACGGGTTCGATTATCTATGGACTTACAAGTATTTCAACGCCAGCCTCTTCCATGAGCTCGAGGTTGTGACGCTGGATAATGACAGGAAATTGCTCCCATTCCAGTTAGCCCAAATCAATTTGAGTGATTAAGATTAGTAGTTTAAATCTTTCATTAATTTCCAGCTTGGTAAGCGTCATCTTACGATGAGCGCTTTAAAGAGGTTCTCTGCATAACGCCGTGGTAAGGGGCAACCGAAACGCAGTGTAGGTTGTCCCGCGCAGGCCGCGCTTTTTGCGGCCGGAGTGTACTTGACCATCTTGTTAAGCATTTACTCCTCGTAAGCCTGAATATATTCACAGAATTTGTAGCCAAGGGATGACAACCTGAAATAAGGCGTTACTCTTACACCACTTCTGTCTCCATGCAATCTTGGGGTTAATAGTTTCTTATCCATTAACTCCTGCTCATAGATTTCAATTAATTCCTGGTGCTCTAGCCCGGATGCTTCGGTAACTTCTGCAAGCCATTTAGTAGCACCGTAATGTTGATTGGCTTCGAAGGCTCCCTCCTGAACAATCTTCCATACGGTAGAAAGTAGTACAATTTCCCCACCTGAAAGATCTCTCGCAATTTTCATTAATTGCTGTGGAAGGAAGCTACTCCGATCAGATACTTCTTCAGACGCGGCGACTAGAAATATCTTTTGTAATACCTCGAAACGAACCTCATCCGGAGAGTCCTTATCAAGAAACTCAAGTAGCTCTTGTAGGCACACTTGATGTTGCTCAGAAAATTGATAATCATCCTTAACCTTTCCTTTTTCTCTATATCTATTCCACTCCTCCAGAAATGTAGATAGAAACATTCCGCCTCTCATCCTTTGGAATGTATGACTTACAGAAAGGATGAGCTCACTTTTTGAAGAAGTGGCAACGCCAGTCAGCCCTTCCGCCAGATTAGTAAGCGTTTTAACGATGATATTACTTGTATCATCCTGGAAAGGCTCAATATCTTTATTTTCACTCATAACTATCCTAGATGCTTAACGTTTGGGTTACTTGCGGCTACTCAGCGTAGCGAAGTGTTGCGCGATAATGGCGAAGCCAGCGCAACAACTAAGCGAATCAGTAAGCGTCAGGTAGACCCTCTTGTTAGTTGCATACTGGAACATTAGCAATTACATGATTAGAAATGACCGCAACAGATATACCTACTGCTATACCTATCAATATTGCCCAGATACGTTCAGAGCGCTTTTGGGCCAATTCATCAAGTTTAAAATGCCCTTCAGCCGTAATATATAGGATCTCCTTATCAAATCCTGATCCGGATACAAATTGACCTAAATATGGTTTTCCAGGACCCAGCGAAAGCATCATATATAAGAATATTGATAATTGATGTATACCTTGAGATGCGAAAGTCCTGCTACTGTCTTTAGTATCGATATTTACATATCCAGCACAAAATAATATCGCTAATGGGTGGTAGTCTCTGTGATCATTAGACTTTTTCTTAATAAGCTCACTTGCTTGTCCACAAGTAAGTGAGCCCTCGACAGATAAGGCTTTCAGTAATCTAAGTGGTTCGGAAATACTCATAGCAACTAACAGTATGTTAATGATGGCTTTGCCATCATAATAATTATTAGAGTGCATTCCTCATAATTCACAGCAATTAAAATGCACTTTTCTTAACTTATTGGTTATACAGGATTTATTTTTTCTTCCGAAAAAATCTCCTTATTAAAGAGGGCAAGCCCTCTTTAATTTTGCAGCTATTATCGGCGGGACGTACAACAAACTTCATGGATGAGGTTGGCATGGCGAAATCTCCCTTTCTTAAATTCATTGTTTGGTTTATGCAGGTTCGCAATTACAGCAAACGAATCATTGAGGTGTACCTGTGCTGTATCCAATATTTCATAGTGCTTTGTGGAAGGCAACTCTCGGGGACTTGGGTTTTTCTGATATCAAGTGTTAGCTCGTCGTCCTGGCAATGGGAAGGATGTCACACAGGAAGAGGTGAGCAGCCCCCTCAGTCATCTGTAGGAGGCTTGGACAGGAAAGCCGGGAATGGGTTGCTTTAATGAGCGCCACGCTGATGAGCACACCAACCTACTCATCAGCGCGGCATATTAGCTGGCGATGGCTTCCATTTCCTCCTCCGACCTCGCTGCTGCCCGGTGCCGACCGAGGCCATTGAAGATGGCCACAATCGCCGCGCTGATAATATTGCGGTGCACTCCCACGCCGAATATCGCCGGGCCGTCGTCGATCTGCATTTCGATATAGCACACGGCCTCCACTTCTGAACCAGTGCCCAGGGCGTGCTCGTGGTAGTCGATGATGCTGATATTCCCGCCCAGGGCTTTTACCGCCGCGTCGATGGTGCCGTTGCCAATGCCATTGACGGTTCTGGCTTTGCCCTGCTCCATAAACTGGATCTGCACTTCGGTGGCGCCCTTGTCGCCGTGGCTGTGGGTGGTGACATCCGCCTCGGCAAAACTGTAGGCGCCGCTGTCCTGCAAATACGCCTGTTCAAACAGGGCGAAGATATCGGCACTGGTGGCCTCGCGGCCCTCGCGGTCGGTGAAGGCTTTCACCACCCGGCTGAACTCGATCTGCAGGCGGCGCGGCAATTCCAGACCATACTGCTGTTGCAACAGGAAGCTGACGCCTCCCTTGCCGGACTGGCTGTTAACCCGCACTACCGCTTCGTAGCCCCGGTTCAGGTCGGCGGGGTCGATGGGCAAGTAAGGCACCTCCCAGATCTCGCCCTCCATCCGCTGGGCAAAGCCCTTCTTGATGGCGTCCTGGTGGGAGCCGGAAAAGGCGGTGAACACCAGCTCACCCGCGTAGGGATGGCGGGGATGCACCGGCAACTGGTTGCACTCTTCCACGGTGCGGCGAATGGCCTCGATGCGGGAAAAATCCAGACCGGGATGCACGCCCTGGGAATAGAGGT
This sequence comes from Porticoccus sp., assembly GCA_002707685.1. Taxonomy (GTDB): domain Bacteria; phylum Pseudomonadota; class Gammaproteobacteria; order Pseudomonadales; family Porticoccaceae; genus Porticoccus. Next base: position 13,259 of record PANQ01000012.1, on the reverse strand, counting down.
TCAACGCCAGGGTGACAATATCCACATTGCCGGTGCGCTCGCCGTTGCCAAACAGGCAGCCCTCCACCCGGTCGGCGCCAGCCATCAACGCCAGTTCCGCCGCCGCCACGGCGGTGCCCCGGTCGTTGTGGGGGTGGACACTGATAACAATGCTGTCCCGGCGCGCCAGATTACGATCCATCCATTCCACCTGATCGGCATAGACGTTGGGAGTGGACATCTCCACCGTGGCGGGCAGGTTGAAAATCATTCTGTGCTCGGGGGTGGGCTGCCAGATCGCGCTGACCGCGTCGCACACCTCTTTGGCCACCGCCAATTCGGTGCCGGAAAACACCTCCGGCGAATACTGGTATACCCACTCGGTCTCCGGATGCTGGCTGGTGTAGTGCTTGACCCAGCGGGTGCCCTGCTCGGCGATGGCTTTCACCCCGGCCACATCGGTGTTGTAGACGATGCGGCGGAATTGTGGCGCCGTGGGGTTGTACAGATGCACGATGGCGCGTCGGGCACCCACCACGGATGCCACGGTGCGGGCAATCAAATCCTCTCGCGCCTGGGTCAGCACCTCGATGGTGACATCCTCGGGGATACGGTCTTCCTCGATCAGGCGGCGCACGAAATTGAAGTCGGTGTCGGAGGCCGCGGGGAACGCCACTTCGATCTCCTTAAAACCGATCTCCACCAGCATCTCGAAAAAGCGCAGCTTGGTGTCCACCGACATGGGGTCGATCAGGGACTGGTTGCCGTCCCGCAGGTCGGTGCTCATCCAGATAGGCGGTTTTTCGAGGGTGCGACCGGGCCAGCGGCGGTCTTCCAACCGTACGGGTTCAAAGGGGCGGTATTTGCTGGCGGGATTACTGATCATTGCGCTCTCCGAAGGACATATTAAATGGCCCCTGAAAAAAGCCGGCAGTCAGGTTCAAAGGGTGGGGGTTGCACCCTCTGACGGTGCCGGGAGCTTTTGGCCCACTGCTTTTCTCAGGATGGTTGACAGTTTAATGCGTTAACGGCGGCATTTTATTGCTACTTGTATGGCAATTTTTATTATTTCAGCAATAATATGTTTATATAAATATTAATTGAGCAATTATATGAAACTGGACGCCTACGACCGGGCTATTCTCAGAAAGCTGCAACAGGAAGGGCGCATCTCCAACCAGGACCTGGCGGAAAATGTGAACCTCTCACCATCTCCCTGCCTGCGCCGGGTGCGGCGTCTGGAAGAAGAAGGGGTTATCGATGGCTATACCGCCCGACTGAACGCCCGACGGCTGGGATTAAACCTGATGGCCTTTATCCAGATCAGCATGGACAAGCATATCCCCGAGCGCTTCCAAGGGTTCGAATCAGCGGTTGCCAACTTCCCGGAAGTGCTGGAGTGCCACCTGATCACTGGCCAGGCAGCAGATTACCTGCTCAAGGTGGTGGTGGAGGATATGGACGGCTACCAGCAGTTTTTGCTGAATAAAATTACCCGTATCGAGGGAGTATCCGGGGTGCAATCGTCCTTTGTTTTGAAATCGCCGCAGAATACGGCAACGTTGCCGGTATGAGCGTCCAGCACGCGCTGAGATTGCTCCCGCTTATGCTTTATCGATAACCAGGACAGACTACAGCAACGACAGAATAGCCGTGGTAATCACCAGCTTTGCTATTCGAAAATTGCCAGATCAGCGTCCATACTTAACCCAAGCGCCCCTACTCAGCCCAGCGGTTATCGTTCAAGCAGAATAGCCATGACATTGACCGACCTCAGAACCCGGATTCAGCGAACCACCGATGCCGACGAGCACGGTTGTGTCGAGCAATTGCTGGCGGCCTTCCCGCTCAGCGAGACGCAGCAACAACAATCGCTTATTCAGGCCCGCCAATTGGTAGAGAGTTGCCGTAAGGCAACCGAGGGTAAATACCTGCTGGATGCCTTTTTACAGGAATTCGGCCTGTCCAATCGCGAAGGCGTTGCCCTGATGTGTCTGGCGGAGGCACTGCTGCGGGTGCCGGATGAGGCCACCGCCGACAAGTTGATCGCAGAAAAAATCCGCGACGGCAACTGGGCCAATCACCGTGGGCACTCGGACTCCCTGTTCGTCAATGCCTCGGTATGGGGTCTGATGCTGACCGGTGCGATACTGCCCCTAAGTGAAGAGATCACCACAGATACCAGCCGCTGGATGAAACAACTGGTGAGCCGACTGAGCGAACCGGTGGTAAGACGGGCCATGCTGCGGGCGATGCAGATGATGGGCAGCCACTATGTGCTGGGCCAGAGCCTGCCCGAAGCCATCGCCCGAGGCCATCGCCCGAGGCCACGACGAAGCCCTGCCGAATACCCGGTTTTCCTTCGATATGCTGGGTGAAGGTGCCCGCACAGAGGCGGATGCCCGTCGTTATTTCGAGGCCTATGCGTCCGCCATTGAAACCATCGGCAAAGCCAACCCGGGTGATACGCCCCTCAACGCAGACGGCATTTCGGTGAAACTGTCCGCCCTGCACCCTCGCTACCAGTTCAGCCAGCGGGACTTGGTGATGAGCGAGTTGCTGCCGCGCATCCGTGAGCTGGCCATGACTGCCCGACGACATCATATCGGCCTGAGCATTGATGCCGAGGAAGCCGCCAGACTGGATCTGTCCCTTGATATCTTTGAGGCACTGGCGCGGGATCCAGCACTGGCAGACTGGAATGGCCTGGGCTTTGTGCTGCAGGCCTACCAGAAACGTGCCCCATCTGTGGTTCCCTGGTTGATCAAACTGGCGGGAGAAACCCGTCGCCAATTCATGGTCAGGCTGGTGAAAGGCGCCTACTGGGATACAGAGATCAAACTCGCCCAGCAGCAGGGACTGACCGACTACCCGGTGTTTACCCGCAAGGTTCATACGGACCTTTGTTACCTGCACTGCGCACAACAGCTGCTCGCGGCACCGGAAGCGCTCTATCCGCAATTCGCTACCCACAACGCCCAGACTATCACCGCCATTCAGCAGCTGGCTGGCGATGCCCCCTATGAATTCCAGCGGCTTCACGGTATGGGTGAGGTGCTGTATCAGACATGGCAGCAGCAACCACAAACGTCTCCATTGCCTCCGGTAAGGGTTTACGCACCGGTAGGTGAGCACCGCGAACTGCTGCCCTATCTGGTAAGGCGTTTATTGGAAAACGGTGCCAACAGCTCGTTTGTCAATCACCTGCTCAATGACGATATTCCGGTGAATTCACTGGTGCAGCCCCTGCTTCCTCAGGTATTGACAGTCAATCCGCACCGCCACCGATTGATCCCCCTACCCGCCAATATTTACCGCGTCACAGGCGAAGAGCGGCGCAATGCACCGGGCATGGACCTGAATAATCCGCTGGTAACCGGGCCCTTGATAGCGGCACTGAATGAAGTCACCACCCCACTGCACGCAGGCCCCATAGTGGGTGGGGAATTGCAGCAGCGGGATTCGCAGCCGATTATCTCCCCCACCGATGGCACCACCGTAGTGGGCTATTGCACGATGGCCAATGATGACGATGTGGCTAAAGCCCTGCAGCAGGCAGCCGCAGCACAGTGGGAATGGAACCAGCGCGGCGGGGCAGCGCGGGCCGAGATACTGGAACGGATGGCCGATCTGCTCACAGAACAACAAGTACCGCTACTGAAGCTGATTGCGCAGGAAGCAGGACGCACCATTGCCGATGCGCTGGCGGAGGTGCGCGAGGCGATCGACTTCTGCCACTATTACGCCCTGCAGGCCCGCTACCGGTTTTCCAGGGGTATCGATCTGCCCGGCCCCACCGGAGAGAGCAATCAGTTCAGCCTCGAAGGCCGCGGCGTGTTTCTCTGCATCAGCCCGTGGAATTTCCCGCTGGCGATTTTTACCGGACAAACCGCTGCGGCATTAGTGGCGGGCAACACCGTGATCGCCAAGCCCGCCCTGCAGACGCCGCTGGTGGCCGCCAAAGTCACAGAATTGTTTCATCGGGCTGGCGTGCCTGCCGAGGTGCTACACCTGTTACCCGGAGAGGGCGCAAAACTGGGTGAGCGGTTGTTGCCGGATCCACGGATTGCCGGTGTTGCCTTTACCGGGTCGACCGCGACGGCCAAAACCATCCAGCGACAGCTGGCCCGTCGGCCCGGTGCCATTGTGCCGTTGATTGCAGAAACCGGCGGCCAGAATGTCATGCTGGTGGATTCCACCGCCCTGCCGGAACAGGTGGTGGACGATGTGATTTATTCGGCCTTCCTCAGCGCCGGGCAACGTTGCTCGGCGCTGCGAGTGCTGTTCATTCAGGACGATATCGCCGATGGCCTGCTGACCACACTTACCGGCGCACTGCAAACCCTGAAAATCGGTAATCCGGCAGTACTGGCGACCGATATAGGTCCGGTGATTGACGGGCGCGCCAGGGATAGTCTGATGCGCCACATCGAGCGAATAAGTCGGGAAGGCACCTTACTGGGGAGTCTGACAGCGGAGCAAATACCCTCGCGAGGGTATTTTGTGGCGCCGCACCTGGTTGAGATCGACTCACTGGCGCAACTGCCGGAAGAAGTGTTTGGACCAATCCTCCATGTAATTCGCTATCGCGCCGCAGAGGTTGACCGGGTGCTGGCGCAAATCAACGACAGTGGCTTTGGCCTGACACTCGGTATTCAAAGCCGCCTGAAACAGTTTGCCGATTATGTGTTCAGCCATACCCGGGTGGGCAATACCTATATCAACCGCAACATGGTAGGCGCCGTGGTAGGCAGCAATCCCTTTGGCGGCTGCGGATTATCCGGCACCGGCCCGAAAGCCGGAGGTCCCCATTACCTGATGGCTTTTGCCACCGAGAAAACCCGCACGGAAAATACCACTGCCCGTGGCGGCAATACGGCGTTGTTTTCCCTGCCGGATGATTAACGGCGGGCAAAACTCGGTTGGCGTTTTTCCCGTCGCGCCAACAAACCTTCTTTCAGATCCCCGGAGCGGTGACAGTGCGAGGTAACAGCGAGCGTCCTGGCGAGGTCAAGATTACCGTCTGCCATCTGATCGCAAAGCTGCTTCATGGCGGCAACCGTGGTCGGTGAGAGGGGCGTCAATGTGTCAACCAGTTTCGAGGTTTCCACCTCAAGCTCATCCTGAAGCACCAGATGCGTCAGGTAGCCAACCCGCAACAGCATTTCCGCATCCAACACTTCCGCCGCCACCAGAATACGCTTGGCCGTGGTGACACCCAGACGTTTCACATAGCGGCGAATCCCATTCGGTGGATAGCAGAGACCGATTTCGGCAGCAGGCACCTTGAGCCGCATGCCGTAAACACCTATCCGGAAATCACAACACAAAGCGATTTCCGAGCCGCCTCCGTAGACACTGCCATTGAGCGCACAGATGACCGGCATGGGCATGGCTGTTAGGCGATCGGTGAGCGTCTCAAATTTTTCACCGGTCATATCACCTGATGTCATCTCTTCCAGCGATGCACCGGCACAAAAGGTTTTCTCCCCCTGACCGGTAACCACCAGAACCCGGATATCCCGGTTGGCGTCTACCTGATTCAGGCAGTCGATAAACAGATCAATGCCAGCGGCAGTCAGTGAATTGTGTTTGGCTGGGTTATTGAGAAGGATGCGAGCTACTGCTCCGTCCATGGATAGCACAACCGGGGCGTCCAAATTGCTCATAGTATTGGGCTCTTTTAGTAGGGGTCAGGTGGGTTCGGCATAGCGTTGTTTGATGCCTTCGACAGCCGCGTGATAGACGTTGCGCATTTCTTCACGACAACTGATGTTCATGTTCAGGTCACGCAGCAAACCATCCGCGATACCGTAAATCCAGCCGTGCACTGTCAGCGGCTGACCGCGGGTCCAGGCATCCCGGATGATATTGGTTTTACAGACATTGACCACCTGTTCAATAACATTCAACTCACAAACCTGATCAATGACCCGGTCTTTATCGGCATCATCGGTAAGGTAGGTCTGATGGATATACTGCACATCCTGAACATTCAGCAGCCAATGGTCGATCAATCCCAGATTTTGCTTCATAACGGCGGCTTTAACGCCGCCACAGCCATAGTGACCAGTCACTATCACATGCTTGACCTTGAGATATTCGACTGCGAACTGCATCACCGACAGGCAATTGAGATCGCTGTGCACCACCATATTGGCCACATTTCTGTGGACAAATAATTCACCGGGCATCAGGCCGACGATCTCATTGGCTGGCACCCGGCTGTCGGAACAGCCGATCCACAAATACTCCGGCGTTTGCTGTTTTAAAAGCCGTTCAAAAAAGGTGGGGTCTTTCTCTTTCTGGGCAGCGGCCCAGGCAACATTTTTCTCGAACAGTTCTTTCACTGAACCTACTCCGTAGGGCTATTTCAGCAGACAAGTGTACGGTCAGTGGCCACACAAAAAAACCGGATTTTTAGTCCGGTTTTTTAAAGTGAGTCTGGCCGTGTCGCTACGGTGATTCAATCGGGATTGCGATGCCGGATATCCCGGCCCTGAACCAGATAGACAATATGCTCACAGATATTCTTGGCGTGGTCACCAATACGCTCCAGAGAACGCAGTGTCCAGAGAATATTCATGGAGCGTGAAATACTGCGGGGGTCTTCCATCATGTAGGTGATCATTTCACGCAGGGCAGACTTGTAATCCATATCCACCTGACGGTCTTCTTTCATGGTGGCGATAGCGGATTCTGCATCAAAGCGGGAAAAGGCATCCAGTGCATCATTGAGCATCTTGCGCACACAATTGCCAATATGGCGCACCTCGGTATAACCTCGGGGCGCACTGCCCTGCTCGGAGAGCAGAATCGCCATTTTGGCAATTTTGTTGGCTTCATCACCGATCCTCTCCAGATCCCGGAGCGTCTTGGACACGGCGAGCACCATCCGCAGATCACTGGCAGCTGGCTGGCGCCTTGCAATCAGTGTGGTGCAGGTGTCATCAATGTCCATCTCCATAGAATCTATTCTGGATTCCACCTCCATGACCTTATCCGCCAGGGTGCTGTCGGCATCCTCCAGGGCGCGAATCGCATCGGCGACCTGCCTTTCCACCAGGCCGCCCATTTCCAGCATGCTGGTTCTGATTTCTTCCAGGTCATCATTAAATTGCCTGGAAATATGTTGGTCGAGATTCAAGTTGTCCATCCTCAGCTCCTTAAGGGCCTGTTCACAGCCATTGCATTGCCGCTGTTGTGGTTAAAACAGTGCCAATCACGGCGTGGTGAGCGTACTTTGGTGGTGCCAAAGTAGCGAGCCACAACATAGAGTGGCGCTTTTTTTGCCGCAACCCGAAGGGCTGGGGTCATTTTTTCGCCCAGCGTCGTTATCACTCGCTTATATAGAACCACTATACTTTTCTCCTGCTGCCTTGCCGGACAAAAAAATGGCCTCCAGCAGCGATAATTCAATGGGTGTGAACAGGCCCTAGCCAAAGCGTCCGGTGATATAGGATTCCGTCAGCTCGTGTTGCGGCTTGGTGAAGACGGTGTCTGTGTCGTTCATTTCAACCAGCCAGCCAAGGTGGAAATAGGCGGTGCGCTGGGAAACCCGGGCGGCCTGTTGCATCGAGTGAGTAACAATGGCAATGGTGTAGGATTCGCTCAGCTCCCTGATGAGCTCTTCGATCTTGGCGGTGGCAATCGGGTCCAGAGCCGAACAGGGCTCATCCATCAATACCACTTCCGGGCTGACGGCAATGGTCCTGGCGATGCACAACCGCTGCTGCTGCCCACCGGACAGACCCGTCCCGGGAGAATCCAGGCGATCCTTCACCTCGTCCCACAACCCCGCCTTGCGCAAGCTGTTTTCCACAATCTCGTCCAGATCGGTCTTGCGATTGGCGAGACCGTGGATACGCGGACCGTAGGCAACGTTGTCATAAATCGACTTGGGGAAAGGATTGGGCTTCTGAAAGACCATCCCCACCCGGGCGCGCAGTTCCACTACATCCAGCTTCGGGTCATAAATATCCTGATTTTCCAAGTGCAGGCTACCCTCCACCCGGCAAATATCAATGGTATCGTTCATCCGGTTCATGCAGCGCAGAAAGGTGGATTTGCCACAGCCGCTGGGGCCAATCAGTGCCACCACCTCGTTTTTGCCGATATCCAGACTGACCCCGTGGATAGCCTGATCCGTATCATAAAATACATTCACATCACGCATACGCATCTTGGGATCATCCACAAAGGGTGCGCCAACGGTTTTTTCCGGAATGTACAAGTTTTCTTCTGTCATCATATGCTCTTGTGCAACGACCCTGCGGTCCACTTGCACAGCATCCTGAAACACATTCATTTTTTCTGCAATATCCATGTTGTTTCCTGTCAGTTACCAGCGACGTTCAAGGCGTTTGCGCATGACGACCGCCAGGGTGTTCATTGTGATCAGAAATGTCATCAGCACCATGATGGCGGCTGAGGTCATGGTGACGAACGATTGTTCGGGGCTACTGGCCCAGAGAAAGACCTGGACCGGCAATACGGTGGCGGCATCCATTGCACCGGTGGGTAATTCAACGATGAACGCCACCATGCCAATCATCAGCAGCGGTGCGGTTTCACCCAGTGCCTGGGCCATACCGATGATGCCACCAGTCAACATCCCCGGCAGCGCCAGCGGCAGTACAAATTGCAGTACCACCTGCATTTTTGAGGCACCCAGCCCCATCGCCGCCTGCCGAATACTGGGGGGAACCGCCTTGATCGCTGCCCGGCTGGAAATAATGATGGTGGGCAACGTCATCAACGTCAGAACCAACCCGCCCACCAAGGGCACCGAGCGGGGCATACCGAACAGGCCGATAAATACCGCCAAACCCAGCAAACCGAAGATGATGGAAGGCACCGCAGCCAGATTGTTGATGTTCACTTCGATAAAGTCAGTGAAACGATTCTTCGGGGCAAACTCTTCCAGATAGACGGCTGCAGCAACACCGATCGGGAAACTCAGCGCCAACGTCACCAGCATGGTAAAAAATGAGCCCAATATTGCCCCGAGGATACCGGCCTGTTCCGGTTCGCGGGAATCGCCCCGGGTAAACAGGGAGTGATTGAAGCCTGCGCGAACCTCGTTACTCTGCTCCAGCTCCAACACCCAGGTCTGCTGCTGGTCACTGAGGCGGGCCGTCTTGCGCTTTGCCTCACTGCTCTTCAGAAACATGTCTGCATCATCATCGAGCTGCAACCACAGTGTGTGGGTCTGGCCGAGCAATTCCGGCTTGTTTTCCAACATCTCGCGCAGTCGATAGCCTGCGGCAGTGCTCACCAGTGCAGTCAGTGCGCGCCTGTCTTCGCGCCCTTCCACGCCGGGAAAGCGCGCCTTAAGAGCCTCTCGAACAACCGCTTCGTAGTTGCCGTACTGAAGTTGTTCCAGATCCCGTGGATCGTCTATTTCCAGGCTTTCCGGGTCAAAGGTAATTTGCAGTGCGACGGAATATTCGTAAAACGCCCGGTAACCCTTGCCGATGATATCGGTGAACAACAACAGCAGTGCCAGCAGGCCAATGCTGATGGCACAGATACCATAGGCCTTGAAGCGTTTTTCTGCCCGATAGCGTCTCGCCAGCGTTTTGCGTACCTGTTCAGTGGTTACACTCATACTTTAATCCTCCTGCAGCCGAGTCTACTCGTACTGTTCCCGGTATTTCTTGACGATGTGCAGAGCGACCACATTCATCAACAGGGTGGTAATAAACAGCATCAGACCCAGGGCAAACGCCGCCAGTGTTTTGGCACTGTCGAATTCCTGATCCCCGGTCAGCAGGGTGACAATCTGTACCGTAATGGTGGTCACCGCCTGCAGGGGGTTGGCGGTGAGATTTGCCGCGAGACCGGCCGCCATCACCACAATCATGGTTTCGCCGATGGCTCTTGATGCCGCCAGCAGAATACCGCCCATAATGCCCGGCAGTGCCGCGGGGAAAATCACCTTTTTGATGGTTTCCGAACGGGTGGCACCAAGCCCCAGAGAGGCATCCCGCATCGCTCGGGGTACCGCAGTAATCACATCGTCAGACAGGGACGAGACAAAGGGAATCAGCATAATCCCCATCACCAGCCCCGCCGCCAACGCAGATTCAGAGGCGACAGACAGGCCCAGTGACTGGCCGACATCACGAATAAAGGGTGCCACGGTGAGTGCGGCAAAAAAACCGTACACAACCGTCGGCACCCCGGCGAGCACTTCCAGCGCGGGCTTGGCAAACGAACGTACTTTGGAGTGGGCATATTCCGCCAGATAAATGGCCGACATCAATCCCACCGGAACCGCCACTATCAGGGCAATGGCGGAAATCAGCAGGGTACCGGCGAACAACGGCACAGCACCAAAGGCACCCTCCGAGGCCACCTGGTCCGCACGCAGCGCCATTTGTGGACTCCAGTTGAGCCCGAACAGGAAATCCGTAATCGGCACCTGACCAAAAAACCGGATCGATTCAAACAGCACAGAGAACACGATACCGACTGTGGTCACCACCGCCAGCACGGCACAGAGCATGAAGATGACCAGCAATACCCGTTCCACCTGTTCACGGGCTGGCATTCTTGCGGAAACCCGCAGCCAGGCCCAGGCACCACCCACCATGGCCAGTACAATCACAACAACGGCCATAGCCATGGCACTGATCGATTGCAACTGGTTTAGTCGTCCGGCGGCGTTAGCCACGGCAGCATCCACAAAGTCTCTCGGCAGTGCACCACTGGCCACATTGCCAATCTGGCTGAGCATGAGGTTGCGTGCAGCCCCGTCCACCGGTTGCAGCTCAGCGGGCAGACTGTCCAATACCATGATACGGATCAGGGTCTGATCAAATACCAACCAGAAAACCAGCACAATCAGTGCCGGTAGCGCGCACCAGATGGCAGAGCGCATGGCGTAGTAAAACGGTAGTGAGCGCAGATGGCGAATACCACCCAACGGCTGGGCAACCTGCAAGGCCCGGTGGCGGCCCATGATGAAAGCCGTAACAATCATCGCCGCAAGTATTAATAATAACTGTCCGGTCTGCATGAACTGCTCCAGTATTATTTTTCCACCTACAACCGTTTAGCGGTGGGAATTTCTCAATACCCAGGGACAAGAAGGCCCGACGTGTTTTACGCCGGGCCCACTGTCGCTAGTCAACCTTATTCAAACTCTTTGCCGGTCATACTATTGAGTGACTTGGCATTTTCCGCCCATTTCATGCGCTCAGTTTTTGGTGAAGGTATCAGGCCCTTGTCTGCCAGATAGCCTTCGTCACCCCAAGTGCGATCATGGGTGAACTCTTTCACGTATTCCTGGATACCGGGAATCACACCAACGTGGGCTTTTTTCACATAGAAATACATGGAGCGTGCCATCGGGTATTCACCACTGCCCACTGTTTCCATGTTTGGGCTGACACCTTTGATTTTTACGGCTTTCACAATGGAACGGTTCTGATCGAGGAACGAGAAGCCGAATACGCCCAATATATTGGGTGAAGATTCCAGTTTCTGAATGATCAGGTTATCGTTTTCACCGGCTTCGATGTAGTGGCCATCTTCGCGAATACTGCGACAGACCGACTTGTATTTACTTTTGTCCTGACCTTTCATCGCTTTCAACCAGGGGAAGGTCTTGCAGCCACCTTCCACACCCAGTTCGTTGAACGAATCACGGGTGCCGGAAGTGGGCGGCGGACCTACCACTTCAATCTTCACATTTGGCAGTGCCGGATTGACGTCTTTCCAGGTTTTGTAGGGGTTGGCTACCAGCTCTTCTGTGCCGTTCGGATTTGGCACATCTTTGGCCATCGCCAGGTACAGATCACGCAGGGAAATATCGAGATCCGGTCCTTTTACGGAATTGGCAACTACCAGACCGTCATAACCGATCTGTACTTCGGTAATGTCTTTAACACCGTTGGACTTGCACAGCTCAAACTCGGACTGCTTCATACGGCGGGAAGCATTGGTGATATCGGGGTGCTGGGTGCCAACGCCCTGACAAAACAGCTTCAGTCCACCACCGGAGCCGGTGGATTCAATTTTAGGGGTCGGGAAACTGGTATTGCGGCCGAACCGTTCTGCTACCACAGTGGCAAAGGGGTAGACGGTGGATGAACCGACTATGGAAACGGTGTCACGAGCCATTGCTGGCACACTGGACAGAGCCAGTGCTGCAGCGAGTACTAATTTATGGGTATTTTTCACGTTTGCCTCCAGGGCTGATCATTAACATCGGGACTGATGCTAGTGGTCTATCGTGACAACTCTATGAATCTTGTATGACAGTAATGTGACAACCGTCAGATCCCATAACACAGACAAGCTTCCGATTGCATTTGCCATAAGCTTCCCCACCAACCATCTCAGGTTTGTTCTGGTCGCGACCCGCCCTGTCTTATAAACTGTGTAACGGTTGCGAGAGATAATAAAAATGCCTCGATTGATACAATTTCTGGAACATCTGGCCAGCGGTATCGACTGTTTTACTGAATGGACCGGCAGATTGGTGGCCTGGCTGACCCTCGCCATGATGCTGTTGACCTGTCTGGTGGTGGTCATGCGCTATTTCCTGCAATCCGGCTCGATCGCCCTGCAGGAGTCGGTCACTTATTTTCATGCAGTGGTTTTTCTGCTGGGTGCCGCCTTTACACTAAAACGGGGCGGACACGTTCGCGTGGATATTTTCTATCAACGTTACAGCCCACGCATGAAAGCACTGGTGGATGCACTGGGTGGACTGCTGTTTCTCATCCCGGTATGTATTCTGATACTGCTGTTCTGCTGGGAGTACGTCACAAACAGCTGGGCAATAAGGGAGGTCTCCAAGGAGGCGAGCGGTCTGCCGTGGGTTTATCTGTTAAAAACCCTGTTAATCCTGATGCCGATCACCCTGCTGTTGCAGGGTATCGCGGAAGTGATCAAAAACCTGCTATTTTTCTTTGGGTTGAGCCAAGCACACACCATTGATCATCAGGAGCACCTGCTCTGATGGTTGAATACATTCCTGTACTGATGTTTGCCGTGGTCTGCCTGATGCTGATGGCTGGCTACCCGGTGGCATTTTCGCTGGCGGGTACCGCACTGATTTTTGCCATGGTTGGCACCGCCACCGACCATTTTGACATGTCCTTTTTGCACGCCCTGCCCAACCGTTTATACGGCACGATCGACAATACCACCCTGATCGCTGTGCCCCTGTTTGTGCTGATGGGCGTCATGCTGGAAAAATCCCGACTGGCGGAGGACTTGCTGGACAGCATGGCCCTGCTGTTTGGCAAGTTCAAAGGGGGACTGGG
>PANQ01000011.1 GCA_002707685.1 Porticoccus sp. | reverse complement strand
GATTGTCGGTGCCACGGTGGTCGCCATGGGACTGATGTCCCTGCCCACCATGTTGAAACGCGGTTACCATCCGGCGCTGGCCACCGGCTCCATTTGCGCCACCGGCACCCTGGGGCAGATTATTCCCCCATCCATCGCCCTGGTTCTGCTAGGCGATATCCTGTCCAGCGCCTACCAGCAGGCCCAGCTGGGAATGGGTATTTTTAACCCGAAAACAATCTCTATCGGGGATCTGTTTGTGGGCGCGATTGTGCCCGGCCTGTTACTGGTAACCCTTTACATTCTGTATCTGATTGTCATCTCACGGCTTAAACCCGAGCTTGCACCAGTGGCTGAGGTGGACGGTGAGTCCAGCCTCTCGGCTGCCAGATTGCTGCGCAGCCTGTTACCGCCGGTGGTGTTGATCGTTGCCGTACTGGGTTCGATTCTCAGTGGTGCAGCCACCCCCACGGAAGCGGCCGGTGTAGGTGCCATGGGGGCCACCCTGCTGGCACTGGGGCGTCGACAATTAACTATCAAAAGATTGCGGGATGTCACTCAGTCCACCACAGAAGTTACAGCGATGGTGTTCCTGATCCTGATTGGTGCCGCGATATTTTCCCTGATCTTCCGGGGTTTTGGTGGTGAGGAGTTGATGGAGGACCTGTTCACTCGCATTCCCGGCGGGGTCGTCGGCGCTACGCTGGTGGTCATGGTGGTGATTTTCCTGCTGGGTTTTATTCTCGATTTTATCGAAATCACCTTTGTCGTCGTGCCCATTGTCGGACCTATTTTGCTGGCAATGGGACTCGATCCGGTGTGGCTTGGCATCATGATCGCTATAAACCTGCAAACCTCTTTTCTGACACCACCCTTTGGCTTTGCCCTGTTCTATCTGCGCGGTGTGGCACCGCCCTCGGTGGCAACTCGCGATATTTACCGCGGCGTCGTGCCTTTTATCATCATTCAATTATTGCTGATGTTAATGTTGGCCATCTGGCCTGCGCTGGCCACCTGGCTACCATCCATTGTTTTCTGAAATCCGTACAGGGTTTAATAATAAGGAGTAGAGCTTGACTGAAATCAATCAACCACCGGCACCCCGCGGCGAACTCACCCTGCAGACGATAGCCATGCCCAAAGACACCAATTCCAGTGGTGATATTTTTGGTGGCTGGCTGCTCTCACAAATGGATCTCGGTAGCTCCATTCTGGCCCAGCGGATTGCAAAGGGTCGCGTGGCCACGGTTGCAATCAGTGAAATGTCGTTTCTTCGACCGGTTCCGGTTGGTGCCATTGTCAGTTGCTACTGTGAGTTGATGCAGGTCGGCAGCAGCTCCATGACCATCAACGTTGAGGTCTGGATCAACATTGAATCCACCAATGAGCCCGCCAAGGTGACAGAGGGGCAATTTGTTTTTGTTGCCATCGACGAACGGGGCAAAACCCGCACGGTCAGCAAGGACAAATAAAAAAGGTATTGGCTGATAACACCAATACCTTTCCATGTTTATGTGTGGGGACGCAATATTGCCAACCGGGCAATTGGCCTGAAAGTGCTGAAAAATGCCTATTGCTGCTGCCCGGCTTCTATTTTTTCAAAATATTCCGTGAGCTCCTGAAAACCACCAATATATTCTTTGCCATGAAATATTTGCGGTACCGTATTGACCGGCTGGCCAATGGTTTTGGCGAGGTCTGCCGGGCTGATCCCCTCGTCGTGGATATTCACATAACGGTATTCCAGCCCCTTTTTTTCCATCAGTTCCTTGGCGCGTCGACAGAAACCACAGGCATCGTGGCCAAAAATAGTAAAAGGTTGCATAGTGTTTCTCCTGTTGGAATCAGATATTCATAGTAAATACTTTAGCTTTCGACCAACAATAGCTACAGCTAATTATTGCTATACATAAAATAGCTATAGACAATTATTGGTTTACTAATTCCTCGCGCCACCCCAGCATTTTCAGCAAGACCAGGATCGCGGCCGCCGCCAGCAAATGTTTGAGGGTATGACCGCTAATAAAGGTGGTTGCGGCTAAAATCTGCTGGTCCAGATACTCCGTCAACTTTGCCAGGCCGTAACAGAACAAAATAACCAGAATATCCCGGCTTCTGGTAAATCGTGATCGGCTGATGGCCATCAACACGACCATGCAGAGTATCGGCAAAAACTGCACCAGCAGGTAAGGCCGCAGGTCGCCCCTACCCAGCGTCTCTGTGATATGCCAGTAGATAACGGATCCTGCACCGGTCAACAACAGTGGATAAAAAAGTATTTTTTGCAATGGACGGCCCAAATATTCAGCAAATAACGCCGTGATCAGGGACATAAAAACAACGGCCATTGGCAGACGGTCCCAGAACAGTGTCTGATTGGTGGGGTTGAGATGAAACCAGATCGAACCGATGCCGGTAAAAATAACTGCTGTGAATAGCGTCAGATAAACCGGTGTCACGGAACAATTATCGTGCACCAGTTGCCTTCTCCACACCATCACAACGCCACAGATGCCGAGCAGAATAAGCGGCAGATTGGACACAACATTCCAGAAGTTTTTTATGCCTAGCAGCATTCTTTGGTCAGCAAACTGCAAATATTTTTTCGGCTGTGCTACGGGTTCTACCAATAAAAAAAACAGGGCCGAAACGCTGACCAGTATAAGTAGCAGGAACGCAATTTTTTTATCCATGGCATGAGCACGTTTTCTGGTGTCCTTAAGCCCCCTGCCGCACAGGAGCACCTACGAGGGCGTCGCCAGGCAAGGATAATATCCCTGAGCACACGCCCCCGGTAAACAGCACGCTTCCCTTAAACCCGACACAGGGTTTTGATATACCTTCAGGACGAACTGTATCAACCTTCCGCTATACCTGCCCAGAAACCGGCGCTGCACAGTCGGCGTCAATAAAGCCCTTACTATTCGGGGGTTGCAGCCTTATAATTGCCGACTTTGCATGCCATGGGGGAACTCAGTTGTCACAGACTACACCGGATGTTTCGACATTCCAGGGGCTTATTCTGTCTCTGCAACAGTTTTGGGCAAAGCACCACTGCGTCATCCTTCAACCACTGGACATGGAAGTAGGTGCGGGAACCTTCCACCCGGCAACTTTCCTGCGCGCCATTGGCCCCGAAAGCTGGCACAGCGCCTATGTGCAACCCTGTCGCCGCCCCACAGACGGCCGCTACGGTGAAAATCCCAACCGACTGCAGCACTACTACCAGTTTCAGGTTGTCCTGAAACCGTCCCCCGATAATATTCAGGAACTGTATCTCGACTCCCTGCGTCAACTCGGCATTGATACCAATATCCATGATATTCGATTTGTGGAGGATAACTGGGAATCGCCCACGCTGGGCGCGTGGGGACTCGGTTGGGAAGTGTGGCTGAACGGCATGGAAGTGACACAGTTCACCTACTTCCAGCAGGTGGGTGGCCTGGAATGTTTTCCTGTCACCGGTGAGATCACCTACGGTCTCGAACGGATTGCCATGTATTTACAGGGTGTGGATAGCATCTATGACCTGGTATGGACCGAGGGACCGGAAGGCCGTGTCACTTACGGGGATGTTTTTCACCAGAATGAGGTGGAGATGTCAGCTTTCAACTTCAACGAGGCGAATGTGGATTTTCTGTTCCACAGCTTCGACGTTTACGAAAGCGAAAGTCAGCGGTTAATTGAAAAAGGCCTGCCACTACCCGCCTATGAAATGGTCATGAAGGCCTCGCACGCCTTCAATCTGCTGGATGCAAGGCATGCCATTTCCGTCACCGAGCGGCAACGTTTCATTCTCCGTGTGAGAACCCTGGCAAGAGCCGTGGCACAGGCGTATTTCAACTCACGTTTGGCACTTGGCTTCCCGCTGGCACCACCGGTGCTTGCCAATCACGTTAAACAGCTGGTAGCAGAGGCTCAAACATGAGTTCAGATTTTCTTGTTGAAATTGGCACAGAAGAGCTCCCGCCAAAGTCACTGTTGAACCTGTCAGAGGCTTTTCGGGAGGAGATTGTAAATCGCCTTTCCGGACTAAAGCTGAATTTTGGTACCGTTTCCTCATTTGCATCGCCCCGTCGCCTGGCAGTGGTAGTTCGCGCACTCGATCCGATGACCCCCGGGCAGCAAACCATCAACTGGGGGCCACCCAAATCTGTTGCATTCGATCAGGCTGGCATACCAACTCGCGCCGCCCAGGCCTTTGCCGAAAAAAACAACTGTCCGCTGGCTGCCTTGGCAGAAATGATTGAGCACGATGGCAAACAGGAAAAACTGTGCCACAGGGCAAGCCAACCGGGTCAATCAACCACTGCCCTGCTGGGGGATATCGTGTCCGGCGCCCTAGCGGCACTACCCATTCCAAAGCGCATGCGCTGGGGTACACGCCGCGAAGAATTCGTCCGGCCCGTTCACTGGATTGTTATGTTATTCGGTAACGATGTTGTCAATACACAGATAATGGGCCTGCCCACCGGAAACCGAAGTCGCGGTCACCGTTTCCATGCCCCCGATGAAATCGTTATTGACAGTCCGGCCAGCTATCGTCAGCAACTGAAGCAGGCTTACGTGTTGGCAGACTTTGATGAACGTCGCCATTTAATTCGGAAAGGCGTCCACGCCGCCGCCAAACAAGCCGGCGGCCATGCAGCTATCGATGACAATTTGCTCAATGAAGTGACCGCTCTCAATGAGTGGCCCGTACCATTGGTGGGCCATTTTGAAGCACGCTTTCTCGACGTTCCCGCGGAAGCACTGATCTCTTCCATGAAATCTCACCAGAAGTATTTTCACGTGCTGGATGACAGCGGCAAGCTGATGCCGATCTTTATTACCGTTGCCAATATTGAGAGCACTGAACCCGAGCAGGTAATCCGCGGCAATGAAAGGGTGATACGACCACGCCTGTCGGATGCGGCCTTCTTTTACGAAACTGACCGGCAAACCACGCTGGCCAAACAGCGCGAGTCACTTCGCAGCATTGTGTTTCAGGCGAAGCTCGGATCGCTGTTTGACAAAACTGAACGGGTTGCCAGTCTGGCCCGGGCATTATCGGAGACAACCGGTGCCGACGGCGCGCTGGCATTTCGGGCCGGGGAACTGAGCAAGTCGGATCTGGTTAGCGAAATGGTCGGTGAGTTTGACGACTTACAAGGAACCATGGGCCACTATTATGCAATCCACGATGGTGAAGACCCCGAAGTAGCCAATGCACTTTTTGAACAATACCTGCCCCGTTTTGCCGGTGACATCATTCCCACCACCAGAACCGGGATTACCCTGGCGATCGCCGACCGCCTCGATACCCTCGTTGGTATCTTTGGTATCGGGCAACCGCCCAGCGGCTCGAAAGACCCCTTTGCCCTGCGCCGGGCAAGCCTCGGCGTATTACGGATTATTGTCGAACACAAAATCGATATTGATCTCAGGGCAGCACTGAATCTGGCTCTTACCCAACACATCGACACATCGACGCTGGTGGAGAGTGCTGACCACATTAATAAGCAAGTGCTCACTTACATGCTGGATCGCTTCAAAGGGCGATATGAAGATGAGTATATCCCTGCAGAGGTCTTCCAGTCTGTCGCTGCGCGACAGCTCAGCAACCCGCTGGATATTCATCTGCGGGTAATGGCTGTACACACCTTTAACCAACTTCCGGAAGCCGAGGCACTTGCTGCCGCCAACAAGCGTGTGTCCAATATTCTCTCCAAACAATCCGATCTGCCGGATGGCAGGGAAGTGAATACGGCCTTGCTTGTCGAACCCGCCGAACAGACACTCGCCACAACACTCACGGCACTGACCGGTGCAGTCGGCCCACTCCTTGAAACCCGGGATTACACCAGCGCGCTGAAGGAGCTGGCAAAATTGCGGGATCCAGTCGATCAGTTTTTTGATGAGGTCATGGTCATGGCGGAACAGTCAGAAGTTCGCATGAACCGCCTTGCGCTGCTACAAAAGCTTCAGGCATTGTTTCTGAACATAGCGGATATTTCCCTGTTGGTACCGGCCAAGTAAATGACGAAGCTGGTTATTCTCGACCGGGATGGAGTCATCAATCAGGACTCCGATAATTACATCAAGACTGTCGATGAATGGATCCCTCTGCCCGGCAGTATAGCTGCCATAGCCAGGCTTAACCGGGCCGGTTATAGCGTCGTCGTGGCTACCAACCAATCCGGTATTGGGCGGGGGCTGTTTGATCTTGATGACCTGGAAGCCATGCACGAAAAGTTGTCCGGGCTACTGGCACAACAGGGTGCCGAGCTGGCGGGAATATTCTATTGCCCCCATACACCAGAGGATCACTGCCATTGCCGAAAGCCGGGGCCCGGGCTTTTCGATGCCATTGCCAGTGAGTTTGGTGTATCACTGAACGGTGTTCCCCTGATCGGCGACAGTCTGCGGGATTTACAGGCTGGCTTGAGTCACCACTGCACCCCCATTCTGGTACGTACCGGCAAGGGTACCGCCACGGAAAAAAAACTGCCTTCGCAACCGGAAATCGAGTTACAGCAAGCGCCAGTTTTTGATGATTTGAAACAGGCTGTGGATTATTTACTGGCCCAGGACACAGGAATTTCTTATGAATAAACCAATTATGTTCCTGCGTTCAATGCTGTTTTACCTCCTTTATATGCTGATAGTCTTTGTATTTGGCCTCATTTCTACCATTTCCGGGCCTTTTCTAGGATACCTGAATCGTCACCGTCTACTCACTACAGCCGGTATGCTGATTAACCGCGCACTCGGCCTCACCTGCGGTATTAACGTCCAGGTAGATGGTCTGGAAAATGTTCCTCATACCCCCTGTGTTATCCTCAGCAAACACCAGTCAACCTGGGAGGTTTTTTTCCTGCAGCGGCTCTTTATGCCCGTCAGCACCATCCTGAAACAGGAGTTACTGAAAATACCTTTTTTTGGTTGGGGTATCCGCCTGATGCACCCCATTGCCATTGATCGCACCAACCCACGCCAGGCCATGAAGCAGGTTATGCAGCAGGGCACACAACGTATCAGCGAAGGGAATCGGGTGGTTATTTATCCAGAGGGGTCCCGCATCCCTTTTGGTAAAATTGGCAAGTATGGCCGAAGTGGCGCCGCCCTGGCGATTGCAGCGGGTGTGCCCATCATTCCGGTAGCCCATAATGCGGGCTATTGCTGGCCAGCACGGCAACTGATGAAACGATCGGGTACGATCCACGTCATTATTGGCAAGCCCATTCTTGTGACACCGGAGAGCAACAGCCAGGCTGTGACAGAACAGGTCAAGGACTGGATTGAGACACAGCAGCTAAAATTGGCCGACCAGTAAATTTCCATCACAAGCTGTTAGATTTTCTACCCATACTCTCCTAGACTGAATGGTGTGACTGTCCACAACCAGTGTGGGTTTTATGCATGAAAAATATTGATAAAGGCGCTTATATTGGAGAGGATCGGCGCAAAGAGCAGCGTCGGAAAAACCCCGATAGACGAGATGACATTCGCTTTGAACCCAACAAAGAAGATCGCAGGGAAAATCGTGGTCGGCGGAAAACGGATGGCGATGTCTGGCGGGATCACGAAGAATAGCTCGCCCGGGATACGGGTAAGCAGATTATAAAAAACCCGACTAAAAGTCGGGTTTTTTATTTAAAAATCAATCAGTTATACATCAAGGTTGGTTACTGACAAGGCATTGGTTTCTATAAACAGCCGACGTGGTTCCACCTGGTCACCCATCAGCGTATTGAACATCTGATCTGCAGCAATCGCGTCTTCAATCGTCACTCTGAGCATTCGACGGGTTTCCGGATTCATGGTGGTATCCCAAAGCTGTTCAGGGTTCATTTCTCCCAGCCCCTTGTAGCGCTGAACATTGTAACCGCGGCGCGATTCGCCCATGAGCCAGGTAAGGGTTTCACTAAAACTGGTGACCGGTTTGCTACGGTCGCCCCGCTGAACATACGCGCCCTCTTCAATCAGGCCATGCAACTGTCTGCCCAATGCGACGATCGCACCATATTCCCCCGAGGCAAAAAATTCATGGTTAAACCGGTAATTGGTCGGCACACCATGGGCAGTCAACTCAACGACGGGCAAAAAGGTATGTCGTTCGGGGTCCTCAATGACACTTACCTTGTAGCGGTGGCTACCGGCAATATTGTCCTGTTCAAACGAACCGGCCAGTTTTTCACTCCATTGCTCGACAACTGCCCGATCTGAAAGTTGACGAGACTCAAGGGCCGGGGTATCAATCAACTTTTGCAGAACGCTTTCCGGATAAACCCGCGACATGCGATCGATAATATTCATGACACGACGATAGTCGGCAACCAGGCTTTCCAAGGCAGGGCCGCTGATTGGCGGGGCTTCCGCCGTCACATGAAGACTTGCCGATTCGAGGGCAGACTGTGTCAGAAAGGCAGTCAGAGACTGGTCATCTTTAAGATATTGTTCCTGTTTTCCCTTGCTGATTTTGTACAGCGGCGGTTGAGCGATATAGATGTGTCCCCTTTCCACCAGCTCCCGCATTTGACGGAAGAAAAAAGTGAGTAACAGGGTGCGGATGTGTGAACCATCGACATCGGCATCCGTCATGATCAAAATCGTGTGGTAACGAAGCTTATCCGGATTGAATTCTTCCGTACCAATACCACAACCCAGAGCAGTAATCAGTGTGCCCACCTCAGCACTCGATAACATTTTATCGAAACGGGCTTTTTCTACATTGAGGATTTTCCCCTTCAGGGGAAGAATGGCTTGAGTTCGGCGGTCCCTACCCTGCTTGGCCGAGCCTCCCGCAGAATCACCCTCCACAAGGTACAGCTCGGAGTAGGCCGGGTCTTTTTCCTGGCAGTCTGCCAGTTTCCCAGGCAATCCGGCGATATCCAAAGCACCCTTGCGACGAGTCATATCACGGGCTTTACGCGCGGCCTCTCTTGCCCTAGCGGCATCCACCATTTTATTGACAATACTTCTGGCATCCTGGGGATTTTCCAAAAGGTAGTCCATAAAATTGCTGCCCATCTCTTGCTCAACAGCGGTTTTTACTTCTGAACTGACCAGTTTGTCTTTTGTTTGTGAGGAAAATTTTGGATCGGGCACCTTAACAGAAACAATCCCCGTCAGCCCTTCCCGGGCATCATCCCCCGTGGTATTCACTTTGGCGTTTTTTCCGAGCCCCTCTTTTTCGATATAGGTATTGAGGCTTCTCGTTAAAGCCGCCCGAAATCCAGCCAAATGGGTACCACCATCGCGTTGGGGAATGTTGTTGGTATAACAGAAGATATTTTCCTGAAAACTGTCATTCCACTGCAGGGCCACCTCGACACCGGTCCCATCCTCACGCTGAACGTCAAAATGCATGACCTGATTAATCGTGGCCTTGTTGGTGTTCAAATATTCCACGAAGGCCTTGAGTCCACCCTCATACTGATAGATGTCCTCTTTACCGCTCCGCTCATCAAGCAGCACAATACGCACACCTGAATTCAGGAATGACAGCTCCCGGAGGCGTTTGGCCAAAATTTCGTAATGAAACTTGATATTGGTAAAGGTCTCTGCGGAGGGGACAAAGTGGATCGTCGTGCCGGTTTCAGTTGTATCACCCACCACCGCTAGGGGCTCCTGTGGCACTCCGTGGCGGTAAACCTGTTCATAGATGTGCCCACCTCGCCTGATAGTCAGCTTTAGTTCAGCTGACAAGGCATTGACCACTGAAATCCCAACTCCGTGCAACCCGCCGGACACCTTATAGGTATTGTCGTCAAATTTCCCGCCAGCATGAAGCACCGTCATGATGACTTCAGCTGCGGATACACCCTCTTCGTGTAATTCCGTGGGTATCCCCCGACCATTGTCTGACACCGAAATAGACTCATCGGGATGGATTATTACCCTGATTTCTGAGCAATGGCCTGCAAGTCCCTCATCAATGGAGTTATCAACAATTTCAAACACCATGTGGTGTAAACCGGTACCATCATCAGTATCGCCGATATACATCCCCGGGCGTTTTCTTACAGCATCAAGGCCCTTTAGAACCTTGATACTGGAAGAATCATAGCTATTTTGTTCATCAGTCATGGGTAAAGCCCCTAACAATCATGTTAATTTCTGGATGTAAATTACTCAGTGCAATGATCTTCCCGAACAGAACCCTGTTCCACGTGGAACAACCTAAGTTCGCTTGTTGACTCAGACCAGAGATCCAGAAGATCCCTACGCTCTACGCCAGTAACGAATATCTGAGCACCAAGAGCACTAAGCTTTTCACAAACCTGCTGTCTGTGTTTTATATCCAGTTCTGCCGGTAGATCATCTATCAAATACAAGCCAGACTGACCGGTTTTGTTGTAAAAAAGATAACCTTGTGCAACTTGCATAGCTGTCGCCAGCACTTTTAGCTGCCCTCGGGATAGAATATCGCTTACATTCTGCTTCTTTATCCTGATCCGTAAATCTGCGCGGTGGGGGCCATGATGGGTAGTTTTTAGCAAGCGATCTCTCGGGCGATCTTTGAGCAGCACCTCGGCCAGACCCACCGCTTCATCCCAGCCAGGATAAACAGCAAAATCCACATCACCCAAACCCTCAGACAGCTCACAAGCCACCTGTTTGACTATGGGCAACAAATCATTGAGATAGGCATTTCTCGAGGTGTTTATCTGTTGTGCGAGATCAACAAATTCAGTATCCCATACAGCCAACATCTGTTCATCTATTCTATCATGTCGCATTAGTGAATTGCGTTGTTTGAGTACACGCTGGTAGCGTCGCACCAACTGTTTATAATTGTGTTCCACGTGGAACACGCCCCAGTCGATAAAGCGACGCCGATATTGTGGCCCACCTCCAATCAGGTCAAAGCCCTCAGCATTTAAAAGCAACAAAGGCAAAGTTTCCGCAAGAGCAGAGGCGGCGGCGATTTGCTGTCCACTTATTTTGAATAAAAAATCGCCCTGGCGGCCGCGAGAAACCCCTATCGGAGTTGAAACACCGGAAGATTCCCGCAAACCATATGCGGTACATACCTGCTCTTGGGTATTTATGACGGTGTTGAGAACACGGCTTCGGAAGGAACGGCCACGACCCAACAGAAAAATCGCCTCCAGAATGCTGGTTTTGCCGCTACCGTTGGGGCCGTGGAAAAGATTCACCTGCGGAGAAAGGGTCAGCTGAATGTGCTTCAAATTCCTCAACCCATGCACATGCAGCTGTTTAAGATACATTGATTACGTCTATTGCTATACTCGGGCCAATCACGCTACAGGCGCATCGGCATTACCACGTAGACGGCGCCCTCTACCGTAGGGTCTTCTATCAATGCACTGCTATTCGCATCGGACAAAGTAAAACGAACCTCATCCCCACGTAATACATTAAGCACATCAATGACATAGCTGACGTTAAAGCCTATTTCCAATTCACCAGCATCGTAGTTAACGGCCACGTCTTCCTGGGCCTCCTCCTGCTCCGGGTTATTCGCGGTCAATGTCAACAGGCCATCACTGAGGAGTAAACGCACACCGCGGTATTTTTCATTGGAAAGGATCGCAGTGCGACTAAATGCCTGCCGCAGCTCCTCCCTCCGACCGATGAGTTGTTTATTGCCCCCCTTGGGCAAAACACGCTGATAGTCAGGATAGGCGCCATCAACCAATTTTGAAGTAAAACGAAATTCTGGTGTTGAAACCCGTATGTGGTTATTGCCAAGTACGACTTCAACCCCAGCATCTTCAACGAGCAGGCGGGACAGCTCCAAAACACCCTTGCGTGGGATAATGACCTGTATCGCGTCGCTGTCGAGATTCTCCAGGGGGGCGTCACGCATGGCCAACCGGTGACCATCGGTTGCAACCACCCGGACTCGGCCTTCACCGACCTCAAGCAGCATGCCATTCAGGTAGTAACGTACATCCTGCTGAGCCATGGCAAATGCTGTGCTATCCAGCAATTGTTTGAACGTGTGCTGGCTCAGGGAAAACTCCCTGTTACCAGGACCATCTTCTACACTCGGAAATTCATTTGCCGGCAGTGTTGACAGGGTAAAACGGCTCCTACCACTCGTAACGGTTGCACGACCCGCATCCACCGAAATAGTCAACTCTGCACCCTCGGGCAAGGAACGACAAATATCCATCAATTTTCGACCGGGCACCGTGATTTCACCGTCTATAACCGGACTATCACCCAGATCCAGATAACCAAGAATCTCCACCTCAAGATCCGTTCCAGTTAACGATAAACGACCGTCACTCAATCCAATCAGCACATTCGATAGGATGGGTAAGGTCTGACGTCTTTCAACAACGCCAACCACCAACTGCAGGGGCTTAAGAAAATCTTCTCGCGATACGGTGAACTTCATTAGCTATCTTCCAACAAGTAAATAAGGCCGGTTATCTGAGGGTTACTATTATGATCTATCCTGGATTCCGGGAACAGTTTTTGTCATCAGACAATCAGGTGGTCAATGCCCGAAGTAGTTGCTTGAAGTCCTCACCTATATCACGACTCGTTTCCTGCAACTCCTTGACCTTTCGGCAAGCGTGGAGGACCGTTGTATGATCCCTGCCACCGAAGGCCTCCCCTATTTCCGGCAAGCTGTGATTCGTCAGCTCCTTGGCCAACGCCATTGCTACCTGTCGTGGCCTGGCGATTGACCGGCTTCTGCGCTTTGAAAGAAGCTCAGACAGTTTAACCTTGTAATATTCAGATACCACCCGTTGGATATTATCAATGGTCACCAGCTTGTCCTGCAGGGCAAGAAGATCCCGAAGAGATTCACGAATAAGGTCTATATCTATTGCTCTACCGGTAAAGTGGGCACTTGCTATAACTCTTTTTAGAGCACCTTCAAGCTCTCGCACATTTGACCGGATACGCTGGGCAATAAAAAAAGCCGCGTCGGTCGGCAGCTCAACCTTTGCCTGATGGGCCTTTTTAATAAGAATCGCTACGCGGGTTTCCAGCTCCGGTGGCTCTACCGCAACAGTCAGCCCCCACCCAAAACGGGATTTGAGGCGCTCTTCAAGACCATTGATTTCTTTTGGGTAACGGTCACAGGTCAGTATCATTTGCTGACCGCCCTCAAGAAGTGCATTGAAGGTATGAAAAAACTCCTCCTGGGATCGCTCCTTGCCTGCAAAAAATTGGATGTCATCAATCAACAAAGCATCTACGGAACGGTAGAAGCGCTTGAAATCGTTGATAGCATTTAACTGCAATGCCTTGACCATATCCGCAACAAAACGCTCAGAATGCAGATAAATAATCTTTGCATTGGGCTTCTGCAGGCGCAGCGCATTACCCACTGCATGCATCAGGTGAGTTTTCCCCAACCCAACACCACCATAGATAAAGAGGGGGTTGTAAGAACCACCGGGGTTTTCGGCAATCTGCTTCGAAGCAGCCAGTGCCAGCTGATTTGATTTCCCTTCTACAAACGAAGAAAAGGTAAAAACCTCGTTTATATTGCTCTGGTGATTCAGGCCACCCTCAATACCACTGTTTCTGGTGGCTGAATGTGTTTGTGGTCGGGGTGGAACACTAGCTGCCACCGGAGCTGAAACAGCAGCATCAACCTCAACCTCAATATCAGTAGATGCCTGCGAAATAGCTACACCTCGTTCCCTTTCCAGGACCCCTGATTCTACGGTTACAGCACATCGCTCTCCGCAAACCTGCTGATAAATATCGACAATTCGATCAAGAAATTTGTCCGACACCCAATCCTTCACAAAACGATTGGGTGCCAGCAGACAGACACTGTTTGGGGAGGTCGACCCTGTAGGTTGTGAGGTATCGAGTCTTAGCGGCCTTATCCAGGTATTGAATTGTTGTGCCGGCAACTCTTCTTGAAGATAGCCAAGACACTTTTCCCATAAAATTTGAGCCAAACCAAACCCCTTCTTAGCTTTGTAGGCGGCACGAAAATGCGGATACTTCGTGTTGTTTTTATGGACCCAGTCTAGCGATAAAATGCCCAGTTATCCACACCTATCTGGCATTACCTTAACAGCGAAATAATCAACTATATTGATATTTATCAGTAAGTTATGTAATGCAATAGGTTTTATGTTATACACAGAAAAATAGTTTGCAATGGTTGTTTTTTAATCAGAAACTGTGGGTAACCTGTTATTAAAATGTGTGTTTACTGGGGATTTGCTGTCAAATAGATCAAGTGGGCAGGCGGCGTTATTGGCCTGCAGTGATTAATGACTGTCCGTCCCAAAAAAGTCATTTTCCGATGCAAAAACTGGAAAAAATTTCACCCAGCAGATCATCCGAAGTAAATTCACCTGTGATTTCGGCCAGGCACTGCTGGGCCAAACGCAAATCTTCGGCAAGCAACTCGCCCGCACCAGCCTCATTGAGTTGTTTTTCACCACTACACAAGTATTGTTGGGTGCGCTGCAAGGCATCCAGGTGGCGCCGTCTGGCGGTAAAACTCCCCGCCTCGCTACCCGAATAACCCATGCAGTGCTTGAGATGATCAACCAGGTAATTCAGCCCATGGTTCTGTTTGGCTGACAGTGTCACTACCGGATGCCCCTGATTCTCAGTGATCCCCACCTGAATGCCTGACGTATCCGCTTTATTCAAGATGAAACTGATATTTTCGGCCTGCGGAAACCTGCTGAAATACTCCGGCCAGTTCTTTTGTGGATCCAGCGAATAGGGTTGGCTGCTGTCCACCACAAACAGAACCCGGTCTGCCTCTTCTATTGCCTGCCAAGCGCGACGGATACCTTCCCGTTCAATCGGGTCACCAGACTCGCGCAAGCCCGCCGTGTCGATGACATGCAGTGGCATCCCATCGAGATTGATTTCTTCCCGTAATAAATCCCTGGTGGTCCCCTCTATATCAGTGACTATTGCACTATCCCTACCCGATAGTGTATTGAGTAAACTGGACTTGCCGGCATTGGGCTTACCTGCAATAACGACCGTCATACCCTCTTTCAGCAGGGCACCCTGTTTTGCTTGATCAAAAACCCCATCAAGCCGGGTAACGATCTCATGCAAATCTGTGCTGACCCGACCATCAGCCAAAAAATCGATTTCTTCCTCGGGAAAATCAATGGCCGCTTCCACATAAACCCGCAGAGTGGTCAATGCCTCCAGTAATTGGTGGATCCTTGTGGAAAAGGCCCCCTGCAAGGAGCGGACTGCACAACGGGCAGCCTGCACTGAGGTGGCATCTATGAGATCGGCAATGGCTTCGGCCTGGGTCAGATCGAGCTTGTCATTGAGGAAAGCGCGCTGTGAAAACTCACCGGGCAAAGCGAGTCTGGCACCCAGCTCAACGGCCCGCTGTAGCAGCAGATCCATGATAACCGGACCACCATGCCCCTGCAGCTCGAGCACGTGCTCCCCGGTAAAGGAGTGGGGCGCAAGAAAATAGATCGCCAGACCGCGATCAATAACCTGATGATTGCCGTCGTGAAAGTCTGTAAAAACAGCTTTGCGGGGTTCTAGACTCTTCCCAATTAACCCATCGACAAAGGGACCCAGTGCGGCCCCCGAAATACGTATCACGCCGACCCCACCGCGGCCTGGTGGAGTCGCCACTGCGACAATAACATCCTGATCGTGACAGGGGCTGTTCATATATCACCAAAAAGGCTCCCGGAGGAGCCTTGAAGTATTTATTTCTTTTTCGCCGAAGTCGCTTCTATCTGACGGGTGATCATCCACTGTTGAAGGATCGAAAGAAGATTGTTTACTGTCCAGTAAAGCACCAAGCCGGCCGGAAAAAACATAAAGAAAAAAGTAAAGGCAATTGGCATCATTTGCATGATTTTTGCCTGAGTAGGGTCTGGAGGCGTGGGATTCAATTTCTGTTGAATGAACATGCTGGCACCCATGAGCAACGGCAGGATAAACAGCGGATCCTTGACGGATAAATCCTGAATCCAGAGTATCCAGGGTGCATGTCGCAACTCCACACTCTCAAACAACACCCAATAAAGCGCAATGAAAACTGGCATCTGCACCAGGATTGGCAGGCACCCACCCATGGGATTGACTTTTTCGCGTTTGTACAGGTTCATTGTCTCTTGGGAGAGTTTCTGCCGATCATCCCCGTAGAGATCTTTCAGGCGCATCATTTCTGGCTGCAAGCGACGCATGTTCGCCATGGAACGATAACTGGTAGCTGACAGTTTATAGAATGCCGCCTTGATGAAGATGGTCAAAAGAATAATCGACCAACCCCAATTTCCTATCAATTCGTGCAGCTGATAGAGCACCCAGAACAGCGGTTTGGAAACCCACCAGAGCCAACCGTAATCCACGGTCAAATCAAGGTAAGGGGAAATCTTTTCCAACCTGTATTGATCCTTGGGACCCGCGTAAAATTCGGCCTTGAACTCTCCGGTAGTACCGGGTTCGACTGACTTCTGAGGAGAAGTAAAACCAATGGCATAAAGATCCTGGTTACCAAGCTGACGCAGTGAAAAGGTGTTGGTGGTTGATTGGTCCGGGATCCAGGCACTGATGAAGTAGTGTTGAATCATTGCAACCCAGCCACCTGTCAGGCTGTCTTTAAAAGGTTTCTCAGCGAGATCACCGAAATCGAGCTTTTTGTAGTTTTCCTCCGTTGTGCGCAGTGCTGCACCAACATAGGGGTTCATCCCCATTCCAGTAGCCACCTGGGGCTCATGGCTGTCGCGCTTGATCTGGCCAAACAAACCCGCCTTCCAGTTATCAGTACCCCGATTGTCGACCAGATAGCTCACCCGAATCAGGTGATCGCCCCGGCTAAAGGTGAACCGTTTGGTAATGGTCACGTCATTTTGCTGGAAAACCATGTCAACCTGGAGTTGGTCAGCATCTCCAGCGAGTTGATAGTCATTTTTTGCAGCCTTGAAGAGCGGGCGCCCTTCTGTGTTATCTGTGCCGTCGACGCCGATCAGACCACTTTGTGCAATATAAGTCGTACTGGCGGTCTGGTTGAGCAACACAAAAGGCGAGGAATCCTCTTCCAGCTCCGTCAGATGTTCTGGCAACGCCACCCGAACAATATCGCCACCCCGGGTGTCAATCAGCACATTGAGCACATCTGTGGATACAGATAACAAACGGTCTGTCGTCGTTTCAGATGTTGCCGATTCAACGGGTGTTGACGTTACCGGGGAAGTATCACTTTGTAGTGCAGGTATTTCGTTATCAGCAGAAGCGGGTGTTACATCACTGGGTGTTTGTGCCGTTTCCGGAGCTAAAACAGTTTCTTCAGAAACAGCACTCTGATTTTCCTGCTGAGAACTCTGAAAGGTGTCCCACTCAAGAAACAACAAATAAAGCACTACCAGCATGCCAGCTATCAGTAATGAACGTTGCCAATCCATAGTCATTTAACTCTTTTCTTTTTCAGATTGCGGAACGGGATCATAGCCACCCGCGTGAAAGGGGTGACACTTTAACAGACGCTGAAACCCAAGGTAGACCCCCTTTGAAATACCATGCACCTTGATGGCCTCTTCTACATAACAGGAACAACTGGGATAAAACCGACAGTTTTTTCCCAGCAGAGGGCTTATCAGGTACTGATAGCCCCTTAGCATAGCCAATAATAATGAACGCATGATTACTGTTCTGCCTGAAGCTTTCGTGATAACCGTCGCCAACTGTTTTCCAGTAGGTCGGTTTGCTCCCTGGGTGTCAAACGATCCATGCCTTGACGTGCCAGAAATACGATATCGAGGGAATCAAGGAGACTTTGAGAGTGGCGAAAGGTTTCACGAACGACTCGCTTTACACGATTGCGATCTACCGATCGACGAATGTTTTTTTTTGCTACCACGAGACCGAGGCGTGGCTGGCAAAGCCCGTTGGGCTTTGCCAGCAATAAAAGATTGGGATGTGCAACTTTGTAACAGGTATCAGAAAAAACAGCCTGGTAAGCCCGGGCTGTTAATAGACGCTTGTTTCTGCCAAAAGAACTCTCGGGCACAGGACTGCCCTGGTCGAGGGTAACAATCAGGCTGCCAGACGCTTCCGGCCCTTGGCCCGGCGGCGGTTTATTAGCTGGCGACCATTTTTTGTTGCCATGCGTGCACGAAATCCGTGGGTACGCTTGCGCTTCAATACACTGGGCTGGAATGTTCTTTTCATGGCGTACTTCCTTAAGCTGGCCTGTTACCTTCAAAGGGCGGGGGATTTTAATGAATATCCGGTGCCAGATCAATCAAAGATCTTCCCCGGAAGCAAATAACCTTGGAGCAAACTTACCCACAGGCTGGCCAGTGGTTCAGACCCGGTTATCCACACCTGTGTTAAAACTGTGAGTAACTCAAGGGAAAATTCGGTGGATTACCTATGAACAGAATTGTGGGTAACTCATTATAAATAACGCCTGTGCACAACTGGCATTTTCGCCCACAGGTTACACAAAGAAAAAAAGCCCTCTAAAAGCAACTTACCAAGTGTTTTTAATCGCATTTAATGCATTGATAATAAAAGAATATTTTAATCTAACTACAGAAAAGACGTTGTATATATATAACTACTATTTACTAATATCTATATAAAGAAAAGATACTTTATCTATTTTAATAATTGCCTGACGCCCGACTGAACATAACACCTGATGCAGGGAAACCGTGTGCACTGTGGGAGCAACGAAACGGTTAATTTTTAGACAATTTACTTTATACTCCCCGCCCTTGCTCCAAAAACCAGAGAATAGTCTTTTGCCCATGTATTACCCGGAAAAGTTCGATGTCATTGTTATTGGTGGCGGCCACGCCGGTACCGAAGCCTGCCTGGCTGCGGCTCGAATGGGCTGTAAGACCCTTTTGCTCACACATAATATTGAAACACTAGGACAGATGTCCTGTAATCCGGCGATAGGCGGGATCGGCAAAAGTCATCTGGTGAAAGAAGTGGATGCCCTGGGCGGTGTCATGGCTAGTGCAACGGATCTCAGCGGCATTCAGTTCCGAACCCTCAATGCTCGAAAAGGCCCGGCTGTCAGGGCAACCAGAGCCCAGGCAGACCGTATTTTATACAAGGCAGCGGTTCGCCAAGTTCTGGAAAACCAGCCCAATTTGTGGATTTTCCAGCAGGCAGCTGAGGATCTGATGATGGCCGGCACTCGGGTGAGTGGTGTGGTAACGCAGATGGGATTGCGTTTTGAGGCGAAAACCATTGTTTTGACAGCGGGTACCTTCCTTGCCGGAAAAATTCATATCGGGATGGAAAACTATGCCGGTGGACGAGCCGGGGATCCACCGGCGCTGGGATTGGCGGCAAAGCTCCGGGAATTGCCCTTGCGGGTCGATCGGCTGAAGACCGGCACGCCGCCAAGAATCGATGCACGAAGTGTCAATCTTGAAGGACTACAGGTCCAGTGGGGCGATACGCCGGAACCTGTCATGTCGTTTCTCGGAGATGGTTCTCAGCACCCGCGGCAAACCTGTTGTTACATTACCTACACCAACGAGCGCACGCATGAAATTATTCGTGGTGGAATGGATTGTTCACCGATGTATACCGGTGTAATTGAGGGTGTTGGCCCCCGTTACTGCCCTTCGATCGAAGACAAGGTGGTCCGTTTTGCCGACAAGCAAAGTCATCAGATATTCATCGAACCAGAGGGGCTGACAACCCATGAGCTCTATCCCAACGGTATTTCAACCAGTCTGCCTTTTGATGTGCAGATGGAGCTGGTTCGCTCAATAGCTGGCTTTGAAAACGCGCATATAACCCGGCCGGGTTATGCCATTGAGTACGACTATTTCAATCCACAGGATTTGCAGTACTCATTGGAGAGCAAACATATTGACGGATTATTCTTTGCTGGACAGATAAACGGCACGACGGGGTATGAAGAAGCTGCGGCCCAAGGCTTACTGGCTGGTTTGAATGCCGGACTACAGAGTCGAGACATGGCGCCATGGTGTCCGCGACGCGATGAGGCCTATATCGGCGTGCTGGTAGATGACCTCATTACTATGGGGACGCATGAACCCTATCGGATGTTTACCAGTCGTGCAGAATACCGACTGTTGTTGCGGCAGGACAATGCGGACATGCGGCTCACCGAAAAAGGGCGGGAGTTGGGATTGGTTGATGATCAGCGCTGGCAGCGCTTCTGTGAAAAAAGTGAAGCGGTAGCACAGGAGCAGCAGCGATTGAAGAGTTGCTGGATCCAGCCTGGCAGCCCCCAAGCAGCAATGATTGCAAAAAAAACCGGCTCTGTGCCAATGCATGAATACAGTCTTTTCGAGCTATTGAAACGGCCGGAACTGCATTACGACGATATTCAATCACTGGAGAAAGCGCCATTGCACATTGCCGGGGAGGTGGCGGAACAGGTGGAGATAGATGCCAAGTATGCCGGTTATATCGCACGCCAGCAGGAAGAAATTGCTCGCATGCAACGCCAGGAAAACACCCCGATTCCTGCTGATTTTGATTTCAGTGCAGTCAAGGGATTGTCTAACGAGGTGAAACAGAAACTGATAGCCGCACGCCCGGATACCTTGTCGAGGGCCTCGCGCATACCGGGTGTGACACCAGCGGCAATATCCCTGTTGCTGATCTACCTGAAGCGAAAATCAATGGTTGAAAAGAAGATCGCCTCCTAGATGTCAGGTCGGGAACAGATATTCCGGGATGGGCTGCAGGCTCTGGGTTTACCCCTGGAGGATGGGCAGATCGACACGCTTTTTGCCTACTTGGCTTTATTGCAACAGTGGAATAACGCCTACAACTTGACCGCCATTCGCGACCCAAAAATGATGGTTACCCATCACTTACTGGATAGTCTGAGTATTGCTACACATGTAAAAGGGGAGCGTATCATTGATGTGGGAACAGGCCCCGGGTTGCCTGGAATACCGCTCGCGATATGCTTCCCGGAACGCCAGTTCATCCTGCTCGATAGCAATGGCAAAAAAACCCGCTTTCTCTTTCAGGTAAAAACCACACTTGGTTTGGGTAATGTGCAGCAACTGCAGTCCCGCGTAGAAAACTATCGCCCGGATCAGCCCTTCGATGCCGTCATCAGTCGCGCATTTACCAGTCTGGCGGGCATGATCGAGAGCTGTGCCCATCTGTTGTCGAAGGATGGGCGTTTCTATGCTATGAAGGGGCAATATCCTGAGCAGGAGTTGAGCGATCTGCCAAAACACTATAATGTCGTCGGCTCACACCGGCTTGTTGTTCCCGGTATTGAAGGTCATCGGCACCTGATAGAAATTGCGCCCGCCTGAGGACATTGCTTTGAGTCAAACATTTGCCATTGCCAACCAGAAGGGTGGCGTGGGGAAAACCACCACCAGTGTAAATCTGGCGGCCTCGCTGGCCAGCTACAATAAGCGTATCCTCCTGGTGGATATGGACCCCCAGGGTAATGCCACCATGGGCTGTGGTATCGAAAAAAGTCAGCTGAAAATAACCATCCTTGATGTGCTCACCGGTGATATCAAAACAGAAGATGCGCTGCAGCGCTGTGAGACAGGCAACTTTGATCTGTTACCAGCCAATGGTGACCTCACTGCAGCCGAAGTGGAATTGCTCCGAGTGAACAATAAAGAGAGCCGGTTGCGGCATGCACTGGCCAGAGTGAAAAGCAGTTACGATTACATCGTCATCGATTGTCCCCCATCGCTCAGTATGTTGACAGTAAACTCGCTGGTGGCCTGTGATGGCGTCATTATACCCATGCAGTGCGAATACTACGCGCTGGAGGGATTATCGGCGTTGATGACGACGATCGGGAGGATAGGGAAATTCCTTAATCCAAAACTGCAGGTTGAGGGTATCTTGCGGACAATGTACGACCCCAGAAATAGTTTGACCAACGAGGTTACCGCACAGTTGCGAAGGCACTTTGGCGACAAAATCTACCGTATCGCTATCCCGCGTAATGTCCGATTGGCTGAAGCACCGAGCTACGGACAGCCAGCTCTCAGCTATGACAAACATTCCAAAGGAGCGCTTGCTTACCTGGGACTGGCAGGGGAAATCATTCGCAGAGGAAAATCGGCGAGAGCACAGATTGAAAGAGCAGGTTAACGTTATGGTCAGAAGAAAAGGTTTGGGGCGGGGCCTGGATGCACTGTTAGGTGTTGAGGATGACGAGGAGGCCTCAACTTCTCAACATGTGCCGGAAGGTGATCACCTGAGAGAATTACCGCTGGAGTTTATGATCCGTGGCAAATATCAGCCACGTCGGGATATGCACCCTGAAGCACTGGAGGAGCTTGCCAACTCCATTCGTGTGCAAGGGGTTATGCAACCCATTGTGGTGCGAGCCATTGGTGTCGACAGCTATGAGATCATTGCCGGAGAGCGCCGCTGGAGGGCGGCCCAGCAGGTCGGCCTGGAGACCATACCGGCGCTGATCAGGAATGTATCAGACGAAGCTGCTATTGCGATGGCGTTGATTGAAAATATTCAACGCGAAGATCTCAATGCAATGGAGGAGGCTCAGGCACTTACTCGTTTGCAACAGGAGTTTGGTTTGACCCAGCAACAGGTGTCCGATGCGGTTGGCAAACCTCGCAGTACAGTAGCGAACATCATGCGCCTGATGAGCCTCGAGGAAGACGTACAAAAACTACTTGAGCACGGTGACCTGGAGGCCGGCCACGCCAAGGCCCTGCTTGGGTTGTCAGGTCTCATGCAGGCTGAGGTGGCCAGAGCGGCTGTGGCAAAAGGGTTGACTGTCCGGCAAACGGAAGCGCTGGTGAGAAAAATGCTCCAACCGCCGGTCGAGAAAGAGAAACAAAAAGAAAATAGTGATATCAGGGTGTTGCAGGACAAGCTATCAGAGCAAGTTGGTGTCCCCGTACTGATTGAGCATTCAGCCAAAGGCAAGGGAAAGCTGACCCTTAAATACAACAGTCTGGATGAGCTGGAAGGCATTCTTGAACACATAAAATAAAGCCAAGCCATAAGCTGCATCAATGGTGGCTATTTCTTCCACAGCCCTCCAAAACTTACCTCAATGGCAAAGTTTAGTTGAATCTACTACTTGTACTACCTATAATTGCCGCCCGTTTGGGTTGGCAAAATTGTCAGCTCGAACAGAAAGCACGGATGGGGGGAAGGTAGTGAAGAAAGCTACCATTAAATCTCCGCCGGTAGCTCGAATAGCACTGGTTCAACTGATGGTTTTGTTGGTTGTGGTGTTGGCTTTGCTACCGGTCGATAGAGTACTGTGCTGGTCCTTGCTGATTGGTGGGGTGATTCAGATAGGCCCGCAAGCCTATTTCACCCGACAGACCTTTCACTATATGGGAGCCAGGCAAACCCCGAAAATAATACGTGCCATATACAGGGGAGAGACGGGCAAGTTATTGCTCACGGTTGTGTTGTTTGGTTTGACATTCAGTTATGTGTCGCCAGTCAGTCTACCCGGCGTTTTTCTCGGTTATGGTGCCATGATAATTGTGCAGTGCTTTTGCGCCGCACGGGTATTAAGTCAATCGAGCAATTAGACCTCGCTGGTTTGAGAGATAAAAATGGCAGGCGATACACAACAAACGGGAACAGAATACATCCAGCACCACCTGACCAATCTTACCTATGGTCAGCACCCGGAAAATGGCTGGAGTTTTGCTCACAACGCCCAGGAAGCCGCTGAAATGGGCTTCATGGCAGTTAATGTTGACAGCCTGGGCTGGTCATTTGGTCTGGGTGTTATCTTCCTTCTTTTATTCCGCTGGGCGGCAAATCGTGCTACCACTGGCGTTCCGTCGGGATGGCAAAATTTTGTCGAAATGATGGTGGAATTTGTCGATGGGGTGGTAAAAGACAGCTTCCACGGCAGAAACCCCTGGATAGCCCCGATGGCCCTGACCATATTTGTCTGGGTTTTTCTGATGAACCTGATGGATCTGGTCCCGGTCGATGTCATTCCCTGGCTAATGCTCCAGGCAGGTGTGCATTTCCAGAAAATCGTCCCCTCCACCGACCCGAATATTACGCTTGGCATGGCGCTGGCCGTTTTCGGCATGATTATCTATTACAGCATCAAGGTAAAAGGTGTTGGTGGATTCCTGGGTGAACTGACCCTGCAACCCTTCTCTGCCAAGAACCCTGTGGTTCAGGCTGTTTTTATTCCAATCAATCTGGCCCTGGAACTGGTGGGGCTGTTGGCCAAACCTTTTTCACTGGGCTTACGGTTGTTCGGCAATATGTATGCCGGTGAAATGATCTTTATCCTTATTGCGATGATGTACAGCGCAGGTTGGGTATTGGGCACCTTTGGTGGCGCCTTGCAGTTGGGGTGGGCAATATTCCATATTCTGATCATTACTCTGCAAGCATTTATATTTATGGTTTTGACCGTTGTGTACCTGAGCATGGCACACGAAGATCACTGATTTACTTTTAACTTTACTACTACAGTCATTAGGAGATAAAAATGGAACTCATCTTGGTTGCAGCCGCAATTATGGTTGGTTTTGGTGCCCTGGGTGCCGCAGTTGGTATGGGCTTGCTGGGGGGGAAACTCCTGGAAGGCACTGCTCGTCAACCGGAACTGGGTCCGATGCTGCAAGGTAAAATGTTCCTTCTGGCAGGCCTGATTGATGCGATTCCGATGATCGGTGTGGGTATCGGTATGTACCTGATCTTTGCGGTTTATGCCGGTTAAGCAACAACAACCCGATTCTTTTTTTAACCCTAGGAACGAGGTGTTGGCGTGAATATTAACCTGACCCTATTCGGGCAGCTGGTTTCTTTCCTGTTCTTTGTGTGGTTCTGCAAAAAGTTTGTATGGACCGCCATTATCAATGCAATGGAAGAACGGCAGAAGAAAATAGCCGATGGCTTGGATGCTGCTGATCGCGCTTCGCGCGATCTGGAGTTGGCCCAGGAAAAAGCCACCGAGCGTCTCAAGGAAGCCAAGCAAGAAGCGGCATCAATACTTGAGCAAGCAAACAAGCGAGCTAACCAAATAGTCGGTGAAGCCAAGGAGCAAGCCCGAGCCGAAGGTGATCGTCTCAAGGCAGCAGCTCAAGCGGAAATCGAACAGGACGTTAACCGCGCGAAAGAAGAGCTTCGCAAAAGGGTTGCCGTACTTGCTTTGGCTGGTGCTGAAAAAATCTTGCAGGCAAATATCGATGAAAGTGCAAACCGTGCACTGGTCGATAAACTTGCAGCAGAGCTGTAACCGAGGTTAAACATGGCTGAATTAAGCACGTTGGCTCGGCCCTATGCAAAAGCGGCTTTTGAATATGCTGCGGAAGCGGGAGATCTGCAAAACTGGTCAGATGGTCTTGCTGTAGCCGCCGCTGTAGCACAGCAAAATGTAGTAGAAAAACTGTTGAGCTCGCCGACATACACGGCAGCACAGCAGGCAGAAAAAGTAATCACTGTTTGTGGTGATGCCCTTTCTGGCAAGATGCTGAATTTTATTCGGGTTTTGGCAGACAATCATCGGCTCAAGCTGTTACCACAGATATATCAGCAATTTGAGATACTCAAGGCCAACCGCGAAAAAACCGTTGAGGTAAATGTCGTGTCAGCCATGGAAATCACTGCTGAGCAACAAGAAAAGCTGGCCAGTGCGCTCAGTGCGAAACTGGAACGCACCGTTAACATGCAGGTGTCCATCGACAGCACGCTGATAGGTGGTGCTGTGGTACGAGCTGGTGACACCGTCATAGACGGATCCATACGCGGGCGATTGTCAAAACTCGCCGAAGCATTACATTCATAGGATTGAGGACCAGAGCACATGCAGCAACTGAATCCATCCGAAATCAGTGAGATCATCAAAGAGCGTATCGATAGCCTTGATGTTTCTTCTGAGGCGCAAAACGAAGGCACGATCGTTTCGGTATCTGACGGTATTATTCGCATACACGGCCTTGCCGATGTGATGTACGGTGAGATGATTGAATTCGAAGGTGGCATCTACGGTATGGCTCTCAACTTGGAGAGAGACTCTGTCGGTGCTGTTATTCTGGGTGACTATCAAAGTCTGGCTGAAGGTCAGAAGGCTCGCTGCACCGGTCGTATTCTCGAAGTTCCGGTTGGGCCGGAGCTTGAAGGTCGTGTGCTTGACGCACTGGGCAGCCCCATTGATGGCAAGGGCCCTCTCAACGCCAAGATGACCGATGCACTTGAAAAAGTGGCACCGGGTGTTATTGCCCGGCAATCGGTTGACCAACCTGTACAAATCGGTCTCAAGGCAATTGATGCGATGGTACCGATTGGCCGTGGTCAGCGGGAGTTGATTATTGGCGACCGCCAAATCGGCAAAACAGCAATTGCGGTAGATGCCATCATCAATCAGAAAGGTTCTGGCATTAAGTGTATTTACGTGGCGATTGGTCAAAAGGCCTCATCCGTCGCAGCCGTTGTGCGAAAGCTGGAAGAGCACGGCGCCATGGAACACACCATTGTGGTTGCAGCAACCGCATCTGATCCCGCGGCTATGCAATATCTGGCGCCCTTTGCCGGGTGTACTATGGGCGAGTATTACCGCGATCGTGGCCAGGACGCCTTGATTATTTATGACGATCTGACCAAGCAGGCCTGGGCCTATCGTCAGATTTCTTTGTTGTTGCGTCGTCCTCCGGGCCGGGAAGCCTACCCGGGCGATGTTTTCTACTTGCACTCCCGTTTGTTGGAACGTGCTGCTCGCGTTAACGCGGCGTATGTTGAAAAATTCACCAACGGAGAGGTCAAGGGTAAAACCGGTTCGCTGACTGCCCTGCCCGTGATTGAAACCCAGGCAGGTGACGTATCAGCCTTCGTTCCGACAAACGTGATTTCGATCACCGACGGGCAGATATTCCTCGAGGCCGACATGTTCAATGCCGGTATCCGCCCTGCCATGAACGCAGGTATCTCAGTATCACGGGTAGGTGGCTCGGCACAGACCAAGATCATTAAGAAATTGTCAGGTGGTATCCGTACAGCACTTGCTCAATACCGTGAACTAGCGGCTTTCTCTCAGTTTGCCTCTGACCTGGATGAAGCTACCA
Organism: Porticoccus sp.; assembly: GCA_002707685.1. Lineage (GTDB taxonomy): Bacteria > Pseudomonadota > Gammaproteobacteria > Pseudomonadales > Porticoccaceae > Porticoccus. Next base: position 57,879 of record PANQ01000011.1, on the reverse strand, counting down.
AGTCTCAGCTTGATCACGGTGAGCGTGTTACCGAGCTGATGAAGCAGGGCCAATACTCGCCACAAAGTGTGGCAGAAATGGCCGTGATGATTTATGCCGCTGACCGGGGTTATCTTAAAGAAGTCGAAGTCAACAAGATTGGTGATTTTGAGCAGGCGTTGCTTTCCTATATGAAAGCGGAACACGGTGACCTGCTTGATCAGATTAATCAGACTGGTGACTGGAACGACGACCTTGATGCCAGTTACAAGGCAGCGCTGGATAAGTTCATCAGCACTCAAACCTGGTAATTTCTGATTTGGGCTGACATTGTCGGCCCAAAATGGTGAAAGGCTAAATTATGGCAGTCGGAAAAGAAGTCAAAACCAAAATCAATAGTATCCGTAGCACACAGAAAATTACCAGTGCTATGGAGATGGTTGCTGCGAGTAAAATGCGGCGGGCCCAGGAACGTCGCGAGATAAGCAAGCCCTACGCTGACAGAATTCGTTCCGTCGTTGGTCATCTCGCGAATGCGAATGTTGAGTACAAACATCGCTACATGGAAGAGCGAGAAGTAAAACGGGTCGGCTTTATTATTGTTTCGACCGATCGGGGTCTGTGCGGTGGCCTGAATACCAACCTGTTCAAAGAAGTTATCAAGTCAATGAAGTCCTGGTCAAATGAAGGTGTCGAGATTGATCTCTGCGCTTTGGGTAACAAAGCAGCGGCTTTCTTTGGCAGTTATGGTGGCAATGTTGTTGCTACCGTTAAAGATTTGGGCGACCAGCCCTCTGCCAGTGATCTTATTGGAGGCGTGAAGGTGATGCTAGATGGCTACGACAAGGGAGCCATTGATCGCCTTTATCTGGTATCGAATGATTTTGTTAATACCATGACCCAAAAACCCGTGGTAGAGCAGCTGTTACCCCTACTACCAATCGAAGACGATAAGATGAAGCATCACTGGGATTATATCTATGAGCCCGATGCTAAGGATCTCCTCGACGGACTTCTGATTCGCTATATCGAATCCCAGGTTTATCAGGGTGTGGTAGAGAACAAGGCCTGCGAACAGGCGGCGAGAATGATCGCCATGAAGAGTGCCACCGATAATGCGGGTGATTTGATCAACGAATTGCAGTTGCTTTATAACAAAGCACGCCAGGCGGCAATTACCCAGGAGCTGTCCGAGATCGTTAGTGGTGCAGCAGCCGTTTAATACAAGATTTTACAGCCTTAGTTTAAGAGGAATCAGACATGAGTAGCGGACGTATCGTACAAATTATTGGTGCGGTGATTGACGTGGAGTTCCCGCGTGATCAGGTACCCAACGTATATGACGCACTGTTAGTTGATAAGCAAGGTCTGACCCTGGAAGTCCAGCAGCAGCTTGGTGATGGCGTAGTGCGTACTATTGCCATGGGTTCTTCAGAGGGTTTGAGCCGGGGCCTTAGTGTCGGCAACACCAACGCACCGATCAGTGTACCAGTAGGTATTGCAACACTCGGACGCATCATGAATGTATTAGGTGATCCGATTGATGATTGTGGCCCCATTGGTGAAACTGAACGTGCTTCCATTCACCGTAAACCGCCTGCCTATGATGAACTGGCTGCGTCTACGGATCTGTTGGAAACCGGCATTAAAGTAATTGACTTGGTGTGTCCATTTGCCAAGGGCGGTAAAGTAGGTCTGTTCGGTGGTGCCGGTGTCGGTAAAACTGTGAACATGATGGAACTGATTAATAACATTGCCACCGAGCACTCCGGTCTGTCCGTGTTTGCCGGTGTTGGTGAGCGTACTCGGGAAGGTAACGATTTCTACTTTGAGATGCAGGAATCGAAAGTTGTTAACATCGAAACCCCCAGTGACTCCAAAGTGGCAATGGTTTACGGTCAGATGAACGAACCACCCGGTAACCGTCTTCGTGTGGCGCTGACTGGTCTCACCATGGCTGAAAAATTCCGTGATGAAGGTCGTGATGTACTGCTGTTTGTTGATAACATCTATCGTTACACGCTGGCGGGCACTGAAGTCTCTGCACTGCTGGGTCGTATGCCTTCTGCGGTTGGTTATCAGCCAACGCTGGCAGAGGAAATGGGTGTTCTCCAGGAACGTATTACTTCAACCAAGGTTGGCTCCATTACTTCAGTGCAGGCTGTCTATGTTCCTGCAGATGACTTGACGGATCCGTCCCCCGCCACCACGTTTGCCCACCTTGACTCCACAGTTGTACTGAGTCGTGATATTGCAGCCAAGGGTATTTATCCTGCAGTAGATCCCTTGGATTCTACCTCCCGCCAGCTCGATCCGCTGGTTATTGGCCACGATCACTATGATACAGCCCGGGGTGTTCAGACGGTTCTGCAACGTTATAAAGAATTGAAGGACATCATTGCCATTCTTGGTATGGACGAGCTTTCAGAGGAAGACAAGCTGGTGGTTTCCCGTGCCAGAAAAATCGAGCGCTTCCTCTCGCAGCCTTTCCATGTGGCTGAGATCTTCACTGGCTCCCCTGGAAAATATGTTTCCTTGAAAGATACGATTGCTGGCTTTCAGGGGATTCTTAACGGCGACTACGACAACCTGCCCGAGCAAGCGTTTTATATGGTAGGTACGATTGATGAAGCTGTTGAGAAAGCAGGGAAAATGAAGTAAACGATCAATATAGGCACTAAGATATGGCTATGACTGTGCACTGTGACATCGTAAGTGCCGAGCAGTACCTGTTCTCCGGACTGATAGAGCTTCTGGTCGCCAGTGGTTCACAGGGGGAACTGGGTATAACCTTTGGTCACGCGCCGCTGTTAACAGACCTAAAACCTGGCCCTGTCCGGATTGTTAAGCAGAACGGTGAAGAAGAGATTTATTACCTTTCTGGCGGCTATCTGGAAGTTCAGCCCAACAAGGTATCTATTCTGGCTGATACTGCATTGCGAGCTGATGATCTCGATGAAGCCGCGGCCCTGGAAGCCAAGAAACATGCTGAGCAGGATATGACCAATCAAAGCGGAGAATTTGATTATTCCCGCGCTGCATCCCAGCTGGCTGCCGCTGCTGCCCAGCTGCGCACCATTGAACAATTGCGTAAGAAAATGGGTGGGAAAAAATAATTGTTTTCTGAAATCTATAAAAAAAGGGTGGCTTTTGCCACCCTTTTTTTATGCTCGATTATTTCCCCGTGACAAGAGAGGATACAGATCCTTCCAAGGTGGTAATCCATAACTGATACTGATTAAATACTTTGATTTAACGAGGAGATATCTATGGCAACGGACGTCGTCGTACTGGCCGCGGGCAAAGGTACCAGAATGAAATCCAGTCTGCCAAAAGTTCTGCATTGTTTGGCCGGACGCCCCTTGTTGCAACACGTTGTTGATACCGCGAACAGTCTGCAAACACCTAAAGTTATCATCGTTACTGGTCACGAATCTGACAAGGTCAGATCCGAAATAAAGGGCACTGATTTGTGCTACGTTGAACAGCAACTGCAACTGGGTACGGCACATGCTGTGCAGCAGGCTCTCCCGCTTGTTCGCTGTGATGCCACCGTATTGATACTTTATGGCGATGTTCCGTTAATTCAGCCAGAAACGCTACAGGCGATGGTAGATCTGGCAGCTGACGGGTCATTAGTACTTTTAACGGCGGTACTGGATAACCCATCCGGTTACGGGCGAATTATCAGAAATAGTGCAAAGGACGTGACTGCGATTGTTGAACAAAAAGATGCAACCCCGGAACAGCTCGGCATTCGTGAGGTGAATACAGGCGTATTGGCATTACCTGCGGCAAAGCTAAAAAGCTGGTTACCGGCAATTGATAACAACAATGCCCAGCAGGAGTACTATCTAACAGACATTATTGCACTTGCACACGAAGATAATTGCAAGATTAAAACCTCGCAGCCCCTGTTCCCGGAAGAGATAGAGGGTGTGAATAATCGTAGTCAGTTGAGTCGACTGGAGCGTTACTATCAGCGGCAGCATTCAGAACGACTGATGATGGCCGGTATCACTATTGCCGACCCGGCGAGACTCGATGTGAGGGGAAAACTGACTACCGGCACAGACAATTATATCGATATTAATGTGCTTTTCGAGGGTGAGGTTGAGTTGGGCAATAACATCCATATTGGGCCCAACTGTGTAATTATTGACAGTCGTATTGCCGACGGGGTCGAAATCAAAGCGAACAGTATTGTGGAAGGCAGCATGATTGGTCCGGGCTGTGTCGTCGGACCCTTCGCGAGATTGAGAGCAGGTACTGAGATGGCTGAAAATGCCAAAATAGGCAATTTTGTTGAAACCAAAAAATCTATCCTTGGAAAAGGCACAAAAATCAATCACCTTAGCTATGTGGGCGATGCTTTCTTGGGTGCTAATGTCAATATTGGAGCTGGCACCATCACCTGCAACTACGATGGTGTGAACAAACATCAGACCGTGATTGGTGACAATGCGTTTATTGGCTCAAACACTTCGCTGGTGGCACCGGTTAATATTGGCAAGGATGCGACAGTAGGCGCGGGCTCCACCATTACATGTAATGTAGCCGAAGATGAGCTGGGTTTGACCAGAGCGGAGCAGCGGAATATTCAGGGCTGGAAGCGGCCGATCAAAAAGATACATCCCTCCAGTAATTAACGGGAAAGTTTATGTGTGGAATAGTTGGGGCACAAGCACAGCGAAATGTGATCGGCATCCTGATCGAAGGGCTCAAAAGACTAGAGTATCGCGGTTATGACTCTGCCGGTTTGGCTGTGATTGATCAAAACGGTGAGCTGCAGTTACGCAAAAACCAGGGCAAGGTCGCACAGTTGGTCGATCGGTTGGTTGAGCAACCAACACGTGGCAACCTCGGAATTGCTCACACCCGCTGGGCAACCCATGGTATTCCCAATGAAATCAATGCCCACCCACATACGTCTGGCGGTGTGGCCGTTGTACACAACGGTATTATTGAAAACCATGCCGAGTTGAAGAAAGAGCTGCTGGATCTGGGCTATCAGTTTGCGTCCGAAACAGATACCGAGGTGATTGCCCATCTGGTGAATCACTTGCTGAAAAGTGCCGGGTCACTCCGTCAGGCAGTGCAAAATTGCCTGACACGGTTGCGTGGTGCCTATGCGCTGGCAGTGATCAGTACCAGTGAACCCGGAATATTAATTGGTGCCCGAAGCGGTAGTCCGCTGGTCATCGGTGTCGGTATCGAAGAAACATTCCTTGCCTCTGATCAAATGGCACTGCGCCAGGTAACGGATCGATTTGTGTTCCTCAAAGAAGGTGATCTGGTCGAGTTAAAAGAAGGCGACTATAGCGTTTTTGACAAAACAGGCAGCTTGGTGGAACGCGATATAGACACACTCCCAGGTGGTGACGATGTTGCTGACAAGGGTAGTTATCGCCATTACATGATGAAGGAGATATTTGAGCAGCCCGAAGTGCTTGAATCCACCCTGGAGGGACGTATCAGCCAAACCCGGGTACTAACGGAAGCATTTGGGAGTCGAGCCGTTGAAATATTCCCCAGGATAAAAGCCGTGCATATCGTGGCTTGTGGTACCAGCTATCACGCCGGGCTTGTGGCCCGCTTCTGGTTGGAAGAATGGGCCGGTATTCCCTGTCAGGTCGAGGTCGCCAGTGAGTACCGCTACCGCAAAGTTGTTGTTCCCGCCGATACCTTGTTTGTCACGATCTCTCAATCCGGAGAAACGGCCGATACCCTTGCCGCCTTGGCTTCAGCAAAAACATCCGGCTATCTCGCCACGCTGGTTATCTGTAATGTTGCCAACAGCTCTCTGGTGAGGGAGTCGGATATGGCGTTGATGACCTATGCCGGACCGGAAATCGGTGTTGCGTCGACAAAAGCATTCACGACCCAGTTAGTGGCCTTGCAACTACTCTGTATCGGTATTGGCAAGAGCCATGGCCTGTCTGAAGAAACAGAGCGATTGCTGGTGGAAGCCCTTCGTCAGTTGCCACGGCTCTGTCGGGACACACTTTCACTGAATGGTCAGATTGAAGAAATCTTTGAGTGTTTTGCCGATAAGCAACACGCCCTTTATCTTGGCCGGGGTGTGCAGTATCCGGTTGCGCTTGAAGGTGCCCTCAAGCTCAAAGAGATTTCCTATATTCATGCTGAAGCCTACCCCTCCGGTGAACTCAAACACGGACCACTGGCATTGGTAGACAAGGATATGCCGGTGGTGGCGGTAGCGCCCAACAACGATCTGCTCGAAAAATTGAAATCAAATTTACATGAAGTAAAAGCCCGTGGGGGGCAGCTGTTTGTCTTTGCCGACCTGAATGCCGGATTTGAAAATGAAACGGATGTGACGGTAATTAATCTTCCCCATGTTCCGAAGAGTCTGGAAGCCGTCATTTATACGATACCACTGCAATTACTCTCTTATCATGTGGCTGTGTTGAAAGGAACTGACGTCGATCAGCCGCGCAACCTGGCGAAGTCTGTCACTGTTGAGTAACCATTAAAACTGCCTGTCCTCCGGGCAGTTTTTGAAGAATGCCCCTATTCCCAAGCCTTTCCGGGTAACCCCTGGTTATATTAAAAATCCCCCTCCCACTAATTGCACACGGCGCCTGTGTACAAGATTTAGTCTGTCATAACCAGTCAGGCCCACGATCCTTGAGTCATGAATCCCGGCAAGTGGCGTAGCTGACAACCAGGAACGATGAAATTAGTAATTGATCATCATAATATGATGATAGTATGATAATAAAAAATGAGTTGTATCCAATTCAAAGTTAAATAAGACACAACTGCACCGCCCGAGCGAGCAAACTGCTGATGGCGAAAATATTTTTATGATGTGGGCAGGAAAATAGTCGAACAACCCAGGCTGTCTACCGAAATCTGTTTTATCTCGTAGCTCGAACCTTTACCCCATTTTTTAATGGGGTTTTTTTTTGGCTGTTTTTTGTGAAATGCACAGTTAGTGATTTTCCAGTGGTTCCCGCAGCACTTCCAGGCCGAGCTGCATTTCCAGCAGATGCTCTTGCAGACGACCGCCTTTATGCTGGGCTACGCCAATTGCCAGTACATCAATCAGTACCAGATGGGCAATACGGGATGACAGCGGCGTATAGATTTGGAAGTCTTCCTTGACGTCGATGGTTAACGGGATATTTGCGGCATTGGCAACCGGAGAATCTGAGGGTGCAATTGCGATAACAATGGCACCTCTGCTCTTTACGCGCTCCATGGCATTGATCAATGTCGTGGTCCTGCCGGACTGGGAAATGGCGATGACCACATCCCCGGGGGCCATGGAAGCGGCGGACATGTTCTGTAAGTGCGGGTCGGCATAGGCCGCCGCAGAGACCTGCAGGCGGAAAAATTTGTGCTGGGCATCGGTTGCCACGGCAGCGGATGCACCAAACCCGTAGAATTCCACCCGGTTGGCTACACAGAGAGCCTGAACAGCCTGATCGAGCATTTTCAGGTCCAATGAATCACGAACCTTCAGCAGGGTGTCGACAGTGGAATCGAAGACCTTGAAGGTGTATTCAGCCACAGAATCCTGGTCGGTGACTGCGATCTGCCCGTAGCTCGGGCTGGACGCAAGTTGTTGTGCCAGGGCCAGTTTGAAATCCTGAAAACCTTCACAGCCCACGGCGCGACAGAAACGCACTACCGTGGGCTCACTGACCTCGGCTTTTTCTGCCAGATCCACGATTCGCATGCGAATGACATTGGTCAGGTTGGCCAGAATAAATTCTGCGACCTTGCGCTCCGATTTGCGTAAGCTGGGCAGGCTACTGCTGATAGCCCAGGTAAGTGCAGCAGGTTTCATGGTGATTTCTCCCTAACACGAGCTTTATTGTAAATAATTTACAGAAAAATGGAATTCTTGTAGTAAAAACCGGTTGCCGGGCGCACGGATCATCCACCCCGAGCGGGGGTTCTGATAGAATTCACCGCCATGGATGTCACGACAATACTCGATCCCCTAAACCCTGCTCAGCGTGAGGCTGTTTCCAGCAACGCCAGTCATCTTCTGGTTCTGGCAGGTGCAGGTAGCGGTAAAACCCGCGTTCTTGTCCACCGGATTGCCTGGTTGATACAGGTGGAACAGGTTTCGCCCTATTCGATCATAGCGGTCACCTTTACCAATAAAGCGGCAAGGGAAATGCGGGGGCGTATTGAAGAACTGTTGGGTTTCTCCGCCCGGGGAATGTGGGTGGGTACCTTCCACGGATTGGCCCATCGATTACTCAAAATGCATTGGCAAGATGCTCGTCTGCCGGAAAATTTTCAGATACTGGACAGTGATGATCAGCTTAGGCTGGTAAAACGTCTCTATCAGAGCCTTGGTATTGATGACAGTCGCTGGCCGCATCGACAGGCCCAGTCATTCATTAATAACCAGAAAGATGAGGGGCTGCGCAGTCGCGATTTACAACCGGCTCACGATCCCTATCAGCGAACCATGCAGCAGGTTTATGCTGCTTACGAGGAAGCCTGTGAGCGCGGTGGCATGGTGGATTTCGGTGAGCTACTGCTTCGCGCACACGAGCTCTGGCTGAAAAATCCTGAACTTCTGCAGCATTATCAGCATCGTTTTCAGCATCTGCTGGCAGATGAGTTCCAGGATACCAACGCCATTCAATACGCCTGGTTGCGTGTGCTGGCAGGTGATCAGGTACCGGTAACAGCGGTGGGTGATGATGATCAGTCAATCTATGGCTGGCGCGGTGCCAAGGTGGAAAACATACGCTATTTTTCCCGCGATTATCCGGCCACCCAGACTGTAAGACTGGAACAGAATTACCGTTCCAGTAAAAACATTCTCGAAGCAGCCAATGCAGTGATTTCGCGCAACACCAATCGGTTGGGTAAAAATCTGTGGACGGACGATAATGAAGGTGAGGCCATCTCACTCTATGCCGCCTTCAACGAGCAGGATGAAGCCCGTTTTATTGCCGAGCGGCTGAGGGAATGGGTCAATCAGGGCAATCTACGCGAAGAGTCGGCCATTCTCTACCGCTCCAATGCACAATCCCGGGTACTCGAAGAAGCTTTGTTGCGAGCAGCCATCCCTTACCGTATCTACGGTGGACAAAAATTCTATGAGCGTCAGGAAATACGCAACGCCCTCGCCTACTTGAGATTGTTGGTCAATTGTCACGACGATGCCGCATTTGAGCGAGTGGTTAACACGCCGACCCGTGGTATCGGTGACAAAACAATCCAGGAATTGCGTGAGTTGGCCCGCGAAGAAGGGATGTCGCTCTGGCAAACAGCAGAGCACGCCATCGCTGCCGGTCGTTTTTCGGGCCGGGCCAGCAATGCTCTGGAAGCCTTCCTGAAACTACTGGCAAAACTCGGTGAAGAGTCTGCGGAGTTACCGCTGCATGAATTGGTAGACCACATTATTGAAGGGAGTGGGTTGATTGATTTCCATCGCCGGGAAAAAGGGGATCGCGGTGAATCCAGAGTGGAAAACCTGCAGGAGCTGGTGATCGCCTGTCGGTCCTTTGAACCGGAGGAAAAGGAGTTGCCATCGTTGCCACAATTTCTCGATCGCGCCGCATTGGACGCCGGAGACCGGCAGGCAGATGTCGGGGAGGATGCGGTGCAACTGATGACATTACACTCGGCCAAAGGGCTTGAATTTCCGTTGGTCTTTCTGGCGGGTATGGAAGAAAATCTGTTTCCCCATAGGATGTCTGCCGAGGATCCCGATCGACTTGAGGAGGAGCGGCGGCTGGCCTATGTGGGGATTACCCGGGCGATGCAAAAACTCTACCTCACCTTTGCCGAATCCCGTCAGCAATATGGCATCGAAAACTATAACCGCGTATCCCGCTTTGTCCGTGATATTCCGGCCAATCTGGTGGAAGAGGTTCGGTTGCGCGCCCAGATTAAGCGCCCTACCAGCTATGCNCGNCAACCGGCAATGAATCTCAGTGATAGNGGTGAAGANACGGGNCTCTCTCTGGGNCAGCGGGTTCTGCATCCTNTTTTNGGTGAGGGTGTCGTCATCAATTTTGAGGGCAATGGTGCACATGCCCGNGTACAGGTTAATTTTGATAAAGANGGGACCAAATGGCTGGTTTTGGCCTANGCNAAACTNAGTCCGGTTGCNTGATCATNAAGGANAAAANTATGAAAGNGCCTATCTTGTNGGCAATNCTGTTATTGGNCCTGGTGGGCTGTGGTGGCGACNGNGACGCTGCATCCCCGGATCGTGAGCAGCAGGCNACCCAGAAAACCTACCAGTGGAAAATGGTNACTACCTGGCCAAAAAACTTTCCCGGNCTGGGNATGGCCGCTGAAAACTTTGCTGANCTGGTGGCGCGTATGAGTGGTGGCCGGCTCAAAGTNAAGGTNTANGGCGCNGGTCAGTTGGTGCCGGCTATGGAGGTCTTCGATGCTGTNTCACAGGGTACCGTCGAAATGGGGCATGGGGCTTCCTATTACTGGAAGGGAAAATCTCCGACCACAGCNCTTTTTACNACCATNCCNTTTGGTCTCAATGCACAGGAAATGAATGGCTGGTTGCACTATGGCGGCGGTATGGCTTTATGGCGCGAGCTTTATGAACCCTTCAACCTGATACCGCTGGCAGCGGGCAATACCGGTGTACAGATGGCNGGCTGGTTTAATCGTGAAATCAATTCCCTGGAAGACCTCAAGGGGTTGAAAATGCGGATACCGGGTTTGGGTGGCGAGGTGATCAGCCGCATGGGCGTGGAGGCAGTCAATATCCCTGGCGGGGATCTCTATATCGCGATGCAAACGGGTGTGATTGATGCCACCGAGTGGGTGGGACCTTACAATGATCTGGCATTTGGTTTTCATCAGGTAGCCAAGTACTACTATTATCCGGGTTGGCACGAACCGGGCCCGACACTGGAGTTGATGGTTAACAAACAGGCTTTTTCCTCCCTGCCAGATGATCTGCAGGCGATTGTCGAAGTTGCAGCGCGAGCGATTAATCAGGATATGCTGGACGATTACACCGCTCGCAACAACGGTGCGTTAAAGGAATTGGTGGAAACTCATGGTGTCGAGGTGCGGCCGCTACCCGATGAAGTTCTGGCGGAACTGAATCGTGTCACCGATCAGGTTCTGGAGGAAATTGCCAACAANGATCCCCTGTTCAAGCGNGTNTACGAATCCCAGAATGCTTTCAAAACCGGTGTGATGGACTATCACAAAATTTCGGAAGAAGCGTATTATCGTGCCCGGGAGCTGAAATAGCCGGTTGTCCGAGCGGGGAACTCAAAGGGGCTGCGTAAAAGCTTCTGGTTCCGGCTGATCGTCGAACTGTTCCTGAAATGCCTCAACGCTGTCTGAGGCCTTCCTCAGGGTGGTGAATTCCGCAATATGAAAGAGCGCCTCCCCCTCGTTCACCAGAGGGATCTGCGATGCAGCGATAACAATGCCATCACTGCGTGATTTCAGNGGTTTTTCCGGGCCACCGAATGGCGAAGCGAGATAGGCCAGTACCTGACCCTCTTTGACCCGTTGTCCCAATTTGATTTTACTGATCACGATGCCGTCCCGCTCCGCCCGCAGCCAATAGCTTCGACTGGCCTTTACCGGTACCAGCTTGCGAGGGGGCTGATCTGTTCTGGCCGGCAGCATGCCGAGGTGGCGCATGACCGACATAATGCCCCGCACTCCTGCCTTTATGGCAGGTTCGTCAAAACGGAGCGCTTCTCCTGCTTCATAGAGTATCACCGGTATTCCCAGTTCGGTGGCGGCGGCACGCAGTGANCCATCCCTGACTTTGGCATCCATANAAATGGGCGCACCAAATGCCTCTGCCATACCCAGTGCAGCGGGGTCATCAAGATCCCCACGAATTTGTGAAAGATTCTTGCGATGGATAGCGCCGGTATGAAGGTCGATAACGTGCGTGCAGTGACTGAGCAGTTCCGTATGAATCAGGTTGGCTAGGCGGCTACCCAGTGGCCCCCGTGGTGAGCCTGGAAAGCATCGATTTAAATCGCGTCGATCCGGTAAATAGCGGGATTGCTGGATAAAACCGAACATATTTACAATCGGAACAATCAGTAATGTACCTGATAANCGGCGAAGTANGCGCTTGCCAACAATACGGCNGCAGATTTCGATACCGTTAATTTCATCCCCGTGAATCGCTGCGCAAACCAATAGCACTGGCCCGGGTTTGCGGCTGTGTATAACCTCGACCGGCAAGTCGATGGGCGTGTCTGTATACAGGCGGGCAGCGGGGATGGACAGCAATCGGGTCTCCCCGGGATTAATGACCTCGCCTGCCAGTTTCAGGGGTAATCTGCTCAAAACAGCGGTTCCTCAGCCCTGTCCGCGGGTTTTGGTGCGGGATTGCCGGGCATTTTTTTCAATGAACTGAATGATATTACCCGCTACGTCCTTGCCGGTGGCCGTTTCAATGCCCTCAAGGCCCGGCGATGAATTCACTTCCATCACCAGTGGCCCATGGTTGGAGCGAAGAATATCCACCCCCGCCACATTCAGTCCCATGGTTTTGGCAGCGCGAACAGCAGTGGATCGCTCCGCTGGAGAAAGCCTGGCCAAAGTCGCTGTACCGCCACGGTGCAGATTGGAGCGGAATTCTCCCGGCTGTGCCTGCCGCTGCATGGCTGCGACCACCTTGTCGCCAATGACCAGACAGCGAATATCCGCACCACCGGATTCCGAAATATACTCCTGAACCATAATATCGGCTTTCAGGCCCATAAACGCTTCAATTACGCTTTCTGCCGCTTTGCGGGTTTCCGCCATCACCACACCGATGCCCTGGGTGCCTTCGAGCAGTTTGACCACCAGCGGTGGTCCGCCCACCATATCGATCAGATCCGGAATATCACTGGGTTTGTTGGCATAACCCGTAACGGGCAGGCCAATCCCCTTGCGCGACAACAATTGCAGGGAGCGCAATTTGTCACGGGAGCGGGTGATGGCCACAGATTCGTTCAGTGGATAAACACCCATCATCTCGAACTGACGCAATACGGCCGTACCGTACGTTGTGACCGACGCACCGATGCGGGGAATCACAACGTCAAAGGGCGGTAGCTCCACGCCCTTCACATGAATGCTGGGGTTTTGGATGTTGATATTCATGTAGCACTTCAATACATCAATAATCCTGACTTCATGGCCACATTCTATGGCTGCCTCTTTCAGGCGACGAGTGGAATACAAGTCGGCATTGCGGGACAGAATGGCAATTCTCATTTATTTTTTCCCGCTAAAAAGGATGTCTGTGGATCCACAATGAATTGTCCTGCCAGGGCTGAACGACCCAGCAGCATGCGAAATCTCATGGTATCCCGATTGGTGAGGGTCATTTCTATGGGCCAGTTCTGGGTTCCGAGCACTACAGTGGTTTTTATTACAATACGCCGTTCACAATGACCACCAGAATCGGTGACAACACGCTCATCCACAATGGGAGCCGCGCAACAGATACTTTGCGTACTTCCCTGCAGGGGGTGGACCCAGATTCTTACCCAGGGAGAACCCCGTTCAGTGAAAAGTTCCAGTCGATGAGCATGCAAACAGGAGGTGCGTGCGCCAGTATCCACCTTGGCTTTGATTCGGGCAATCCCCAAATCGGGTAAGGCCAACCATTCCCGCCAACCAATCAGCTGTGTCATGCTGTTTTTCCGTGTAACAGCGTTGTCCATCGAAGGATCAATCACTGGCTAATTTCTTTAAAAAAACCTGCATTTCACGTTCGGTCTGGATGTCGCCGGTAGCATGGGCTTTTTCAAGCCCCTTCGTGAAAGACTGTTTTGCAGCATCCAGCTGCTCAAGTTTGAACTGTGCCCGCCCCAACAGGTTGTAGGCAGCGGTATAGTTTTCATCCAACGCCAGACAGCGCTCCAGGTGCTCAATTGCCTGCGCATGACGCTTTTCACGGAGACAGGCGCTACCGAGACCAAACCGAAGCATTGCCGAATCGTTGCCCCGGGCGAGCATTTCTTCAAGGTTGTCGATCAGTGTCATTGAAGCCTCTCTGATCAATGGTTTGTCTGTTTTTTCATTGCTGCCGTTTCTACTGGCGGTTTCAACGGCGCCAGAACATCGGGGTGAAGAGCACCAGAAGAGTAAATATTTCCAGTCGGCCCAACAGCATACCGATACAGAGTATCCACTTAGCGAAAATATTGATGTTGCCATAATGGGCCGCTACATCCCCGAGCCCGGGGCCGAGGTTATTGAGAGTCGCAGCGGTAGCGGACCAGGATGTCACATAGTCGAGGCCTGACGCCAGCAGCAGCAAGACCATCAAATAATAGACAGCAAGATAAACACCAAAAAATGCCCAGATAGCGTTGGTAATCTTTTCGGGTACGCTGCGATTACGTATTTTGATGGGAAACAGTGCATTGGGGTGAATCAGGCGGTAGATTTCCCGGAGGCTCTGCTTCGCCAGAATCAGCATGCGACCCACTTTAATGCCGCCACCAGTGGAATTGGCGCAGGCGCCAAAAAATGACAGGAAAAGCATAAGAAAAGGCAGGAAAGTGGGCCAAATACTGAAATCATCAGTGGTAAACCCAGTGGTTGTCATAATAGACACCAGCTGAAAAATACCGTGATAAATGCTTTCACCCGTGCCGTAGGTACCATTCCAGATAAGATAGCCTGTTACCAAAATACTGCCTGCCAACAGCATTTGAAGATAAAGTTTGGCCTCAGGATTGCGCAGGTAGTGAGTGAGAGATTTTCTGACAAAGGCATAATAGTGAAGGCCAAAGTTCAGACCAGAAACGATCATGAAGAAAACGCAGATACCAACAATAGTGGTGTTGCCATCAAAATAGCCCATGCTCGCGTCATGGGTGGAAAAACCGCCAATGGCTACGGTCGAAAAACTGTGTCCAATCGCGTCAAAAAAAGTCATGCCGGCCAGCCAGTAAGCAAGCATGCACGCAACAGTCAGGCCAAGGTAGATAAAAAATAGTGCTTTTGCCGTTTCAGTGATGCGAGGGGTCAGTTTGTTATCCTTGACGGGTCCCGGTGTTTCTGCACGGTAGAGCTGCATACCGCCAACGCCCAGCATGGGCATGATGGCCACGGCGATGACAACGATCCCGATACCACCTAGCCATTGCAACTGCTGGCGATAATAGAGAATGGATTTGGGCAGAAGATCCAGGCCGGTGATCACTGTGGCACCAGTGGTGGTGAGGCCTGACATGGATTCAAATACGGCGTCTGTGATACTTAACTGCAATGACTCGGAAAGTACAAAAGGCAGCGCCCCGACAAGAGCCAGCTCAACCCAGAACATCACAGTAATCAGGAATCCGTCACGGCTGCGAAGTTCTGCACGTTGACGGCTGAATGGCAGCCACATGAGCACGCCCAATGAAAAAGTGATGGCAAAGGACAGGAAAAAAGCCCCATGGGTTTGTTCATCGTAGATAATGGCAATTACGATTGGTGTCAGCAGCGTCAGGCTGAAAACCATGAGTAGCAACCCGAGGACTTTTGAAATCACATTAAAATGCATAGGTTAGAACTTCGCTACCAACGCTAAAAAAAGGTGAAGCCAACGGCAAACAATTTTTCCACTTCCCGGGTACGGCGTTTGTCCACCACAAAGACAATGGCGTGATCGTTGTTTTTCACCACAGTATCGTGATGTGCAATGATGACCTCGCCGTCGCGCACCAGCGCCGCCAGGGTGACACCGGGAGGTGATTTGATTTCTTCGATGGTTCTGCTGACCACTTTGGATGTTTTACTGTCGCCATGGACAACGATCTCCATTGCCTCAGCGGCACCCCGGCGGAGAGAGTGCGCTTTAACCGTATCTCCGCGCCGCACATGGCTGAGCAGAATACTGGTTGTGGCCTGTTGAGGAGAGATGGCGATGTCAATTTCGCCCCCCTGAACCAGGTCGGCATAAACCGGGTTGTTGATCAGGGTCATCACTTTGCGGGCGCCGAGCCTTTTCGCCAGCAGTGAAGCCATGATATTGACTTCATCGTCATTGGTCAGGGCCAGAAAAACGTCGCTTCGCTCGATATTTTCTTCAAGTAACAGATCCTGGTCCGTGGCAGATCCATTGAGCACGATGGTTTTATCCAGTCGTTCAGAAATGTATTGGCAGCGCTCTTCCGAAAATTCGATAATTTTGATGTTGTATTGTTTTTCCAGTGCCTTGGCCAGACGGTAGCCGATATTGCCACCCCCGGCGATGACAATCCGCTGGTAGGAATTTTCAAGCCGACGCAACTCACCCATGACCTTGCGGATATCTTTTTTGGCGGCGATAAAAAATACCTCGTCGCCCTCCTCTATGACGGTATCGCCCTGGGGAAAGATAGGCCGGTCCCGGCGGAAAATCGCCGCGACCCGGGCATCCACTTTGGGCATGTGCTTGCGGAGGAGTCGCAATTCGTGCCCCACCAGTGGCCCTCCCTTGAATGCACGGACAGCCACCAGTTGGATCAGACCCTCGGCAAAATCGATAACCTGAAGACTGCCGGGTTGCTCGATCAGACGGAATATGTAGTCGGTGACCACCTGTTCCGGGGTGATCAGAAAATCCACCGGGCAGTTGGCATCACTGAATAAGCGTTCGCGAACTTTATCGTCGGTGTAACTGCGATCGCGAATACGGGCGATTTTGGTGGGTGTGCGAAACAGGGAATAGGCAACCTGACAGGACGCCATGTTGATTTCGTCGCTGCTGGTGACTGCCACCAGCATGTCGGCGTCTTCAATCCCTGCGCGGATCAGGACGTCCGGGTGAGAGGCCATGCCATAGACGGTGCGAATATCCAGCCGGTCCTGGAGCTCGCGCAGGCGGTGGTCGTTTGTATCGATGACAGAAATATCGTTGGCTTCTCCGGCCAGATGCTCGGCGAGCGTTCCACCCACTTGGCCGGCACCGGTAATGACGATTTTCATAGCTGGAAATTCCCGTTATTTGGTTAATAACCCGGACTTTGGAGAAAAAACAACCAATGCCGTTAAGCTATTGCCGTCTTGACCAGACGGGCAAAATAAAAGCCGTCATGGCCATCAATCTGTGGCATCAATTGGCGCCCTGTAGAAGTTGCCATGCCCGCTTCGGTCGCCACAGGTTCGACATGGACAGAATGGTTGTCCCTGGCGAATTCTGCGATGACCTGATCATTTTCCTGGGTCAGTGTGGAGCAGGTCGCGTAGAGCAAAACCCCGCCCTCTGCCAACAGTGGCCACAGTGCCCTCAACAGGGATAACTGCAAGGTGGCCAGCTTAGCAATATCCGTTGGCCTGCGCATTAGTTTCACATCCGGGTGTCGGCGAATAACACCCGTGGCGGAGCACGGTGCATCCAGCAAAATCCGATCGAAGGGGCGGCCATCCCACCAGCTGGCTATATCTGCGGTATCTGCGGTGATCAGCTTGGCCTGCAAACCGAGCCGCAGCAGGTTATCGGTTACCCGCGTCAGTCGTTCAGCTGCGATGTCGATGGCAATGACATCGCCCTGATTGTTAAGCAACTCGAGTATGTGACCGGTTTTTCCACCCGGTGCACAACAGGCGTCCAGGACGCGCTGACCGGGCCTGGGCGCCAGCAGCTGTGCCGCCAGCTGTGCCGCTTCATCCTGCACGCTCACGTGACCCTCGGCAAAACCGGGTAAGTTAATAACATCACAGGGTTGCTGCAGGGTGATACCGACATCACTGAACGGGGTGGGATATGCCTGGATATCTGCCTCCGCCAATATCGACAGGTATTGGTCCCGGCTGCAGTGGATTTGGTTTACCCGCAGCGTCATGGGGGGCTGATGGTTGTTGGCCGCCACCAGTTGATCCACTTGCTCCGGCCAGGCCGCTTGCCATAGGTCAATGAGCCAATCGGGGTGTGCGGTTTGAAATGCACGACGATTGCCCAGCTTGATATCGAGTGAGGTGCGCTCCCGTAAAAATCGTCGCAGTACCGCGTTGGTAAGACCTTTGGCCCAGTTTTTTTTCAGGTTCTGACAGGTGGCTACGGCTTCATTGACTGCTGCGTGAGGGGGGATCCGGGTTTCCAGTAACTGATAAAGCGAACAGGCCAGGGTAGCCTCGATGTCAAAATCCTTTTCCTTGAAGGGTTTTGTCAGCAATTCTGCGAGGTACACTGACAGTCGCGGGTAGAACCGCAATGTGCCATAACACAGCTGTTGCAACAATCCGCGGTCGCGGTCATCTACTTTAGCCAAGTATTCGGGTAGAAGTGTATTGAGTGAGCCCTCACCCCGCAGCACAGCCGCGATAATTTTAGCGGTAGCCACTCTGACATTCATGTGCCCATTACCGTACCCGGGGAAAACAGATCGGCATGTGCATTGAGCACTTCTCCGGCATGGAGGGGCCTCTTTCCGGGCAGTTGCAGTACCGTGATTAACAGGCACCCCTCTCCGGTTTTTACCAGAATACCGGACTTATCGGTATGAATGATCGTACCCGGTGCCATATTGTGGCGTTGATCTGGCACCGCGAGACCTTTCCAGATACGGATCCGATCTCCCGAGAGTGTGCTGTAACAGATCGGAAAAGGATTAAAGGCGCGAATTTTCAAAACCAGCGTTTTGACAGCTTCATGCCAGTTTATCAGGGCTTCCTGCTTGGTAATTTTTGGTGCGTAATTGCTCTGCTCGTCATCCTGTTTCTCCGCCACAATCTTTCCCTGTGCAATCTCGTCCAGGACCGTGAGCAGGGCGTCGGGGCCGATCCCGGCCAGTTTGTCATGGAGGGATCCGGCATCATCATCCGCTTCTATGGGGCAGCGGGCCTTGAGCAGCATATCGCCGGTGTCCAGGCCTTCGGCCATCTGCATAATGGTTACCCCGGTTTCGGTATCTCCGGCTTCTATGGCGCGCTGGATGGGGGCGGCACCTCGCCAGCGGGGCAACAGCGAGGCGTGGACATTGATGCATCCGTATACGGGGATAGCCAACACAGCCTTTGGCAAAAGCAGGCCGTAGGCCACAACCACAATGATGTCGGCATTATAGTTGGCTAGGATTTGCTGCTCCGCCGCCGCTTTCAGGCTGAGTGGCTGATGAACAGGTATCTGCTGATCGGTAGCCAGCAACTTGACCGGGCTGGCAGTGAGTTTTTTGCCGCGCCCGGCGGGGCGATCAGGCTGTGTGAATACGGCGACCACCTGGTGGGATGGACAATCCAGTAATGCTCGGAGGTGTGATGCTGCAAATTGCGGTGTGCCGGCAAATACGATTCGCAAAGAAGGGTCCTCAGTGTCGACCAACCGGTGTCAGTCTTGTTGACGGTGGAGTTTTTCCAGTTTTTGCCGGATCCGCTGACGCTTGATGGGTGACAGGTAATCTACGAAAAGTTTGCCGTCGAGGTGGTCAATTTCGTGCTGGATACAGACGGCCAGCAGACCTTCCGGCTCTAGCACGTAGGGCTGCCCCTCCCGGTCGAGTGCGCTCAGACGAATATGTTCAGGACGTTGGATGGTTTCATAAAAACCGGGCACTGACAGACAGCCTTCCTGATGTGGGCAGGTAATGTCGTCCAGTATTTCTACCTGTGGATTGATCATCACAATCGGCTGGTCGCCCTCATCTGATAAATCCATGACCACAATCCGCTTGTCGACGTTGACCTGGGTAGCAGCAAGGCCAATGCCGTTAGCCTGATACATGGTTTCCAGCATATCGTCCACCAACGATCTGGTGTTCTGATCGATTTCTGCTATGGGAGCAGCCCTGATACGCAGTCGTGGGTCAGGAAATTCAAGGATGTTGAGTATTGACATTTGTTTGTGACGAGTTTCTAGCAATCTGGCGTAAACCACTGCTAACATAAGGCCAATGGAGCGGAATATCACTTAATATAGTCGAGTGGGAAGTATACACACAATCCGGATATAGCACACAGGACGGCCATAAGATGAAAAAAACATTGTTGGGAATAGTAGCTGCTTGCGCTATTGCAATTGCCGCCATTGCTGCAGAGGCACCCTTTAATGAGGATGTCCCTGAAAAATATACTGTGAAGAAAGGCGACACTCTGTGGGATATATCTGATCTGTATCTGAGAGATCCCTGGTTATGGCCTGAAATCTGGTACGCCAACCCTCAGATTGCCAACCCCCATCTGATTTATCCCGGTGACATTATCTCCATGGTCTATATTGATGGCCGCCCCCGTTTAATGCTGGAAAAGCGCGATCGGCGGGTAAAACTGTCCCCCGAAGTGAAGGTCGTGCCAGAGTCGGAGGCCATTCCGGCACTGCCATTGGACATCATCAACAGTTTTCTGACCCGCAACCGTATAGTCACCCAGGAAGAGGTCGATAGAGCTCCTTACGTGGTGGCGGGCCATGAGAAAAAATTGCTCTCCGGATCGGGAGATACCTTTTATGCCCGTGGTCAGTTTGATGAAACCCCGACCTACGGACTCTACCGGGTTGGTGAGCCCTATCTGGATCCGGTGACCCAGGAAATATTGGGTATACGCGCGCAGGATGTGGGGTCCGCCAAGGTGCAAAAAGTGGCCGATGATATAGCCACCATGCTGGCGACCCGGTCCCTTGAGGAAGTGCGTATTGGGGAGCGCTTGCTGCCCCATGAAGAGCGACCACTCAATTCCATCTTTTACCCCAGTGCTCCCGACTCTACGATTGAAGGTGAGATTATGGCCGTTGAGGGTGGTATCACCCAGGTTGGGCATCTCGACGTGGTGTCTATTAACCGGGGTGAGCGCGAAGGCCTCGAAGCGGGAAATATTCTGGCCATCTTCAAACGCGGAGAAGAAGTAACTGACTACATCGCCAAGGAAAAAATAAATCTGCCTAACGAGCAGGCCGGTTTATTAATGATATTCCGCGCGTTTGAAAAAATGAGTTATGGCTTGGTGATCAAGGCTGAGCGCCCTCTGGCGGTAAACGATATTGTCAAAAACCCCTAGGCAGCGGGATGACTAAAACGCCGACCTGTGTCGGCGTTTTTTATGGGCAACGGATGCCAAGCAGGTAAGGGAGTACCAACCCAATGGACAGGGAGTCCAAAGCAGCACTAGTCATGGCTTTTCTCGATGGATGCTCACCTGCCGACAGTGTCAGATTGTGTCGGTCGGCGGGTTCCTTTGTCGAGGCAGCTGCTCAGGCAGAAGACTATTTTTCCTCTGATTCCGCCAGTCAGTCGGGACAGTTTTTCCGAAATAATCGAGCGGAACGGGAAAATCGGGCAGAGCAGGTGCTGGATTGGTGCCGGCATAATCAGGTGACCTGCCTCAATTTGCTCGACCCGGATTACCCACCTCTTTTACTGGAGCTGAGCGTTCCTCCCCCCCTGTTGTTTATTCGTGGCGATGCGCAGTTGCTGTCCATGCCACAAATCGCCATTGTTGGCAGTCGCAATGCCAGCCCCGGTGGACTGGGCAATGCCCGGGCCTTTGCCGCCGCTTTGGCGGCCAGTGGTTTTGTGATCACCAGTGGTCTGGCGCTGGGCATTGATGGGGCGGCTCATGATGGAGCCCTGCAAACGGGCAAAACCATCGCTGTGCTGGGGACCGGTCTGGATGTGATCTACCCGCGCCGACACGATGATTTGTATCGGCGGATAATTTCTCAAGGGGGTGCAGTCGTCAGTGAGTTTTTGCCAGAAACACCACCCTTTGCGGGCAATTTTCCCCGGCGTAACCGGATAATCAGTGGTCTGAGTCTGGGTATTCTGGTGGTTGAAGCGGCATTGAAGAGCGGGTCGCTGATCACTGCCCGGTACGGTCTGGAACAGGGGCGAGAAGTATTTGCCATTCCCGGTTCGATCCATAGTGCTTTCAGTAAAGGCACCCATCAGCTGCTCAAACAGGGCGCGACTCTGGTGGAATCGGCAGCGGATATTGCAGAGCAACTGGGTGGTCTGCTGGCCTCTATGGCGCCGGACGTTAAAACAGGTCAGCCACCGCCGACAGAAGCAGGACAGGTCCTGCTGGAGGCGATGGGATTCGACCCGGTTGATATGGATATGCTTGTGCAGCGTACGGCCATGTCAGTGAATACGTTGACACAGGAGCTGCTGTTGCTGGAACTGGAGGGTGCTATTGCTGTTGGGCAGGGAATCTATCAGCGGTTGCGCTAGCAGATGGCCCTTCTCATGGGGTTCATACATTGATGAGCAACAAACTCTCCTGTTAACAGGCGCATTTTATTGCGAAATTCCCCGGGTTCGGGTAGCCTGCCGCGTTTTCAGGGGGATTAAAAAATGAACAAACCCTTTATTGCCATCCTGATGGGTTCGGACTCGGATCTGCCAGTCATGGAAGCCAGCTTTGAAGTGCTCAAAAAGTTCGAGGTGCCCTTCGAAGTTAAAGTATCGTCGGCGCATCGAACGCCGGAGGCAACGCACCGTTATGTGAAGGATGCGGACCAGCGGGGCTGTGCAGCCTTTATATGTGCTGCGGGAATGGCGGCGCATCTGGCGGGTGCCGTTGCAGCCAATACCCTCAAGCCCGTGATTGGGGTGCCTATCAACTCATCACTGGATGGCCTTGATGCATTGCTCTCAACGGTGCAGATGCCCGGTGGAATTCCGGTTGCTACCGTGGCAATCGGCAAGGCAGGTGCAAAGAACGCAGCCTATCTGGCAGCCCAGATAATTGGTGTCAGTGATACTGTGCTGCACCAGAAGTTGCTGGATGAGCGAGCAGATAATGCCCGTGCCATTCTGGAAAAAGACGCGGCATTACAAGAGAAGCTGAAAAGCCTCTGAGCCGCGTCTCCGTGGGTAATTTTCGTATAGTCAGGGCGGTGGATTGCCTGCGTGGTGGTGGGGTGATGGCCTACCCCACAGAGGCAGTGTGGGGCCTCGGTTGCAACCCGTTTTCAGAGGCAGCCGTCATGCGCCTGTTGGCGCTCAAAAAACGCCGTCGGGACATGGGGCTCATCGTCATCGCCGCCTCAATCGAACAGCTGGAACCTTTTTTGGCGGGCATACCAGTGCCTGATCGCCAGCTACTAGAAGCCAGTTGGCCGGGTCCGCAGACTTGGCTGGTACCCAATAATGGTTATGCGCCAACCTGGGTTACCGGTGGCAGAGAAACCCTGGCGCTACGCGTGACGAACCACCCTGTGGCTGCGGCACTTTGTCGTGCTTATGGGGGGGGGCTGATTTCTACGTCGGCCAACCCGCATGGCTTGAGGCCGGCCCTTTCTTTGCTAAAGCTGAATCTTTATTTTTACGGTCAGCTTGATTATGTGCTGCCCGGTCCATTGGGTGGCCTGACATCTCCGACACCGATCAAAAACCTGAAAACCGGAGAGATGATCCGGGGCAGCTGATGTCCCGATTTTTACATTGTCGGTAAGTTGTCAATGGCGGGTCGGCCTATCACACTGAGTATTATGTGACCTAACCCCATTGTTTTGAGGATCTCATGACAGATAAAGCGGCCGTTAAACAGTACCTGCTGAATTTGCAAGATCGTATCTGCCATGCCTTACAGCTGGAAGACGATCGCAGCAGGTTTGCCGAGGATAGCTGGGTTCGTGAGGAGGGCGGTGGCGGTCGCAGTCGGGTGATAGTGGATGGATCGGTATTTGAAAAAGGCGGGGTAAATTTTTCCCATGTCCATGGTACACAGTTGCCCCCCTCTGCCACCGCAGCCCGCCCGGAACTGGCGGGGCGAAGCTTTGAAGCCATGGGTGTGTCACTGGTGATGCATCCGGAAAACCCCTATGTCCCCACCTCCCATGCAAACGTCCGGTTTTTTATTGCGGAGAAGGAAGGCGAAGAGCCCGTCTGGTGGTTCGGGGGTGGTTATGATCTGACACCCTACTACGGCAATGAGGAAGATTGTCGTCATTGGCATCAGACAGCCCGTGCCGCCTGCCAACCCTTTGGCCCGGAGATTTACCCCCGTTTCAAGCAGTGGTGTGACGAGTACTTTTTCCTAAAGCACCGCAACGAACCCCGTGGGGTTGGCGGCCTGTTTTTCGATGATTACAACCAGGCGGGATTTGAGCAGAGTTTTGCTCTGACAAGATCGGTTGGGGATAGCTATATTGATGCCTATCTGCCTATTGTCCGGCGCCGAAAACATGTGCCCTGGGGGCAGCGCGAGCGCCAGTTTCAGTTATATCGGCGTGGCCGCTATGTGGAATTTAATCTGGTTTATGATCGGGGAACACTGTTTGGTCTGCAGACGGGTGGCAGGACCGAATCCATTCTTATGTCGTTGCCGCCCTTGGTTCGTTGGGAATACGACTGGCAACCCGAACCCGGTTCTGCCGAGGCGGAGCTCTACCAGTTTTATCTGCAACCCCGCCAGTGGGTTTGAACCTTACATAATGGAAGGCCAGCATGACAGATCGATACGCCGTTTTCGGCAATCCCGTGGAGCACAGTAAGTCGCCGCAAATTCATCGGGCCTTTGCCGTCCAGACGGGCGAAGCGATTGCATACGATAAACAACCTGTGGCGCCAGATGACTTTTATCGTGCTGCGGACGCTTTTTTTGCTGAGGGTGGCAAGGGTCTTAACATCACGGTGCCCTTCAAGCAGGAGGCCTATAGTTATGCTGCAAAGTTGACGGTCCGCGCCCGTCCTGCGGGCGCGGGAAACACCCTGGCCATGCAGAATGATGGCACGGTATTGGGGGACAACACCGACGGCATCGGTATGGTCAGAGACATGCTTGAGAACCTCAACTGGCAGATTAAAGGCAGAAAAGTGCTGGTTCTTGGTGCCGGTGGCGCAGTGCGTGGCATCCTTGAGCCTTTGCTGGAGCAATTGCCTCAGCATGTGGTCATTGCCAACCGTACACTGGCCAAGGCGCTGCAACTCGCTAAAGGATTTGCGGAAATGGGTTACTTGCTCGGTTGTGACTATGAGATGCTCGAGGGTCAGCAGTTTGACCTGATCATTAATGGCACCAGTGCCAGTCTTTCAGCACAGTTACCGCCCCTCCCCGATGGGTTACTGGCAGGTCAGGCCTGTTGCTACGATATGATGTACGCGGCACAGCCAACGGTATTTATGATCTGGGCCAAACAGCAGGGTGCTACCAGCATCACCGATGGCCTGGGCATGCTGGTCGAACAGGCGGCGGAATCCTTTCGGCTCTGGCGTGGTATAAGCCCAAATACCGCGCCGGTTATTGCTGAAATCCGCCAGTCGCTATAGGTGGACCTGGTCTGTTCGGACACCCCATAAAATATTTGCGGGGCTATTCCGCGTCATTTCGCCAGTCATCAGCCTGCTCGGCGAGATACTGATCTTTAAGTTTGACGTAATTGCCGGGGGAGTAGGAAAAGAACGCCCGCTCTTCGTCAGAAACTGGTCTCAGTAACCGGCAGGGATTGCCTACATAGAGGTTGCCGCTTTCCAGATGCTTCCCGGGCGGCACCACTGTGCCGGCGCCGATGATCACCTCATTCTCTACTACAGCGCCATCATTAATGATGGCGCCATTGCCCACCAGAATATAGTCGCCGAGTGTACAGCCGTGAAGAATGGCGCCGTGACCGACAATCACGTTGTCGCCGATAGTCAGTGGCCAGCCTCCGGGGTTGAAGTCACTTGCATGGGTGATGTGCAATACGGCGGTATCCTGAATATTTGAGCGATTGCCTACGGTAATGCGATGCATGTCGCCGCGAACTACGGCTCCGGGCCACACTGAGACATCATCGCCGAGGGTGACATTGCCAATCACAGTCGCTGCCGGATCAATGTAAACTCGTTCGCCGAGGGTGGGTAAAACACCTTTATAGGGTCGGATATTCTCTGTCATCATGACTCCTGCGCTGACTAATGGATCTATAACGATATAATACGTTGCCAGATGGCTGGCTTATAGCCGTTGTAGCGATCTGGCATAACGTTTGGTTGAATTTTTCACTTATCACCGACCGGAAGGCCTTTCTCGATGTTTAAAGCTGACAAGCGTTTTATTGCAGGTGCGGTCTGCCCGCGCTGTAACCAGATGGATAAGCTGGTGGTTTTCAATGAGGATGGCAAGGATTTCAGGGCCTGTGTCAGCTGTGATTTTCAAGAGCAGATGTTTATGCAAGGTGCCCCCCGCGAACTGGAGACCCGGGTTAATCTCTCTCCCGAGGAAAGGCGGGTTGACGTGCAGACGGTGAAGCTCGTCGATCCCAAAAAATGACACATCCCACCGATATCAGTGAATCAGTAATTGTCCCGATCCGTTAAACAATAGATTGACCGATAAATTGTCGATCAGACAGGGCCACCGCTGTAGATCACTTGCCCACCGATTGCTGCGGTCCTCCCGGCATGCCTCGGGAACAAACACCAGATCTTTTTGCTGCAGCTCATCCACGATCAGATGAACAGCGCTGTCGAGTTGATTGGCGAAAGGTTCACCAATCAGGTGATGGATGATCAGGTTTGAACGAGTCATATCCATCGGCACCAATGGCATGTTGTAGCCCGAGATAAACCGGTCATTGACCTCTTCGACCAGTCGATGGGCGAGATAGGATTCGCCCATAAGGGAATTGAGCCCTTCGTGACCGGCCACCAATGCTGGCGGTTCCATGAAAAACTCCCTGGCTGTGGAAATCACCGGTTCTATGTAATCGATAAGTCCGCATTCATCTGCGATGGCATCTACTGCATCAATAAATTCCGGTACCTTATCTATGTAGTGAATAATAAAATTGAGGAGCGCTGGAATGATATTTTCTGATGGCAACTGAATGGATTTGTGGAGTGGGCTGACGCGGGTCTTGAGTAGTCTGGCAAGCTGACCGGTTGTCCTTTCATGGGTCTTGGCAGCGGCAATAGCCTGGCGAATAATTACAGTATCCATAGTCAAAAGTTAGTTGAGCTGGATCAAAAGGCAAAGAACATCTTGCTATAAGCCGCGCTGGTTTTTGTTCATCAGCATGTTTGAGCGATCCACTGACCACGTTTACTGAACAGAGCAAATAACCATACCATCTGAATGCTGCGAGCCACTAAAAATCCTAGGTACGCTAACCATAGCCCATGGTTGCCGAGTGGGGCTGAAAAGTACCACAGTGGCAAAAAAACCAGCAAAGACGCTATCAGCATGCTGTCCTGCATTGCGCGGGTTTTGCCGCTGCCGATGAAAATACCGTCCGCCATAAAGCAGGCAAGGCCGACCAGTGGCATGGCTGTCAGCCAGGGCCAATAGATTTTCACCGCAGGTAAAACCTCTGGCAGGTTCGTAATTGCGCCAATAATGATGTCCGGGAAAAACCCGTAAATGAGAGTGGCGATCAAGGCGATAACCAAACCCCAGGCAGTGGTAATCAGACAAATACGGTAAAAGTCTTTGAGGTTTTTTTTGCCGATGGCATGCCCGGCAAGGGACTCGGCGGCATGCGCAAACCCATCCTGTGTAAACGCCACCAGCAGTATTAACTGCATCAGGATGGCATTGGCCGAGAGAATGACATCACCCTGCCGTGCTCCCTGGGCGGTGAAAAAAGTCATGATGAATACCAGGCAGGCTGTGCGGATGAACAGATGACGGTTAGCCCTTAACAGCTCGCGATATCTGGACCATTGTGTCAGTTGCATTGACCTGATCGGTGTTTGGAGCTGGCGTATGGTGACTGTCACCAGTAGCAGTGCGAGTGCCAAACCGAGATATTCCGCAGTTAAGGAGGCCCATGCCGCTCCGGCACTGTTCAGTTTCATTCCGACTATGAACAGAAAATCAAAACCAACATTGGTGAGGTTGACGAATAGCATAAGGAACAGCGTGGTACCGGCTCGCTGCAGCCCGAGCAGCCAGCCCATCGCGCAGAAGGTGGCGAGGGTGGCGGGAGCAGCCAGAATGCGAATCTGGCAGTATTCCATGGTCAGTGGTCTGGCTGCAGCAGACGGTTTTATCAGATCGAGTATCAGGGTGAGGAGGGGTTGCCGCAACAGGATCAACAGGATCCCGAGGGTGAATGCTATTACCAGAGACTGAGCCAGCACTTCAATGCAGCGGGATGTATCTCCAGCACCCCAGGCTCTGGCGGTTACGCCGATAGTGCCCATCCGCAGAAATCCGAATAACCAGAACAGCATGGTCAGTACGCTACTGCCTGCAGCCACGGCAGCGAGAAAACGGGCATTTGCCAGATGACCGAGAATCGCGGTATCAACGAGGCCCAGGGTCGGGATACTGATGCTTGCCAGGGTCATAGGCAGGGCGATCACTAAAACTTTTTGTTGGATAAGCGGTGATTTCATTTTGTCCCTGGGCGGTTAAAGCGGCCATTCTGCCAGAAAAAGCATTCACTCTTTGGGCGGAATAGTCTGGAGCGGTGCGGAAAGAATCTGGTATACTCGCCCGGTTTTTCGTGTCCAGAGAGGCTGTTTGGCTCTCGCAGGATGAAATTCATAACTAGAAACAATAACTTATTGACTGGAGATAGGGCGATGTCAAGAAGAGCACGTATGCTTTTCGCGCTGCTGCTAGCCCCTGCGATGTTCTTGGCCACTTTTGGCAAAGCATTGGCAGATGATGCACAGCGTTGGGCTGTCAATATGCCCAAGGGGGTAACCCCTGTGAGCAACGCAATCTACGATATTCACATGATCATTTTCTGGATCTGTGTGGTGATCGCGGTTGGCGTATTTGGCGTGATGTTTTACAGCATGTATGCGCACCGCAAGTCCAAGGGTGCCGTTGCTGCAAACTTCCATGAAAATACCACAGCTGAGATTGTCTGGACCGTGATTCCAGCCGTTTTGCTGATCGTTATGGCGATTCCGGCAACCAGCGCGCTACTGCAGGTGTACGATGCCAGTGAAGCCGAGATGGACATCAAGGTCACCGGTTATCAGTGGAAATGGCAGTATGAGTATCTTGGTCAGGATGTCTCCTTCATGAGCGAGCTGGCCACGCCCGAATCTGAAATCTACAACACAGCCCCCAAAAGCCAGTATTACGTACAGGAGGTAAGTGAACCCCTGGTGATACCGGCCAATACCAAGGTGCGTTTCCTGATCACGGCGAAAGACGTGATTCATTCCTGGTGGTTGCCTGATCTCGGTGTCAAAAAAGATGCTATTCCCGGTCTGGTCAACGAAACCTGGGCCTATGTCAATGAGCCGGGTATCTACCGTGGAGCCTGTACCGAGCTTTGTGGCCAGGGTCATGCCTTTATGCCAGTTGTGGTCAATGTGCTTGAAAAAGAAGCCTATAATTCCTGGTTGGCAGAGAAAAAAGAAGCTGCTGCTGCAGAACGTGAACTGTCTAAAAAGACCTTTACGCTGGATGAGCTGATGGCGCAGGGGGAAGAGGCTTACAATCGTTCCTGTGCTGCTTGCCACCAGGTGAACGGTCAGGGTATCACCGGAGTATTTCCCTCGATGGTTGGTGGTATGACAACTGGCGATATTACTTCACATATCGATATCGTGGTGAATGGTAAGGCGGGAACGGCGATGCAGGCTTTCGGTGGTCAATTGTCAGAGGTGGATATTGCTGCGATTGTTACCTATGAGCGCAATGCCTGGGGTAATAATACCGGTGATGTCGTGCAGCCCATCGATATTCTCAAACATAAGCAAGGCCAATAAAGGAGGATTAAGTCATGGCACACGGTCCCGCAAAAGGTATTGGCCGCTGGCTATTTACCACGAACCACAAAGACATCGGTACGATGTACCTATGGTTTAGTTTTGCCATGTTTCTGTTGGGTGGCTTTTTTGCCATGGTGATTCGTGCCGAGCTGTTTCAGCCCGGTATGCAACTCGTCAAACCCGAATTTTTTAACCAGATGACGACAATGCATGGGTTGGTGATGGTATTTGGTGCCATCATGCCGGTATTTGTCGGTCTGGCAAACTGGATGATCCCGATGATGATCGGGGCACCGGATATGGCGTTGCCGAGGATGAACAACCTCAGTTTCTGGATACTACCCTTTGCCTTTCTGATGCTGACCTCCACCCTGTTCATGGATGGCGGTGGCCCCAACTTTGGTTGGACGTTCTATGCACCGTTGTCGACAACCTATGCTCCTGATTCGGTGAATTTCTTCATTTTTGCCATTCATATCATGGGCGCTTCTTCGATCATGGGCTCCATTAATATTATTGCTACTGTGCTTAACATGCGCGCACCTGGCATGACATTGATGAAAATGCCGATGTTCGTCTGGACCTGGTTGATTACCGCATTCCTCCTGATTGCTGTGATGCCGGTACTGGCGGGTGCTGTCACCATGATGCTGATGGACATCAATTTTGGTACCAGCTTCTTTAACGCAGCGGGTGGTGGTGACCCGGTATTGTTCCAGCACGTGTTCTGGTTCTTTGGTCATCCCGAGGTATATATCATTATCCTGCCGGCTTTTGGTGTGATTTCACACATCATTCCGACATTCAGCCGCAAGCCGCTGTTTGGCTACAGTTCCATGGTGTACGCAACAGCATCCATCGCCTTCCTGTCGTTTATCGTATGGGCACACCATATGTTCCTGGTGGGAATGCCGGTGGGTGGGCAGCTGTACTTCATGTACGCCACCATGCTGATTGCCGTGCCTACCGCTGCCAAGGTGTTCAACTGGATCAGCACTATGTTCAGGGGCTCACTGTCCTATGAAACACCGATGCTGTTTGCCATAGCCTTTGTGATTCTGTTTACCATCGGCGGTTTTACCGGTTTAATGTTGGCCATTGCGCCTGCGGATGTTCAATATCACGACACCTACTTCGTGGTGGCCCACTTTCACTACGTAATGGTTGCCGGCTCGTTGTTTTCTGCCACCGCCGCTGTCTATTACTGGCTGCCCAAATGGTGCGGACGGATGTACAACGAAACAATGGGCAAGGTGCAGTTCTGGATNTCGTTCATTGGTTTCAACGTGACCTTCTTCCCNCAGCANTTCCTGGGTCTNGCNGGNATGCCNCGTCGTTACGCCGANTANGCNCTGCAGTTCTCTGACTGGAATATGATTTCCAGTATTGGTGCNTTCATCTACGGTGCNGCCCAGCTGTTGTTCCTGTTCAATGTTGTTCGGACCATCAGATCTGGNAAACCCGTGAGTGAACCAAAAACCTGGGAAGGTGCAGAAGGNCTGGAGTGGACTGTTGCNACGCCAGCTCCNTACCACACNTTCAGTACAGCNCCGNTCGTNAAATAACAGGAAAANAAACGNACATGTGGGCCAANNCAACCAGNCCACTGATATNCAAACTGCTTGTNGGAGTGGTCTGCATGTTCCTGTTTGCCCTGTTTGTCATGCCGCCGCTNTACGACATGTTNTGTGAGGTCACCGGTATTGGTGGCAAAACATCGGGNCCTTATGTGGCNTCTGAAGCGGGTATTGATACCAGCAGGACNGTCAAGGTGCAGTTCGTTGCTACGAACAATGCCGCTATGTCCTGGCAATTTTCGCCNAAGGTATATGAGGTGGTGGTTCATCCAGGAGAAGCGACTGAGGTGGTGTTTTATGCNAAAAACAGCACGCATCGGGATATGGTTGCNCANGCNATTCCNAATGTTACACCCTTTAATGCAGCNTCCTANTTCCATAAGACCGAGTGTTTCTGCTTTAACCAGCANCCACTNAAAGCGGGNGAAGAAGCCGANTTACCGNTGGTNTTTATAGTGGATCGTGATCTGCCCAGGGCGGTTAAGACAATCACGCTGTCCTATACCCTTTTTGATATAACGGATCGTGTGAATGACGGTTCAGTAGCAAAATTAAACTGATGATAAGAACCGACCCATCAGGGTTGGCGTTGATGGAGAAAAAGTAATGTCTACAGAGAGCAGCTATTACGTTCCTGAACAAAGTAAGTTGCCTGTACTGGCGGCACTGGGGATGGGTCTGATGGCCTATGGTGCCGGGAGTTGGGTGCAGGGTGGTTCGGCACTGGTGTTACTGGCTGGTGCGATTGTGATGGTGTTTACCCTCTACAACTGGTTCAGTACTGTTATTCACGAAAATATGGCTGGAATGAACAGTGCTCAGCTCAAGCGTTCCTATGTATGGGGGATGAGCTGGTTTATTTTTTCTGAAGTGATGTTCTTTGCCTGTTTCTTTGGGGCCCTGTTTTATGTGCGCGTACTGGCATTGCCCTGGTTGGGCGGTGAAGGTGGTCATGCAGGCAACGATTTGCTGTGGGAAGGTTTCGAGCCCGCCTGGCCTCTGATGACTACGCCGGATATGGCCGTCAATGGCGAGAATGCCCAATTCATGGGTCCTGAGCAGCATATGAGTTTTCCGGGTTGGGCCAACCTGCTGGGGTGGTTGCCACTGTGGAATACGATTGTTCTGCTTTCTTCGAGTGTAACTGTACACATTGCTCACACCGCACTGAAAAACAGTAATCGCGCAAAATTCAATTTATGGTTGGGAGTCACTGTTCTTCTCGGTGCCATCTTTATTGTGCTTCAGATAGAAGAGTACATCCACGCCTATCAACATATGGGGCTGACCCTGGAGTCGGGGATTTACGGAACAACGTTCTTTATGCTGACGGGATTCCACGGTGCTCACGTGACCATGGGAACTATCATGTTGTTGATAATGTTCCTACGTGGACTCAAGGGCCACTTTAGTCCCGACGATCAATTCGGGTTTGAGGCAGCCTCTTGGTACTGGCACTTTGTTGATGTGGTCTGGGTCGGTTTGTTTATTTTTGTCTACGTGCTTGCCTGATTCAGCATTTTTTGGGATGCAATAAAAAGCGGTCAGGGTTCCCCTGGCCGCTTTTTTCTCACTCTGTAGAAGAAAAACCTATTGATGCATTTGCGGAGCGACCCGCTCGGGGTGTAGTTGGCGATCCCAGGGGGCTTTGCTGGTAAGTTGTCCGGAGTAGATGCCCCAGGCAATTGTCCCCACTANTGCAACAGCCAGTANNACCCGTACGCCGAGAGCATAAAGGGTTCTTTTNCTCGGATTNCCNACGTCTTTCATCAGAAAAACCAGTGCACTACTCAAGCTGATAAGAACTGCAATGAATAAAAAGACAATGATGGTTTTAAGTAACATTAAAGTNGNCCCGATCTTCAGAGAATTTATTTAAACACAGATGCCAGTTGAACCGCAGCAGCAAGCTAAAATTTCCTTCCAGTGGCAGTGGAACTGGAAAATATTGCTATTCGCNGGCATTTTTTTCCCAATCACAATNAGTCTTGCCTTNTGGCAACTGGAGCGTGCCGATGAAAAGCACGNGCTACTGGAAACCTATCNACAGAAAAAGATTGCAGCACCGGTTTCCATAGCNGAGGCAATGAGGTTTTCTGATCAGCAGTATGTTCGTGTTCANCTTGAAGGTGAATATGATAACCGGTCTCCTCTGTTGATAGACAATCAGGTTCGCAACGGGCGTCCGGGCTATGAAGTTATCAGTCCGTTTGAATCNTCTCAGAATGGCTGGTTTTTGGTGAACCGNGGTTGGTTGCCGGGGGGGCTTGATCGCAGTGTTTTGCCCGATGTGGGTNCGGTGCCNGGCAANGTCACCCTGGTAGGTTANCTGTANCGCTCNCCCGGNAAACANCTGATGTTGGGNGAAGATANGTGGAGAGAGGGCGACGGACCGAAAATNATTCAGAANGCGGCACCGAAAAAAGTCTCGGAAAAATTNGCNATCCCTTTTTATGATTANACGCTGCGGCTCGATGCAGGNATGCCGGGAGCNCTTGAAACCGGNTGGCAGGTAGTGAANGTGGTGCCGGGNATGCATACNGGATATGCNGTTCAGTGGTCGGCATTATCCATAGCNCTGCTNCTTCTGACTTTATTCGCCAACTCAAATCTTGGTGCTGTCCTAAAGCATCGCAAGTCATATACACGTAAAAAAACGGAGTAATGGTTATGACCGAGAATCAGGCCAAGCCGGGTTACTGGCCAATATTGATCATGATTGGGGTTTTGTCCGGGGTTATTGTGGCCGGTTTTCTGCTGTTTCCGAAAACACCTGATGAACGCAATAGTTTATTGGCTCGCCTCGGGACAACCAATTTTGGAGAATTTGTAGTGCCGGCCGTATCCATGACGGCTCTGAACCTGAAGACAGTCGATGGCAAGCCCTGGGTATTTCCCGAGCAAAAAATAAAATGGCGTCTGATTATTCCTGGTCCCGGAAAATGCATTGATGAGTGTCGTGAGCTACTTCATACCACCAGACAGGTTCATATCAGTCTGGGGAAATACAGCCGCCGTTTCGAGCGGGTCTACATCGCGTTGGATGATGACATTGATCCGGAAACAGAGCGTTATATGGAGGAGCATCCCTATCTGAGCGTTGTTCATGGCAAGCAGAACGAACTGGGGCTGTTATTGGAGGCCACCAATGCACCTCTGTTCACAGAGGGCCAACCTCTAAGAGCCTATCTGGTGGACCAGGAGGGCTTGATCATGATGTCGTACACCTTGGCCAATGCTGGTAAGGAATTGATCGAGGACATAGAGCACCTGATGAAATACTCGCCCGGCTGAAAGTATTTGCCAGATCAAAGAACGTTGCCAGCTCCCCACTTAAGTCATGGTGTTTTGGTGAAGTAAATAAACCACGTCGTGTACGGTAATTGATGTCCGCAAATTCCCCCAAACAACGCCAAGCCGGCTTCAGATTGGCTGTAATCGCCACTGTTCTGTCGGTAGTCGTTTTGCTACTTGGTGTTTTTACCCGCCTGACGGATGCCGGGTTGAGTTGCCCCGACTGGCCGGGCTGTTATGGCTATTTTTCATGGCTGAACAATGCTGATGCTATTGCGCGAGCCGAACGGCTTTATCCCGACAACCTGGTCGAACATCAGAAAACCATGATCGATATGGTTCACCGGTACACAGCGGCTGTGCTGGGTTTGTTGGCGATTGCGCTGGCTGTTATCTCCTGGTTGCGCAGAGAGGATGAGGGCTACCCTTTTCGGTTGCCAACCTTTATTTTGTTCCTGGTAGTCTGGCAGAGCCTGTTTGGCATGTGGTCTGTCACATTAAAATTGTGGCCACAGATTGTGACGCTTCATCTACTCACTGGCATGGTGACTTGTTCGCTGTTATGGTTACTCACCCTCCGCCTGAGTGGTCGTGAGTGGCGACTTTCTTCGGAAGTAATGGATCGGTTGGGCAGCGTTAAATCCTGGTTGCTGGTGGTGGTAACCGTAACCCTGTTACAGATTTTTCTGGGGGGATGGACGAGCGCCAACTATGCTGCTTTTGCCTGTGTCGAGTTTCCCACTTGTCAGGGTGAATGGTGGCCTGACATGGATTTCAAAAACGGTTTTAACCTAATGCAAACGATCGGACCCAATTATTTGGGTGGGAAGCTGGAAAGTGAAGCGCGAGTAGCCATTCATGTCATGCATCGCCTGGGTGGTTTGATCCTTGGGTTGTTGATAATTGGTTTTTCGGTGCGACTGTTCACAATTAAAAGTACCCGGTTTCGCTGTATGGGACTGATAACACTGGCAGTTTTGACCGTGCAGATTGCCCTTGGGGTCAGTAATATTTTTCTGATGTCACCGCTGCTTATGGCATTGATGCATCATTTGGCAAGTGTCCTGTTACTGCTGGTATTGGTCACGATCGCTGCCAGAACCTGGACAGCCAGGCTGGAATGACAGGTACAGGAGTTTTAAATGATAAATGAATCAGGGGTCGAGATGGAAAAAGCGGTCTGGCGCGACTATCTGGAGCTCACGAAACCCAACGTAGTGGCGTTGATGATTCTCACTACAGTGATTGGTATGTTCCTCTCGGTGCCGGGTATGGTGCCAGTCAATGTGCTGATTTTAGGTAATCTCGGAATTGCTCTCTGCGCCGGGGCTGCCGCCGTGGTTAACCATGTTGTGGATCGCCAAATCGATACCAAAATGGCCAGGACGGTCAATCGTCCGGTGGCAAAGGGTCGTGTCGAACCGGTCCAGGCCATGGTATTTGCCACTGTGCTCGGCCTGTTGGGCATGGCTATCCTGTTGGTCTACATCAACCCGCTCACTGCCTGGCTGACTCTGGCATCGCTGGTGGGCTATGCCGGCGTCTACACTCTGTTCCTGAAGCGGGCCACACCACAGAATATTGTAATAGGTGGTTTGGCGGGTGCTGCTCCCCCGCTGCTGGGTTGGACAGCGGTGACCGGTGAAATCCACGGATATGCACTGCTGCTGGTACTGATTATTTTTGCGTGGACACCACCGCATTTCTGGGCGCTGGCAATACACCGTAAGGACGAATACGCCAAGGCGGATATTCCGATGTTGCCGGTGACCCACGGTGAAAAATACACCAAGCTGCATATTCTCCTGTACACCCTGATGTTGCTGGTAATTAGCGTACTTCCCTTTGTGACCGGCATGAGCGGTTGGCTTTACCTGCTGGGGGCATTGGCGCTCGGCGTCGGGTTCATTTATTGGGCCATTGTCATGATGGTCGGCAAAAAACCCAATGCCGGAATGGATACTTTTAAGTACTCGATCATCTACCTGATGGCGCTGTTTGTGATTATGCTACTTGATCACTATCTGATTACGGTCCCCGCATTCCTTCCCTAGTAAGGGGTTTTGAGTAGTTATATCCAAAAACAAGTGAGATATCCAACGTGTTAACCAGGCAAAAAAATAGGGGCAGCGTGAAGCTGACAGTCACGGTATTGGTTGTTTTTGTTGCGTTGGTGGTTGCTGGTTTTGTCTTCAAACTGAATCAGCCCCGTGTCCTTAGCCAACAGGAACTTCAGACCAATGGCGCCGTTCTGCTGGATACACCCCGTCAGTTCAGTGAATTTCAGTTAACTGACCATCGGGGCGAAGTGTTCGACAAAAACAGTCTGAAAGGTAAGTGGTCACTGCTGTTTTTCGGATTCACCCACTGTCCCGATATCTGCCCCACGGCTATGGCTTCGGCTGCCAGGATGTACGTCGGTCTCGAACCCGAGGAGCAGGAAAAACTTCAGGTCGTCCTGATTTCACTGGATCCGGAAAGGGATACCACAGATAAACTTGCTGAGTATGTGCCTTATTTCAACCCGGAATTTGTTGGTGCCACAGGCGACAAATATGTGTTGCTAAAGCTGGCCACTGAGCTGAATGTCGCCTTTACGAAAGTTGAGCTGGAAGGTGGTGATTACACCATAGACCACAGTGGTAACATGGTGCTTGTTAATCCCTATGGAGACTACCACGGTTTCCTCAAGCCACCCTTTGAAGAAGAACAGATGCGCCTGACTTTGCGCTCGATTATCGCTTCATTTCGACATTAACTTTGATAGTGCCCTCACTGAGATCACTGCTTTTTAATCAATGAGAGCAAAAACACTCCACCGGCACAGAGTACGATCGATGGCCCAGCTGGCGTGTCCAGAAACCAGGAGCTTGATAGCCCGCAAATAACGGCCATACAACCCATGAGGCTGGCGAGTAAGGCCATCTGTTCCGGGGTTCGTGCAAAGCGTCTCGCTGTGGCTGCGGGTATCACCAGTAGCGATGTGATCAATAGAATTCCCACAACTTTCATCGCAATGGCAATTTCCAGAGCAATAATCAACATAAAGGCCGATCGAACAGCCGTTACCGGTATACCCTCGACCCTGGCCAGTTCTTCATGGATCGTGATCGACAGGAGCGGTCTCCAGAGGAATATCATCAATAAAATCGATGCGGAACCAATACTATAGATAATCAAAAGATCTTGAGCTGTCACGGTTAATAAATCGCCAAACAAAAGGCCCAACAAATCGACTTTGACAGAGGGCATCAACGAGATTGCCACCAG
Source organism: Porticoccus sp. (assembly GCA_002707685.1). Classification (GTDB taxonomy): domain Bacteria; phylum Pseudomonadota; class Gammaproteobacteria; order Pseudomonadales; family Porticoccaceae; genus Porticoccus. The sequence goes on along the minus strand of PANQ01000011.1, from coordinate 20,243 downwards.
ACCAATAGCCAGCGAGGTATGTGAAAGAATCCCCAGCAGAGTATCTGAGGCCAGATTTTGCTGTTGTTGCAATACCACCAGAATTAGCGCCAGTACCAGACAGACAATGATTACCGACAGGGTTGGGTTAATGGACATCAACAGAGCCAGCGCCACCCCCAGCAGGGAAGAATGCGCGAGGGTATCGCCAAAATAGGCCATGCGTCGCCAGACAATAAAAGCGCCCAGTGGGCCGGTGACCATGGCAACTCCGAGCCCTGCCAGCAGGGCGTAAAGTAAAACATCAATCATGGTGGCCGTCTCCGGAATAGACACTGCCGCTGTTGTCGCCCGAGTCATGGCTGTGATCGTGGTGGTGTGTGTAGGGCGCTGTCCTGCTGCCGAAAAGCTCAATAAAAGCAGGGTTTGTGCTGACCTGGTCGGGGTGACCATGACAGCAGACATGCTGGTTGAGACAGATAACTTCGTCCGTGGCAGACATCACTAGATGCAGATCGTGGGAGACCATCAGTACGCCGCAATCCAGCCGATCCCGAAGTTGCCCGATCAGGCGATAAAGACCTTCCTGGCCGATCACGTCAACCCCTTGAACCGGTTCATCGAGTACCAGTAAATTGGGTTTTCGCAGGATAGCCCGGGCCAGCAGAGCCCGTTGCATTTCGCCGCCGGAAAGAGATTGCAAGGGCATATCAATCAGCTTCTCAATGCCAACTTCGGCCAGTGCATTAAGGCACAGCTGCAAGCTGGGTTCTGCCAGCGACAGAAAACGCCGCAGCGTAAGGGGCAATGTCGGGTCGATATGTAATTTCTGTGGCATGTACCCGACACGCAGGTCAGGGGCCCGAGTCACTGTACCAGTATCCGGTTTGAGTAAACTGAGGACAATTTTTACCAGGGTGGTTTTGCCGGCCCCGTTCGGTCCAATCAGTGTAATAATCTGCCCCGTCTCGATGGTCAGGCTGACGTCCGATAAAACACGGTTTCCCTGAAAGGCATGCCCGATTGCGCTGAGTTCGATCAGCGGCGCCTTCACAATTGGCACTCCGGACAGATACCGACGATTTCAATCACTTTGGATTCCACCTGGAAGTTTGCCCGCCCGGCGGCGTGTTTGACGGCATGATCCACCTGGTCGTCGCTGCACTCTGCCGTTGAACCGCATTGTCCACAGATGAGAAAAAAATCACTGTGGTAATTACCGGGAAAGGGGCAGCCTATGTAGGCATTCAGGGACGAGAGACGATGAATCAGGCCCTGGTCCAGCAGGAACTGAATCGCCCGGTAAACTGTGGGTGGCAAAACACGATGAGCAGATGTTTCTGATTGCGACATCAGGTCGACTATTTCATAGGCACCGAGTGGACGGTGACTGGCCCATATGGTTTTCAGAACCGTTTCACGTATCGGCGTGAGCCGGACTTTTCTGGCATCACAAAGCTCCCTGGCACGGCACAGTGCTGCATTGATGCAGCGCTTGTGGTCATGGCGGTGATAAGCGATTCGGGAGTTGGTCAGCATTTCTAGTCTCTTCAGAAAAGATGTTACTTTATATCGTTTGTTCTCTAGTTGAGCATACAGTTCAACTCAAATAGGTAATATTGATACATTGTTGCATTTAACTTTGGTTGCCACGGTATGAACCATTTATGGCTCTAGAGCCTGGCAGTCAGTATACTTTCAGGGCCTGTAGTTGAATCTACATTGATGAAACAATATAGCAATAGATAATGAAAAAGAAGACATATACACATGGGATCGCCCTCTTGATTGCTGGCGCAATGCTGGCAAACAGGGTCATTGCAGATGAAGTGCCGGAAGTGATCGCTTCCATCAAGCCCCTCGCTGCCATAGCTGAGGCGATTGCTGGCGAAAGCGTTGTGGTCAACGTGTTATTACCGGCAAATATCTCACCCCATGACTACTCACTGAAATTTTCCGATCTTCGTGCACTAAGGTCTGCCAAGCTGATCATTTGGATTGGTCCACACTTTGAGTCTGTGTTGCAGAAACCTCTTGCACAGCGGTCTGACTCGCAGTTACAGATTGCCCAATTAAACGGGTTGATTTGGCCACCGGAACACACGGAAAAAACCCCGGAGCACTCACACGGACATGCGCATGATAGTCTCACACGGGACTTACATGTCTGGCTCAATCCGATGAATGGAATCGTGATTGCCCGGGCGATTGCAGCGGAGCTGACCAGGAAATACCCTGCCAAACAGGCCATTTTTGATCAGAATCTCGAGGCGTTTACCGAGGTGGTTACTCAACTGGACTCCGTGAGCAGGCAGCGGCTTGCGGGTTTGCGCGAACGCGGTTTTATCGTCATGCATGATGGCTATAGTCATTTTGTCGCTCATTACGGATTGAAGCAGTTGGCCACGGTGCAACTGTCCGGTGGCATCACACAGGGCATCCGCCACTACGGGCAAATGTTGGCGTTGGGGCAGGAAGTAGGCTGTGTCTTCAGTGAGCCGCAACTGGACAGTAAGGCCGCGCGTCAGTTGGCGCAGCAATTGGGGGCAAAAAGTACGGAGCTCGACCCTTTGGGGGTCCACCTGGATTCAGTAAAGGGGGGATATCCAGTGCTGATAGAAGGCGTTGTGGACGCGTTTGTCGGTTGCCTGAGCGAATAAGCGCAGTTAATCAGGCAGGGGAATGTAACCGACAATCCGGCGATGAAGCTTTTCCTTGTATTCAGCTGGATCACGTTTTATTGACAGCGTGTCGCCGTGCTCGGGAAGGAATGAGTTTAATAGTCTGGATATCCAGAATCGGGTGGCAGAGAAACATAAAATATCTTGCCAATATTGATTTTCTACAGTGCAAAAAGGTCTTTCAGCGGCATAGGCGTCCAGCAATGCGCTAGTCAGTTGCCGGTCCAGTTCACCCTGTTGATTACAACACCATTCATTAACTGCCTGGGCCACATCCAGCAGGAGCCAGTCAGTGCAGGCAAAGAAGAACCCCGTCACGGCTTGAAGTTGCGCCCCTTTGAATATCAACTGATCGGCAAACAGGCTGCCTATAAGGGGGCCGGAGGGTAGCACTGGGCCAGCCTCTGCTGTCCGTCTGAATCGGACCAACTGTTCTTTCAGCAATGCCGCATCCCCTGCCGATAATTGGTCTATCACTTCCTGTGCGGCAAGATCCAGCCATATCAGGCTGCGGGGGTTGCTGTACTGCTCACTGAAGCCCTGGGTACTGGCGTGCATTCTGCCAAGGAACGTGCCAATTTCCTGGCATATTGAAGGGTTAGGTTGCTCTGGTGCATGTCCTTCCGGTAATTGAAACAGTAGTGCCGGCGATTCGCCATAGTTGGTCACATGATGACCCGAGTGGTCGGCAAGACAGGGCGTGACGGGGATTTGTTGCACCCGGAGGTGATTCACCAATCGAGCTGAGAACGCCAGCCGCTCTCTGGCAGCCTCACCCGCTACCACTAGAAAAAAACGGTCGCCGGCGACAACACTGAATCTGCAGGTCAGGTGATTCCTGGCTGCATAAACGGCATCAATGTTAGCGACCAATCTTTCTGGTGAATATTGAACAAGAAAATGGTTGAGTGTCCGAATATTGGGCAACAGGAACGAAGACATGGCGTTAATGATACCTCACGAATTTCCTGGTTAGATTAGCTGCTTGTTGGCTGGAAAGAAACAATTTGGGGTATGCTTCACCCACTCAAGTCTCAGCTCAAGTTGCCTGCCAATGAATGATAAAACACCGCTCGTACTGGTGGATGGATCCTCCTATCTTTACCGGGCTTTTCATGCCTTACCCCCCCTGATGACTTCGGGAGGGCAGCCAACGGGCGCCATCAAGGGGGTTGTTTCAATGATCCGCCGCCTGTTGAAGGACTACCCGGGAAGTCCTTTAGTGGTGGTTTTTGATGCCAAAGGAAAAACCTTTCGCGACGAACTGTTTGAAGAGTACAAGTCCCACCGTCCGCCTATGCCCGATGACCTGAGCAAACAGATTGAACCGATCCATCAGATTATCCGTGCCATGGGGTTGCCGCTGCTGGTGGAAGAGGGCGTGGAGGCCGACGATGTCATTGGCACGCTTGCGCTGAAAGCCTCGCAAAACCAGACCCATGTGGTGATCTCCACTGGTGACAAGGATATGGCTCAACTGGTTTCAGAGCAGATTACGCTGGTCAACACCATGACTGAAACGGTCATGGATCCGCAGGGGGTGATCGACAAATTCGGTATTCCGCCAGAATTGATGATTGATTATCTGGCGCTGGTTGGCGACAAATCAGACAACATCCCCGGTGTCCCTGGCGTCGGTGAAAAAACGGCCCTGGCCATACTGCAAAATCTGGGTGGTATGGATGCCATATACGGCGATCTGGAAGCAGTCGCCGAGCTCGATTTCCGCGGTGCCAAAAAGACACCGGCAAAGCTTGCCGAGCACCGGGACCAGGCGTTTCTTTCCTACCAGCTGGCGACCATTAAAACCGACGTGCCTTTGACGGTGACCTTGTCGGAGCTGATTAATGGCGTACCCGATAATGCCGCGCTACTCCACTGGTTTCGCCAACTGGAGTTCAAGGGCTGGGTTGAGGAATTGCTTGCTGCGAGTGAGAGTGACGACGAATTGATATCGTCTGTGGCTGACAGAGACTATCAGGTGATTCTCACTCAGGAACAACTCGATCAGTGGCTACAGAGACTGGAACAGGCTGAATTGGTCGCCTTTGACACGGAAACCACCAGCCTCGACTACATGCAGGCCAGCATTGTCGGTGTCTCCTTTGCAATTGCTGCGAATCAGGCGGCCTATGTCCCCCTTGCCCACGACTATCTGGGTGCACCCCGGCAACTCGATCGGGATACGGTGCTGGAACAATTGAAGCCGTTACTCGAGTCATCGGCACTGGCCAAAGTAGGCCAAAATCTCAAATATGACATGAGTGTCTTGGCCAATCACGGGATTGCCCTGCAGGGTATTCGTTTCGACACTATGCTTGAATCCTATGTGCTGGACTCCACTGCAACACGGCATGACATGGATAGCCTGGCACTGAAGTACCTCGGGGAAAAAACCACCCACTTTCAGGATATAGCGGGGAAAGGCGCCAACCAGCTCACCTTTAATCAGATTGCCATTGAGCAGGCCGCTCCCTACGCGGCAGAAGATGCGGATATCACCCTTAGGCTTCATGAAACACTCTGGCCAAAATTGCAGGATATAACCGGGCTGGCACATGTTTACCAGGCGATTGAAATGCCATTGCTGCCTGCTCTGTCAAGAATAGAAAGAAATGGAACAAAAGTAAGCGCTGACTTACTTCGGAAACAAAGCGACCAGTTGGGTGAACGCATAGCGGCGTTGGAGCAGCAGGCTTTTGACTTGGCGGGAGAAGAATTCAATCTGGCCTCACCGAAACAACTCGGTTACATCCTTTTTGAAAAACTCAAACTCCCAATACAAAAAAAGACGGCCAAGGGCGCCGCATCTACCAAAGAAGAGGTGTTGCAGGAGTTGGCACTGGATTATCCGCTGCCGAAATTACTGCTTGAACATCGCAGCCTCAGCAAGCTCAAGTCCACCTATACTGATAAGCTGCCTTTGCTCGTCAACCCTGCCACGGGGCGAATTCATACTTCCTATCATCAGGCGGTAACGGCAACAGGTCGACTGTCTTCCTCTGACCCGAATTTACAGAATATTCCCGTGCGCTCCGCAGAGGGACGCCGCATTCGTCAGGCATTTGTGGCCACAGAGGGTTGCAAGATAGTGGCGGCCGATTATTCGCAAATCGAGTTGCGAATTATGGCTCATCTATCTGGTGACTCCGGACTAAAAGCGGCTTTTGAACAGAATCTCGATGTGCACAGCGCTACCGCAGCAGAAGTCTTTGGCGTTGAGCTGGCCTCGGTGACTGGAGAGCAACGGCGCAGTGCCAAGGCGATCAATTTCGGATTGATCTACGGCATGTCTGCATTTGGTCTGGGTCGCCAGTTACACATTGGACGGAATCAGGCTCAGGAATATATCGACCTGTATTTTGCCCGCTACCCCGGAGTGCAGGCCTATATGGACTCCATCCGAAAACGGGCAGCCGAACAAGGTTATGTTGAGACATTGTTTGGCAGGCGCTTGTATCTGCCCGAAATCAGGGCCAGTAACGGGATGCGTCGGCAGGCCGCAGAACGCACTGCGATCAACGCCCCGATGCAGGGGACAGCGGCCGATATCATTAAACTGGCAATGATCAGCGTCGATCAGTGGTTGGCCGATAAAAAGCTCAACGCCAGGATGATTATGCAAGTGCACGATGAACTGATTCTGGAGGTTCCCCAGGACGAACTGGAGGACGTGTTATCTGGCCTCAAGGCTCGCATGAGCAATGCCGCCCGGCTCGATGTGCCGCTGGTTGTCGATGTGGGTGTCGGTGATAACTGGGATGAGGCACATTAAGCGTTTAAGCGCTAATTCTTGGGTAAAAATTATTTTAAGGTCAATCACTTAAATTTTTTTATACCTGATGGGAACTCATGCCATAAATGACTGACTAACCTTACGAGCAGGCAAATATTGCTTTGTTCTCCCCAAACTAAATGCAAAGCTCGTTAATCCCCAAACAACGGCAAAGCATGCCCTGATCTCAATGGTCAGGGTTTTTTTTGCCCTGCAAACTCCAAGAAAAAGACCCTGAATAAAAAACTTCTTACCAGAATGGAACTTTTCATCGGCAGGAGAGACAAATCAATACAAGCAACATTGCTATTTTCTCCCCAAAAGTTAAATGCAAGGTTAGTAAACCCCAAGCAACAGCAAAGCATACCCTGATCTCAATGGTCAGGGTTTTTTTTACACGGCTTATCTTCGAAAGCGGGTTATTAGTCGATCAACCAGGACTGAATCACCAATTTTAATTGCTCAATGCCCGATTTCTTCAGTGATGAGAAGGTTTGTACTGTCACCTTATCCCCGAAACCGGCTTTGGCCAGCTCGCGCTTGACCGTCAGAAGTACCGTTTTAGCAGGTCCATTGTTCAATTTGTCCGCCTTGGTGAGCAATAGATGAACCGGCATGGCAGACTGTGTGGCCCAGCCGATCATCTGCCAATCATATTCCTGCAACGGATGGCGAATGTCCATCAGCATCACAAGGCCTCTCAGGGATCGGCGTTGTTGCAGATATTCGGCGAGGTTGCGATCCCATGCCTGTTTCATGGCCTTCGGTACTTTGGCGAAGCCGTAACCGGGCAAATCCACCAAGCGACAGTTTTCGGTCAGAGAAAAAAAGTTGAGCAACTGTGTGCGGCCCGGTGTTTTGCTGGTCCGGGCCAATTTGCTATTGTTGGTCAGGGTATTGATGGCACTGGACTTCCCGGCATTGGAGCGTCCGGCAAACGCAACTTCCCTGCCGACATCCTCCGGGCATTGCCAAACAGTCGGGGCGCTGATCAGAAATTGAGCCTTGGTAAAAGAGATTTCTTCTGACATATGGAAAAGCCTTGGTGGAGTAACCTGACATCAACTATTAAGGTCGGAGAGGGTTTGGTATATAATGCCTCCGCTTTTTAGAAGGCAATAAGAATGTCCCATTGTAGCGGAATGCAGAGAGCGGATTAACCAATGAAAAAAATGATTCTGACAGTGACTGCCCTACTCACAACAGCCCTTGTTGCCCCTTTTGCCCTTGCGGCAGGGGATGCTGCAGCCGGCCAGGCTAAAACAGCGATGTGTGCTGGCTGTCATGGTGCCGATGGCAACAGTGCCATGGCGACCTTTCCGAAGCTGGCTGGCCAAGGTGAGAAGTATCTGACCAAGCAACTGCAAGATATCAAAGCGGGTGATCGTGTGATTCCTGAAATGACCGGTATGCTGAGTAACGCATCTGAACAGGACATGCAGGATATGGCGGCCTATTATGCGTCCAAGACCATTCAAATGGCCGGCGCCAAAGAAACCGACCTCGACCTTGGTGAGCGCATCTACCGTGGAGGCAACATCGAAACCGGTGTGCCAGCCTGTACCGGCTGCCNCTCCCCTGCGGGTAATGGTAACAACCCTGCGGGTTATCCGGCATTGGGCGGTCAGTTTGCCGAATACACCGCCAAACAGCTACGTGCCTTCCGCACTGGTGCCCACGACCCCGCAAATTCGGCAGCCCGTACCAATGACGGTGACTCGCAAATTATGCGAGGTGTTGCTGCCCAGATGAATGATGTTGAAATCGAAGCGGTGTCGAATTTCATCGCCGGATTGAAATAAACAGCCGTATGCCAAGAGACGGTGTCCGACCGCCTTTTTTATACTGTGTGGTGAACCTGTTCGCTCTCTGTGGTCTATGCAGGGTAATTCAATCACTAAAGGAAAAGCTAATGCGCAATCTGCTGTCGACTATTATGATGTCTGTCGCGATGTTGGTCTTTGTTATGTCTCCCGTCCATGCAGAGGAGCCTTACAAAGCCGGTGATCATTACCATGTGTTGGCCGAGGCGGTTGCCACCAGTAATCCTGCCAAAATCGAGGTGGCAGAGGTATTCTGGTATGGCTGTAGCCACTGCTACACTTTTGAACCGGTGCTGAACAAATGGAAACAAGGGTTATCCGAGGATGTCGAGTTTGTCCGCGTTCCGGCGATTTGGCACCCGACCATGCGTCTCCACGCCAAAGCTTATTTCACTGCCAAAGCCATGAAATCCCTTGATCAGCTCCATGAGGCTATTTTTGAGGAAATGAATCCCAAAAAAGCCAAATTGAAAACAGAAGAGGAAATTGCCGACCTGTTTGAGGCCAATGGGATAGATCGCGCAAGATTCACTAAAGTCTTTAACTCGGCAGGCATCAATATGGCTGTTGATCTGGCAGCCAAAAAACAGGAACGCTATGACATCAAGGGCACACCCGAAATGGTAGTGAATGGAAAATACCGTATTTCCGGCCGTGATAATGGTGGCAATGCGGGTATGCTGAAAGTGGCTTCCTACCTTATTGAGCGGGAACGTTCGTTGATGGGTCAATAACGAACCCCGCAGTCCATTGCGATCTTCACCGCTGTTGGTTTTGTTATACAGTGGGCGATTGAACCAAACTATTAGTTAGTGACTTCTATTAGTGGTGGCTTGGTATAGCAACCAAACCCGCTTAAAATGTCCCGCTTTTTTTCATCTTTCAGGCAGATCAATCATGAAACCGACTCAAAAGCCGGCCAACCCAAATTTTTCTTCCGGGCCTTGCAGCAAACGTCCCGGCTATGATGTATCCACTCTCGATCTCACTACCCTGGGACGCTCGCACAGGGCAGCTATAGGCAAGGCCGCACTAAAGCGGGTCTGTGAGGAAACAGCTCGGGTTCTCGGCTTGCCAGAGGGTTATCGGGTGGGGGTGGTTCCTGCATCAGATACCGGGGCAGTTGAAATGGCGCTCTGGTCGATGTTGGGACCCCGCCCGGTTGACGTATTTTCCTGGGAGTCTTTTGGACAGGGCTGGCTGACGGATATCGTCAAGCAGCTGAAACTCGATCAGGTTAATGATTACGGTGCCGATTATGGCAAGCTGCCGGAGCTCAATCTTGCCGACCCCACACACGATATCGTGTTTACCTGGAATGGCACCACTTCCGGAGTCAAGGTCCCCCATGCGAACTGGATCAGTGATAGCCGTGAGGGATTGACTATTTGCGATGCTACCTCTGCGGTATTTGCCATGGAGATGCCCTGGCAAAAACTGGACGTGGTCACGTTCAGTTGGCAAAAAGTACTCGGTGGTGAAGGTGCCCACGGAATGCTGATTCTAAGTCCCAGGGCAGTTGAGCGATTGGAAACCTATACACCCCCTTGGCCACTGCCGAAGATTTTCCGCATGACCAAAGGTGGCAAGTTAATTGAAGATATTTTCAAGGGTGCCACCATCAACACGCCCTCGATGCTCTGTGTGGCAGATTATCTCGATTCGCTGGATTGGGTTAAGTCTATCGGTGGTGTGCAGGCAACGGTTCGACGGTCAAACGACAATCTGGCGGTCATTGAACAGTTTGTCGCGACCCATGATTGGATAAGCTTCCTGGCGGAAGACCCGATCAACCGATCAAGTACCAGTATCTGTCTGACTTTGTCGCTGGAGGCCGATCAGGTAAAGCAACTGGTTAAACTACTCGATGCGGAAGGCGTGGCCTATGACATTGGCGCCTACCGGGATGCTCCTGCCGGTTTGCGTATCTGGGGTGGTGCGACCGTCGAAAAAACGGATCTGGAAGCACTGATGCCCTGGCTCGAGTGGGGTTATCGGGAAGTTTCCCGTTAATGATCGGTATAAGCAGCGTTGCGTGAGAAAAAACCATGTATAAAGTGCGAACCTATAACCAGATTTCTATCAAAGGACTGGATCGTTTTCCCAGAGAACACTATGAAATAGCCAGTGAATTTTCGCAGCCAGATGCGATTTTACTGCGCAGCCAGAAGTTGCACGAAGAAATCATTGCCGGGAGTGTCAAGGCGGTGGCTCGAGCCGGTGCTGGAGTCAATAATATTCCGGTGGCTGAGTATACCAAGCGCGGCATCGTGGTATTTAACACCCCGGGTGCCAATGCCAATGCAGTGAAGGAGCTGGTAGCTTCCGCGTTATTTCTCGCTTCCAGAGATATTTTTGGCGGTATGAATTACGTGCAAGGGCTCACCGCCATGACAGATGATGCAGAGATGTCAAAGCTGCTGGAGAAACAGAAAAAGCAGTTTGCCGGCTGTGAAGTGGCTGGCAAGACCCTGGGAGTCGTCGGCCTCGGTGCCATAGGCGCGATGGTGGCTAATATGGCTCTTGAGCTTGGGATGAACGTGGCCGGCTATGATCCGGCAATTTCTGTGGAAGCGGCCTGGCGTCTGTCCAGGCGGGTTCAGAAGGTGGAGAACCTGCAGAGTCTGCTGGCCTGCTCCGATTTCATTTCCCTGCATGTGCCTGCCATGGAGGCAACCCGTCATCTGATCAATGCTGAAGTGCTGCGCTGTGTCAGACCTTCTACCATTCTACTGAACTTTGCCCGGGAGGAAGTGGTCGACCTGGCAGCCATCACGGCGGCATTGGACGAAAAGCGTCTGGCGAAGTATGTCACCGATTTTCCAGTGCCGGCGCTGCTCGGTCGCAAGGATGTACTCTGTATGCCGCATATTGGCGCCAGTACTGACGAGGCTGAAGAGAACTGCGCCATGATGGCTGCCGATCAGCTCATGGACTATCTGGAAAACGGCAACATTCGAAATTCGGTGAATTTCCCGAATACCAAAATGGTCAGAAACGGTGGCTATCGAATCACGTTCTGTAACGAGAATGTGCCGAAAGTGTTAGGCCATGTGCTGTCCCTGCTGGCGGATCAGGACATGAATGTTATCGACATGGTAAACCAGAGTCGTGATGGCATCGCCTACAACATTATTGATGTTGCCACTCAGCCAACTAACGACTTGCTCAAAGCCATTGCCGACGTTGAGGGTGTGGTGACAGTTCGGTCTGTCTAAGCAGGTTTCAGTAATACACTTGATAGAGCCTTCTTAACGATTGCTACAGGTCGATCCACTCAACCTCTCGGTCAATCTTGTCGAGCAGTGCTGAAACTGATGCCAACGATCCCGCCTTGATCTGTTCGTGAAGGTGCCTCACCAGTTGTTCCAATGTCGCCAGTTTGAAAACACCGGCGATACCCAATAACTGGTGAATCTGTTCGCGCAGCTCGGCAAGGTCGTCATCGGCCACGGCCTGACGTGCTTTTTTCAACAGGTCTCTGACTTCCTGACGGAATAGATTGACGGAAATGTCTCCTTCTTGAGTGGATGAGATGGGTACGTCTGTGGGCGGTCTGATACTGAGTAGTTTGCAGATGTTGGCAAGTAATTCATTTTCATTGAGTGGTTTGAGTTGCAAACCGTTTGCTCCGGCATCAAACAGCGCTCTTTCCTCCTGTTGGAGGATATCGGCCGTTAGTGCCAGAGCCGGAATTCGTGCATTGGGATTATTGCTGCGCCGCAGAGCAATCAGGGTATCAATACCATTTTTCTGGGGCATGTGTATGTCTACCAGTAACAGGTCAAAGGTGTCATGTTGGCAGACCGCGAGGGCTTCGTTGCCGTTGTTTGTCAATGTGCAATAGGCTCCCATCTTGCTCAGCAATGTATCCAGTAGCAGGCTGGTGAACTGGTTATCCTCGGCAATCAGGATATTCACACCGTCAAGTAGCTGGCTATTTACCGGGGCAATGGTGATCAGGTCCTGTGGCGGGCCATTTTCATTCAATGAGCGGTGGAGCTCTGACAGCGGTGGTGGCATTGAGAGAAATGCGACCGGATTGAGTTCTGCCCGTTCCTTGGCGTTGAATTGCTGGTAAAAATTCAGCTGTGATGCCGTCAGAACCAGCTTGGCCCTGGTTGCGTTGCGCAACTGCACCATGAGTTTTGGAAGATCATCCCTGATACCCTGCGGGGTGGGTATGCAGACAATAACCCGGTCGCTGGCCTCAAGATGTAATGCGCTATTCAACAAGTGGTCGTAATCGGTGACGAGGATATCGTCTACGCCGAATCGCTCCAGAGCGTGCCTGAGGGCCAGTGTTGTAAATTCGTTACAGCTGGCAATTACCACCTTGCAGGGCCTGATTTTCCAGTTAGGCTGGGTCTCACTGAGTGGCAGTGGTAGCGTTATACGGAAGGTGGAGCCCCTCCCCTCCTGGCTCTCCAGGTCTATGTCACCCCCCATCAGGTCAACCAGACTTTTGACAATCGACAGTCCCAGTCCGGTCCCGCCATAGTGACGGGAAATGGAGGTGTCTGCCTGGGTAAATGCATTAAAGAGAAGGCCCTGGGCGTCGGCGGAAATACCGATACCGGTATCCAGCACTTCGATAATAACGGCCTGTGCCGGATTGGTTTTCAGAGAGATGGAAACCCCGCCCTGTTCGGAGAACTTGATGGCGTTGGCGATCAGATTGCTCAGAATTTGCTGTAGCCGAATCATATCTCCTACCCGGTGCAACAACACATCGGGCGCATAATCCACTGCGATACAAAGGCCCTTGTGTTGGGCTTGGGGGGAAAACATGGCACTGACCTGCTCTACGCATTCCGCCAGATCTATTGGCTGCTGCTCGAGCTCAACGGTATTGGACTGGAGTTTTGAACAAGCCAGAATATCGTCAATCAGCGTTAGTAGCTGGAGTGCTGATTGATCAATAATCTGGCAGTAGTGACGGTCTGTTTCGGACATGACGCTGACATCCAGTAAGTGTACAAATCCCTGGATGGAGGTAATGGGAGTACGCAGTTCATGGCTCATCCGTGCCAGAAAATCACTCTTTGACTGGTTCGCTGTTTCCGCTTCTTGCCGTGACAACTCCAGTTCACGGTTCTTTCTTTGCAGACTCTCGAGGGTATCCTGTAACTGGCTGGTAGCGAGATTAATCCGATATTCAAGATTTTGTTTGCCCTCGGTAATTGATTCTGCCAGTTGGTTGATGCCGCTCGCGAGAATGGCAAGTTCGTCGCGGGTTCCGGTTTTGGCCCTGATGCTCAGGTTGCCGCGGGCCATTTTTTTTATGACAGCGGTGAGGTGCTGAATCGGAGCAATCAACCCCAGGCTCAGATAGTAGGTCAGTACAAAGGCAATAATCAGCCCCAGAAGGGATAGCCAGAGAGAGGTAAAAATAATCTGACGCTGCTTCTGGTGCAAACGGGCCTGATCAATCGCGACGATAACCCAGCCGATCAGTTCATCATCGACCACCTGCGTGGCTTCCTCCTCGTAATCACTGAACTCAACACCCACCAGATAAACGGGTTTCTTGAAATAGACGTGATTGTCCAGCTGTAAGGGTTGTTTGTCCGGTGAGGACCCCAGTGCTGCCGGGGGTATATCCCCGGAATTCAGGACCAGCTTCTCTGTGCGGTCTATAAAAGCGACGCCGGATACGTCGGGCAGGCGAATGGCCGCCGCCGATGTGTTTGCGAGTAACTTGATGTTTCGCGAGTAGAGTGACAAATCCGAAATTGTCGCCAGATAATCCGATGTCATTTCTCCGGATTGATAAAGGTTTTCTGACAGGTCACCCCGCCGGGCATCAATCGTGTAGAGCGTCAGCAACGTGATGGTTAACAGCAACGGGAAAAGAGCCACCACAAGAAACCGCTGATGAATCGACTTGCTGAGCAATGGGCTTTCAATCATTTTGCTGCCTGCTCCTGCTTTTGGATGCTCATATAAAGCGTATTGTCTGACGGCAGGGATATACCGAGCGATCGCGCTATGGCCGGGTTGGTGGATATACTGAAATAGCGGGGATACTGGGGCTCGCCGAGGGTACTTTCCGGATTGCGCAACCATTGACTGATGTGTTCACCTGCCTGTCTGCCAATGTCGTCGGGCGAAGAAAAAATAGAGGCCAATGCCCCCGCGACGGTATAGGCCTTTGAGAAGCCGATAACCGGGACCTTTTGTTGAAAGCTGAGGTGGAGAATCCACTTAGCGATTGCGCGGTTAAGGACAGCCTGATCCGGCAGGGCAATAAAGAGGTCGGTACCGCTGACCACGGGGCGCAGCACCGACACAGGGTTGTCCTCCCGGTCGAGGTAGCCGTGTTTGAGAATCAGGCCACGTTCAGCGGTAAGTGTCTCCAGCTCTTCCTCCAATTCCCTGGAGACGGGACCAAATATGGTGCTGAACCGAGTAGCTTCCGGTTTTAGCAATGATGCGAGTGTAATTACCCGGCTGAGGGGTTGATCCAGAAAGATTGCAGAAGCCTGGCGCGCTGGGCCTTTATCGTGGGTTGACCAGGCAGATTCATAGGCATTTTTTGGGGTGAAAATACTGAGCACAGGTATGTCTCCTCCCCAGTTAATCACCTCGCGAGTTGCATAGCTTCCGATGGCAACAATGAGTTGGTAGTGGGNNTCCTGANGCTCTGGCAGCNTGGTTTTATGGAGNTTAATGATNCTGAAACCGGGGTTTCCNGGCAGTGTTTTGTTGACCGTGTCCTGGAGTGAGNCNGCGGTTTCNAGGTAATAAGAGGCGTCGCTGGATAACAGNAATAAGATGTCTGCCTGTGTTACCGGGCACATCAAAAGGGAAAGGANAAGGAGTCCNGTNGTGGAGAGGGTTGCAAAGATACCTTGTTTCCTTACNGGTCGCTTCAACATGTCTTCCCTAAGTAACGCTGCTATTGAGCGTAAGACCTTTCATCCCCCAGNCGCTATGATTTTGTCTGGAGCAATAAGGTCAAACACATCAAAAATTCAGNACGAGACGTAAAAAAAGTCTGGTTTCAAAAANATTGTTTTGAGCATGCTCCATATAGTCACNCCCCAGGTTTTGGCCGATAAGTGACAGGTTTCCNGTGCTTGAACCCACAGNAAAATCATAACCCAGATGGGCGTCTACCCGGACAAACTGTTCTACAGGGTTGCCATCACGCCANTCCGCTGCGGTCATATGGTAGATATTGATNCCTGAGGACCAGCCTGCAGCAAATCGCTGAAACAGCAGCANGCCNGCCGNATGTNGCGGTGCGCGTTCGTCATGATCCTTGATCTGAAAGTAGGGTTCATAACGGGANATATAAAANCTGTCCACATCCCGGTAGCTGTAGTGGGCATTGATCAGAGTGNGTTCTGTGGGCTGNTAGCGGAGTTGTAGTTCCGNTCCCCGNGTTACCCAGCGACTGTTATTGTCGCGAACNGATATGGTTTCATCCAGACCGAGCGACGGAATACCCAGATCAGCAGGTGCCTGGTAGGTATCGATGCCATCTTTNACGGATTCTCGAAACAGTCTGACATCAAAGGTCAGTCCCTGTGTGGGCAANTGGGCCAGATAGCCCANTTCAAGGCTTTTCAGTCGCTCTTCCTCGACACTTTCAGCAGATTTNCGAATCGCCTGGACCAGTATCTGGTCGGCGAGAANATCCACATTCAGCTCCCGGGCCTCACCCAGNGANGGNGAGCGNCGACCAATGGCATAACCTATGCGAAGNGTNTGGNNAGGNTTGANGTGNTAATTGGCGNCGANNCNGCCGGATGCAATCGTGTCNACCAGGACGTTGTTTTCGATCATCAGACCGNNATTCANGGTCCAGNGGGAACTGGCNTCCCANTCCANGTGCCCGAANAGCCGNCGACTGGTCAGCGANTCATCGCCACNATGNCCAAANACTGTNTTGCCACTGATATTNTCGTAGCGCAGGCCNGCCCCCCAGGTGGCTCGCAAATNGGGGGTCAGNTGCAGGCGATGTTCCAGTTCCACGTCGTAGCGNTCTGAATCAATGCCCTGAAAGCCGACGATATAGTGTTGATCTTCAATATCCAGGGNCGGGTCAATCATCTGAAAAAAGCCCGGCACCTGTTCNGGGGTAATNGTGAATCCGAGTTCCTCCGACAACAGNTTGGAAACCAGNCCCTGGTTGATANAGTTNTCACCCTCAATNCGGTTGTGNTACAAATGNATTTGNAGCCCNTCNCCGTTGANCAGATCCCGGTTCCACTTCAGGGACTGGTATTGGTTTTTGAACTGGACATCAGCGTACTCCGCCGGNCNGTCCGCATCACCCCAACCAGAATTGTTGTGTGTGTACCCGGCTTGCAGGTCGAATGTATCNGTAATATTCGGGGTGTACATAGCACGCAGGTTCAGGGCCAGCATTTCCNTGCCGTCCTTCATTGGCCCNCGGTTGTCGCCGGAACTTACNGGTGGGAANCCGTCGTTNTGCTGGTAATTNAAACTGACACGGTAATCCAGCTTGTCGGCATTGCCGCTNTANCGNACAGTGGTTTCCCGGGTTTGCTGNTCTCCCGCTGTCACGCCGACCTGCCAGCCACGCTCCTGCACAGGTTTGCGGGTGATGATGTTTACCGCGCCGAGAAATGCATTGGAGCCGAAGGCCGGGGCATTTGACCCTCGAACAATCTCAATATGGTCAATATCTTCCAGACTGATACCCAGAGAGCCCCATTCAGTATTGGCAAACACCGGGTCATAGATGGGCCGGCCATCGACCATGATTTCCAGATGGTTCGGAAACTCGCGGCCAAAGCCGTGATAACCGATACCGTAGCGATTACCATTGATATAGTAGGACTCGAAGCCGGGCACCAGGCGAAAGACATCGACCCAGGTCATGGCGCCTGAAGCCTTGATCAATTGTTGATCGATAATGGTGACACTTGCGGGAACCTGGTTCAGGGGTTGAACCATCCGTGCCACGGAGGAAACCGAGGGTAGCTCACCGAGCATATCCTCTTCAGTAATGAACGCGGATTGAGGTTGACTGAGAACCAGCTGACTGAAGAGTAAACCCGTTACTGTCAGGCTCAGTGTGGCGCGAGACATAACGTGCTCCCGGGAGAATTGGCATAACCTTTTTGCAGGGGTTTATTCTAAGTCCCCGATGCGGGAATATCAGCTGTTTATTGCTTCCGGGATAAAGAAAACTCCTGTAAATCCTGTTATCGGGTTGAGTGGCAGGGTCGCAGTATCAATCCAATAGCAGCAGTAGGTCCTGATCCGGGCTAGAATGCCGGCTTATGGTGAAGGAGAGTAATTGATGTCGCTGGAAGATAGTCGTCGTGAATACCAGTATGGACGCTTGCGCAGGGAGTCACTTAAGGAGTCTCCCTTCGAACAATTCAACCTTTGGATGGAGCAGGCCATTCACTCGGATTTATCCGATCCTACGGCGATGTGTCTTGCGACGGTCAACGCTGAAGGTAAACCCTGGCAACGCACCGTATTGTTAAAGGGTATGGATGAGAGAGGATTGATGTTCTATACCAACCTGGGTAGTCGCAAAGCCAGAGAGATGTCAGGCAACCCGAATGTCAGCCTCATTTTTCCCTGGATGCGGATGGATCGGCAGGTGATTGTCGGCGGGCAGGTGGAAAGACTCACGAAAACCGAAGTTCTAAGCTATTTTCTCAAGCGTCCACGGGGGAGTCAGCTGGCAGCCTGGGCCTCGCAGCAGAGCAGCCGGCTCAACTCCCGGCAGGCACTGGAAGCCCAATTCATACAAATGAAAGAGAAGTTTGCTGCNGGNGAGATACCGGTGCCGGATTTTTGGGGCGGGTANCGGGTGGTGCCNNGCGAATTTGAATTCTGGCAGGGCGGAGAAAACCGTCTGCATGACCGTTTTCAATACCTCAGAGCCGAGAATGGTTGGNCAATTTTGAGGTTGGCACCATGACTGANCCNGTGCNNGNTGCAGNCCCCANAGAAAAAAACCTGGCATTAGCCAGGTTTTTTGNTGCCGCTTGAGACTATTTGCGTTTCATCGACAGGAAAAACTCATCATTGGTTTTGGAGTCTTTCAGTTTATCGATGAGNAANTCNGTGGCATCAGAGTCTTCCATGCTGTGGAGGAGTTTGCGCAAAATCCACACCCGTTGCAGTTCTTCNTCACCCATTAACAGNTCTTCGCGACGGGTGCCGGAGCGGCGGATATTGATAGCGGGATAGATACGCTTCTCTGCCATTTTTCGATCCAGNTGCAGCTCCATGTTGCCGGTGCCNTTGAANTCNTCATAAATGACTTCGTCCATNTTNGANCCNGTTTCNACCAGTGCTGTGGCGATAATGGTNAGNCTNCCNCCCTGCTCGATATTTCTGGCAGCACCAAAAAANCGCTTGGGNCGTTCCAGGGCGTGGGCNTCCACNCCCCCGGTCAGCACTTTGCCCGACGATGGTTGAACGGTGTTATAGGCCCGNG
This sequence comes from Porticoccus sp., assembly GCA_002707685.1. Classification (GTDB taxonomy): domain Bacteria; phylum Pseudomonadota; class Gammaproteobacteria; order Pseudomonadales; family Porticoccaceae; genus Porticoccus. Next base: position 1,547 of record PANQ01000011.1, on the reverse strand, counting down.
CCAATCGTGTCACCGAGTCGAGTANAATNACCACATCTTTTTTGTGTTCCACCAGNCGCTTCGCTTTTTCGATAACCATCTCAGCAACCTGAACGTGGCGTGAGGGCGGTTCGTCAAAGGTGGAGGCAATTACCTCACCGCGCACAGAGCGCTGCATTTCAGTCACTTCTTCCGGACGTTCATCNATCAGCAACACCATGATGTAACACTCTGGGTTGTTGCGGATGATNGANTGGGCGGTGTGNTGCATNAGAATGGTTTTNCCGGCTTTGGGCGGAGCNACGATNAGNCCNCGCTGGCCTTTGCCAATNGGTGAAACCAGNTCGATAATTCGNGGNGTCAGNTCCTCGGTAGAGCCATTGCCNGCTTCCAGTACCAGNCGCTCATCGGGAAACAGNGGAGTGAGGTTTTCAAACAGAATTTTGTTGCGGGCGTTTTCCGGCTTGTCAAAATTGATTTCGTCGAGCTTGAGCATGGCAAAGTAGCGCTCACCCTCTTTGGGTGGTCGGATTTTGCCGGAAATACTGTCTCCGGTNCGCAGGTTGAACCGGCGGATCTGNCTNGGGGATACATANATATCATCCGGGCCNGCNAGGTAGGAACTGTCGGCGGATCTTAAAAAACCAAAGCCNTCGGGGAGTATTTCAAGAACGCCNTCTCCGTAGATGTCCTCGCCACTTTTNGCATGCCGTTTGAGAATGCTGAAGATGACATCCTGCTTGCGTGAGCGGGCCAGATTATCCAGGCCGATTTCCTCGGCAAGTTTCAGTAGTTCATCGATNGGTTTAGTCTTGAGCTCGGTCAGNTTCATAAATACAGACATAGTAATAATTGTTGTTAGGATTTGAGGCAGGCTGACAACCGGCCGAAAATTATCTTTGGTGTCCTGGAAGGGCTAAATGGGGTTTTTTGGTAAGGCCTCTCGCCTGGGAGTTCGGCGGGNACAGTCGCAGTATAGGGGGGCCTACTCTAAAGCGCAACAATCTGAGNGGCNGNGCNAAAGGCANGCCACTCAGTATGATGAGACGATTGATCAGAGACCGGCTTCAATGAATTCAACCAGNTGGGTTTTGGACAGAGCCCCGACCTTGGTGGCTTCAATATTGCTNTCCTTGAACAGGATCAATGTCGGNATACCGCGAACATTGAATTTTGCNGGTGTCTCGGGGTTTGANTCCACATCCACNTTGCAAATCTTGACCTTGCCAGCATATTCGTTTGCCAANTCATCCAGAATAGGTGCAATCATCTTGCANGGGCCGCACCATGCAGCCCAGAAATCAACGAGTACCGGCAAGTCTGATCCAAGNACTTCGCTTGCGAAACTGGCATCGGTTACGTGAACGATGTTGTCGCTCATTGGGGATCTCCAGAGTAATGTGAATTAAATCGTAAGGGGGTAGAATTGTTACAAATCATAACACCCGTCCCGGGCAGGTAACAAATCTTAGCCTTGTCCAATATGAAGTGAGTCTGGAGGGCGGGTGTGATTCCAAGATGAAATGAGTCTGAAGCCGGGCGAGGTTCCGTTCATGATGGGGGATGAC
>PANQ01000010.1 GCA_002707685.1 Porticoccus sp. | reverse complement strand
AAGCCCGCCACATACTCTTCAAAACCATTTATGGACGGACCCTCAACACAGGTTGACTCAATCCCGGCCTTCAGACTCATTTAGGGATTGGAAAATACTATCTTCCGGACGGCGATCTGATGGTGCCGACTATAGTGCCGGTAGCCTTACTAAACCACAAGGAAAACCCGCATTGCAAAATTCCGTGGCAAATGGCCAGGGCAAGACGCTGGCAGCGATTGACCTCGGCTCGAACAGCTTTCACATGATTGTTGCCCGGGTGACGCAAAACGAAATGCGACCCGTGGAGCGTTTTGGCGGCCGGGTCCAGTTGGGTGCCGGTATGAAGTCAAACCGATTGGCCCCGGAGGCCATGGAGAGAGGACTCGCCTGCCTGGCACGTTTTCGTCAGGCCCTGGATACACTGCAGCCGGAACAGGTTCGGATCGTGGGAACCAACGCCCTGCGCGCCGCAAAAAATGCTCCACTCTTTATCAGGCAGGCGGAAGCGCTGATGGGTTATCCAGTGGAGGTGATTTCCGGTCGTGAAGAGGCCCGGCTTGTCTATCTCGGGGTGGCCCACACCCTTGCCGATGACGATAACTCCCGCCTGGTGGTGGATATCGGTGGTGGCAGTACGGAATTTATTATCGGCCAGCGTTTTGAAGCCAAATTGCGTGAAAGTCTGCATATGGGTTGTGTGACCTACCGTGATCGATACTTCCGGCAGGGGAAGATCTCGCCGAAACGGTTTGAAAAAGCCTACCGCGCTGCCTATCAGGAAGTGCTGAAAATTCGTAAGGCCTATAAAAACCATGGTTGGGATAACGGGGTGGGTTCCTCGGGCACCATGACCAGTATTGAAAAGTTGATTATTGACAAGGGCTGGGCCGGGGAAGGTATCAGTGCGGCCAACCTGGGGCGTTTGAAGAAGTTGCTGTTGCAATATAAGGACATCAATTCACTGTCGGAATTATCAGGTTTGAGCGAGCGCCGGCGTGGGGTGATTGTGTCGGGCGTTGCCATTACCTGTGCCATTTTTGACGCCTTGAATATTCAGCAGATACACACTTCCAGTGGTGCTCTCAGGGAGGGTGTCATCTATGAAATCATGGGTCGATTCGAACACGAGGATGTCCGGGAACGCAGCGTGATGGCTATGATGCTGCGATCGGAAGCAGATCAGCAAAATGCGGATCAGGTGGAGTCCATGGCCACTCTGCTATTCGATGCCGTGGCCGATGACTGGCAGCTGGATGAGTCTGACCGGCCGCTGTTGTGCTGGGCGGCCAGATTGCATGAAGTGGGTTTGAGTATAGCGCACAGTCAATTCCACAAGCATGGGCAATACCTTATCGAGCATTCAGACTTGGCGGGTTTCAGTAAACAGATGCAGCGGGAATTGGCGCTCCTGGTGCGCAGCCACAGGCAAAAGTTTCCGGCGGGTGAATTTGTCAGTTACGAAGCTGAGCAGCGCATCCGCTTAAAGCGTCTCTGTATCCTGCTGCGATTGGCCGCCCTGTTTAAGTATGTGACGCCAGTGGAGGGTAAACCGATGTTTGCCACGAAGGTCAAGGAGTCGGAAGTAACGCTCGCCTTTGATGCTGACTGGCTGGAGCGCCATCCGCTGACCAGTGCAGCACTGGCATCGGAGCAACGGTACCTTAAAAAAATTGGCTTTCAGCTGAAGCTAAGCAGCCGTTGAACCCATCGGCCAGTTTCCCCGGTAATTCTATCTGGCTGGCAGTTCGAGTAGCCCCTTTAGTGAGGTGGTTGAGAAAATAATACATGCATCAGTCGTATTTGTGCCGATTGATGCAGTGTTTTGCATGGCCAATATCGATCTGCTCTTCAGGTACACAGGCTTCCAATTTTACCGTTTGACAGGTTAATTCAGTTATATGGTTCAATAGGTTCGGTGCAACAAACAAGACAATCGCCTACTGTCTGTGACAAATTCCAGACAATCTGTAACAGCGGCAGGATTCAGGCATCCAACAAGAAGCCGTCGGCGTGGCTGAAATGATTGTCATTGATCACAGCATAGAGGCGAGCTAAGGAGTCCCATGTACGATATCGTCAAAGACTATTACGGCAGGGCATTGCAGGGTTCAGAGGATTTGCAGACGGATGCCTGCTGCACGGTGGATAGTGTTCCCGATGTCATCAAGCCGATCATGGCAAAAATTCACCCGGAAGTGAGTGGCAAATACTATGGCTGTGGCTTGATTGCCCCGGCGCTGCTGAGTGGTCTCAGGATCCTGGATCTGGGCAGTGGCTCGGGGCAGGATTGCTATGTGCTCTCCGCTTTGGTCGGTGAGACCGGTGAAGTGGTCGGCGTGGATATGACGGACGAACAGCTGGCTGTTGCCAACCGTCATATCGAGTTTCACCGGGAAGCCTTTGGTTTCAAAAAAGCCAATGTGCGTTTTATCAAAGGCTATCTGGAAAACCTCGACGAGCTGGATCTGGCCGATGCAAGTTTTGATGTGATTGTCTCGAATTGCGTGATTAACCTGTCCCCCGACAAGCGAGCGGTTCTGGCCCAGGCCCATCGGTTATTGAAGCCCAGTGGTGAGCTGTATTTTTCCGATGTCTATGCCGATCGTCGGGTTCCTGTCGAGCTGTCAAATGACCCCGTGCTCTACGGTGAGTGCCTGGCCGGGGCGCTCTACTGGAATGATTTTCTACAACTGGCCAAGCAGGTCGGTTTTGCCGATCCGAGACTGGTTGAGGATCGTCCGCTGAGCGTTGGCAATCCTGACATAGTTCAGAAAATTGGCCCGTTGCGTTTTTACTCGGCAACCTACCGGCTTTTCAAGCTGGAAAATCTCGAGCCGGCCTGTGAAGATTACGGCCAGTCAGTGATCTACAAGGGTACTATTCCGGGTTTAGAAAATCAGTTTTTACTGGACTGCCATCACCGAATAGAAACGGGAAAAGACTTTCCGGTTTGCGGTAACAGTTACCGGATGTTGCGGGAGACCCGCTTTGCTGAGCATTTTGAATTTTATGGTGATTTTCACTGCCATCAGGGTATTTTTAAAGGCTGTGGTATTGATTTGCCCTTTGGCAATGATCGCATTGATGTGTCGGGCTGTTGTTGAAAAATTTTTGAAACAAGCAGCAGATTATTCGCTGAAATAGCCCAGTACAGTGTTTAGAAACCGGTGGCCTTTTTTTGTCGTGACAATATGTGAAGGCGAATTTTCCAGCAAACCTGCGGCGATCAATCTTTCACAAATTCCATTGATTTTATTAAGAGAAATACCGGTTCTCTCTTCAAAATACAATCTTTCCACACCGTGGTTGAGACGCAGGGCATTCATCATGAATTCCAGTGCCAGTTCATTTTCGGGAATGTTTTTACAGCTGGCAATAAATGAATTTCCCCTGGCCAGATAATCCCCCGGGTTGCGTGTTTTTGCCGTGCGGGTAATGCGCTGCTCATCGGGTAGTGTGATCTTACCGTGCGCCCCGGCACCAATACCCAGATAATCGCCAAACTCCCAATAATTCCTGTTGTGCAGAGCAAATTTTTTCTCGCGACAAAAAGCAGAGACTTCATATTGGAAATAGCCGTTATCCGCCAATAATTGATGGCCGCTTTCCTGAATGCTATCGAGCACATCCTCAGCCGGCAGGGTGGGTGGGCGACGGTAAAACTCGGTGTTGGGTTCGATGGTCAGTTGGTACCAGGAAATATGCACTGGTGCGAGCTTGATGGCCTGTTGCAGGTCGGCTATTGCCTCCGCCTCGGTTTGTGTCGGCAGGCCGTGCATCAGGTCCAGATTGATATTGTCAAAACCGGCGGATTGGGCCATTGCTACAGCGGCGTGGGCATTTTCTGCCGAGTGGATCCGGCCCAGTCTTGTCAAGTGGCGATCATTAAAACTCTGGATACCAATTGACAGCCGGTTGACGCCGACATCGCGAAAACCATTGAATTTGGTCTGCTCAAAGGTGCCGGGATTTGCTTCCAGTGTGATTTCAATGGTGTCGTTAAAACCGAAGCGTCGTCGGGCAGCCTGAACAACCCTGCCGATACTCTCGGCGGAAAACAGGCTTGGCGTTCCCCCGCCAAAAAAAATGGAGGACAGGTTTCTACCCTGTGCATAGGGCAATTCTATCTCCAGCTCACGGATCAGAGCCTGGACATATTGGTCCTCAGGCAAGTGTCCGTCACTGGTGTGGGAGTTAAAGTCGCAGTAGGGGCACTTGCGGATACACCAGGGAATGTGGACGTAAAGTGACAGGGGCGGAAGACTGAGCGGGATATCGTGCATGGCGCAGATCTTAGCATTTCGCCTGCAAAGCTGTTTTATTTTTCTGTGTTGAGGCTCGAGGTAACCGGTTATGGCATTACCGCTTTCGCCAAATCGGTGTTGCTGTCCTGAAAAGAAAGCTTACCAGGAATAAGTAATGGATAGGGAACCGTACTGATGGGTATTGCGTTGCTCTTCAAATTCACGGGTTCGGAACACCTTTGCGTAGGACACTTTCCAGCCGGACAACAGAAAACTGAAGCCCACGGCGGCATCCCCCACCACGGGTCGTCGATCAACTCGATGGCTGTCTTCGAAGGTGTTGCCGTCCAGGAAAATATCCCGTGCCACTAATCGGGTATCAAAGGAAATAAAAGCATGCAGGCCACAGATGGGCAGACGACAACGGCGTCGATCGCCCCGTCCTGGCGCACTGTTGTCGCCACCGGGCCGTAGGGCGGCAGTGCCGAAGTCCTCAGGCAACTGCCAGCCAATCCGGTACTCGGCACCAAAATTAAGGTAGGTTGCCACATTGCCGAGGCTGCCACCGGCGTGAACAATGGCGTCTTGGTTTGGCCATTGTTTGGCCAGCTTGTAGCGCCGCTTGTGTTCATAGACTAACTGCAGCCCAAGCTCGTTTTCCAATTGGTGATCCCAGCCCTGAAATTTGTCGATATCGCGAATATCATGAATCAGATCCTGTGCATTTTCTGCCAGGGATGCGGGTCCCACCATGCCGACGTTGAGTTCAAGTGTGTCCAGCTGTTCCCGGTCGCGGATATGGTAAGCGAACCCGAGATAAAGGTATCCGGCATAGGGCCGGTCATCTTCAATCAGCGTGGAGATGTCTTTTTCACCCGGAGTAAAGATCAGTTGCCCGGCGCTGATCACCAGATTGCGCTGCAGGGTCTCCGCATCCTTCAGGCTGTGAAAAAACCGCAGTCGATGGTTTGCCTCCCTGACCCAATCGGGCAGATCAGGGTCTTTGAGGTAGGAGCTGAGATCCTGTGAAACACAGGAGAAGCGGATGCCGTTGGTGTAGTGTTGGTCTGTTTCACCAAACAGATCATTTTCGAGATACAGGTTGATGGTACTGCAAAAGCGCTCGTCGTCCCCCTCGGCACCGAGGCCAACGGTGGGAAATAGCACAACAAACAGTATCAGCAGGTGTTTCATGGTAATCCCGACAAAGCTTGTGGTTGATTATGTGCCGCGGTGGGGTGCTCGGGCAATGTCATTGAATAACACTGGGTGCAACGGCAATATGTCAGCCTGAGGAATAAAAAGGATGTGCGGGTGAGTAACAGCAGCAATGAACTGATGAAAGCCCGGCGGTTTCTGCCACTTTTTCTGACCCAGTTCTTTGGTGCCCTCAACGATAATCTGTTTAAAAATGCGCTTCTGGTGATGATCGTCAGTGCCAGTATCGCCGGGGCTGCCAATGTTAACACCGTCGTCAACCTGGCAGCGGGCCTGTTTATTCTGCCCTTTTTCCTGTTTTCTGCCCTCGCCGGCCAATTGGCTGACAAGTACGAAAAATCGCTTATTATCCGGCGTATCAAGCTGGCTGAAATCCTGATCATGCTGCTGGGTGCCGCGGCCTTCTGGTTCGGTGCTCTCTGGCTACTGTTGGCAGTGCTGTTTCTGATGGGCGCGCAGTCCGCGTTTTTTGGGCCGGTAAAGTACGCCATTTTACCCCAGCACCTCGGTGATGATGAGTTGCTGGCAGGTAACGCCCGGGTGGGCATGGGGACCTTTGTGGCGATTCTGGTTGGTACGATTGCCGGCAGCTTACTGGGTGGAACGGCCAATGCATACTGGTTGGTGGGTACTGTTGTAATCTGTGTGGCCCTGACGGGATGGTGCAGCAGTCGACAAATTCCGCTGGCTGAAGCCCGAGCTCCTTCACTCAGGATTGACTGGAATACACCCAGGATCAGCTGGCAGCTGATCAGGCTGGCCACTGAAAAGCAGTCTGTATTTCTGGCGATTCTGGGCATTTCCTGGTTCTGGATGTTGGGGGCCAGTTATTTGACCCAGATGCCCAATTTCACCATCACCGTGCTGCGGGGCACGCCGGGGGTCATTGCCCTGATACTTTCGGCCTTTACCGTTGGCGTGGCTGTGGGAGCAATGCTCTGTGGCCGATTGAGTGGTGCCCGGGTGGAAATTGGCCTGGTACCGCTGGGTGCTATCGGCCTCAGCCTGTTTGGCATTGATCTGTATTTTGCCGCCACCGGTTACGCTGCTGAGAGCCCGGTTGATGTCGCCGGTTTCATACTCCGTCCCGATGGATTGCGCGTGTTGCTGGATATAGCACTACTCGGACTCTTTGGCGGTTTGTATATCGTGCCACTCTACGCCATGGTGCAGGCGCGCACCGAGCCACAGCTGCGTGCCAGAATTATCGGCAGCAACAATATTCTCAACGCATTTTTTATGGTGTTGGCCAGCCTATTGGGCATTCTGTTTCTCGGCGCGGCAGGTTTCCGCATTGAGGAATTGTTCCTGGTGCTGGCGCTGATGAATATTGCCGTGGCGGTGTTTATTTTTCTGCAGGTGCCCGAGTTCACCATGCGCTTTCTGGTATGGCTGATAGGCCACAGCCTTTACCGGGTAAAACATCGCGGTCTGGAGCTGATACCACTGAAAGGCCCCGCCATTCTGGTCTGCAATCATGTCAGTTATGTGGATGCGCTGTTGCTGGCCGGTGCGGTGCGGCGACCGATTTGCTTTGTCATGTATAAACCGATTTACGAGTTACCGGTACTGAATTTTATTTTTCGCACTGGCGGTGCCATTCCGATTTGTTCAAAGGGTGAGGATCCGGCGGCCTATCAACGGGCCATGGAAATGATTGATGAGGCATTGAACAAGGGTCAGTTGCTCTGCCTCTTTCCGGAGGGCAAGCTCACCGAGGATGGCGAGATCGATACCTTTAAAAAAGGCATTGAGCAAATACTGGCCCGAAACCCGGTAAGGGTAGTGCCAATGGCACTACAGGGACTTTGGAAGAGTTTTTTCAGTCGCAGTCACGGTGGTGCATTCAGAAAGCCGTTTCGACCGGGCTGGCGGCAGGTGGCGGTGATTGCGGGTACCCCTATACCGGCCGAAAGTGCTTCAGTCGGCCGGTTGCAGGCCGAAGTTGCCGCATTGCGTGGTGAAAACAAATAACCATGGCTACCGGCTGCGATCCGGTGGACAGCAAACCCAACAGGGGCAGGGAACAGATATGGGAAAGTTAAAATTACACTGGCAGATGTTGATTGCGATTCTTGCTGCGGTCGTCATCGGCCTTCTGTTCGATATAAAAACCACCCTGCTGGGTGTGAGTCTCTACAGTATCTTTGACTTTATCGGGATGCTGTTTCTCAACGCGCTGAAGATGCTAATTGTGCCGTTGGTGATGTCCTCCATCATTGTGGGTATCGCCGGGCTGGGCGGCAGTGACAATCTGGGGCGCCTCGGTGCCAAGACCGTCGGTTTCTACCTTTGTAGCAGCCTGCTGGCAATCCTGATTGGTCTGTTGCTGGTCAATCTTCTGTCCCCCGGCGTCATTGACGGCGAGGCAGCGGGCAGCCGGCTCAATCTCAGCGAACCGGAGGCGGTTTCTTCCCAGTTGGTAGCCGTTGAGGGCCGGGGTGTCGGTGATATAACCGGGGTATTTCTGCGGATGGTACCGCCCAATATCGTCAAGGCAGCGGCAGATGGACAAATGCTGGGGCTGATTTTTTTCAGCCTGTTGTTCGGTGTGTTCATGACGCGTATCAGCAAGGAACCCGCGCAGACCCTGTTGGGTTTCTGGAATGGTGTTTACGAGACCATGATGGAAATCACTCTGTTCATCATGAAATTTGCACCGCTGGGCGTGTTGGGGCTGGTGGCCAAAACCATTCTGGCTACCGGGTTTGATGCCTTCCAGCCGTTGATGATGTTTTTTATTACGGTTGTACTGGCATTGGCGGTTCATACTTTTGTGACCTTGGCGCTGGTGCTGCGACTCGCTGGCTTGAACCCGTTGAAGCATTACCGGGCCATGTTGCCGGCCATGCTAACCGCCTTTTCAACGGCCTCTTCATCCGGCACTTTGCCGGTGACGATTGAATGTGTGGAAAAAAATGCCGGGGTATCCAATCGCACCAGTGCCTTTGTGCTGCCGTTGGGTGCCACCATCAATATGGACGGTACGGCACTCTACGAGTGCGTCGCCGCTATCTTTATCGCCCAGGCCTATGGTCTGGAGCTCAGTTTTGTCACCCAGTTTACGATTGTGCTGGTGGCGCTGCTGACTTCGATTGGGGTGGCGGGGATTCCGTCGGCCAGTCTGGTGGCGATTACGGTCATTCTCGGGGTAATCGGCCTGCCGCTGGAAGCGATCGGCATGTTGCTGGTGACCGACCGTATTCTGGATATGTTGCGAACCTCAGTGAACGTTTTCAGTGATTCCTGTGGGGCGGTGGTCATTGCCAGAAGTGAGGGTGAGCAGGGCCTGCTCGTTTGATCAAAGCCCGACACACCGCCGGGCTTTCGGCTTCGCCCGTTAGCCGAAGATGCTCTTGATTACATAGAAGAACAGAATGGCCAGTCCGGCGCCGGCGGGCAGGGTCACTAACCAGGACATGAAAATCGTGCCGACGACGCGCAGATTGAGGGCTGCGATGCCGCGGGCCAACCCGACACCCAGTACGGCACCGACCAACGTGTGCGTCGTGGAGATTGGCAGGCCAGTGCCGGATGCCAGTACCACGGTTGCCGCCGCGCCCAACTCGGCGGCGAAGCCCCGGCTCGGGGTCAGCTCGGTAATTTTTTTCCCCACGGTGCCCATGACTTTGAAACCATAGGTGGCCAGCCCCAATATGATGCCAATCCCGCCAAGCAACAGAATCCAGCGCGGCATTGCAGCTTGTGCCTCAACAGCCCCCGAGTTGATCACGCTGACGACGGCTGCCAGTGGACCGACCGCATTGGCCACATCATTGGAACCATGGGCAAATGCCATGGCGCAGGCGGTGAAGATCATCAGCACGGCAAAAACCCGCTCCACACTGGCAAACCGGTTGTTTTTTTCCGCTGCTTCATCCCGTTTAACCCGTTGCAGTAGCAGGGTTCCCAGAGCCATGACCAGCAGGCCAATCACAATGGCAATCAGCGTGCATTGGCCGAAAGAGAGGCTGATACCCATGTCCCGGAAAACATATTTGACGCCTTTNAGCATGGTCACCATGGCAATCAGNAAGCCGACGGCAAACATATAAAAAGGGATAATTTTCTTGGCCCGCATAAACGGGTCGTCCTGGGTCAGGATAAGCTTTTGTACACTGCGAAACAGCATGTAAGAGAGAGCCCCCGCCAGCAATGGTGAGACGACCCAGCTGGCGACGATATTGCCCACCTTGCCCCAATTGACTGAATCCACAGAAATTCCCACNGCTGCAAAGCCAACAATGGCACCCACGATGGAATGCGTGGTCGAGACCGGCCAGCCCATGATGCTGGCCAACATCAGCCAGGTTCCCGCAGCCAGTANAGCCGACATCATGCCGAANACCAGGAGTTCCGGTGAGTTGGCCAGTACCGACGGATCAATGATGCCTTTGCGTATGGTGTCAGTGACGGCACCGCCCGCNAGATAGGCACCGGCAAACTCAAAGACCATGGCNATNAGTATGGCCTGTTTGACAGTCANTGCCCTGGAGCCCACCGAGGTGCCCATGGCGTTGGCTACGTCGTTGGCCCCGACTCCCCAGGCCATNAATACGCCAAATACACAGGCGAGGATAATCAATAACTGACCGTGTTCAGCAAGTAGGGTCATTGGTTTGAATTCCCGTTTTCTGGTTTTGGTTACCGGGCGAGAAGCAACTGTAGTTTGCCGCCCACACTCTGAGACAGATCGGCGACTTCGCCAATGATATCGATGACTTGATAAAGAAATATCACGTTGATCGGGGGTAAATCGAGTTCAAGTTTGAACAGATGATGCCGGATAGTCTGCTCGAGGTGATCACTTCTGTCTTCCAGCTTATCCAGGTCGTGGATCAGGTTTTCCACAAAGTCCACTTCCTTGCCGCTGAAACCGACTTCGAGCAGTTCATCGAGCTCATTGATGGCCTTGTGGGCCTGGCGGCAGGCTTCAATGGCCGACCCGACAAATTCGCTCATTTTTTCCTGCAGAGGTTCCGGGATTACCATTTTTCGGCCAAGCATCAGGCCGGCGATATCCTTGGAGCGGTTGGCAATGCGATCCTGCTGGCTGAGCATGTTAAGCAGATCGGTACGATCCATTGGCATAAACAGGCTCTTGGGCAATTGCAGACGAAGTTCCCGCTTCATAACATCGGCCTGATGCTCCAGGTCTGACATTTCGTCAAACACCTTGTCGGCCTGTTGCCAGTTTTCCGCAATCGCTGCAGCCAGAAAATCGGCGAGTTTCTCGGTACAGGAAACCACCACCGTCATATGGGCTTGCAGGGGACTGATGGGGGATTTGCCAAAGAGGTTGGAGAGAGGATTGCTGAAAACCATGAGATGTCCTCTGTTCGTTGTAGGGCGCGAGTATAAGAATCTGTCACATAAATGTCACATTTTTGCTCAAGTAAAATGACGAATGATTCAGTATGAACCTAAACNTGGCTGAAATGATCGGTTTCCCCCAGCCAGCGACGAATAATGGCGGACACCCGGTCGGGACTTTTNGNNAGNANCTTTTCNGCNGTGCNNCGGATTTNCGGNANNANNTGGCCNTCGCGTTGCAGGTCAGCNATANGCAGCATNACATCGCCGGTTTGCCGGGTGCCCAGCACTTCGCCGGGACCNCGCAGCTGTAGATCTTTNTCGGCAATCTGAAACCCATCNTNGGTTTGTCGCATGATAGCNAAGCGCTGACTGCCAGCGGCGGAGAGTGGTGGGCTGTAGAGCAGGACACAATAACTTTCCGCCTGGCCACGGCCCACCCGTCCCCTCAGTTGATGCAATTGTGCCAGTCCTAATCGCTCCGGATTTTCGATGACCATCAAGCTGGCATTGGGCACGTCAACACCCACTTCGATCACTGTGGTGGCAACCAGTAGTTGGATTTCTCCCGCTTTAAAGGCCGACATGGTGGCAGCCTTTTCGGCCGGTTTGAGTCTGCCGTGAATGAGCCCAATAGGCANCTCGGGCAACAACAGGTGCAAGGCATCTGCAGTTGCTTCCGCAGCCTCCGCTTCGAGTAATTCCGATTCTTCAATCAGGGTGCAGACCCAATAGGNCTGGCATCCCTGCGCGCAGGCATTGCGCACCCGCTCTACCACCTCAAGACGACGCTGGTTGGAAATGACGACGGTGCTGACCGGTGAGCGCCCCGGTGGCAGCTCATCGATGATGGAGCAGTCAAGATCCGCGTAAGCGCTCATCGCGAGGGTCCGGGGTATCGGTGTTGCGGTCATCACCAGCTGGTGGGGGATCTGGCCATGCTGTCCCTTGTTGCGCAGGGCAAGACGTTGGTGCACACCAAACCGATGCTGTTCATCGATGATGATCAGACCGAGGCCGTGGAACTGGACCTGATCCTGAAAAAGTGCATGGGTACCGATGGCAATCTGAGCATCGCCAGTGCCGATCATGGCCAGCTGTCTTTCGCGGGCCTTGCCCTTGACTTTGCCCGTGAGCCAGGCGATTTGAATACCCAGTGGTTCCAACCATCGGGTGAAATTATTGCGGTGCTGCTCGGCCAGTATCTCAGTGGGTGCCATCAGGGCCACCTGCCGCCCACTGGCGACACATTGTAATGCTGCTATTGCGCTGACGACGGTTTTTCCGGAGCCCACGTCGCCCTGTAACAGCCGTAACATCGGACTGGGCTTCTCCAGGTCCTGCTTGATTTCCTGACTGACCCGCTGCTGGGCGTTGGTCAGCGGAAATGGCAGGGATTCCAGAAATTCCAACAGCACCGTATCATCCCCTTTCAGCTCAGGGGCCCGGTGTTGTCTGATGGCTTGCCGAAGCCGCAGTAAGCTGAGCTGGTGTGCCAGCATTTCTTCAAAAGCCAGCCGTTGTTGGGCCGGGTGTTCGCCACTGGCCAGCAGATCGAGTGGGGCATCGGCCGGGGGTTGGTGAAGAAATTTTATGGCGTCTCCCAGGGACGGAGCTGCGTTGTCCTGTTCAAGAAATTCTGTCAGTGATCGGTCGCTCAGTAGGGCAAGTGCCTGGTCAATAATGGTTCGCAACCGCTGTTGGTTCACACCCTCTGCAACGGGGTAAACCGCTGTCAGATGCTGTTGCAGCGGCTGTTTCGCCGGATTTTCGTCGAGGAATTGGTACTCGGGATGGTACATCTCAAGTCCGGTGCTGCCCGCACGGACTTCGCCAAAGCAGCGCAGCTTGCCTCCACGGGCAAGGTTTTGTCGCTGGGCCGTGGAGAAATGAAAAAATCGCAGAGTGATAATCCCTGTGTGATCCTGTACCCGGCAGATCAGACTGCGGCGTCGGCCAAAAGCGAAATCGCAACCGCGAATATCTCCTTCGATGACGACATCACTGTTGGGTTGAAGTGCACCGATCGGCGTAATTCGAGTGCGATCCAGATAGCGGATGGGTAAGTGGAACAGCAGGTCCTGGACACTGTGAATACGCAGTCTGGCCAGTTTCATGGCAAGTTGGGTTCCAACGCCCTTCAGGCGCGTAACCGGTAGCTGGTCAAGAACAACTTCGCTCATGCAGCACAGGGTGGGCAGCTGGGTAGCGAGTTCATTTTGATGGCTTCCCGCAGTGCATCGACTGCCTTGTGTCGTGGAAAGCTGGCCCGCCAGGCCAGTGCCACCGTTCGGCAGGGAACCGGATCCGCAAAAGGTCTGGTAATCAGTAACCCGTCTTTGTAGCCAGCGCCGATAGCTGCGGACTGCGGCAGAATGGTAATGCCCAGTCGGGAGGCGACCATATGACGCAGGGTCTCCAGCGAGCTGCCTTCGCTGTGGGTGCGAATCTGGCTCTGGGTTTCATCGAGGTGTTTGTTCAGGTTGGGTAAGGCCTCCCTGACCTGGTCGCCAAAGCAGTGGCCCTCACCAAGCAACAGGACATTCTCGTCGTCCAGATCGACGGGATGAATAGTTTTCTTTTTGCCCAGGGGGTGATCTTCGGGCATCAATACGACAAAAGGTTCAGAGAACAGTGGTTGAGTAACCACGTCGGGTTCAGTAAATGGCAGCGCCACGATAATCACGTCCAGCTCCCCCTTGCGCAGTCGCTGTCGCAGTGTGGCGGTAAAGCCCTCTTCTACCACTAGCGGCATTTGCGGCACAGCCTTTTGCAATGCCGGAATGAAGTGTGGAAACAGGTATGGGCCAATGGTAAAGATAGCACCCACATAGAGTGGTGCCTTGAGCTGGTCTCTGCCGGCTGAGGCAATATCCTTGATGGACGCGCTTTCCTCCAGCACCCTTTGTGCCTGGGCAACCACCTGCTCGCCGATGGGGGTCGGTCGCACGCTGTTCTTGGAGCGTTCAAAAAGATCAACCCCGAGTTCCTGCTCGAGTTTTTTGACGGCGATACTCAGTGTGGGTTGACTCACATGGCATAACTCTGCCGCCTGGCCAAAGTGTTGCTGTTGTGCCAATGTGACGATATAGCGTAATTCCGTTAAGGTCATACGATGGTACTCCTGCCACTAACTACGCCAATAATAGCCAAAGCAAATTAAAAAAGGAAAGACGATTGAAAGTATTATTTATTGGTTGTGGTGACATCGGGGTTCGTTGCATTCACAGGCTGCAGATGCTGGAGGGGTGGACAGGCCTGGCGATGCGTCGCCATCCGGATCGGCTGCCTGCGACAATTCCATCGGTAACGGGAGATATTTGCGACACCCCTCATCTCACTGAGTTGCTGCGTACAGCCGGTATTGATGCCATTGTCGTTACGCTGACGCCGGGAGAGATGAGTGACGAAGGATACCGGGCCAGTTATGTGGCGGGTGCCGAGTCGCTGGCCAAGGCGATTCGAGACAGTGGCTGGTGTTCTGGACCGGTGCTCTGGGTGTCCAGCACGGGGGTTTATGGTCAGGGTGGGGGTGAGTGGGTTGATGAATTATCGGATACTGTTCCGGCATCCTATCGTGGTAAGCGCTTACTTCAAGCCGAGGGGTTGATTGGCAGATTGCCAGTGCCCGCTGTAGTGATTCGTTACGCCGGTGTTTATGGGCCCGGTCGGGGACGTATGCTGGCGCAGATACACAAAGGGGAGCTGGCGCCACCAAAACCAGTTCAGTGGAGTAATCGCATTCATGCAGAGGATTGCGCCGGGGTGCTGGTGCATTTCCTACAGCGCTACCGGGACGATAGGCCGCTGCACAGCCTCTATCTTGCAACGGATAACGAACCTGCGCCTCTCTATGACGTGCATCGGTGGCTGGCAGAGCAATTGGACATAAACATGACTGATACTGTTACAACAGCCAGTGCCGGCCGGGCCGGTAATCGGCGTTGTAGCAATCAACGTCTGCTAGAAAGTGGCTACCGGTTTCTTTACCCCACTTTCAGGGAAGGCTACGCTGCGCTGATATCCGAATCGCCGGAGTAGGCGGCTTTTCAGATGACCATAATACCGTCCATTTCCACGCCAACCCCTTTGGGCAATTCCTTGACACCAATGGCCGCCCGCGCTGGGTAGGGTGCAGTAAAATAGTGGGCCATGGCTTCATTGACAGAGGCAAAGTTGCCCATGTCAGTCAGGAAAATATTCAGTTTGACAATATCTTTTAGAGAGCCGCCAGCTTCCTCGCAGACGGCGGCCAGATTTTTGAATACCTGGTCGATTTCTGCGGAAATCCCCCCTTCCACTACCTGCATGCTCTCGGGGTCGAGTGGTATCTGACCTGACAGGTAAACGGTGTTACTGACTTTTATCGCCTGGGAGTAAGTGCCTATGGCGGAGGGAGCATTGTCCGTACTGATGACGGCTTTATTTAACATGGGTTTGTCCTCTAAGGATTAATTCTTGGTGCGATAAACGCGTTGCACCTGTTTCAAGTTGCGAATTTTACGCATCACATTGGCCAGGTGAATACGCCCTTTGACATCAATCACCAAGTCCACGACGCTGGAGTGGGCATCTCTCTCCTTGATGCTGATTTGCTGAATCGTGGCTTCGCTTTCGGAAATGCGTGCAGCGAGTGCGGCGATGATGCCCCGCTCGGAAGTCAATTCCACTTTGAACTCCACCGAAAAGTCTCCCTTGACCCTGGGAGACCAGTTCAGCGCCATGCACTTTTCGACATTGGTGCGAATTTCATTGAGGTTTTTACAGGACTCACGGTGTACCACAAGGCCCCGGCCAGGGCTGAGATGGCCGAGAATCGGATCGCCGGGAATCGGGTGGCAGCAACGGGCATAACTGATGATGAGCCCGTCGCTGGTGTCGATCATAATGGGTGATTCAAATTCCTCGGGGACGTAAGTCTTACGCATTGAGGGTGGCGCCATCAGATTGGCAACGCCGTAGGCAAGACGGTTGCCGAGACCAATTTGCTCCAGAACTTCTTCAAAATTGGCGGCACCGGTTTCAACCAGCAGACGCTTGATCCAGGATTTTCGGATATTTTTATAGTTGCTGCCAAAAGTCTCCAGTGCCCGGTCGAGTAGGCGTTTGCCCAGATCAACGGATTCTTCGTGCTGCTGATGTTTCAGGAAGTGGCGGATGGCACTGCGGGCTTTGGCCGTCACGACAAAATTCAGCCAGGAGGGATTGGGCTGCGCATCCTTGGCGTTGATGATGGTCACTTTGCAGCCACTTTCCAGGGGTTCGGAGAGGGAGGTTAGCTGTCCGTTAATTTTGCTGGCTACACAGGTGTTGCCCACATTGGTATGAACTGCGTAGGCAAAGTCGACCGGCGTCGCCCCCGAGGGCAATGAAATAATCTGGCCGCCTGGCGTGAAGACATAGACCTCATCGGGAAACAGGTCAGCTTTAACGTGTTCGATAAATTCCAGTGAATTCCCCGCCTTTTGCTGGATTTCCAGCAGTCCCTGTACCCAGCGACTGGTTCTGGGGTTTCCTTCCTCGCGTGACTTGTAAAGCCAGTGGGCGGCGATACCGAAGTTGGCCATGGCATCCATGTCCCGGGTTCTGATCTGCACTTCGATAGGCACCCCGTGCATGCCGATCAATACCGTGTGCAAGGACTGGTAGCCGTTTACCTTGGGGATGGCAACATAATCTTTAAACTCACCGGGTACCGGTTTGAACAGATTGTGGATCACGCCCAGCGTGCGATAACAGTCATCCACTGTCTCCACCACGATGCGAAAGGCAAAGACGTCCATGATATCGCGAAAGGATTTTCGTTTGATCTTCATCTTCTGGTAGATGCTCCAGAGATGTTTCTCCCGACCTGTGACCTCGGCAGAGATCAGCTCCTTGTCGAGACGAATTTCAATGCTGTCCTTGATTTCTTCAACAATGTGCTTGCGATTGCCGCGAGCGGATTTGAGCGCCACCCGCAGGCGCTGATGGCGCATCGGGTACATCGCCGCAAAGCCGAGATCCTCAAATTCCACACGAATATCGTTGATCCCCAGTCGCTGGGCAATGGGGGCGTAAATGTCCAGAGTCTCCCTGGCGATCCGCCGCCGTTTGGCTGCGCTGAGCACTTTAAGGGTGCGCATGTTGTGGAGCCGGTCAGCCAGTTTCACCAGCATAACCCGGATATCCCTGGCCATGGCCAGGGTCATTTTCTGAAAGTTTTCTGCTTGCTGCTCGGCTCGGGAAGCAAACTCAATTTCAGTAAGCTTGCTCACACCGTCCACCAGCTCAGCGACGGTGGAACCAAAGCGCCCAGCGAGGTCTTCCTTGCTGACGCCGGTATCTTCAATGACATCGTGGAGCATGGCCGCCATAAGGCTTTCTGCATCAAGATGCATGTCTGCGAGAATGTTGGCGACAGCGAGGGGGTGGCTGATGTAGGGTTCGCCGCTCTGGCGCAACTGACCTTCGTGGCAGCCAGTCGCGAACTGATAGGCGTCGAGAATAGCCTGGACTTCTTGCTGTTCGAGGTAGGAGGAGAGCTTGTTGCTTAGTGCATCAACGGCTTGCAAGGCTTCCCCCGGTCACGGTTTACTCGGTTTCAGGGGCTACTGGTAGCTCGGGAGCTGAGGTATCTTCAAAATCACCATATTCCAACAGCATTTCTTCGGGTTCTTCTTTCTGCTTCAGAATGCTTGCATCAATGAAACCCTCTTCAATTTCGCGCAATGCCATGACGGTGGGTTTGTCATTTTCCCAGGGCAGATTTGGTTGCTTGCCACCGACAGCGAGCTGGCGTGCCCGCTTGGAGCTGACCATGACCAGTTCAAAGCGGTTCTCCACATGATCAAGGCAATCTTCGACAGTGATACGGGCCATATTTGATTCCGTTTCTTTATTTAAGTGGGATGTTATTGATTGACAATCTGTGTAGACAAAAAGCCGCGGCAATGCCACGGCGACTTCCAGTTTACAAAATTGCGGGTATCAGGACAACAAATCCTTGAGTAATTTGCTGTTGCGCTGGCGCTGAGCGCCCAGTTTCAGTCGGTGACTGATGATAATTGACAGGAGTTCCGTCAGGGCCGTGTCGAAATGGTCATTAATCACCAGAAAGTCCGCTTCCGTATAGTGGGACATTTCCAGTTGCGCCTCTGCCAGCCGTTGGCGAATGATGGCGGGCTCATCCTGTCCGCGACCGTTAAGACGTTGTTCGAGAATGGCCAGTGACGGCGGCAGGATGAAAATGCCGATACAGCCGGGGATCAGACGACGGATTTGTGCAGCACCCTGCCAGTCAATTTCCAGGATAACATCGAGCCCTTGGGCGAGTGTTTGTTCTACCCAGCTACGCGACGTGCCGTAATAGTTATTGAATACCCTGGCATGTTCAAGGAACGCATTTTCCCTGAGCATGGTGCTGAACGTTGCCTGATCGACAAAGTGATAGTTGATACCGTCTTGCTCGCCGGGTCGCATTGGTCGGGTGGTGTGGGAGATGGAAACACAGATGTCCCGACACTGCTGTAAAAGCGCATTTACCAGGCTGGTTTTTCCGGCACCGGAAGGTGCTGATACCGTGTACAGAGTACCTGTTGTCGACATTGATATCCGATGCTCCACCAGTTTTTTGGTCGCTGCAGGTTGGTGACGCATCACCAGATTTGAAGGTTGCTACAATAACGTAATCGCGCATTGACTGCATCAGAGAGGCGGCGCTTTTATTGAATTATCGGCGGGTGTGTGACCAGTATCGCGGCATCAGGCCAAGAGAACCGCTGCTTATTCAATATTCTGGATCTGCTCGCGCATCTGTTCGATCAGGACTTTCAGCTCGATCGCTGCGTTGGTGGTATCAGTGGCAATGGCTTTTGAGGACAGGGTGTTAGCTTCGCGGTTGAGTTCCTGCATGAGGAAGTCCAGGCGCCGGCCAATCGGTTCCTGGCGTTGCAACACCCGGCGGATTTCACCCAGGTGGGTATCCAGCCGGTCCAGTTCTTCGTCCACGTCGGCCCGTTGTGCAATCAACACCAGCTCCTGTTCCAGTCGGTTCTGATCGAGATCGGTGCTCACCTCTTGCAGTCGGTCAATCAGCTTCTGGCGCTGGGCGGCCAGCAGTTCCGGCAATCGCGATCGCACGGTAGCCAGCTGCACGGCAATGCCGTCCAGTCGCTGTTCGACCAGTTCACCGAGTTTTCCACCTTCCCGTCGACGGCCCTCCACCAGTTGATCCAGTGTCTCTTCAAACAATCGCAGCAGTGTGTTCTTGAGCTCCTCCCGGTCGATCTCGGGTTCACTGAGCACCCCCGGCCAGCGCAAGATGTCCAGCGGTGAGATTTTTGCGGGATCAGCCATCAGGCGGGCCAGTTGTTCGCTGGCGGTAATATATTGCTCTGCCAAGGGTTGATTGATGGCTACTTCACCGGATTGTTTGGCGATATTGAGTTGCAGGGTGCAGTCCACCTTGCCACGTTGCAGGTGTTTTCGGGTCAGTTCGCGCAGGGTCGCTTCAAGATCCCTGACGGTTTCCGGCATTCTGAAACCGGTTTCCAGATAGCGGTGATTGACAGAGCGGATTTCCCAGGCGGCGGTGCCCCAGTGGCACTCGATACTGTGGCGGGCAAAGGCAGTCATGCTGCTGGGCATGGGAATCTCCGGGAGAAGGGTGGAATTGACGATCTATGGTAACACGGCGCCACATACGGTCGACAATTCGGTTAGAATGCCAGCCTCTTTTCTACTTCAAAATACTACAGGAATTTTTCCATGTCCCGACCCAGTGGCCGTCGTCCCGAGCAGCTCCGTGCTGTAAAGCTCACCCGCAGTTACACCCGGCATGCAGAGGGATCTGTCTTGGTGGAGTTTGGTGAAACCAAAGTCATTTGCACCGCCAGTGTCGAGTCCTCTGTACCACGCTTTCTGCGCGGCAAGGGGCAGGGTTGGGTGACCGCTGAATACGGTATGCTGCCCCGTTCCACCGGTGAGCGTATGGCCCGCGAGGCGTCAAGAGGGCGTCAGGGTGGCAGAACCCTTGAAATCCAGCGCCTGATTGGCCGCTCACTGCGGGCGGCCATGGATTTGAAGGCGCTGGGTGAGCATACCATTACGGTGGACTGTGATGTGATTCAGGCCGACGGTGGCACTCGTACCGCCTCTATCACCGGCGCCTGTGTCGCGCTTGCCGATGCAGTTAGTCACTTGCAGGAGCGCGGTAAAATCAAGACCAATCCCCTGACCAATATGGTGGCGTCGGTTTCGGTAGGCATTTATAAGGGTGTGCCAGTGCTGGATCTTGATTACGCAGAAGATTCGACGGCGGAAACAGACATGAATGTGGTCATGAACAGCAGTGGTGGTTTTATCGAAATTCAGGGCACGGCTGAGGCGGCACCGTTTACCGAAGGAGAACTGCAGGAAATGATGTTGCTGGCCAAGCACGGTATTGCCGATTTGGTCCGGGTGCAGAAAATGGCGCTGGCACACCCAGGCGGTTAAATCTCTGGCCGCTCAATAGCTGCCCTGTCGGGCAGCCGGGTCGGACTTTCAATCCGCAATGTTTTTTGTCTACCGGTCTCTCCCTGCAGCAGGCTGACGGCGGATTTGGGTGTGCCGAACCAGCGGCTGACCAGGGCAATCAAATGCTGGTTGGCCTTGCCATCCACCGGCGGTGCGGTAATCCGGATCTTCAGACGGTCTCCCTGAAGTCCGACAATTTCATCTTTGGACGCTCGTGGTTGCAGCCGGCAGTGCAACAGCAGACAGCCCTCTTGCCACCGGTAGTGTTCTCCCATCAGATGCCGGGCACAAGGCCGGAGGGCACCTGCAGTGACCTGGCTGCACCGTGCACAAAAATCTGCAGCATATTGATCACCAGAAACATGAAAATGGGTGATAGGTCCAGGCCACCCAGCGGCGGGATAATCCGCTGAAAGGGTGCCATAACGGGACGAATCAGCTGGTTTAGCAGTGTCAGCGCGGGGTGATTGCTCTGTGGTGCCACCCAGCTGACGATAATGACGATCAGCAGACCGTAGAGATACAGGTTCAACACAAGATAAATGGCGCCCACCGCGCCCCAGGCCAGGGCCGACAGAATGTTCATCATGCCGAGGCCGTTGATCGAAGCGGTAAGCTGAATTACCAGCCATTGGCATAGCAGCGCCAGCGCGATGCTGGCCAGATCAAAATGCCGATAGGTGGGAAACAGCTTGCGCAGGGGTTTGCTGGGCAAATGGGTGGCCTTCACCAGGAACTGGGAAATCGGATTGTAGAAGTCGGCATGGGAGAGCTGGAGGAGAAAGCGCAGCATCACCACCGCCAGGTAAAAGCTGCCGAGGGATTGAACCAGAAAAGTGCCGGCCTGGGTAAATGTACTCATAGGTTGCCTTGTTTTTTGACGGTTAGTTTGCCAGTTCGTCGGCCATCTCTGCTGCGCGTTTCACCGCGCTATTCATTGCCTCACGAAACAGTGTTTTCAGATTGCCGGCTTCGAAAGCCTCTATAGCGCGCTCCGTCGTGCCGCCGGGGGAGCTGACCCGCCGCCTCAATTCGGCGGCATCAACATCGCTGCTGATGGCCATTTTTGCCGCCCCAAGGGCAGTTTGCAAGGTGAGTTGCCGCGAAACTTCCGGCGACAGTCCGAGCTCTTCGCCGATTTCCTGCATGATTTCCATGATCAGGAAGTAATAGGCGGGACCACTGCCTGAAACTGCGGTCACGGCATCAATCTCTGCTTCTGTCTGCAACCAGCAGGAAGTCCCCACGGCATTGAGAATATCACTGGTGAGCTGTTTTTGATCGTCGGATACCTGCCCGTTGGCAAACAGGCCGGCGGCACCGGTCTGAACCAGTGACGGCGTGTTGGGCATACAGCGAACAATCGGCAGGTCGGCACTCAGCCACTGCTCCAGTGACGCCATGGATATCCCCGCTGCAATCGAAATAATCAGAGGTCGGTGACCCAGAGCGCCGGTGATTGTTTCGGTCACGGTTTTCATGACCTGTGGTTTTACGGCCAGCAGAATGACCTCGGCTTTGGCTGCAGCGGCCATGTTATCGGTTGAGGTTTGAACGCCGAAGGTGCTGGCCAATTGCTGGCGGTTGGCCTCCAGTGGATCGGTGACAGTAATGGCGTCTGCCGGATAGCCTTTGGCGATGAGGCCACCAATCAGGCTGTTGGCCATATTGCCGCCACCGATGAAAGTCAGTGTGGGTTTGTTCACAGATGTTTCCTTAATCGAAAGGTTGTGGATGGTTACCCAGGGGTTTGCCGGGGGCCAAAAATGGCTGTGCCAATACGCACGATGGTGGATCCCTCAAGAATGGCCGCCTCAAGGTCATCCGACATGCCCATCGAGAGTGTATCCAATCTGGCCAGCCGGGTGGAGTGCCGAAGTGTGTTCAGTTGTGTTGCCAGTTGGGCAAAGGCCATTCGTTGTCGTTGCAAGTCGGGTTGACTGCGCGGGATACACATCAGCCCGCGGAGGTTAAGGTGAGGCAATTCAATGATTTTTTCTGCCAGGGTTGGCAGCGCTGCCACCGCGATGCCGGACTTGCTTGCCTCGCTGTCGATATTCACCTGCAGGCAGACATTCAGGGGCCCCCGGGTTGCGGGGCGCTGGGTATTGAGGCGTTCTGCCACACGGTACCGATCAACGCTGTGCACCCAATCAAATTGTTCTGCCACTTTTCGGGTTTTGTTGGACTGTAGTGGCCCGATGAAATGCCAGCAGATATCGGTCAGGTCCGCCAGTGCCCGCTGCTTCTCCAGCGCCTCCTGGAGATAGTTTTCGCCGAAGTGGCGCTGATGACCCAGCTCATAGGCTGTACGGATTGCGGTAGCGGGCTGGCCCTTGCTGACCGCAAGCAGTTGGATTTTATCCGCATCGCGCCCTGCCCGTTCAGCGATTTGTTGAATCTGTCGGTGAAGTCGGTTGAGATTGTCGGCTATATTATGCATATACTTGTCATTGGCCGGCAGCACGGCTTTCAGTAGAGCAGTAGATTAACCCAGAATAACAGGATTAACGCATGGATATTACGGAACTGCTGGCTTTTAGCGTAAAACAGGGTTCGTCAGATTTGCACCTTTCAGGTGGTCTGCCCCCGATGATCAGGATTGATGGTGATATGCGGCGGGTGAACCTCCCCCCCCTGCAGCACAAGGAGGTCCACCAGTTAATCTACGACATCATGAACGACAAACAGCGTCGCGATTATGAAGAGTTTCTGGAGACAGATTTCTCGTTTGAAGTGCCTGGTGTCGCCCGCTTTCGGGTCAATGCGTTTAATCAGAACAGGGGGGCTGCGGGGGTCTTTCGTACCATCCCCTCCCGGGTGTTGACGCTGGAGGATCTGGGGCTGGGACAGGTGTTTCGCAATCTCGCCATGCTGCCACGGGGGCTGGTACTGGTCACGGGGCCGACGGGCTCGGGCAAGTCCACGACGCTGGCTGCAATGATGGATTACGTCAACGAGAACCGCTATCAGCACATCCTCACCATTGAAGACCCCATCGAATTTGTTCACGAAAGTAAAAAGTGCCTGGTTAACCAACGGGAAGTCCACCGTGATACCCACGGCTTCAGCGAGGCGCTACGGTCTGCTCTGCGGGAAGATCCCGATATTATTCTGGTGGGGGAGATGCGGGATCTGGAGACGATCCGGTTGGCGCTGACGGCGGCGGAAACCGGCCACCTGGTGTTTGGTACGCTCCACACCACTTCGGCAGCAAAAACCATCGACCGTATTGTGGATGTGTTCCCGGCGGCTGAAAAATCCATGGTGAGGGCCATGCTGTCCGAATCACTGCAGGCGGTAATTTCACAAACGCTGATGAAGAAAATTGGTGGTGGCCGTGTCGCTTCCCACGAAATCATGATTGGCACACCGGCAATCCGCAACCTGATTCGCGAGGAAAAAATTGCCCAGATGTACTCCGCTATTCAGACAGGGGCATCACACGGCATGCAAACCATGGATCAGAATCTGCACAGGCTGGTAGCCCAGAAAGTAATCACCCGCGAGACAGCCCGCGAAAAAGCCAAAATACCGGATGAGTTCTAGTGTGATTTGCCGGTACTAACTGCCTGCGCTGTTTGGAATAAACAGCATTTGAGTTGCGGAGAATGTAATGGACTTTGATGTACTACTTAAGTTGATGGTGGAAAAAGGGGCTTCAGACCTGTTTATTACTGCCGCTGTGGCTCCCAGTATCAAAATTAACGGCACCATTGTGCCGGTGGGCAAAACGCCGCTGTCGCCGGAGCAGGCTCATCAAGTGGTTGAAAGCATCATGGATGAGAAGCAGCGGCTTGAGTTTCGTGAAAAGAAAGAGCTCAATTTTGCCATTGGCCGCCAAGGGGTGGGTCGTTTCAGGGTTAGTGCCTTCTTCCAGCGCAACGAAGCGGGCATGGTGCTCCGCCGGATTGAGACTATTATCCCCACAGTGGAAGAGCTTCTATTGCCACCGATTTTGAATGATCTGGTGATGACCAAGCGCGGTATCATTATCTTTGTGGGTGCTACCGGCACCGGTAAATCCACCTCGCTGGCGGCAATGGTTGGCCATCGCAATCGCAACAGTCGTGGCCATATTATTACCGTCGAGGATCCGATTGAGTTTGTACACCGCCATGAAAGCTGCATTGTTACCCAGCGGGAAGTTGGCATCGATACGGAGTCTTTTGAGGTTGCTTTGCGCAATACCCTTCGCCAAGCACCGGATGTCATTCTGATCGGCGAGATCCGTACTCGTGAGACGATGGAGCATGCGATTACCTTTGCCGAAACCGGTCACCTGGTACTGGCCACCCTGCACGCCAACAATGCCAACCAGGCGCTGGACAGAATTCTGCACTTTTTTCCTGCTGAGCGTCACGGCCAGTTATGGATGGATTTGTCGCTCAATATGCGGGCCCTGATTGCCCAGCAACTGATCCCTCTGGCCGATGGTAGTGGCCGCCGCGCCGCCATTGAAATCCTGATTAACACACCGTTGGTGGGTGATCTGATCCGCAAGGGTGAGGTTCACAAGCTTAAAGAGTTGATGACGCGCTCCACCGAACAGGGAATGCAGACCTTTGATCAGGCGCTTTATGCCCTTTATGACGAAGGTTTGATCACCTATGAGGATGCCATGACCTACGCTGATTCGAAGAATGATTTGCGCCTGCTCATTAAACTCCAGTCAGAAACCGATGCCAGTTACCTGTCCAATGCTGCCGACGAGTTGCAGGTAGAGGAAGACAGCAATGACCATATCAATCGTTTCTGACTCGTATCAGGGCGCCTGTGCCAGTGACGGGTCTGACAACCAGGTATGGAGTATAATCACGGCGGCCAGATCATCCACGAGTGATTGCTGATAACTGCCCGTGCGTCGCATGGCGTGATTTTTTGACTGTCCCCTGGCTTCAAACGTTGAAAGACGCTCATCTACCATGGCGACTTTCAGGCCAAAGCGACCATTGAGCCGCCGGGCAAATTTTCTTGCCCGCTGGCAAAATGCACTCTCTGAGCCGTCCATGTTCAGTGGCAGGCCCACGAGCAACTGATCCGGTTGCCACTCAGCCAGCAGTCCGGCAATCTGCTCCCAGTTGGGAATACCGTCGCGGGCTCTGAGCACCGTCAGTGGATTGGCGCTACCGGTTAGACTCTGACCCACCGCAACACCAATCTGGCCGGTACCAAAATCAAACGCTAACAGCGTCACCGGCTTTTCTGACATAGCGTTTGGATCAGGCGTGTCCGGCATCAGTGCTCAGCATGTTCAGGTCAATCCCGATCTTTGCCGCTGCTGCCGAGGCTCGCCGTTCAAAGGGCGTATTAAAGAGTATGTCGGCATCGCCCGGGACAGTGAGCCAGGCGTTGTGGGCCAGCTCTTCCTCGAGTTGGCCCGGCCCCCAGCCCGCATACCCCAGGGTAATAATCAGTTCGCTTGGACCTCGTTCGATGGCGATATCCGAGATGATATCCCGTGAAGCGGTAAGGCTGACTTCACCGGAAATAGTTTGGGTGGACTCCCACTGCCTTTCGCCTGCCCGGTGTAGTACAAAACCCCGTTCAATTTGCACGGGTCCTCCGGACAACAGGGGCTGGGTGCCGATGTGTGGTGAATAACCCAGCTCAAATTGTTCAAAAATCTGGCTGATCGGTACATCCAGTGGGTTATTGATGACCAGTCCCATGGCGCCGCCGGGACCGTGCTCACAAACGTAAATGACGGCGTGAGAGAAATTTGGGTCGTGAAGGCCCGGCATGGCCACCAGGAAATGGTTGCTCAGGCTTTCGAAATGCTGATTGGACGATATTGAACCCATATTAGGATTATGGGTGCACTGCGACAGAAAACAAGTAAAGGTAGTGCATTATTGTCACGATGGTGATTACTGGGTGTTGAGTCGGTGCCCGGGCTCAAATTGCCAGGTGCGAATAATTTCCAGTTTATCCCACTGTTTCATCTCTGGCGGAAAAGGCGCAAACGGGGATGCCATGCGTACGGTTCTTACTGCTGCCAGATCCAGCACTCTCTGTCCTGAACTGAGCAGAATTTCTATTTTTTCCACTGTGCCGTCTGGCAATAGTGTCACCGCCAGCCGGAGGTCGCCAAAAATTGCCTTGCGGCGGGCTTCTTCCGGGTAATGGTTATTGCCGATGACTTCGATACGATCAATCCAGTACTGGAGGTAGGCGGCATACTCAGCAGCCTTGGTGCTGGCGGAGGTGACCCGCAAGACATTGGGCAGCGTGCTGTATTCACGCTTTTTTTCATCCAGTTTGGCTTGCAGGCTGGCAAATTCTGGCGTCATGGCAGGCGGTGATTGCACGGCGGCATCACCCTCTTTGGCTTCTTGAGCCGGTTCTGTCGGTGCGCTTTCACCATGGGTGGTTGATATCAGGGTGACCGCGTCCCGAGGTGTCTGTTGCCGCTGTTGTTCGAGTAGAGAGGCCGGGGACTGCTGTTGTTGGGCGCTGAGCTCCGGGCGCTGATCGGTGGTGAGCAAGTCCATCTCCTGCTCTTTGCCGCTGCCCTGTTGCTGTTGTTGGGCGAGGAAGTCCGGTGTTTCGTCGATAATGTCATGGTGATGTTGGGCCAGAGTCACTTCCAGAGTGGGAGCCGGTGATTGTTGTTGCTGGAGTTTAAAGCCGATACCAAAAATAATCATGGCGTGGATGGCCACAGCCAGGAAGATTGAAAACCCCAACCGATCGGACTGGTGCTCTGGTTGAATTTCCGGCATGGCGACAGGCATCAGATCAGTCTTGCCTCTATCGCATCCATCAGTTTGCCGCCAATATCGGTAGACTCAGCCCGGTCAATTTCCCGTGCACAGGTGGGACTGGTGACATTGATTTCCGTCAGATAGTCGCCGATCACATCCAGCCCGGCAAACAAAATGGCTCTCTCCCGCAGCACTGGACCAACCTGTGCTGCAATCCATTGATCTCTTTCGGTGAGCGGTTGTACTACGCCTCTGCCGCCCACAGCTAGGTTGCCTCTGATGTCACCTTCAGGTGGGATTCTGGCCAGGGAAAAGGGTATCGGTACACCATCCACCATCAGGATGCGCTTGTCACCCTGGCGAATCTCGGGAATGAACTTCTGTGCCATGATGGTGCGACTGCCATTTATGGTCAGTGTCTCGATGATGACGTTGATATTCGGGTCATCGGCACGAACTTGAAATACGGCGGTGCCACCCATGCCGTCCAGGGGTTTATACACCACATTATTGTGGGTCTTGTGAAATTGCTTGAGCATCACTGCATCGCGGCTGACCAGCAGAGGGGGCGCACATTGAGGGAACAGCGAGGCAAACACTTTTTCGTTGCAGTCTCGCAACCCCTGGGGTTTATTGACGACCAGTACGCCAAGTTTTTCCGCCGCTTCCAGCAGGTAAGTGGAGTAGATGTACTCGCTGTCGAAAGGCGGATCCTTGCGCATCAGTATGACATTCAGTTCTGACAGGGGTCGTCGTTGGGGCTCATCCAGCGAGAACCAGTCCAGCAGATCATCTCTGACCCTGAGGGGGGTCATCCTTGCAGTGGGTTTACCGCTCTCCAGCGCAAGGTCGGATTGCTCCATTAGCATAAGCTGCCAGCCGCGCTTCTGAGCCGCGAGCAATAGCACCAGTGTGGTATCTTTTTTCGGGTTGATGCTATCGATGGCATCCATGACCACGCCGAGTGTCCTAGTCATAATTGTTACCTGTGTCACGTCATCAGGGTGGGCATGTTATTTATGATAGCCTTGCGGGTTTGCGATTTATGGCAGTAACTTAAGGCCAGTGCCATGTCAGCGCAATACCTGATGTTAAAAATGGTGCCCGGTGGCCAATCCCAACAGGCGGTTATAGATAAAACCTCATGATTGTGTTACATAAGTCCATCCATGTGGCACGGACTTGTGGGAATCAAAAATTGGGACAAAGAACAATGGAAGAGCAATTAAGCGGCCTTAAAGTGATGGTCATTGATGATAGCAATACCATCCGCCGTACAGCGGAAACGCTGCTCAGCAAAGCTGGGTGCGAGGTGATTACGGCTATTGACGGTTTTGACTCGCTTTCCAAAATTGCCGATACCAGGCCTGATATCATTTTTGTCGATATCATGATGCCCCGACTGGATGGCTATCAGACCTGTGCCCTGATCAAGAATAACAGCCACTTTAAATTTACACCCGTCATTATGCTGTCGAGCAAGGATGGCTTGTTTGACAAGGCAAAAGGGCGGATTGTGGGGGCTGATGACTACCTCACCAAGCCATTCAGCAAAGCTGAGCTATTTGAGGCGCTGGAGAGGTTTGCTCCCCGAGCGGCTGCCCCGGATGCAACAGCGGAACAAACTACCGATATCCCGGATGGGGGCGCGTATGGCGAGAGTACTGATCATTGATGATTCGCCCACTGAGACACATCGACTCACGGGCATGCTGGAAAAAAATGGCTATGAGGTGCTGGCGGCAGATAGTGGTGAAGCCGGTTATAGCATGGCCCTGAGAGAGCAACCGGATGCCATTTTGATGGATATTGTGTTGCCCGGTGTCAATGGTTTTCAGGCGACCCGCCAGTTGAGCAAGGCCAGCGAGACAGAGCATATTCCCGTGATCATTGTTACCACCAAGGACCAGGAAACCGATAAGGTCTGGGGTATGCGCCAGGGTGCCAAGGCCTATCTCACCAAACCAGTTAATGAAAAAGATCTCATCAGTATTCTGAAGGAAGTGATCCGTTGAATACGGGTTGCTAGAGAGCCATGGTCAGTTCACCGTTCAATACGCTTCTATCCCTGTCGCAGCGGTTTAATAGCACGCAACGCGGATTGCCAGCGCAGCAGGATATCGTCCCAGCCTGCAAGGTGGTGTGCTTTTCAATACTCGGTATCAATCTGGTAGTTGCACTTGAGGAGCTCACCGAAATTGTTGAATTGCCACAATACACGCGAGTGCCCAGGGTGAAGCGCTGGGTGCTGGGAATAGCAAACCTGCGGGGAAGATTATTGCCTATCGTCAAACTGTCAGCGTTCCTGGGTGACAAATTATCCGGTTCAGCAAAGCAGCAGCGGGTGATGGTGATTGATATGATGGGTATGTTTGTTGGCCTGACAGTTGACCGTGTTTATGGCATGCGCCATTTCAAAATAGATACATATACCAGAAACCTGAATGATATCCCCGACAGGCTCGCGCCATATGCAGACGGGGGTTTTGTCCAGCCGGATGGCACCTGGATTTTGCTGCGTCCCAGCCAGTTGCTGGCAGACCGGCGTTTTACCGAAGTGGCGGCCTAGCTGGCCGCCCAGAAAAATTTGTGCGGGTCTGCCAAGGGTAGCCGCAACACAGGCTTGGAGTGATATTCACATGAAAACGGCGGTCAACAAATCCAAAAATAAATCTCTGATCACCTTTTTGTCGGTGCTGTTGATGGTGGTGGTCGTTTTTCTCGGCTTCAACCTGTTGATGGTCTTCAATCAAAATGCCAGGGATCAGGAAAGTTTGCAGCTAACCTCAGAGTTGCGGGCGCTGTCCTACCGGCTCGTCAGTTTGTCCCGGGAATCAACCGCGGGCAACGAGGGGGCATTTGATGAGCTGCAGGGTTTGGTTGATCGCATGCAGGAGAGCTGGGGCAAACTGCATAGCAACCTGGTGGATGAGGTGGCTGCCCCTCCATTGGATGCTCTTTCGGAAGTTTGGGTAACTGCCCAGCAAAATGCCCGTACGATTATTGACAATCAGGACACTGTCATCTTCCTCAATAAGGTTGCTGCGACCCTGAATCAAAGTCTGCCAGAGTTGCAACAGGAACATAGGGAGGTGGTGGATATTCTGTTGGCCAGCAGAGCGCCTTCTGAGCAAGTGGCGGTTGCGCA
Source organism: Porticoccus sp. (assembly GCA_002707685.1). Taxonomy (GTDB): domain Bacteria; phylum Pseudomonadota; class Gammaproteobacteria; order Pseudomonadales; family Porticoccaceae; genus Porticoccus. The sequence goes on along the minus strand of PANQ01000010.1, from coordinate 10,251 downwards.
AGCGCAAATCTGGCGTGCCGAGAGAATTGGCCGCAATGTGGACAAAATGCTGGCCGGTAGCGCCGATGCAAAAACGGCCGCTGACCAGTTTTCCCGCGATGTGAAAATGTTTGGACAAGTACTGTCAGGCATGAAGAATGGCGATGCCGGTCTGGGTATCAGCCCTGTTACTGTCCCCCGTGCAAGAGAGAACCTCGACCGCAGTACAGAACATTTTGCGTTTGTCAGCAGTTCCATTCAGGAAATTTTTGATGCTACCCCGGCGTTCTTCAGCGCCAGTCAGGCAAGTAAGAGCATCCTTGATGAATCGCCTCTTCTACAGGAGCGCATCAACAATATCTCCGATGCGATCGCCGCGCTGCCGCAGAGCCGCAGTTTTACCTATCAAACAGCGCTGTATGCCGGGGTCATCGGTGTGATTATCATAGCGTTAATGGGTGTGCTGATTTCAGCGGAAACCCGCCGCCGGCTTCAGGAAACGGCGATGGACAACAAGCAGAACCAGCAGGCGATTCTGCGTCTACTGGATGAGATCGCCGGTCTTGGTGAAGGTGACCTTACCAGTCATGCCACTGTCACCGAGGATTTTACCGGTGCAATTGCAGACTCCATCAACTACGCCATCGACCAGCTGCGAATCCTGGTAGCTCAGATACAGGACACCTCTGAAAACGTCTCGGCCGCGGCCAATGAAACCCGGGCTACGGCGCTGCAACTGGCTGACGCCTCCGAACATCAGGCGCAGGAAATTGCCGGCGCCTCGGCAGCCATCAACGAAATGGCCGTCACNATTGATCAGGTNTCGGCAAACTCTGCCGAATCTGCCTNGGTGGCNGAAAAATCNGTNTCGATTGCCAAGAAAGGTGCCGANGTNGTACAGAANACNATNGGTGGNATGGATACGATTCGTGAGCANATNCAGGATACNTCCAAGCGCATCAAGCGACTGGGGGAGAGCTCNCAGGAAATNGGTGACATCGTGTCACTNATTAATGACATTGCCGACCAGACCAATATTCTNGCACTNAACGCNGCTATACAGGCCTCGATGGCTGGTGATGCGGGACGNGGCTTCGCNGTGGTTGCCGACGAAGTCCAGCGNCTTGCCGAACGTTCTGCAGGNGCAACCAAGCAGATCGCCTCGNTGGTGAAAACCATTCAGACNGACACCAATGAAGCNGTCAGNTCCATGGAGCAAACGACCTCCGAGGTNGTAAGGGGGGCGGAGCGGGCCCATGCTGCGGAGGGTGCCCTGGAGGAAATCGAAACCGTCTCGGCCGATCTTGCGGANCTNATTCAGGATATCTCCACGGCGGCCAAGCATCAGGCCACGACNGCNGGNCACATTTCCAGAACGATGAATGTGATCCAGGATATTACCTCTCAGACCCTTTCCGGTACCAATAATACGGCCCAGTCCATTGGTGAATTGGCNGANCTGGCNGTTGACCTGAGAAATTCGGTCTCCGGNTTCAANTTGCCTGCCTCCATGGANCGCCATCATCNCCACCAGGAACCNAAGCAGGTCGGGGATTTTAATGAATANGCTTTCGGCGATGATGTNCTTTTCGAGGATGNTGCTGAAGATGAGTTTCTNGATCATANCGNNGAAGANGNGCCCGCTGATGGGNNTGNCGACCCCGAGGACAGNGCTGCAGACAAANCGTCTGCCCNNGTCCGNCAGCCCATGCGTGCTTCNAGCTTAAGNGAGGATGAAGCCGANGAAATAGAAAAGGCGATGTATNAAGNTCANNNGTCCTCGNCTGCAACGNCCCNANCAGTAGATGACAGTGAGCGCTTATCAAGCGCNGACGATAATGGCAGCTANGATGAAGAGGAAATTCTNAAGTCACTGCAGTCAGATGATGGNGATATGGACTTCGACCACCTGGCCAGGGAACTGGATGAAGATGAAGANTTCTCTGCAGAATGGGAAGAGCATACCGGTGATCAGGCGGGCANCAAGGAGAAGNAAAANCCATATTCTCCGGATAGNCAGGTCTGAGTGATGGCGGAATTTTCCGATGGACCCCGCCATGGAATTGACTGAGCGAAAATTCAGACATTGGTGCCGTTTGGTTGAATCNCACANCGGTATNGCAGTCAGTGATTGCTGGGCGGANTTTGCCCGTCGCCGAATGGTTGAACACCAGTCTTNNTCCCGGCAGCCCGAGGATAGCGGGGAGAGCCTGCAAGCTCTGGTGGANCGCCTGTTGATCAAGGAAACACGGTTTTTTCGTCATCCTCCTTCNTTTAATTATGTGGCAAGNGTGCTNTCGGGTGNTTCAGATGNTNCCGAGTCTGNNNCTCAANCGGAACCGCCGTCCGGNTTTAGTCTGTGGAGCGTCGGTTGTGCCAGTGGTGAGGAGNCTTATTCGCTNGCAATGCTTTCAGAGCAACTCTGTCAGGCAGGTAAATTNTCTTCCCCGTTTCGNTTGTTGGCCACGGACCTGTCNCGGTCGGNTCTGGATATCGCCAGGCGCGGCGAATANCNGCGGAGCCGNCTGAGGCATCTCAATGCCATGCAGCANGNCTGGTTNGAATCAGCGNGTGATAAATTCCTGCGCGTCAGGGCNACCCTCAAAAAGCNCNTTGTTTTCGCCCNGCATAATCTGCTCGATNCNCTACCAGGCAAAACCTTCGATGTCATNTTCTGTCANAACCTGCTGGTNTATGTCGCACCAACACGCAGAAAAATGNTACTGGAGAAANTGGCGGGNGCCCTCAAACCGGCTGGNCGTCTGATTCTTGCTCCCGGTGAGTTTTTTGGCACGCCACCGAAANTGCTGNTACGGGACCGTTNNGATCCCGCTGTGCTCGCCTATCGGCGCTCNCCCAACCCGGCGCGGGGGCATTAAATGGCGCTGACCGGAAGATTGCANGGGCTGACATGGCTTGCCGATGAGGTCGATGCCACCTTGAAGCTCGCCTGTGAGGCGTTAGAGTCTTTTTTGGCGGACTCAACTGATACCGCAAGTATTCGCCNTTGTGTTGACTACATTCACCAGATAAAGGGATCNCTGAAAGTNGCTGACTGTTANGGNCCTTTGCTGNTGGCCGAGGAGATGGAGGTACTTGCCGATCGTATTCTCGAGCGGCGCATAACGGCTGTGGCCGATGGTTGTGATGTCCTGGTTCAGGCCATGCTGAAACTGCCAAATTACCTGCGACAGGTGATGGCTACCCGTCGGGATAACCCGGAGTCATTACTGCTTCTGCTAAATGAGTTTCGGGCGGTCAGAGGTGAACCGTTGATCTCGGAAACCTCTTTCTTCTCGCCCCATATTGAAGCATCCCGGCGGCTCAGCAAGCCGTATGACCGTCAGCCTGACCCGGTGGTCATGGCCAACCTGCTGCGCAAATTACGGCAAATGTATCAGTACGCGCTACTGGGGTTGCTCAAAGGGGAAAAAATTGAGGAAAACTTCAGCTACCTGGACAAGGTCTTCTCACGGCTCAAGGAGCTGAGCAAGGGCATGCCACGGGAACCGCTGTGGAATGTTGTACTGGCACTGCTTGAAGGCATCGCCGGCCGGGATATCCCGCTGGGCTATGCACTGAAAATGTTATTGAGAGAGCTGGAGGGCGAAATCCGTCGACTGGCGCAGGCGGGCTATGACGGGTTGACCCAGCCACTGCCAGAGGTACTGTTTAAAAACCTGTTGTTTTATATCGCCTTTGCCCGCAGCAAGGGCCCCAGAGCTATTGCAGTCCGGGAGGATTACCGTCTTGATCAGTCACTGCCCAGCGATGTCACCATAGAGGATACCGAAGACGGTCTATCACCTGTTTACGCACCCGATGCCGCCCGGCTGATTGTGTCGGCGCTGGATCAGGACATTGAGCAGTTTAAGGAATGTCTGTCCCGGTTGGTAGAGGAACATGATACTCGACCGGCACTACTCGATGAATCCGGAGATCGGCTGAAAAAACTGGTTGATGCCGTGACCATGTTGGGCCGGCCAAGGCAGCGCGAGTTGCTGGAGGAGGCTTTAGCTCAGTTGCAACTGTTTATTGCTGATCCGTCAGCGGACTCCCCTCATCCAGCGGCGGTGGCCAATTGTCTGGTGGAGGCGCAAACCGGTTTACACGGTTGGTTGGAGCTCAACAAGCAGCTGATTGAGGGTGGTGCCGTCGGTCAGGAGATGCAGGTTGAAGTGAACCGTGCCCAGGCGGCATTGCTGGCAGAGGCCAGGCACACGCTCGATCAGGTCAAAGAGGTCATTGTCGACTTTATTGCCTCGCAATGGCGGCGGGACAAGCTTGATGGCCTATCCCAGCTGGTTGCAGAGGTGCGGGGGGCGCTGTTGATGCTCGAGCTACCCCGAGCAGTGGCGGTTCTCGACGCCTGCAACCGCTTTCTTGAGGAGCAGGTGTTGTCTGCCCGGAGTGTGCCCAACTGGAATATGCTCGATGCCCTGGCTGAGGCAATCACCGGCATCGAATACTATCTGGAAGTGCTCGATCAGCAGGATCGAGAAGCTGAGCAATCCATTCTCGATCTGGCCGAACAGAGTATCGCCCGCCTCGGTTACTCGCTTGCTGCAGGGACGGGCACTCGCCATGATGCTGACGATATCGCTGTTGAGCCCTTGACTGAAAATCCGCTTACTGGGGCGTCACAGGGTGATGAGCCGCCAGAAACTGTTGGCGCTGATGCGGTCGACCGGGAAATCATTGATGTTTTTCTGGAAGAAGTGACTGAGGTGCTGGCGACGCTCGACGATACCTATCAACAATGGGTTGATTCACCCAACGCAGAGCAGCCGGTGATTGAGATGCGCCGGGCCTTTCATACCCTCAAGGGGGGTGGGCGCATGGTGGGTGCAGATCAGCTTGCCGGCATAGCCTGGGCGGTTGAGCATCTGCTTAACCGATTGATTGAAAAAAGAGTAGTCATTACTCCGACCCTGATGGCGGTTGTCGGACTGACCAAGGATGTGCTGCCCGATCTTGCCGAGGCCTTTTCTGAACAAACTGATTACAGCCGCCCCGAGTATGTCGCCCAGCTGGTAATTGCAGCAGAGGCACTGGCCAGGGGTGAAGAAACGGCCCTGCCCGATAGCGTTGATGATTGTCACGACAGTGACGCAAAGGAACCTTCCCCGGCAATGGTAGGTGGCAATGCGGTGGCGGATGCAGAGCCGGACGTTGATGGCGATCATCCGTTGGTGCCGAATGCAAAAGATCTTGAGTTGCTGGAAATCTTTGCCGAAGAGGCAGTGGATTATCTTGATGTCATCAAACATTTTGTGCTGGAGCAGCGTCAGCAGGCCCCGGTCTATTCGCCGCCCACCAGTGCGCTGCAGAGCGCCCTGCACACCCTGAAGGGCAGTGCCCGAATGGCCGGGATTGAACCCATTGGCGACCTTGTTGCGCCACTGGAACATTTCATCAAGGAGCTGTACAACTACCATCTCGAGGTGACGGACGAAATTGTCAACCTGCTTGATGATGGCGCGAGTTATTGCACACTGTCACTTTCGTCTGTCCATGAGTTGCAGCGGGTGGAAAGTATTCCTGAGCTGCCCGTGTTTCTCGAACGGCTGACGGCACTGCGCGATCAAATCATGTCCGCTATCCTCAGTGATGAGACAAGACCCTCCCTAAAGGTTGATCCCGATTTCCTCAATCTGCTGATGACCGATGGCATGCAGCGTCTGCTTGACGCAGATCAGTACCTCAGGCAATGGCGGGATCAGCCAGAGGACTTCAGTCTGCTGACAGGTTTGCAGGACGAGCTGGAAGGGTTGGCCCCTGCCGCTGGTCGTGCGGGAATGCCGGGTATGCAGGAGCTGGCAGCAGCATTGAACCAGTTCTATCGACGGCTCGTGGAGATGCGTCTATCCCCTTCTGATGCACTTCTGGATACTGCAGCCGAAGGGCATGAGCTGTTGTTGGCAATGGTGGATGCCGTGGCCGCCAATCAGGACTTGCCGAACCCGCAAAATGCGTTGTTGCAGCGGTTGGAGTCCCTGTCCCGTCCAGCGGCGGCAAAAGCCTATGTACCGGGTCAGCCCTCCCCGGCAGAGGCCACTGACTTATCCTCTGCGGTGGCCTCCGTTGAGGAAATGCCTGGGGTAGCCTCTCCAGAATCAGAATCAGAATCAGAACCAGAACCAGAACCAGAACCAGAACCAGAGCCAGAGCCAGAGCCAGAGCCAGAGCCAGAGCCAGAGCCAGAGCCAGAGCCAGAGCCAGAGCCAGAGCCAGAGCCAGATTCTGCCCCACCTGCAGTGGTCTCTGTTGAGTCAGATGTCGCTGAAAGCAGGGACCTCCCGGCGCTGGAAATTGTGCCGCTTGATCGTGAAAAGATCGATCTGGAAATTCTTGAGATCTTTATCGAAGAGGCCAATGAGCTGCTGGAAGACATTGATCGCTGTCTGCAGGACTGGCAACAGGATTGGCAGAGTCGTGAGGCAGTGGAGTCACTCAAGCGATCGCTGCACACGCTCAAGGGCGGTGCCAGAATGGCCGGGCTGCAGCAGCTCGGTGAGTTGAGCCATGATTTTGAAACCGACATCCTCGACGTGGAACATCAGCGCGATCAGCTGGACGAGGGGATGTTCAGCCGGTGGCTGCACAAGCAGGATCAGCTCCAGTCGGCACTGGTAGCAGCCAAAGTATTGCTCGGCAATGACAGTGAGGGTGCGCCCCAGGCAGAATCGGTAGTCGAGCTGGTAGAGAAGACGGTTGTCGTGGGGGAATCACCCGGGATCAGTCAAATTCCTGCCCAGCTACGGGCCAGTCTCACTGAAATACCCGGCATTACTCCTCCTCAGCGCCCAGCGGCTGCATCCACGGAAATGGTCAAAGTGTCAGCCCCGCTACTGGAGAGTCTGGTGAATCTGGCCGGTGAAACCAGTATCTCACGGGGCCGGGTAGAGCGTGAGATCAGTGATTTTTCGGTTACGCTCGATGAAATGGGTTCCACCATCACCCGCCTCCGTGATCAGGTTCGGCGTATTGGCGTCGAAACAGAAGCGCACATGATGCTCCGGCAGGAACAAATGGAGGCGATGCAACCTCCGGAGGGTTTTGACGCACTTGAAATGGACCGTTATTCCCAACTGCAGCAATTGTCACAGGCGTTGCTGGAATCTGCGTACGATATTCAGGATCTGAAGGAAACGCTGGTAGGCAAGGCCAGGTCTGCAGAGGGGCAGCTGTTGATTCAGTCGCGTATTAACACGGATCTTCAGGAGCGGTTGATGCGCACCCGGATGGTGCCGTTCAGCCGGATTGTGCCCAGGTTGCGCCGGATGGTCAGGCAGGTCAGTGATGAGGTGGGGAAGAAAGTTGAACTGCAGTTGATCAATATAGACGGTGAGATGGACCGCTCTGTCATGGAGCAGATGCTGGCCCCACTGGAACATATGATTCGCAATTCCATTGACCATGGGATTGAGTCTGCAGCAGACCGCCGTGCTGCCGGAAAACCGCAAACCGGGGTGATTTCTGTGGGATTGGCCAGAGAGGCCGGCGATATTCTCCTGCTGTTGTCCGATGACGGCGGCGGGCTTAATGTCGAAGCCATTCGCCATCGGGCGATTGAGCAGGGTTTGATTCCCGGGGACAGCCCACTGGATGATCAGGACGTCATCGAGTTTATTTTTCAGCCGGGATTTTCCACATCGAACAAAGTAACCCAGGTTTCCGGTCGCGGTGTGGGCATGGACGTGGTCAACAGCCAGGTACGCGAACTGGGGGGATCCGTGCAGGTCGTCACTGACCCCGGCAAGGGTACCCGTTTTGTTGTGCGATTGCCGTTCACGGTGTCGGTCAACAGAGCGCTGATGATTGAGGTGGGTAACGAGTTGTATGCGCTTTCCCTGAGTAGCGTGGATGGTGTCGTCCGAGTCAGCCCGGTAGAGCTTGAATACTACTATCTCTACCCTGAGGCGCGCCTCGAATATGCCGGCGAGTACTACGAAGTGCTCTATCTGGATAGTCTGTTGCACCATCGCTCAACCCCGAAACTGGATATGGAAAGCCAGTCGGTATTCCTGATTCTGGTACATACTGAAACCCGCCATTTCGCCATTCAGGTAGATGGTCTGGCGGGTAGCATGGAAATTGTGGTGAAAAGTCTTGGTATCCAGCTCAGCAAAGTGCCCGGGTTGACGGGTGCCACGGTGATGGGCGATGGGCGGGTTGTGGTCATTCTGGATCTATTGGCGCTGCTGCGCAGCCGCTTGATGACCACATCTGTTGCAGACAGTGAAGAAATCGGTGAACCCGAGACATCGTCTCCTGTTGCCACTGTAATGGTCGTGGATGATTCCGTGACGGTGCGCAAGGTGACCAGCCGGTTTTTGCTGCGGGAAGGTTTTTCCGTGATTACGGCGAGAGATGGCCTTGAGGCGATGACCCTGCTTCAGGAACACAGGCCGGATCTCATGCTGCTGGATATCGAAATGCCGCGTATGGATGGCTTTGAAGTAGCGCGTCGCGTCAAGGGCAGCAGCGAGCTGAAACAAATACCGATTATCATGATTACCTCAAGGTCGGGTAAAAAGCACCGGGACAGGGCTTTCTCCCTGGGTGTCGAGCACTACATGGGTAAGCCCTATCAAGAGCAGGAGCTATTGAAAGCCATGGCCAATCTCATGCCCGTAGCAACTGAATCAGGAGAATAGTTGTGCTGTTTGCTATCCGGATAAAAGGCGTGTCCTTAGAAGTCATTGCCCCAGAAAAAGCTATAACTGCTGAGGGGAGCAAGCGGTGAGCAAACCGGTCATCGATAATCCGTTGTTGCCCGATGAAGTGGACAGCCTGCTTGTGTCGCTCAGCGGTCACCGCCTGCTGGTTCCCATGACAGCGGTTGCCGAGATTGTGCAGCAGGTTGACTGTCAACGGGACGACCAACAACCCCCCTGGTTGCAGGGCTGGATAAACTGGCGAACCGAACGTATTCCACTGGTTTCCTTTGAATCACTGGTTGGNGNCGAGCGGNCGATGTTGGGTGACCGGGCGATGGCGCTGGTGTTATACCGCATACTGCCGGACGGTCTGAGCCAATTTTATGCCCTGCAAATCCAGAATTTTCCGCACTTGATCAGGTTGGCAGACGATGGGTTGCTGCAGCAGGTTCCCCCGGCAGAGCCGCCACCCTGTGTTCTGATGATGGTTACTGTCAGAGAGCAGCAGGCATTGATCCCCGATCTGGATAAAATTGAACAACTGCTCGCAGAAGTGCTTTAGCAGCAAGCGGGGGATTGCATCCCGTTTTCAGGTATTTTAGTTCTGACCGTCACAGAGCATCGGGCCCTGTTTGCGCCTTTCGCCCCGGGCAGATGAGCAAATCCTTACTATGCGTACCTCTGGTGCTGGTGGTAGAGTAGATAAATTCGGTGTTCCCTCCCTGCCTCCAAGTGACTTTTTGAGGGTCCAATAGTGTCCAAAGAGCGTAAAAAAAAGGCTGTCGAAAAGCACGAGGAGCTTCTGGCCAAAGCAATTGAGATGACAGTATCACTCAATCCGCTGGTGGGCGTCAGTACAGAGGACCTCAAGACGGCCGTCAAGAAAACAGTTAAACAAACGGCGGCACAGCCCTCCAAGGTATTGCGCTACAGCAAGCGGTTCGCCGGCAAGGTTACAGATATTCTCAAAGGTACGGACAAGTACGAAGGTCACAAGAATGACCGGCGTTTTGCTGACCCTTCCTGGGATGAAAACAAGCTTTACCACAAGCTCAAGCAGGCCTATTTTGCCTGGGAGGAGTCATTGGATGAACTGGTGGATGACCTTGGCCTGGAGGAAATGGAAGAGCGGCGGGCCCGTTTCGTCAAAGAGATGCTGATCACGTCAATGGCTCCGACCAACTTCTTGTTGGGTAATCCAAAAGCACTCAGAAAAGCGATTGAAACCCGCGGCAGCAGTTTGCTGAAAGGGCTGAAGAACTATGCTCACGACCTGAAAGACAACAACGGTATGCCTGCTCAGGTGGATAAAAGCCAGTTTCGGGTGGGTGGCAATCTGGCGACGACGGAGGGNGTTGTCGTTTTTCGCAATGAGCTGCTGGAGCTGATTCAATACAAGCCGCGTACTGCCCGGGTGTTTCGCAGGCCGCTACTGATCATCCCTCCCCAGATCAACAAGTTTTACATTTATGATCTAAATGAGGAAAAAAGCTTTTTTCGTTTTTGCCTCGGCCAGGGATTCCAGGTGTTTGCGATCAGTTGGCGGAACCCCTCGGAGGAACAGGCGCACTGGGGAATGCCTCAATACATTGAGGCAGCCACCGAAGCC
>PANQ01000009.1 GCA_002707685.1 Porticoccus sp. | reverse complement strand
TCTGGCCGGTTTGGCTACCGATGGCGGTCTTTATGTGCCGGAAACCCTACCGCAGTTTTCCCGGGAAGAAATTGCCAGCTGGTCTGGCCTGTCCTATCAGGAGCTGGCCTTCAAGGTGATGTCCCCATTCATGGCCGGCGAGGTTCCGGATGACACGCTACGGGAATTGATCGACAAGGCTTACAGTACTTTTCGTCACGATGCCATCGCGCCTCTTATACAAAGCGGTCACAACGAATTTATTCTCGAACTGTTTCAGGGGCCGACGCTGGCCTTTAAAGACTTTGCTCTGCAATTTCTCGGTCACCTGCTGGACTATGTGCTGAAAAAGCGCGATCAGCGTGTCGCCATTATGGGTGCTACCTCCGGTGACACCGGCTCGGCTGCGATTGAAGGCTGTCGCCACAGTGACAATGTGGATATCTTTATTCTTCATCCCTATCAACGGGTATCTGAAGTGCAGCGCCGCCAGATGACCACGGTGTTGGAAGATAATGTCTTCAATATCGCTTTAGAGGGCAACTTCGATGATTGCCAGAATATGGTCAAGGCCAGCTTCGGTGACCAGTCATTCCTACCGGAAGGGCGTCAGCTGGTGGCGGTCAACTCGATTAACTGGGCGCGCATTATGGCCCAGATTGTCTACTACTTTTACGCCGGACTGGCGCTGGGAGCCCCCCATCGCCCGGTGGCGTTCTCTGTGCCCACCGGCAACTTCGGTGACATCTTTGCCGGTTATCTGGCCAGCCGCATGGGTCTGCCGATTGATCAACTGGTGATCGGCACCAATGCCAATGACATACTGCACCGCTGCATCAGTTCCAATGATCACAGTCTGCACCAGCTGGTACACAGTCTCTCACCGTCCATGGATATCATGGTGTCCAGTAATTTCGAACGGATGCTGTTTGACCTTTATGATCGGGATGGGGCCGCCCTTGCTGCCCTGATGGCCGACTTCAAAAAAACCGGCAACCTGCGTCTCAGCGAGGCAGCCCTGGCCAGTGCGCGGCAGCTGTTCACCAGCTATCGACTGGATGACGAGTCCATGATGGCGGTCATTCATGATATGTGGCAGAAGAACGGTTATCTGCTCGACCCGCACACCGCTATTGGCGTCGCCGCAGCGCGTCATACCCGCCGCCGCCAGGATATTCCCATGGTCTGTCTGGCCACCGCCCATCCGGCGAAATTTCCCGAGGCGGTGCGCAAGGCCGGCTACCAGCAGGATCCACCTCTGCCGCATCACATGGCCGACCTGTTTGAACGCGAGGAGCGGTATTCCGTGCAGCCCAACGACATTGGATCGGTGCAGCAATACATGGCTGAACATATCCGCCGTTAACCGGGGGGAAAACAGAAACGACTATTTCAGTTTTTTAAGGTAGTCGTAGATAGCCATTTGTGAGCGCACTTTTTTCTTGTTGCCCCGTTTTACATAGCTGTTGCTTTGCTGTTCATCAATCACCCGAGCCTTGCAGCGATCGCTGAACTGGATTTCCAAGATATCAATCACGCGTTTTTTCAAGGTGGCATCCAGAATGGGGACGCCCACTTCAAGCCGGTAATCGAGGTTGCGGGTCATCCAGTCCGCCGATGACAGGTAGACCTCGGGGTCGCCGCCATTGTGGAAGACCAGGCAGCGGGGATGTTCCAGAAACCGGTCTACGATACTGATAATTGAAATGTTGTCCGATAGACCCTTGATGCCCGGCTGAAGTGAGCACATTCCCCTGACAATCATGCGAATTCTGACGCCTGCCTGGCTCGCCGCATAGAGCTGCCTGATGATGCTGTCGTCCACCAGATTGTTGAGCTTCAGGCTGATAACGGCTTTGCGGCCAGATTTTGCGGCATGAATCTCACGATTGATCAGCGCGCGGATTTTGCGTCGGTTGTTGAAGGGCGAGACCTGCAGGTATTTGAAGTCGTAGTGCTTGAAGCTGTATTCAATAAAGTTGAAGACATTGCGAACTTCCTCACAAATATTTTCGTGGCAGGTAAAAAGGGAAAAGTCCGTGTAAATTTCAGCGGTCTTTTCGTTGAAGTTGCCCGTGCCAATATGGGTGTAGAGTTGCTCGCCATGCTGGGTCTCTCTGGTAATCAGACACAATTTTGAATGTACCTTGAGGCCCGGTACGCCCAGCATGACTGTGATACCTGCCTCGGCGAGCATTTCGGAGAGCTCCAGATTCTGCTTTTCATCAAAACGCGCTTTCAGTTCCACGTTAACCGTGACTTGTTTGCCATTGCGCGCCGCATCCATCAGGCATTCCACGACTCTAGAGTCTTTCGCCACTCGGTAGATATTAATTTTTATAGAGATAACATTGGGGTCAAATGCCGCTTGGCGTAAAAATTCCACAAAATAATTGAATTTTTGATAGGGGTAATAGAGCAGGATGTCGCCCTGATCAATCGCATCAAAAGTATTTTTTGCTCGGTCAAACTGACTGACAGACAGGGTGGGAATTGGCTGGCTGGCGAGGTACTTTTCGCCGGGGTTGGCAAAGCCGATAAAGTCGCGAAAGTTGCGGTAGCGGCCCCCAGGAATAATGCTGTCGCCTTTGGCAAAGCCAAACTTGCTTTTTAGCATGTCGATCATCTCGGTAGGCATTTCCCGGTCGAAGGTCAGCCTGACGGGGTTGGCCTGAAGGCGTTGCTTTAGCCCAATCGACATTTTTTCAACGAGGCTTCGGTCAATTTCATCGTCGAGTGTGTACTCGGCGTCCCGGGAAAACTTCATCGACCAGGCATTGAGGCTGTGATAGCGGAAAAAATCCACCAGCACCATATCCAGGCAGTACCGAATCGCCTCATCGATAATCATAAAGTGCCGACGGCGATTTCTTTGGTCATTGGGCAATCTCAAAAAACGACTGCTGGTGTCCGGCACTTCCAATAGGGCATAACCGACGCCATCTTTCTTGCCAATTTCCACTACCAGGTAGTTGGCGCCATCTCGCAGCACTTTCGACAGATCAATTTCCGGGGTGACCAGAATGGGCACAATGCGGGGTAGCACTTGCGCGCGAAAATGTTCGCGAACCCATTCACCCTGACTGGCAGAGAGGTCCTCTGGCATTAAAAAATAGATACGTCGTTTCTGTAACTCTGCCAGAACGGCTCGGAATGCCCGGTCAAACCGTACCGAAAGCCTGGCAATACCCTTGTTGATATCGCGCAGGAGCTGTTTGCAGTCCTTTGCCGAGCCCGCGATCTGTTCAATCAGTACCTTGCGTCTGACATCAGCCACCCGAACTTTGAAAAACTCATCCTGATTGTCAGAAAAAATACCGAGGAAATGTACCCGGTCAATGACAGGATTCTCTTCATCCTCAGCTTCCTGAATGACACGCTCATTGAAGGCAAGCCAGCTCAGTTCTTTTGGGTATATTGGGTATTTTTTCATGTGCGACCTGATACCATATGTAATGATTTTTTGACCTGTTGCTGAATCAGCATACTGTGTCCAGAACGTCTTTGTATGACATTAAAGTGACAGGTGAATGACAATACCCTGTAGAGTTTCACTGAATGTCTCATATTCTGCATAAATCAGAAAGTCATCCCCGCTCTCCTTCAATCCATATTAGCAAACCAATCCTGTCGTTCAGTGCGTAGGATTCTCACATGGACAATGCCGTTGTTTTCACCATAATACTCAGCGTTTTCCGCTCCGATGGGTGTGCGGAGTACTGATGAAAGGCCAGGTTATGAAACGGTTCCTGATGGTCGTTGGTGTACTGTTCGGTGTCACTGCGCTGTTGATCTATGGCTACAAACCCATGCTCAATGGCTGGCATGCCGGCGTGCTTTCCTGGCAGAGCTTTCGTCTGGGTAACATGGTGCTGCCCGAGGGTGCAATGGATCTGTCGCGCTACCGGGTAACCATTGATGGCAAGACAATCCCGGCGCTTGAGGACGATCTCTCAGCACTGACTTATAACCGTGAGAAAAATACCCTCTGGGCATTGTTGAACAGTGATCCGGTGGTGGTGGAGCTTTCCCTCGAAGGTGAACTGTTGCGTTCAATCCGGATCGAGGGTGTCAGGGATATGGAAGGTTTTACACACGTCAGTGGTGATCGTTATGTGATTGCCGAAGAGCGCACTCACCGCTTGCTGGTCGTCGACATGCCTGATGGCGTGGATAGCGTCCATACCGAAGGTGTGCCGACCCTGGTGGTCGGGATCGGCAGTGATACCAATAAGGGTTTTGAAGGTCTATCCTGGGATGATGATGGGCAGCGCTTGTTGGTGGTAAAAGAGCGCAATCCGATGCGAGTGATTGAAATCACCGGGTTTGTCAGTTTTGTTGTGGGTGAACCAATGAATATCGGTATTCGCGAGATCAAATCACCGGACTCGCCGGAGCTTTTTATGAGGGACCTGTCATCAATCACCCATGTCAGGGGCGTGGGGCATAAGTTATTTCTGAGCGATGAATCTCATATGCTGGTGGAACACGATGATGAAAGACAATCCATCAGTTTGCTGGATTTGCGAGCGGGCAGGAGTGGTCTGGAGAGCACCATCCCCCAGGCAGAGGGTGTAGCTGTAGACTCTGAACTGAATATCTACATCGTCAGTGAGCCAAATCTGTTCTACCGGTTTTCCCCAGAGTAGCTGCCGCTTGGGGTGAACCTGCAGTTAAGCATAGCGATTGAGCCGGTGATTATGTCGGTGCTATAGCCACCGCTGGCCAGCAGTGCTTCCAGGGTCACATAATCCGCGAGGGAGTGCGGATCAATGCTGCCTCACAGCCGCGAATCTGATACCCTTGCCAACCAGAATAATTGATAACAATGCATGGCAGGTCATAAGGGTTTTGCCGGTTTCAGCAAATCAGAACATCGCTTCATCTGTTGTCAGGAGGGCCAGTTGCCATTCAAACCGTCAGTCTCCATTGATGTGAGTCTCCCCGGTGATGCAATGGTGAGTGGAGAATGTATCAATTTCAGTCCGCCTGGCGCTTCAGGGGATGCTTTTACCCCGAATTTTCTGCGGTGACACGATGAATCTCAAATTCATACTGGACGCTGTGCCTTATACCCTGTCGGGAAGGATGCGGGTATCGGGAGGGCACCTGCCCGTTGCCGGCCACACTGTCCCGACAGACTTTATCGGTGTTGGTGTCACCACCGCGGATAACCCACTGGTAGACGACTATGTGCTGGAGCGCCTTGCTGAACTGGGTATCAGCCAGGTCCGTGTCGATTTCACCTACGGGGATATGGCAGGCCCGGTCGCCCGGCTGCTGGATCGTCTGCTGGCCACCGACATCCAGGTTCTGTTGCATCTGGTACAACCGTTTGAGGAAGTAAAACGAATTAACACGCCTGCGGGGCAGGTGGCCTGGCGTGAATTCGTCAGCTCAACTGCCACCCGTTACGGTGAAAGACTCTGGGCAATTGAGGTTGGCTCAACCATCAATCGCCGTCGCTGGTCCGGCTATGATACCGAGAGTTTTTTTACCAGCTGGAGCATTGCCTACGACGAAATCAAGTCCAGAAATATCAGGCTGGCCGGCCCCAATATCAGTGATTTTGAACCACTCTGGAATATCGCTGTACTGACCCGTTTAAAGCAGGAAGGCAAGCTGCCCGATATCCACACCAATAACCTTTTCAGTGAACGGGTGGTGGAGCCGGAGCGATTTGATCACCGGTTGATGGGTAGCTGGATCGGGCAGCTTGTGAAAGTAAATCTGGTCAAAAAGTGCCGGATTCTCAAGAAGATCACCAGTGACTTTGGTATCGATGAACTGGTCTCTCCCTCCGCTTTCTGGACCTTGCCCCGTATCAAACGCGTGTTGGTCAACAGTGAACAGAAGATGGCGGATTACCTGACCAGATATATGGTGCTGTGTGCGGCTTCCGGGTCGATGCGTCAGATCTATTGGGGGCCGATGTTGTGCAACCGCGAAGGGCTGATTGACGATGATACCGGTACCTATCCTTTGCTGGAGAGGGTAACGCACTATCATCGGGTGCTGGGAGACGAAGCCAGCTATCGCATTCGCCCGGCCTTCCAGGCCATGAAAACCTTTATCGCAGAAATCTCAGGCGGTCGCTACGAAGGCGCACTGGCCACCACCGGTGGATTGCAGATACATGCATTCCGCAATGACCGTCACCTGATTCATGTGGCCTGGGCAGAAAATGGCAAAGCACTGCCGCTGCGGGCCTGTTATAGCGAAGGCGATATCGCTGCCAGCGAGTTACTTGATCGCGACGGAGATTGTCTGACCGGCAAGGTGCAACTGATTTCAGAGGCCCCCTTGTATCTGACCTGGCCCGCTACGGCAGATGTGCAGCTGATCGAGCCAGACCTCGCGCAGATAGAGCACATTTACCGGCATATCCCCGATCAGAAATACTACCTGTACGATGATGACCAGTGGCACGGCATGCTGGTGGCCAATAGCCCCGCCGAAGCGGCATTGCGTTTCAAGGTTCTGCATCCCGATCACTTGCCCGACCCCACCAAAGAAAACCTTTTGCGCCGCGCCCGCAATGCTGTCTGGACAGTCGACGGCGCGCTGGCAACGGCGGTTGTGGCAAAAAAACCGCTGAAGATTCATCCCCACAAGCGCTTTCTCGAAAGACACAGGCCTTCAAAAGCCCGCCGCAGCTGGATTGCCGCTGCAGAATTATTGCGCAGGGGTATCCCCACAGCGATGCCGCTGGCCTATTTCGAAAAAGTCGGTGATCGGAGTCTGCTGGAAAATTACTTTATCTGTGACCGGGTTGACGCAGATTTTACGGCCAGGGAAATACTGTCGGCATTTCGTGAGGGTGCCAGCCACTTTCAGGATATTTCCTCTGAACAGGCCTACCGGGAGCTGGGACGTTTCCTGTTTGAGATGCACTGCCGGGGAGTCTATTTCCGGGATCTTTCCGGTGGCAATATCCTCATTAAAAAATCACCTGGGGGCGAGCTTCAGTTCACCCTGATCGACATTAACCGGGCGCGTTTCTTTAATCGCGGTGCCACCACGATGGAGCGACTTTCCGATCTTTCCCGTGTCTGCAACAAGCTCCATTGGGCCGGTCGGGAGCAGTTGATCGGCCAGTATCTACAACGGCCTGAGAGCGGAGGTGCTATCCCATGGCATTACCGCATACCGTTTTATCTGTATGACTTCAAGGCCGCCTTCAAGCGTCGTTTTGGACGCAAGGCCATCAAGCGATTGCTTAACAGGGCTGCCCGCTCAAACGGAAGCTCTAAGTAACCGACCAGAAGTGGTCAAAGTAACCGGCGCGCGTGAGAGGCCATCGGCAAAACAATAGCGGCTCCCGCTGCAGTTATCTCTCCAGAATAGCCGCCACTCCCATACCGCCAGCGGTGCAGATCGAAATCAGGCCGCGCCCCTGTCCCGCCAACTGCAGTTGCCTTGCCAGCGTACCGGCTATCCGTGCGCCGGTGGCGGCAAAAGGATGGCCGATGGCCAGACTGCTGCCGGTCATATTGAGCTTGTCTCGATCAATACTGCCTAATGCTTTTTCCAGGCCCAGCCTTTCCCGGCAGTATTCCTCCGACTCCCAGGCTTTGAGGGTGCAGAGCACCTGTGCGGCAAAGGCTTCGTGGATTTCATAATGGGTGAAATCCTGCAGGCTGAGTTCGGCACGACTCAGCATATTGGCCACGGCCACGGTCGGCGCCATCAGCAGGCCCTCACCACCCACATGGTCGACAGCGGCCGTTTCCATATGGGTGAGACGTGCCAGCACGGGCAGATTGTTGGCGGCGGCCCATTCCTCGCTGGCCAGCAGCAGGGAGGCTGCCCCGTCAGTCAGCGGCGTGCTGTTACCGGCAGTCAGGGTGCCTTTCGCGCTGCGATCAAAAGACGGTTTTAGCTTTTCGAGCTGCGCCAGCGTCAGGTCTTGGCGCAGGTTGTTATCCCGCAACATGCCCGCACAGGGGCTCAGCAGGTCATCAAAAAAACAGTTGCTGTAGGCGGACTCGGCACGGTGGTGGCTGGCCAGCGCCAGCTCATCCTGTGCTTCGCGGCCGATCTGCCATTGCTTTGCCATTAATTCACAGTGCTCGCCCATGCTCAGTTCCGTGCGCGGTTCACTGATGGCGGGGGCCACAGGGGCGAGCTCGGAAGGGCGAAAGCCTTTCAGGATAGCCAGTTTCTGACGGGTGGTTTTTGCCTTGGATAGCGCCACCAGCCGTTGGGAGAATCGCCTGGAAAACAGCACCGGTACATCGCTGGCACTGTCGGTACCGGCGGCAATGCCGCACTCAATCTGCCCGCAGGCGATTTTCGAGGCGATGCCAAAGGCTGCTTGCAGGCTGGTGCCGCAGGCCTGCTGGAGCGTGATACCGGGAGTCAACGGCGACAGGCTGGTGCCCAACAGCGCTTCGCGGGCAAGATTGAAATCCTTCGGGAAGGTCATCACAGCGCCCGCCACCAGCTCATCCATTTGTTGCCCATGGAGATTGTAACGATCCACCAGCCCTTGCAGGGCGCTGACCAGCATGTCGAGGTTGGTCAGATCAGCATAGCCGGTGCCAGCCCGGCAAAAAGGAATACGGTTTGCTCCGACAATGGCTACCGGACGAATGGTCTTGGTTTGGCTCATGGTTTCACCTCCGACTGCTGGTGTTCCAGGTAATGCATCGGGCCGCCGAGAAAGGGGGCAAAGCCGGTGCCGAAAATGACCCCGGCGTCCAGCAGGTCGGCGCTGTCGACAATGGCATCATCCAGGCAGCGTTGACACTCGGCCAGCAGCGGTTTGATGAGGCGGTCACCGAGAATATCCATGGCCACCATATCACTGGCCTTGCCTATGTCAGGCTTGCCTTTCTTCCATCGGTAAAAGCCCTCGCCGGATTTCTTGCCAAGCTTGCCCTCGTCAATCAGCGCCTCCAGTTTCGCAATGGCCTCCTGCCTGTCCGGTGCGAGTTTTTTGACCACACTGAGCGCGACATCAAGCCCGACAGTATCCACCAGTTCAACCGGTCCCATCGGCATGCCGAAGTGTTTGGCTGCTTCATCCACGGTGGCCATGCTGTGCCCTTCCTCCAGCAGATTGATAGCCTCCAGCATATACGGGGCCAGCACACGATTGACCAGAAAGCCGGGAGCGCTGTTGACCGGCAAGGGAAATTTGCCGATACGATTGCTGAACAGGCAGCCTTTTTGAATATCCGCGGGATTGGACTGCTCGCCCCGCACCACTTCCACCAGCGGCATCTTTGCTACCGGATTAAAGAAGTGCAGCCCGATCAGGCGTTGTGGCTGCTGCAAGCCCAGTGCAATTTCATGCAGTGGTATGGCAGAGGTGTTGGTTGCCAGTACGGCGTCAGGTCGGGCTTTTTCCTCCAGATCCTTAAAGAGTTGCTGCTTGGCCTCCAGATTTTCAAAAATCGCCTCAATCACGACATCCGCCCGGGCAATCCCTTCTCCGTCCACGTCGGCGATCAGACGGCTGCTCGCCGCAGAAACCTGTGCAGTGCTGCGCAATTTTTTCTTGAACAGTTTTTCAGCCCGTTTCAGGGCGGGCTCGATGTATTTAGCCTCCCGATCCTGCAGTGTGACTTCCATTCCTCGTAGAGCGCACCAGGCGGCAATGTCGCCACCCATGACGCCCGCGCCGACCACATGCACGCGGTGGGGCTGCCAATTGGCAGTGGTTTCATCCGATTTGCCGAGAGCCTTTAACTGTTCCTGTAGACGGAAAACCCGCCGCAGGTGTCGGGATGTGTCACCCATCAGTAATTCACTGACTTTGTCTGCTTCGCCTTTCAGCAAAGCTTCAAAGTCGCTGCCCACCCTCCGCCAGAGTTCGATGAGGGTATAGGGTGCCGGGTAGTGTTCCGGACGGGCCCGTTTGGCCACCTCGCGGGTCATGACTTTGGCCAGGATCTGGCGCATGCCGGGGCTGCTGGTCAGTTGCTCTAGCCGGTTGGCCCGGTGTCCTTTGCGTTGCTTGACGATGGCTTTGCGCGCTGCCCAGTGCAGGCTGCCGTGTTCTGATACCACCTTGTCCATCAGGCCCACGGCACGTGCGGCACGGGCTCTGAGAGAGCGGGCGCTGAGGATCAACTCCAGTGCCTTGCGGCCTCCCAGCAGGCGAATGCTGCGTGCGGTGCCACCAAAGCCGGGAAAAATCCCCAACTGGATTTCCGGGAACCCGATCCGGGTACTCTCAGCATCCAGTGCTACTCGGTAGTTGCAAGCCAGTGCTAGCTCCAGACCTCCGCCGAGACAAAAGCCATGAACGGCAGCAACCGAATAACAGGGCAGTGCCTCCAGCCGGGCAAAGACCCGGTGGGCCATTTCAATACCGGCTTTTGCCACTTCGCGGTCGGCCTGTTGTTCAAATTCACGAATATCCGCGCCGGCGATAAAGCCGCTGGCTTTCGGCGAGTAAATGACCAGTCCGGCGGGCAGGACCGTTTCCAGCTCCGATAGGATGGCATCCAGTTCCTGCATCACCTCATTGTTCAGAGTGTTGACACTCTCAGCGCAACGATCGATTGCCAGCCAGGCAATATTTTCGTTATCCCGCTCCAGTTGCCAGTGCTTGTACGAAGGGTTATCGGTCATCGGTAAAACATCTCCTTTCCCATCGCATCGCTGGCTCGTGTGCTTCCTGATACCAGCCTGCTTTACAATGTCGGTCTGTTGTTATCATCAATTCATCATAGCGGATTGGCAACGGATTGAAATGCTCCCCGCATAAAATGGATCTGGAACACTTTGCCATGACGAAACCCCATATCACCCGCCGCACTGCTGACCTGACCCAGTGCGAATTCAGTTCATCGGTTCCGCCGTTATTGCAGCGCATTTATGCGGCCCGGGGGGCCGAGAACGACCGGGCACTGGCGCGAACACTCCAGGGGCTGCCGGGCCCTGACGGCCTGCTCGGGATCGGCGAGGCGGTCGTGCTGCTCGAGCAGGCCATCAATGAACAGCAATCGATTCTCATTATCGGCGATTTTGATGCCGATGGTGCCACCAGCACGGCGCTGACTCTGCTGGCGCTGAGGGCCATGGGGTTTTCCCGGGTGGATTATATCGTGCCCAACCGCTTCGAATACGGCTATGGTCTCACCCCGGAAATTGTCGAACTGGCCAAACAGCAAACACCGGATCTGATCATCACGGTCGACAACGGTATTTCCAGTGTCAGTGGTGTCGAGGCCGCAAAAGCCGCCGGTATCAAAGTGCTGATCACCGACCACCATCTGCCCGGCGCACAACTGCCCAAAGCGGATGCCATCGTCAATCCCAACCAGCACGGTTGTGAGTTTCCCGGTAAAAACCTCGCCGGAGTGGGCGTGGTGTTTTATCTGATGAGCGCCCTCCGCAAGCGACTTCGTGAGCACGGCTGGTTTGCAGATCAGCAACGGGTGGAACCCAATATGGCCGAATGGCTCGATCTGGTGGCACTGGGTACCGTGGCCGATGTGGTCACTCTCGATACGATCAATCGCATTCTGGTCTACCAGGGATTGCAGCGTATCCGGGCGGGGAAATCCCGGCCGGGCATCCAGGCACTGCTCGACCTCGCGGGCCGCGATTGCAGCCGCCTGGTGGCATCAGATCTCGGTTTTGCCATCGGGCCCCGGCTCAATGCGGCCGGTCGGCTCGATGATATGTCCATCGGCATCCAGTGTCTGCTTGAAACCGACCCCTATATAGCGCGGGAATATGCCCTGCAACTGGATGAACTGAACCGCGACCGCCGGGTGATCGAAGCCGACATGCAGCGGGAAGCGCTGTTGGCACTGGAGCAATTGCACCTGGACGAACAGAAGTTACCCTGGGGGCTGTGCCTGTTCGATGCCAACTGGCATCAGGGGGTGGTGGGTCTGCTGGCCTCGCGCATCAAGGACAGGGTGCATCGTCCGGTCATCGTCTTTGCCGATGCAGACAACGGCGAATACAAAGGGTCTGCCCGCTCCATCAAGGGCCTGCATATCCGTGATGCCCTGGACGCAGTCGCCAGCCGCCACCCGGGCCTGATCAGTAAATTCGGCGGCCATGCCATGGCGGCAGGGCTGAGTCTCCCAAAAGATCACTATCTGAAGTTTGTCGATGCGTTTGATGCAGAGGTACGTCGATTGCTCACCCCGGCGGATCTGGAAGCAGAAATCCTCACCGATGGGGTGCTGGATACCACTGAACTCAATATCGACACCGCCCAATTGCTGCGCGAGGCCGGCCCCTGGGGGCAACATTTTCCCGAACCGCTGTTCGAGGGCGAATTTCATATCGTGCAACAGCGCATCGTCGGTGAAAAACACCTCAAACTGGTACTGGCAACCGACGCGTCAAGAAGTCAGCTAATCGACGCCATTGCGTTCAATGTCGATACCGACTGCTGGCCCGACCCGGCAGCCGACCAGGTCCGGCTGATTTATAAACTGGATATCAACCTGTGGCGGGGCAGGGAGTCCATGCAGTTGTTGGTGGAACACCTCGCTTAAAACTGGCAGGTTGCACTTTGTACTCAAAGGCCATTAAATCGAGAGCAGGATCAACTTCAGGGATGAGTACACATGGACAAATTCGACCGCATTCAGCAGCTCCACCGCATTTTCAAAAACCGTCGCTTGCCGGTTCCCGTTCGGTTGCTGGCGGAAGAACTGGAGTGTACCGAGCGCAACGTCAAACGCCTGTTGGAAACCATGCAGCTGGTGGATGCCCCGCTGGTATATGACGAGTCGGGCCGCGGCTGGCGCTACGAACAAAATGAGGGCGATCTCTTCGAACTACCCGGCCTGTGGCTGACCGGTGATGAGCTGCAATCCCTCAGCCTGTTGCTCAACCTGCTGGAACAGTTGGGCAACGGCATCCTCAACGATGAAATCGCCGTGATTGAAAAAGAGGTCACCAAACTGCTTAAGGCGCGGGGCATTGATCCTAGCGCCTTTGCCGATCAGCTCCGCATACTGCCCATGGCACAGCGCCAACTTCAGGGTAAAGTATTCCACCGGGTTACCGAAGCGCTGTTGCTCAAAAAGCAGTTGCACATCTACTACAGTGACTACCAAGGTATCAACTCCGACCGCTATATCAGCCCCCAGCACCTCGTCTACTACCGTGAAAACTGGTATCTGGACGCCTTTTGTCACCTGCGCAATAGCCTGCGCACCTTTTCAGTGGCTCGTATTATCCGTGCTGACATCCTCAAAACCGACCGAAAGCAAATGGATCGGGAAACCTTGCAAAACCACTTCTCTACCAGCTACGGCATCTTTGCCGGAAAGCCTCGCCATCAGGCAAGGTTGCGTTTCCTCCCGGCGGTTGCCCGGGACATTGCCAGCCAGCAATGGCACCCGGACCAGCTGGGCGAATGGGACGGACGGGACTATCTGCTGACCTTGCCCTATGCCAATGACAAGGAACTGGTGCAGGACATCCTGCGCCATCTGCCCCATGTTGCGGTAGAAGCCCCAGCCGAATTACGGCAGGCAGTGCATCGCCGGTTGCGGCAGGCGCTGGTGATGTACGAAGAAACAGAAGGTGAGTAATAGTGGATGCTGTATATATCACCAGGACGCGTTTTGTCCGGACAAGGCGATATAGTCACAAACAGTGGTAAGTAGATGTCAGGGAGGCGTGTGGCATGACCATCGACAGAGAAGCGGCGAACAACCTCAGGCCGGTTACAAGTGCGGCATGTCTGTTCTCCGTGCCGGGAACGCTGTATCTCACCATTGTGGATGAAAGCCTGCTGGTATTGTTGGCCCTCCCGCTATTTTTTGGCGCCGTCTTTATATTTAGCCTGGTTTTCCTTTTGTTGGTTTACGGCATTCGGGAGATTTTCTCGTCAATATGGATATTAATAGAGGCCTTAATACGGAGTGAAAGACAGAGTTTTTGGCCTAGTGGAAAATCCGGAAGGTACGGTGGCACTTGCGCCCATAAGGAACTCGATTTTGAATTTTGGGTGTTGAGGGAGAATGGAAATGAGTAGTCAGTATGTTGAGCAGATTAGAGAAAAAGATGGCCCCCTGATTGACCATTTACGCGAGATCGGTAACTTGGCTGGGAAGTTTGCTGGGGAAATAGGTCTGCGTGATATTGCCCATTTACTCGGACTTTTACATGACATTGGTGAACTTCGATCAATACTAATTCAAAGCTACAGGTTACTGAATAGGCCATGAAGTTTTACGCTCACTCAACCGAACAGCAAAATAAATCAGATTGGCAGGGGTTGTCAGAGCACCTCACATCTGTGGGCGATCTAGCTGAGGAATTTGCTGCCCATTTTGGCGCGCAAAAAATGGCTCGTACGGCCGGCTTACTACATGACTTAGGGAAATACACCCAAGAATTTCAGAAACGCCTGGAGGGTGGTCCGCGTGTAGATCACTCTGCCTGGGGGGCGCGAGTTGTGTTGGAGCGTTACGAGCAATTAGGGCAGCTGCTGGCCTATACCATTGCCGGGCACCATGCTGGACTTGCTGATGGCAGAGTCGCTGATGATCAAAAGCGTACTAGTCTGGCGGACAGACTGGCAGCCGGGCTGCCAGAATTGTTGAATGATTGGGAAAAGGAAATCGCTCTGCCGTCTTCCAAAGAGCTTAACCTGCCGGAGGGGTTCAAGCCTCGTCCGGATCGAGGGATGTTTCAGCTCTCCCTGCTGGTACGAATGATTTTTTCCTGTCTGGTAGATGCTGATTTCATCGACACCGATGAATTTTATCGCCAGATTGAAGGTAAAGCGCCGCGCAGGGGGATAATCCACCCTGCAATTGAACAATTACGCGAATGCCTGGATCAATACCTTGCAAAGTTCAGGGCAAATTCTGATGTTAATCGTCTGCGTGCAGAAATTCTTGGGCATGTCCGTGGTCGGGCTACTCATGATCCCGGATTGTTTTCCCTGACAGTTCCCACAGGTGGGGGGAAGACACTGGCCTCCCTCGCTTTTGCCCTTGATCATGCCATTGAGCATGATCTGCAACGTGTTATCTATGTCATTCCTTTTACCAGCATTGTCGAGCAGAACGCGCAGGTATTTCGTGAAGCCTTTGGTGACCTGGGTGAGGCCGCAGTACTGGAACATCACAGTGCCTTTTTTGATGATCCGGACAAGGCGCCGGAATCTAAAGAAAAACGAAAGCTGGCTATGGAAAACTGGGATGCGCCGATTGTTGTGACGACGGCAGTACAGTTCTTCGAGAGCCTGTTTGCTGATCGGCCTTCACATTGCCGAAAACTACACAATATTGCAGGGAGTGTCGTAATTCTTGATGAAGCTCAAACATTGCCGATCAAGCTCTTGCGGCCATGTGTCACGCTGCTGGACGAACTGGCCTTGAATTACAAAACAAGCATCGTGCTATGTACGGCAACCCAGCCCGCGTTGAGAGAAGATCAGGGTTTTTCCAACGGTTTGAAGAATGTCCATGAGCTTGCGCCTAACCCTCCCGTACTTTATGAGAAGTTGCGCCGGGTGAATGTGCGTCATATCGGATCTCTTTCTGATGATGATCTTGCAAATCAACTCCGCCAACGGGACCAGGTGCTCTGCATTGTTAATAATCGTCGTCATGCCCGCGCGCTTTATGAAACCATTGCGGATCATCCGGGGGCCCGTCATCTGACGACGCTGATGTATGCCAAACATCGTCGTACGGTACTGGAGCAGGTAAGGATCGAGTTAAAAGAAGAAAAGCCATGTAGGTTGGTTTCCACTTCACTGATCGAAGCAGGCGTGGATATCGACTTCCCGACCGTGCTGAGAGCTGAAGCGGGTCTCGATTCCATTGCTCAGGCAGCAGGTCGTTGCAACCGCGAGGGTCGACGTTCGCGTGAAGCCAGCGAGACGCTTGTCTTTGCTACCAATAACTCGGATTGGGCGCCACCGACGGAGTTGGCACAGTTTGCACAGGTGTTTCGCAGTATTGAGCGTCGCCATGCGGATGACCTGTTAGCGCTGGATGCGGTGCATGATTATTTTCGTGAACTGTATTGGCAGAAAGGAGATGCGGAGCTGGACGCAAAAGGACTACTGGAATTGCTCAGACAAAGCTCACCGGAAAGCTTGCCTTTGGAAAGTCTGGCAAGAAACTTTCAGTTTATAGAAACCTCTATGCGGCCAATCATTGTGCCCTTTGTTCCTGGCACAGATCGACTAATTCCGGCAGTTGCTGAAGCGCTGGATAAACTGGAGTATGCCCCTGGCCTGGCCCGGTTACTGCAACCCTATTTGGTGCAGGTGCCCCAGAATGCATTTAAGGCCTTGCAGAAGTTCGGGGCCATTCATCCGGTTGCAGAAGAGCGTTATGGGGAGCAGTTTATGCGGTTGGTCAATCCAGATTTGTATGACGAGAAATTTGGGCTGCACTGGGATGATCCCGCTTTCATAAAAGCCGAAAGATTGGTTGTATAAGAACGAACTGCAAGCTAGCTAATAAGGAGAGAGCATCATGAGTTATGGAGTAAAACTCCTTGTCTGGGGCGAACGTGCCTGCTTTACCCGCCCTGAAATGAAGGTCGAACGGGTGTCTTACGACGTTATCACTCCGTCGGCAGCGAGAGGCATAGTTGAGGCGATCCACTGGAAACCAGCCATTCGGTGGGTCGTGGACAGCATTCAGGTACTAAACCCGATTTGTTTTGAGTCTCTCCGGCGTAATGAGGTCAAGGACAAGATATCTACGGCCAAAATCAAAAGTGCCATGAACAATACAGGCAACAATTTGCGCTACTTGGTTGACGAGGGAGATAACCGGCAACAGAGGGCTACCACGCTGCTGCGCAATGTGGCCTACATTATCACCGCACATTTCGAGTTGACGGATAAGGCCTCTATGGAGGACAACGAAGGCAAACACCTGGATATCTTCACCCGTCGCGCCCGGCGAGGTCAGTGCTTTCACATGCCCTGTCTGGGGAATCGTGAATTTCCCGCAAGCTTTCAATTGCTCGAGGATGGCAAGGAGCACCCCTTGCCGCACGCAACGCTTCGGGGTGAACGTGACCTAGGCTGGATGCTTCACGACATCGACTTCGCCAACGAAATGACCCCCTTGTTTTTTAGGGCCCAGATGAAGGACGGCCTGATCGAAGTTCCAGCCTTGAGAAATGGTGAGGTCAAGTCATGATCCTGTCTGCGCTTAATGACTATTACGAGCGGCTTCTCTGTAACCCTAACGCTGGGATATCTCCCCCTGGTTGCAGCTCAGAACAAATCAGTTACGCCATTGTGCTGGACCGCGAAGGCTCGGTTGTGGCAGTAGATGATATCCGGGATACGAGCAGCAAGCGGTCAGTCGCAAAGAGACTCATAGTTCCGGCGTCTTTCAAGCGATCCGGAAGCGTATTCAAGCCGTTCTTTCTATGGGACAAAACGAGTTACGTCCTTGGCGTCAGCGGCGTCGTAGAAAAGGCCAAAAAGAAGCAGGAAAAAGGAGAAGACCTGTCTGCGAAGGAAAAGAAGGAACTGAAAAATAAAATAGAACGACTTCCACAGGAGTTTGAATCATTCAAGCGCTTTCATGTCGACGCTCTGAATGGCACCGAAGATGATGGGTTAAACGCATTTTTGCATTTTATAAAGAACTGGAATCCAGAAAAATTCAGTGAGATCGATTTTTTTGGAAAGCACGGGGACGGATTTCTAGACGCTAACGTAGTTTTCCGTCTGGATGGAGACCATGGATATCTTCACGAAAGTCCAGCGGCTAGAGTTCTATATAACCAACCCGTAGCTTCTGGCAAGGAAGAAAAAGCTGCGATGTGCCTCATAACAGGGGAGACAGGCCCGATAGCCCGGATTCATGAATCAATAAAGGGAGTTAAGGATGCACAAAGCTCAGGAGCATCTATTGTCTCCTTTAACAAAGAGTCATTCACTTCTTATGGCAAAAATCAGGGAGAAAATGCCCCTGTCTCTGCCAAAGCTGCGAGCGCGTATATCACTGCACTGAATTATTTGCTTAAAAGTGAGCGGCAACACATCCAGATCGGTGATGCCACAGTAGTATTCTGGGCTGAGGCATCAAACAACGAAGATGCTTCAGTTGCAGAGGATATCTTTGCTGCCTTTTTGAATCCGGAAGATGATGACCTTAGAGAAGCTGGAAAAATCCGGGACGCCCTTGAGCTAATCAAGCTGGGCAAGCCCTTGAGCAGCCTGGATGTCCGGCTCAGGGCTGAAACCCGCATATTTATTCTTGGTTTGGCTCCAAATGCCTCGCGTCTTTCTATCCGCTTTTGGGAAACCGATACACTGGAAGCCTTTGCAAAACGGCTGGCCCAGCACTACGAAGATTTACATCTTGAGCCATCTCCCTGGAAAACGCCGCCAGCTATTTGGCGGTTGTTGCTGGCCACTGCGCCCTCACGGGATGGCAAATCAAAAAGTGGAGATGTGCCTCCACATCTGGCGGGCGAGCTGGCGCGAGCCATTTTGACGGGAGGGCGTTATCCCTACAGTCTTCTCGGCAACATCATCATGCGTATGCGTGCGGACGGTGATATCTCCGGCACGCGCGTAGCGCTGATCAAAGGCGTCCTGACCCGCTTCCGGCGGCTGGGCGGAAAAGGAACTAACAACGGAGACCTGCCCATGAGTTTGGATACAAAAAACACCGATCCCGGATATTTGCTAGGGCGCCTCTTTGCGTCGCTGGAAGGCATACAGCGGGGGGCGCTCGGCAAGGAGATTAATGCCACCATTCGTGATCGCTACTACGGCGCTGCATCTGCAACACCGGCCAGCATATTTCCGATCCTGTTACGCAACACTCAGAATCATTTGAGCAAAATTCGTAAGGAGAAGCCGGGGCTCGCCGTGAGCATGGAGAAAGAGGTTGGGGAGATTTTCGGACTACTCGGAACGACTTTTCCCAAAAGCCTGAGGCTTGAAAACCAGGGGCATTTTGCCATCGGTTATTACCACCAATCACAATCCCGCTTTGCCAAGAAAAGCGAACAGGAAGTGATCCATTCTAATGAAGGAGAAGACGCATGAGTGTTATCAGCAACCGCTATGAATTTGTTTATCTGTTTGACGTTGTCAACGGTAATCCAAACGGAGACCCCGACGCAGGGAACCTTCCACGTCTTGATCCCGAGACCAATAAGGGGCTCGTAACCGATGTTTGTTTGAAACGGNANATTCGAAATTACGTAGCGCTGGAAAAAGAAAACTCTCCGGGCTTCTCGATTTATATGCAGGAAAAATCTGTCTTAAACAATCAGCACAAGAAAGCCTACGAAGCGCTTTCTGTCGAGCCGGAAGCAAAAAAACTTCCCAAAGAGGAAGCAAAGGCAAAAGAGTTGACTGCCTGGATGTGCAAGAACTTTTTTGATATCCGTGCTTTTGGTGCAGTCATGACGACGGAGGTAAACGCCGGGCAGGTTAGAGGACCTATTCAGCTGGCATTTGCCAGTTCGGTAGATCCTATTGTGCCGATGGAGGTCTCTATTACACGCATGGCGGTGACTAATGTAAAAGACCTGGAGAAAGAACGCACCATGGGGCGAAAGCACATCGTGCCTTACGGTCTCTATCGTATGCACGGCTTTGTATCCGCAAAGCTGGCAGAGCGGACAGGCTTCTCCGAAGATGACCTTGAGTTACTTTGGAGAGCATTGGCCAACATGCTTGAACATGACCACTCTGCTGCGCGCGGCGAAATGTCTGCTCGCAAATTGATCGTATTCAAGCATGACAATGCGATGGGCAGCGCACCGGCTCATAAGCTGTTTGACCTAGTCCGGATCGATCGAGTTGATGATGAAGCAGACTCGCCTGTCAGATGCTTTTCTGATTATCGCGTATCAATAGATAGCGAATCCGTGCCCCAGGGTGTCAGCGTGCAAGAGATGTTCTGAGGCGAAGAGTTATCTGAGGCGAGGACTTCATGATGCGGCAAAAATCTACGAACTTGATTTTCAATAAACGGGTTTGCACCGGAATTCAAACCAGAGAAGCAATCTGTAGTCGAATGTAATACACTTGGCTACAGATAAATGCAGACTGGAGGTTAGGTCCATGGCCGTTACAAGTATCCGTCTTCAAGCTGAACTGGAANAACCCCTGNAGGTGCTTGCCAAGAAACTGGATAGAAGTAAGAATTATCTAATAAATCAGGCACTTAAAGAGTTTATCGCTCAACAGAAATTGGCTGAAAAGCGTTGGCAGGAAACCCTGCCCGCGTTGGAGTCCGTTAGGGCTGGGCGAACGATTCCTGCCGACAAGGTTTTCGAGTGGATGCGTAGTTGGGGTACAGATAACGAACTCCCAAAGCCTAAGTCAGAGTGATTGGCTATGAGACTGCAATTCACGGAAGAAGCCAGTAATGATCTTGAGTATATCCAGGCGTTTCTTATAGACGCCAATGTATCGAACTACCAGGCAATTGTTGCAGATATCATAGAGGCTGCCGATAACCTGTCGGTTTTTCCAAGGATCGGTTTAAAGGTGGTCATTGCGGCATCGCCTCATGAGGTACGAGATTATTATCACAAGGGTTTTTGCCTGCGTTATCTGATAATGCCGATGTGCATCTATATCCTTCGCATATGGCATCAAAGGGAGAATGAGCGGAATCTTTAGCCGCTGAATAGAGTGAATGGACGACTTCATCGCTATTTCCGCACTGCAACACCTTGCCTTCTGTCCCCGACAATTTGCCTTGATCCATGTAGAGCAGGCCTGGGAAGAAAACCGTTTTACCGCCGAGGGCCGGATACTGCATGAGCGGGTGGATTCCGGTCTGGCCGAACAGCGCAGAGGCACTCGATTTGAGCGCGGGGTGATGCTGGAATCGCAACGACACCGGCTTCGCGGCAAAATGGACTTGCTAGAAATCGAATCGGGCGATCCGCCCCGATATTTTCCGGTCGAGTACAAACGTGGTAAGCCCAAGGTGGAAGACTGGGACCGCATCCAGCTCTGCGCCCAGGCGCTGTGCTTGGAAGAAATGCGCCAGTGCAGTATCACTGAAGGTGCATTGTGGTACTGGGAAACCCGGCGTCGCGAAAATATCGCAATAACACCTGCATTACGTGAAGCAACCATAATTGCCATCAGTGAAGCGCACCTGATTTTGAATAGTGGCAAAACTCCCCACCCCACTGCCAACACCAAGCGTTGTCGAGCCTGTTCACTGATCAACATCTGCGAACCAGAAACCTTTCGCAAGGACGGTTCCCGCAAGTACATGGAAGGGATTTTCAACCCATGAAAAAGATGCTCAACTCCTTGTATATTACTCGTCAGGAAAGTTATCTTCACAAGGATCGGGAAACGATTGTTATCAAGAACGGTGACGACAAATTGGGACAATTTCCCTCACTGACAATCGGCAGTATTACCTGTTTTGGGCAGGTGTCGGTATCACCCTTTTTGATGGGTTATTGTGCTGAAAAAGGGATCGGACTCTCTTTTTATACCGAATATGGGCGCTTTCTTGCCAGGGTTCAGGGTAAACAAACCGGTAACGTCCTGCTACGACGTGCTCAATACCGCTGGGCTGACAACCCGGAGAGGGCGGTATCCATTGCGCGATTGATGGTGGCTGCAAAAATTGCCAATTCGCGTTCCGTATTGCTAAGAGAACTTCGCAATCACGGTGAAAACCCTCCACTCTCCCAGGCAGCTGAAAGACTTGCTATTAGCCTTAGACGGGTTAAACACGCAAAAACCGTGGCTGAGGCGATGGGCATGGAAGGCGATGCTGCAGCGACATATTTTGCCGTCTTTAATGAGTTGATCCGTGACAGTGGCTTTGCGTTTGGTGGTCGTATTCGGCGACCACCGACAGACCCGGTAAACGCCCTGCTGTCATTTGTTTACTCCCTGATCACACAAGAGTGCATGTCCGCGTTGCAGGGTGTCGGACTCGATCCTTATGTCGGCTATCTGCATCAGGACAGACCGGGACGGGCAAGCTTGGCGCTGGATTTGTTGGAAGAATTTAGGGCTTCCTGGGCAGATCGGTTTGTGCTCACATTGATCAATCGTAGACAAATTCAGCTAAAGGATTTCATTCAGGAAGCCAGCGGAGCCGTACGTTTGACTGATGATGCGCGAAAGGCACTACTGGTGTCGTACCAAGATCGCAAACAGGCGGAAGTGATGCACCCCTATTTGCAAGAGCAAGTACCTATTGGTTTGTTGCCACACAGCCAAGCCTTGCTACTGGCAAGGCATATTCGTGGTGATACAGAATTCTATACACCTTATTTAGTGAAGTGAGTCTATGTTAGTGCTGATCACTTATGATGTTAGTGTCGTCACATCGGAAGGTAGACGGCGGCTACGCAACATCGCCAAAACTTGCCTGGATTATGGTGTGCGAGTACAGAACTCCGTCTTCGAGTGCGAAGTGGAGCCAGCACAGTTTACTATTCTTAAAAATATCCTTATGGAAATTTTTGACGAGGAAGAAGATAGCCTGCGTTTCTATCTTCTGGGAAAGCGAGGCCACCAGCGCATTGAACACCTTGGGGCAAAACCCGTAGATGACCCCCTTCGAAGTCCACTGATTCTTTAACCCGCTGACCCGCAGTTAACATGAAAATCCGGGTATGTTAGCGATTTGTTATCCTATTGATTAAGTAGGCAATTTTTCTCGTGGTTAATCTCAAGCACGTGGGTTCACTCGATAAGCGAGCGATTAGCGGAATAGATTCACTTTCTTTATGTTTTTTAACAACTTAGAATAAAACGGTCGCGCCCATCACGGGCGCGTGGATTGAAACCCCGGCCTTTTTCAGTGCTGCGCGTTTTTTGTTGGTCGCGCCCATCACGGGCGCGTGGATTGAAACATGCCAAGGTTTAATCCAGCTCCGCTGTTTTTCATGTCGCGCCCATCACGGGCGCGTGGATTGAAACTGTACTTGAATTTGTACTCATTTATGAAACGACCCGTCGCGCCCATCACGGGCGCGTGGATTGAAACTTGTCCGGCAAAGAGATATAACAAAACGATATAAAGTCGCGCCCATCACGGGCGCGTGGATTGAAACTCCGCGATGGTGGCGTCATGGTGTTGAGCCATACGTCGCGCCCATCACGGGCGCGTGGATTGAAACTCAACAATGCCGACCTTTCCGCCCTCCGCAACCAGTCGCGCCCATCACGGGCGCGTGGATTGAAACAAACGTAATGTCCGGGTTGCCCGCGGAGTCGGTTTGTCGCGCCCATCACGGGCGCGTGGATTGAAACTTACCTGCTAACTCCAACACAGGGGCATCGACTGTCAAGTCGCGCCCATCACGGGCGCGTGGATTGAAACTTACAGCCAGGATCTGTTTTTTGAGACGCTGGCGGTCGCGCCCATCACGGGCGCGTGGATTGAAACCC